>CAZVHQ010000013.1:0-81659 GCA_964627225.1 uncultured Mesoterricola sp.
CAGGCGATGTTGGCGCTGGTGACCAGCTCCAGCAGGGCCTCGTCCTGGCCCATGCGCCAGGCGCCGTAGCCTTCGCCCATGTCGCAGTTGAGATCGATGTGCTTGGTCATTGGCGTACTCCTAGAAAGTTTGCCGTTCGGCCAGCACCCGCGCCAGGGCGCCGAACCGGGCCTCCCGGGCCAGCAGGAGCTCCTGGGCCTGCTCCAGGGTGATGGCGCTGAAGCGCACGGGGTCGCCGGCGCGCAGCTGGGCGGCCTTGGCCAGGTCCACCGAGGCCAGCTCGCCCAGCCGCGGGTAGCCGCCGGTGGTCTGCCGGTCGGCCATGAGCAGGATGGGCGAGCCGTCCGGGGGCAGCTGGAGGGTGCCGGTGGCCACCGGCGCGGAGATCATCTCCATGGGCCGTTCCAGCGCCAGTCTGGGGCCGCGCAGGCGGAGGCCCATGCGGTCCGAATTGGGGCCCACCTCGAAGCTGTCCTCCAGCAGGGCGCGCCGCGCTTCGGCCGTCAATTCCGGCCACTGCGGGCCCGGGATCAGGCGCAGGCCGGCGGGCCGGAGGAAATCCAGCTCCCGGTACCAGGCCGGGAACCAGTCCAGGGCCAGGAACGGCTGGAGCCCCCGGTCGAAGCGCTGCCACAGGGACGGGTAGATCTTCCGCGGGGCGGGCGCGCCATCCAGCCGGTCGCCGCGCCGCAGGGCCCGGCCCTGGAAGCCGCCGAAACCGGCGGAGAGCGCGGTGCTGGCGCTGCCCATCACCGTCGGCAGGCGGAACCCGCCGGCCAGGGCCAGGTAGCAGCGGCAGCCCTGGCGCGGGGCGCCGAACGCCAGCCGGGCTCCGGCCCGCACCAGCGTCGGCCGCCACAGGCGCACCGGCTGCTCTTCGATGGCCGGTTCGAGGTCGGCGCCGGCCAGGGCGATCAGGGCGTCGGTCTCGAACAGCAGATCGGGGCCGGCCAGGGTGATCTCCAGGGTGGCGGCCGTTTCGGGGTTGCCCGCCAGCAGGTTGGCCAGGCGGTGCGAGACCGGATCCATGACCCCGCCGGGGCCCACGCCCAGGTGCTGGAAGCCGCGCCGGCCCAGGTCCTGGATGGTGCTGAGCAGGCCGGGGGTTTCCACCAGGATGCTCATGATTGCGCCTCCTCGCGCTGGTAGGCCTCGGGGTCGATCGGCCTGAAGCGCAGCCGGTCCCCGGGCCTGAGCAGGCAGGGGTCGTCCTGGCCGGGCCGGAACAGGCGCCGCGGCGAGCGGCCGATGATCTGCCAGCCGCCGGGGGTTTCCAGCGGGTAGATGCCGGTCTGCATTCCGGCGATGCCCACCGAACCGGCCGGCACCTTGAGCCGCGGCGTCTCGCGCCGGGGCGCGGCGATGGCCGGGTCCAGGCCGCCCAGGTAGGCGAAGCCGGGGGCGAAGCCGAGCATGTAGACCCGGTAGACGGCCTCCGTGTGGCGCCGCACGACCTCGGCCTCGGACCGGCCGCAACGGCTGGCCACCTCGGCCAGGTCCGGGCCGAAGGCGCCGCCGTAGCAGACCGGCAGCTCCACTTGGCGCGGCGCCGGCAGCTCCGCCGTCCTGGCCGTGCGCCAAAGCCGCTCCAGCTCGCCGCGCAGCGCCGCGTAGCGCCAGATGGCGGGCTGGTAATGCACGGCCAGCGTCGCGTAGGCCGGGACCAGGTCGGTCAGCCCGGGCAGGCCGGCGGCGCGGATCACGGCCGCCAGCTGATGCACCTGGTCGTTCACCGCCGGGTCGATGCGCTCGCCCAGGACGGCCAGCAGGGCCTGGTCGCCCAGCGGTTCCATGGAGAGGAGGGGCTCGGCCATGTCAGGTCAGTTCCATCCCGGCGGTTTCGGGCAGCAGGAAGATGGAGGCTGCGGCCAGGATGAAGGCGATGGCGGTGAAGGTGAGGGCGGCGCCGACGCCGAACCGCATGGCGAAGAAGCCGATCACCGTGGGGGCCAGGGCGCTGACCATGCGTCCGGTGTTGTAGCAGAAGCCCACCGCCGAACCGCGCGCCCGGGTCGGGAACAGTTCGGAGATGAACGCGCCGAAGGCGCTGTAATAGCCGGAGCCGAAGAAGCCCAGGAAGGGGCCCATCACCATCAGCGCGGTGGCGTTCCGGGTGTTGCCGAACACGAACACCAGCAGCGCCGACAGCGTGAGGTAGGCGGCGAAGGTCGGCCGCCGGCCGAACTTGTCGGCCACGAAGCCGAACGAGACGTAGCCGAAGTAGGCGCCGATCATCAGGGGGATCATCCACATCGGCGCCTTGACGATGGACAGGCCGGCGCCGCCCTTGGCCACGGGCGAGCCGAGGAAGCTGGGCAGCCAGGAGAACAGGCCCCAGTAGGCGAACATCACGAAGGTGGAGATCAGCGTGCTGATCAGGGTGAAGCGCAGGAGGTCGGGCTTGAAGATCTGCAGGAAGCCGCCCTTGGCCTTGCTCTTGGGCGCGGCCTTGTCCTGCCGGCGCTGGTTCACCCAGACTTCCGGCTCCTCGACCTTGGTGCGGATCCAGAGCGCGAACAGGGCGGGGATGATGCCCAGGAAGAACATCACCCGCCAGCCGAACCTGGGCAGGATGGTGGCGGCCGCGATGGCGGCGAGGATATAGCCGATGGCCCAGCCGCCCTGCATGAGGCCGATGGCCTTGCCGCGGTGCTTGGCCGGCCAGGTCTCGGAAACCAGCAGCGCGCCGGAGGCCCATTCGCCGCCCATGCCCAGGCCGAGGATGGTGCGGGCGATGGCCAGCTGCAGCAGGTTCTGGGATAACCCGGACAGGCCGGAGCAGACCGAGAAGATCAGCACGGTGGCCATCAGGGCCTTCTTGCGCCCGAACCGGTCGGCCATGGCGCCGAACAGGATGCCGCCGAAGGAGGAGGCGAACAGCGTCACCGTCACCATGAACCCGGCCACGGCGGGGTTCAAGTGCCACTGCTCCATGATGCTCTTCAGGCAGAAGACATAGAGCATCACATCGAAGGCGTCCAGCATCCAGCCGATCTTGCCGGCGAGCAGGGCGTACCACTGGTTGCGGTTGATCTCGGTCCACCATGGGGCCGGCGCTGCGCCTGCTACAACAAGGTTTTCGCTCATGGTCGAGCCTTATGAAAAGGGTTGGGGTTAGAAGACTGAAAGGGAGGCGTTGGGAATATCGGTGATCAGCATGTGGCCCGGCTTGTGGGTGATGGCCAGGGGCAATGCGGCGCCGCGCAGCGCGTTCTGCGGGGTCACGCCGCAGGCCCAGAACACCGGCAGCTCGCCGGGCAGCATGGGCACCGCGTCGCCGTAGTCGGGCCGGTCCAGATCGCCGATGCCGATCAGCGCGGGATCGCCGATATGCACCGGGGCGCCGTGGATGCCTGGGAACCGGCTGGTGATCTGGATGGCCCGGATGGCGTCCAGCGCCTTCATGGGGCGCATGGACACCACCAGCTCGCCCTGGAACGGGCCGGCCGGCTGGTTCTTCCGGCTGGTCCGGTACATGGGGACGTTCTTGCGCACTTCCTGGTGGCGCAGCGGAATGCCTTCCCGATGCAGCATCTGCTCGAAGGAAAAGGAACAGCCGATGGCGAAGGTGACGAAATCGGTCTGCCAGAGCGCCGTCAGGGTGGCGGGCTGCTCGGCGGGCTGACCATCCCGATAGACCTGGTAGCCGGGCACATCGGTGCGGATGTCCAGGTCGTCGCCCAGCACCGCGAGGGTCCACTGCCCGGGTTCGCCGATGCCGAGCAGGGGGCAGGCCTTGGGGTTGCCCAGGCAGAAGCGCAGGAAATCGTCGGCGTGGCGCTGGGCCAGGATGACAAGGTTTGCTTGCGCAAAGTCGCCGCAATGGCCCGCCGTGGGTCCCTTGAATCGGCCGGCGCGCACTTGGCGGCGGAATTCGGCTGGATGCATGCTCAACCTCGGAATACTGATTTTATTTAAGGATCGTTGGCCAAGCGTAAAGCTGTCGGGCCTGCATTTCCATCGACATTTTGCCGCCATCATTGATAAAATTTTCTTAATGAACACCCGCTTCCTGGAAACCTACATCACCCTGGCCCAGCTGCGCAACTTCCATGCCACGGCCCGGGCCATGAACGCCACGCCCGCGGCCATCTCGCTGAGGATCAAGAGCCTGGAGGACGAGCTGGGGACCAAGCTGATCGACCGTTCGGCCAAGGGTTTCCGCCTGACCCCCAACGGCGAGCATCTGCTCGGCTACGCCAGGACCGTGGTGGCCGCCGCCGCCAAGCTGCAGGGTGCGGCCCAGCTGGAGAATCCGGTGCAGGGGCGGGTGCGCTTCGGCGTCATCGAAACGGTGGTGCACAGCTGGCTATCCCAGTTCATGAAACAGCTTGCGGTGGATTACCCGGAGCTGGAGATCGATCTGGCGGTGGACATGAGCAGCGTGCTGCAGCGGCGCCTGGTGAACGGTGAGCTGGACATCGTCGTGCGGGTCGAAGGCATCGACCACCCGGAAGTCCAGTCCACCGTCCTGGCGCTCTATCCGGTGCAATGGCTGGCCCGCAAAGGGCTGCTGTCGGCCCGCGCCGGCAGCCTGGCCCGGCGCGCCCTTCAGGTGCCGATCATGACCTTCGCCCAGGGCACCCAGCCGCAGCTGGCGCTGGTGGAAATCCTGGACGCCATGGCCAGCCGGGAGGACCTGCCGGTCGAGCAGATCCGCTTGACCTGCTCGCCCTCGGTGGCGGCCATCGTGCAGCTGATCAAGGACGGCTACGGCATCGCCGCCATCCCCGGGCTGTTCGTCAAGGACGACCTGGTGACCGGCGAAATCGTCGAACTGCCCATCCACCCCACGCCGCCCTCGTTCATGGTCGCCATGTGCCGGCGGAACGACGCCAAGGCCAAAGTGCATGCCGCCGCGAGCACCATCCTGAAAGCCTGCCTGAAGTACGGCAACAGCACCGGCAAGGGCCTGGTCAAGATGCTGATCTGACGCTCCTGCAGATCCGCCGCCCGTCCCTGATCTCGATGATGAGGGGGGACTTGACCGGGTTGCGCTGCGGGTCGAAGCGGATCCGGCCGGAAACGCCGGCGTGGTCGGTCCCGGCCAGGGCCGCGGCGAGCGCGGGGCCGCCGGTGGTGCCGGCGCGCAGGATGGCCTCGAACAGCACGTTGCCGGCGTCGTAGGCCAGGGCCGCGCAGGCATCCGGCTCCGAGCGGTAGCGCTCGCGATACTTCCGGACGAAGTCCTGGACCGAGGGGCGCGGTTCATCCTTGGAGAAATTGCTCGTGAAATAGCCGGACTCCAGGCCGGCCACGGAGCCATCCCAGCCGTCGCCGCCCAGCAGGGCGCCCGTGAACCCCTGCGCCCGGGCTTCCCGGGCGATCAGCGCCGCGTCGGCGCCGTAGTCGGGGATGAACAGGATGTCCGGACGGGCGCGCACTGCCCGGGAGATCAGGGCGGTGGTGGCGGGGCTGCCGTTGGGGTGGTTCAGGAAGGCGACCTGCTCGCCGCCCAGGCCGGTGAACCGGGCCTTGAAGGCCTGCGCCAGCTCGGCCGGGTAGACGCTGCCCCCGTCGTAGATGCAGGCCGCCTTGCGGGCCCTCAGCTCATGGAAGGCGAAGCTGGCCGCCGCGTCGCCCTGGGCCCGGTCGGTGCAGCAGATCCGGTAGATGTGGTCGCCGAGGGCGGTGAGCCGCGGGTCGCTGGCGGTGGGGCTGACCATGGGGATGCCCACCGACTGGACGATGGGGGCGGCCACCAGCGAGACCTTGGAAAGGGTGGGGCCCAGCAAGGCGACGATGCGGTCGTACTCGATGAGCTTGGTGAGCGCGGCCAAGCCCTCGGCGGGGCTGCCCTGGTCATCCCGCAGCGCCAGCTCCAGGCGCCGGCCCAGCACGCCGCCCCGGTCGTTCCATTCCCGGACGGCCAGCTCGTAGCCGTTGCGGGTGGAGGCGCCGTAGCCCGCGCCCTCGCCGGTGAGCGGCGTCAGCCCGCCGATCTTGATGCTGCCGCTGCCCCGGCCGCAGTTCAGGAAGGCCCCGGCGAGCAGGACGGCAATGCAGGCGGACCAGCGTTTGGATGTCACGGAACCTCCCCCAAGGGCGAAAGCCATTGTGATAAATAAAAAATTGAAATGCCAGTATTTTATTTATCACTAATATTACTATGCATTCCTTCCGGCTCCCGGCCCGGGGGCGGGTTCCGGCATAGTTGAAAGGAGGTTCCCCTTCCGGAGACGCCGTGACCGAAGACCATCCCCTGATTTCCCTGCGCTCGGCCACCCTGGTCCGGGGCGGCAAGCCGGTCCTGCATGACCTGGCCTTCGACATCCGGTCCGGCGAGCACGTCGCCATTGTCGGCCCCAACGGTTCGGGCAAGTCCTCCTTCATCCGCCTGGTCACCCGGCAGGATTACCCGCTGGCCCGGCCGGACGATGCGCCCGCCATGCTGATCCTGGGCCAGGAGCGCTGGGACGTCTTCGAACTGCGCGCGCATCTGGGCATCGTCTCCGCCGATCTGCACCGGGACTTTACCAGCGGCCAGGCGTTCGGCCGCTGCCGGGGCCTGGAGGTGGTGCTGACGGGGTTCTTCGCCAGCCTCGGGCTGTTCCGGCACCAGCAGGTGACCGACGCCATGCGCGAGCGGGCCCACGCCGCCCTGGCCCTGGTGGATGCTTCGTACCTGGCCGAGACCAAGGTGGATGCCATGTCCACCGGGGAAGCCCGGCGCGTGCTCATCGCCCGGGCCCTGGCTCCGGATCCCGGCGCCCTCCTGCTGGACGAGCCCACCACCGGCCTGGACCTGGCCGCCCGCCACCGTTTCCTGCAGACCATGGCCAGGCTGGCCGCGGGCAAGACGCTCATCCTGGTCACCCATCACGTCGAGGAGATCATCCCGGAGATCGAACGGGTGATCCTGCTCAAGGATGGCCGGGTGTTCATGGACGGGCACAAGAACGACGTGCTGCGCTCCGAGCACGTGGCGCGGCTGTTCGGCATGCCCATCGTGGTCCAGCGCCACGGCGAGCACTTCACCGCCCGGTCGGCCTAGCCCAAGGCCTGGACCAGCGCTCCGAAATGCTCCGAGGCCGCCTGCCAGGCGTGCTCCAGGTCGAGCGCCAGCGCCACGTCCGCCTCGTCCGGGAAGGTCGGCGCCCCGGTGCTGGAAACGCCGGCGTCTTCGTTCCGGTAGGGCGACTCCGGGCAGTTCAGCAGGAAGTCCACCGCCATCCGCCACTCGCTGGGGATCTCCAGCCGCCGGCCGTCCCTGGTCAAGGTCTCCAGCGGCCGGCTGGCGAACTCGTAGAGCCGGCGGATCTCGGCCTCATGCTGGGCGCCCAGCCCGGTCTGGAGCTGGTCCAGGAAGCGCACCTGGCTGGCCAGGATCCGCTCGGCGAAGCCGCTGCCGACGGTCACGGCGTTCACCGCGTGGCAGGCGCAGAGCTGGCAGCCGGCCGCCGCGGCCCGCCACACGGGTTCCAGGCTGGGCTGAATCCGGCTTTCCGGCCGGCGCCAGGCGTCGAAAGGGGGGCGGCGGTTGGCCAGCAGGAAGAAGGGGGCCAGGGCGTAGCGCGGTTCCGCCGGTGCATCCGCCGGGGCCGTCCGGCCGATCAAAGGTTCCAGGTATTGCAATAGATTCATTTGATTTCCTGGGGTGACCCGGAAAGTCTACGCTGAATCGTCCATTAATTTATAGCAAACATTCATTCAAATCACGAAAAAGGCGGGGGCCGAAGCCCCCGCCTTCCGGTTCGCCCGGTGGGCGTTACTGCTTGTCTTCAAGCACGGCCTGGGCGGCCGCGAGGATGGCGATGGGCACACGGTAGGGGCTGCAGCTGACGTAGTCCAGGCCCACGCGGTGGAAGAACTTGACCGAGCGGGGGTCGCCGCCGTGCTCGCCGCAGACGCCCAAGTGGATGTCGGGGCGGGTGGCGCGGCCCTTCTCGCAGCCGATCCGGACCAGCTCGCCGATGCCTTCCTGGTCGAGGCTCTGGAAGGGGTCCTCCTCCAGGATCTTCTTGGCGACGTACTCGGGCAGGAACGAGCCTGAGTCGTCGCGCGAGAAGCCGAAGCCCATCTGGGTGAGGTCGTTGGTGCCGAAGGAGAAGAACTCGGCTTCCTGGGCGACCTTGTCGGCGGTGATGGCGCCGCGGGGGATCTCGATCATGGTGCCGATCGGGCAGCTGAAATTCGTGCCCTGTTCCTTGTTCACGGCGGCCAGCTCTTCGAGCATCTCGACCTTGGTGTAGGCCAGTTCCTTGACGGTGCCGACCAGCGGGACCATCACTTCGGGCAGGGCCTTGATGCCGCGCTTGCCGACGTTGATGGCGGCCTCGGCGATGGCGCGCATCTGCATGCGGATCAGCTCGGGGTAGGTGATCCCCAGGCGGCAGCCGCGGTGTCCCATCATCGGGTTGAACTCATGCAGCTTCTCGACCCGGTGCTTGACTTCGGCGACGCTGATGCCGATGACCTTGGCCATCTCGGCCTGGCCGGCTTCGTCGTGGGGCACGAACTCATGAAGCGGGGGATCGAGCAGGCGCACGGTGACGGGCAGGCCGTCCATGGCTTCGAAGATGCCTTCGAAATCGGTGCGCTGGATCGGCAGCAGGCCCTTGAGGGCTTCCTGGCGGGCGGTGAGGTCCTTGGCGAGGATGAACTTGCGGAAGGCGATGATGCGCTCCCCCTCGAAGAACATGTGCTCGGTGCGGGTCAGGCCGATGCCCTGGGCGCCAAAGGCGCGGGCCACCTGGGCGTCGTGCGGGGTGTCGGCGTTGGTGCGGACGTGCAGCCGGCGCACGGCGTTGGACCAGGTCATGATCTTCAGGAAGCGCTGGTACAGCTCGCTGGCTTCCGGCTTGAGCTTCTTTTCCACCAGCACCTGGTTCACTTCGGAGGGGAAGGCGCTGAGCTGGCCGGCGAACACTTCACCGGTGGAGCCGTCGATGGAGATGAAGTCGACGCCCGCCTTGAGGGTGATGTTGTCGCTGCGCAGGGTGCGGGCCTTCAGGTCGATGGTGATGCCGGAGGCGCCGCACACGCAGGGCTTGCCCATGCCGCGGGCGACCACGGCGGCGTGCGAGGTCATGCCGCCGCGCGCGGTGAGGATGCCCTTGGCGGCATACATGCCGGCCAGGTCCTCAGGGGAGGTCTCGGTGCGGCAGAGCACCACGGGGCCGGTCTTGGCCAATTCCTCGGCCTCTTCGGCGCTGAGCGCGATCCGGCCGGCGGCGGCGCCGGGGCCGGCGTTCAGGCCCTTGGTCATGAGCTTGCCGTCCTTCTTGAAGGCGGCCTTTTCCTTGGGGTCGAAGATCGGGGCCAGCAGCTGGTTGAGGCTGTCCGCTTCGATGCGGCCCAGGGCGGTGTTGGAGTCGATCATGCCCTCATCCACCATGTCGATGGCGATGCGGATGGAGGCCAGCGCGGTGCGCTTGCCGTTGCGGGTCTGGAGCATGAACAGCTTGCCGCGCTCGATGGTGAACTCCAGGTCCTGCATGTCCTTGAAGTGCTTCTCCAGGCGGTTGCAGGTGCTGAGCAGATCCTTGAAGGCCTCGGGAATGGCCTCTTCCAGGCTGGTGTGGCCGGTGCCTTCGGCCTGGGCCTTGGTGATGGGCTGGGGGGTGCGCACGCCGGCCACCACGTCCTCGCCCTGGGCATTGATCAGGTACTCGCCGTAGAAGTAGGGCTCGCCGGTGCCGGGGTCGCGGGTGAAGGCCACGCCGGTGCCGCAGTCGTCACCCATGTTGCCGAACACCATGGTCTGGACGTTGACGGCCGTGCCCCAGTCGTCGGGGATGCGGTTCTTCTGGCGGTACAGCTTGGCGCGGTCGGTCTCCCAGCTGTCGAACACGGCGCAGATGCCGCCGAACAGCTGCTCGATGGGATCCTGGGGGAACGGCCTGCCCAGTTCCTTCTGCACGATCGCCTTGAAGACGACGGTGAGGCCCTTCCACTCCTCGGCGCTGATCTCGGTGTCGAGCTTCTTGCCGGACTTCTGCTTGAGGGCGGAGATCTCATGCTCGAACAGGTCCTTGTGCACGCCCAGGACCACGTCGGAGTACATCATGATGAAGCGGCGATAGGAGTCGTAGGCGAACCGGGGATTGTTGCTGGCCTTGGCCAGGCCTTCGACGGTCTGGTCGTTGAGCCCCAGGTTGAGCACGGTGTCCATCATGCCGGGCATGGACACCCGGGCGCCGGAACGGACGGACAGCAGCAGGGGATCCTTGACGTCGCCCAGCTTGCGGCCGCGGTTGCCTTCCAGCCACTTGAGCGACTCGAGGACCTGGGCCTTCACATCCTCGGGCAGCTTCTGGCCACCGGCGATGTAGAGGGTACAGACTTCCGTGGTGACCGTGAAACCGGGCGGAACAGGAATCTCCAGGCCGGCCATTTCGGCCAGGTTACAGCCCTTGCCGCCAAGCAGGTTGCGCATCTTGGCGCTTCCTTCATTGCGGTCGCCGCCGAAACTATAGACGTGTTTTACCATTGTCCCCTCACAAGAAGTGCCAGGTGACCCGCATGGGGTCCTGGGTTTGTCATGTTTACTTCAGCAAAGAATCCGCAAGAAGCTCCAGAATAGCGCCAAGGCAGGAGGAAGGCGCTGGTAAATCCGGGCGACACCGGTGTAACCGGGGGCCGATGTGACAGGTTCCCGATTGGAAAAACGAGTGCGAAACGGATGCGAAAAATGTGCGATCATATAGGATTCGCGTCGTGATGACGCCAGGGGTAAATCATGGCCAAGCCGCCCAGCAATAAACGTCCAGGCAAGGGACCGGCCACGCGCCCGGGAATGCATCGGGGGGCGCCGGCGCGACCGGTCCGGTCAGCGCCCGCTCGGACGCCCGCCGTCCGCGCCCTGGACCCCTGGGCCGAGGAAGCGGCCACCCCCTCCGGGACGGCCACCGTCAAGATCACCCCGAAGCGCGCCCCCGGCAAGAACGCGGCCAAGCCCATGGCCCGCAACACCGGGCCCTGGAAGCCCACGGCCAGGCCCAAGACCGGGCCGCGCCCCGCCAAGGCTCCGGCCAAGGTCCCGGCCGCTTCCGCCTCCGGCCTGAAGCCCAGGACCAAGGCCCCCACCGGGGAGCGCCTGCAGAAGATCCTGGCCGCCGCCGGGGTGGCTTCCCGCCGGGCCTGCGAAGCGATCATCCTGGAAGGCCGGGTCCAGGTGAACGGGGTCACGGTGACCGAGCTGGGCAGCCGGGCGGATGCGCGCCGGGACGAGATCACCCTGGATTTCCAGCCCATCGCCAAGGAGGAGCTGGTCTACATCCTGCTGAACAAGCCCAAGGGCTACGTCACCACGGTCAAGGACGACGAAGGCCGGCCCACGGTGATGGCGCTGATCCACGGCGTCAGCGCGCGGGTCTACCCGGTGGGCCGGCTGGATTTCAATTCCGAGGGGATGCTGCTGCTGACCAACGACGGCGCCATGGCGCAGCGGCTCATGGCCCCGGAGTTCCACGTGGCCAAGGTCTACCTGGCCAAGGTGCACCGCATGCCCGCCCCGGAGACCCTGGATGAATTCCGCGCCGGGTTCCGGCTCGACGGGCGCCGGCTGAAGCCCTGCGGGATCGAGCTGGCGGAAAAGGGCGAGAATCCCTGGCTGATGGTGACCCTGGTCGAGGGCAAGAACCAGCAGATCCGGCGCATGTTCGCGGCGGTGGGGCACCCGGTGTCCAAGCTGAAGCGCATCCAGTTCGGCCCCCTGGCCGACCCGGCCCTGAAGCCCGGCGAATGGCGCTTCTGCAATCCCCAGGAGCTGGCGGCCCTGAAGGCGCTGTAGTAGGATCGATCGCACGTCCGCCAGGGAGTCGATCATGCCGGTCCAGACCGAATGGGTCCATTTTGACGATCACACCGGGTATCTGGCCCGGCCGGAGCGCGCCCCGCTGCCCCTGCCCGGGGTGCTGGTGCTCCAGGAGATCTGGGGCGTGGACGGGCACATCGAGGATGTGACCCGGCGGCTGGCCGAGGCGGGCTACGCGGCGCTGGCCCCCGACCTCTACGGGTCCGGGGGCGGGCGGCCGCTGCCCCTGCTGCCGGAGCGGATCGCCGAGGTGCAGGCCTTCACGAACAGCCTGCCGGCCAGCTCCTGGGGCGACGCCGCCGCCCGGAGCACCGCCCTGGCCGCCCTGCCTGCGCCTGAAGCCAGGCGAATCGAGGAATCCCTGGGCACGCTGTTCGGCGGCCTCGGCCAGCTGGACCGGTACGTGCCGGCCCTGCGCGCCGCCGTGCGCTTCCTGCAGGGCGACGGCGCCCCCTGCGCCGGCCAGCCGGTGGCCTGCGTGGGCTTCTGCATGGGCGGCGGGCTTGCGGCCCTGCTGGCCTGCGAGGAGCCCCGGCTGGGCGGGGCGGCGATCTTCTACGGCAGCGCCCCGCCCCTGGACCGGGTGGCCGGGATCGCCTGCCCGGTGGTGGGCTTCTACGGCGGCACGGACCAGCGGGTCAACGCCGGCCTGCCGGCCTTCACCGAAGCCATGCGCGCGGCGGGCAAGCCCTTCGAGTCCCATGTCTACGAGGGCGCGGCGCACGCCTTCTTCAACGACCGCCGGCCCAGCTACGACGTCGGCGCCTCCCGGGATGCCTTCGCCCGCCTGCTGGAATTCCTGCGGCGGATGGCCGCTTCGTGACCGGTGAGGCCGCGCAGCAGCGCCCGGCCGGCCCATGCCTGGTCATGGCCAAGCCGGCCGGCGCCCGCTGCAACCTGAACTGCGCCTACTGCTACTACCTGGCCAAGGCGGACCTGTTCCCCCGGGAGCCCGCCCCGCGCATGGCCGACGACCTGCTGGAGAGCTACATCCGGCAGCGGATGGCGGCGGCCCCGGGGCCTTCGGTGCATTTCGAGTGGCACGGGGGCGAACCCACCCTGCTGGGGGTGGACTATTTCCGGCGGATCGTCGAGCTGCAGCGGGCCCACCGCCCGACCGGCCTGGCCGTCAGCAACGGGCTGCAGACCAACGGCACCCTGCTGGACGGGGACTGGGCCCGGTTCCTGGCCCGGGAGCGGTTTTCCGTGGGCCTGAGCCTGGACGGCCCCGCGCCCTGCCACGACGCCTACCGGGTCACCCGGGGCGGCCGCCCCAGCCATGCCGAGGCCGTGCGGGGCTTCCGCCTGCTGCGCCGGCACGGCGTCCACTGCGACGTGCTGTGCGTGCTCCATGCGGCCAATGTCGCCAGCCCCCTGGAGGTGTACCGGTTCTTCCGGGAGCTGGGGGTCAGCCACCTGCAGTTCCTGCCCCTGGTGCAGCCCGCGGGCTGCGAGGTCAAGGCCGCCGCCGCGCCGGCGGCGATCGGCGCGTTCCTGTGCGCGGTGTTCGACGAATGGATCCGCCACGACCTGGGCCGCATCGTGGTGCAGACCTTCGACGAGGCGTTCCGCACCGCCTGCGGCCTGCCCCACGCCCTCTGCGTCTTCCGGGAGACCTGCGGCGACGTGCTGGCCCTGGAGCACGAAGGCAGCCTCTACCTGTGCGACCACTTCGTCGATCCCGGCCACCGGCTGGGCAACCTGCGCGAGACGTCCCTGGCCGCCCTCACCGCCGGCCCGGCCCTGGCCGCCTTCGGCGCCCGCAAGCGCGACGGGCTGCCGGAGCGCTGCCGGGCCTGCGATGTGCTGGCCTGGTGCAACGGCGGCTGCCCCAAGGACCGGATCCTGGCGGAACCCGGGCTGAACCGGCTGTGCCCGGCCTACCGGCGCTTCTTCCGCCACTGCCGGCCGGTCCTGGCCCGGCTGGCGGCCCACTGGCGGGCCGGCCGCCCCCTGGCCGGATTCGCCGCTAAGGCTCGCGGGTGACGGCGATGTCGATGAGCTGGAGCAGCTCGGAAACCACCATGCGCCGGTTGCCGTCGGCCTCGTAGAAGCCGGAGACCATCTTCCGGGCGGCGGCGACGTTGCCGCAGGCCTTGCCCCGGGCGATCAGCTCCCGGCAGGGGCCGGGCATGGGGCCCCAGTTGCCGCATTCCACGAACTGGTCGCTCAGGAAGATGAACTTGGGGATGGCCTCGCCGCCGTTGGTGAGGAAGCGGGCGAACACGTCCGGCCACTGCTGCCGGGAGATGAAGCGCACCTTCAGGTTCGGCGCGGCCTCCGCCAGCCGCTGCAGCACCGGCACGTGGCGCACCACGTCGCCGCACCAGTCCTCGGCGACGGCGATCACATGCACCGGCCGGGGCAGGGTGGCCAGGAAGCCGGCGGCCTGGGGCTCGAGCTCCTGGGCTTCGCGCAGGGATTCCATCCTGGCGCGGTTTTCCGGGGATTCCCCGGTGGCGATCCAGCTGGCGTAGTCCTGGCCGGATGCGAAGACAGCTTTCCAATCGATCGTGGGGAGAGTGGCGGGTCGCGGCATGGCTGGCCTCCTAGGGGGTAGATGGTATCACTTGCATTCCAGCCAGTTGTTCCCGGGGCGAACCTCGGCCACCAGCCTGACGTCCAGGGCGCCCAGGTCGTCGGCCCCTTCCATGGCGTCCCGCAGCAAGGCGGAGACGGCGTCCACCTCTTCGGGCGGGGCCTCCACCAGCAGTTCGTCGTGCACCTGGAGCAGCAGGCGCGCCGCAAAGCGCCCGGCCGTGAGGCTTTCGTGCAGGCGCACCATGGCCCGGCGCATGAGGTCGGCGGCGGTGCCCTGCACCACGGTGTTCACCGCTTCGCGCAGGGCGGTGGCCTTCATGCCCTGGTTGGGCGAATGCAGGTCGGGGATGCGCCGCACCCGGCCCCAGTGGGAGCGCACCAGGCCTTCTTCCAGGGCCCGGGCCTTGGTCGCCTCGATCCACTGGGCCACCTTGGGCATGCGCTCGAAATACCGCTCGATGAAGCCCTTGGCTTCGCGGAACGGAATGCCCAGGCTGGCCGAAAGGGCGTAGGCGCCCTGGCCGTAGAGCAGGCCGAAGTTCACCGCCTTGGCGGCGCTGCGCTGGCTGGAGCTGACCTCCTCCATGGCCAGGCCCATCACCTCGGAGGCGGTGCGCCGGTGGATGTCCTCGCCGCGCTGGAAGGCCGAGAGCAGGGTCGGGTCCTGGGCCAGGGAGGCCACCACGCGCAGTTCGATCTGGCTGTAGTCGGCGTCCAGCAGCATCCAGCCGGCCTTGGGCACGAAGGCCGCCCGGATGGCGCGGCCCTCCTCGGTGCGCACCGGGATGTTCTGCAGGTTGGGGTCGGAGGAGGCCAGGCGCCCGGTGGCGACGGCGGCCTGGTGCAGCCGGGTGTGCAGCCGGCCGGTGACCGGGTTGACCATCAGCGGCAGGGCCTCCACGTAGGTGCCCAGCAGCTTCTGCATCTGCCGGTGGCGCAGCAGCACCCGGGCGATCTCGCCGTCCTCCCGGAGCGCCAGCTCCGTGAGCACGTCCTCGTCGGTGGCCGGGGCCTTGGTCTTGTCGGTGCGCTTGAGCACGGGCAGGCCCAGCTTCTCGTAGAGGATCTGGCCCAGCTGGCCGGGGCTGTTGAGGTTGAAGGGCTCCCCGGCCAGCTCGGTGGCCCGCGCCTCGGCGGCGTCCCGCTGGGCCCGCATGGCCACCGCCAGGTGGGCCAGGACGTCCACGTCCAGGCGCACCCCGGTCAGCTCCAGCTCCGCCAGCACCTCCACCAGGGGCAGGTCCACCTTCCGGTAGAGGGTGACCAGGGCCGGGTCGACCAGCATGGGTTCCAGCTTGCGGCAGAGCTGCAGGGCCAGGTCGGCGTCCTCGGCGGCGTACTGCACCGCGTGGTCGAAATCCGCCTCGTCGAAGCGCTTCTGGCCCTTGCCCTTGCCCACCACCGCCTCGAACGGGATGGGCCGGAGGTCCAGGTGCCGGGAGGAGAGGTCATCCAGGTTGTGCCTCAGCTTGGAATCCACCAGGAAGCTCAGCACCATGCTGTCGCCGCCCACGCCGCGCACCTCCAGGCCGTGGCGCTTCAGCACCTGCAGGTCGTACTTGAGGTTCTGGCCGTCCTTGGCCACGGCGGGATCCAGGAACAGCGGGCCCAGGATGCGCAGGGCGTCGGGGAACGGGACATTGCGCGGGTCCAGGTAGGGCGCCAGCTCCTCGAAGAAGGCGGCGGGGTCGCCGCGCAGGTCCAGGAGCGCCTCGGGCAGGCCGCTGTCCGGCAGCAGGCCGGGCAGGGCGCCGGCGGTGTCCTCGCCGCCCGGCTTCAGGTGGGCGAGGGGCACGTAGAGGCCTTCGTTGGCGTTCCAGGCCAGGCTGAGGCCGACCAGGTGGCCGCGGGTGGGATCGATGCTGGTGGTTTCGGTGTCCAGGCCGAACACCCCGGCGGCGCGGCAGGCCGCCACGGCCGCCTGCAGCTCGGCGGCGCCGGCCGCCGCCCGGTAGGTGCGGCCGCCGGGCGCCGCCGCGCTGGCCACGTTGCCGACCGCGGTGAATTCCTTGGTGAGCGCCTCGAAGCCCAGGCTCTTGAAGGCGGCCCGGGCCTGGGCCTGGTCCACGCCCGGGTAGACCAGGTCGTCCAGCCCCAGGGGCAGGGTGAGATCGGTGACCACCGTGACCAGCCGGCGCACCAGGGGCAGCCGGTCCAGGGCCGCCTCCAGGCCCTCCCGGTGGGTCTTGCGCTTGAGCTCGGCGCGGTGCGCCAGCAGGTTCTCCAGGGTGCCGTACTGCTCCATCAGGTCCCGGGCACCCTTTTCGCCGATGCCTTCCACCCCCTTCACGTTGTCGCTGGCGTCGCCCATCAGGGTGAGCATGTCCACCACCTGCTCCGGCCAGACCCCGAAGCGCTGCTTCACGCCGGCCCGGTCGATCCACACGTCGCCGTCGCGGTTGTTGAGCACCTGGATGCCGCCGGCGTCATCCACCAGCTGCAGCAGGTCCTTGTCCGGGCTGATGATGGCGCAGGCCAGGCCGCGCGCCGAGGCCTGCCGGGCCAGGGTGCCCATCACGTCGTCGGCCTCGTAGCCGGCCAGCTCGACGATGGGGATGTTGAGGGCCGCCGCCAGGTCGCGGATCATGGGGATCTGCGGCCGCAGGTCCTCGGGCATTTCGGCCCGGTTGGCCTTGTATTCGGGGTAGATGTCGTGGCGGAAGGTGGGTTCCGGGCGGTCGAACACGCAGGCCATGTGGCTGGGCTTGTGCTGGTTCACCAGGGCGAGCAGCATCCGGGCCATGGTCACGGCGGCGCCGTTCTTGATCCGCATGTTGCCGTAGTACGCGCGAAATATCAGCGCGAAGGTGTCGATCAGGTAGAGGCGGTCTTCGTTCATGGGCCTATTCTGGGATCTCCGCCGCTTCGCTGTCAGCTTATTTGAGGCCGAACGACCGGCGCACCGCCCATTCCCACAGCGCGCCCGGCAGCACCGCCTTGGCGGCGTTGGCCCAGTTCGCGTCGGCGCCGATCACCAGGCGGCGCGGCGGATGGGGCCGGGCCATGGCCGCGGTGATCCGCCCGGCGCAGGCCTCGGCGGACAGGCCGTGGTCCTGGCGCGCTTCGTGGCGGGCGAGGTAGCCGGCCAGGATGGGCTCGAAGCGGGAGCCCTTGAGCCGGATGGGCAGGTCGCCCAGGGCCCTGACCAGGGTTTCCCGGAACTCCGAGCGGATCGCGCCGGGCTCCACCAGGATCACCCGGATGCCGGGCTCCAGTTCCAGCCGCAGGGTTTCGGCCAGGGCCACCACCGCGTGCTTGGAGGCGCAGTAGGCGCCCGCCATGGGCACGCTCATGCGGCCCAGCACCGAGGCCACCTGGACGATCCGGCCCTCGCCCGGCCCGGCCTGGGCGCGGATCAGCGGCAGGAAGGCCCGGGTCACGGCGTGCAGGCCCAGCACGTTGGTCTCGAACTGGGCGCGCAGGGTGTCGGTGCCGAGCCACTCCAGCGGCCCCATCTGGCCGTAGCCGGCGTTGTTGACCAGGGCGGTGAGGCGCCGGCCGGCGCAGGCCGCGGCGGCGGCTTCGATGCTTGCGGGGCTGGTCACGTCCAGCGCCAGGCAGTCCAGGTCCGGGCCCGGCGGCAGCCCGTCCAGGGCGGTCCGGGCGCGGGCGGTGGCCACGACGCCCCATCCCGCCGCCCGGCAGGTCCCCACCAGGGCCCGGCCGATGCCGGTGGAGCATCCGGTGATCAATACCCAGGGTTGTGCCGAAGTCATCCCGTCACCTCCATGCGAGCCACGCGCCGGCCGCCAGGGCCCATCCGGCCACGCCGGCGAGCAGCGCCGGGCGGCCCTTGAACGCCTTCACCCGGTGCACGTGGAGCACGGCGAAGACCGCCAGCCAGCAGAGCAGGCCCCACTGCTGGCGCGGCTGGAGCGGCCAGAGGCCGCCCCCCAGCCGCCCGTTTTCCACCCCTGCGGCGACCAGCGCCAGGCCCATGAGCAGGAAGCCGGCCCGGGTCCAATGGAGGGGTGGCCCATCCAGGCCGGCCGGGCCGCGGCCCAGGAGGGCGATGAGTTCCAGAACGGCCGCCACGGTGACGCAGGCGAACCCGGCGGCCTGGAGCGCGGACCATAGGCTCATGGCCGGGCCCCCCGGCGCTTGAGCACCGGCTTGAGGTAGAACATCCAGGCGCAGCCCAGCAGGAACCCGCCGCAGCCGGTCCCGATCAGCCAGAGCCCGGGCTGGCGCGCCGCCGGGAAGGCGCACTCCCACAGCGCCCCCAGCAGGACCAGCGAGGGCGCCGTGTGGACCAGGAGGAAGCCGGCCCGGGCCAGATCATAGGGGCGCCGCTTCCAGGCCACCGCCAGCATGGAGGCGTCCATGCTGGCCAGCAGGGCGCAGAACCAGAGGCTGTGCCATACCTCGACCGCCCGGGCGGCCAGCACCGCGGCGATCAGGAAGCCCCCCTGGGTCAAGGCGAAGCGCACCGAGGTCAGCAGGTCGAACATCCAGCGGGGCGCCGCCAGGCCGGCCGCGGCGCCGATCCCGGCCAGGATGGCCAGGAACGGGGCCAGCTGCCGGTGGCCCTCCAGGCCAAGGCCGCGCAGCAGGGCCTCCAGCGCCATCCAGAACAGCACCCAGCCCGCCAGGGCCAGGGCCTGGCGCGGCATGTGCTCATGGAACGGCGTCCGCATGGTGCCAGACTAGACCAGCGCGAGCAGTCCCGCCAAATAGAAGCTGGTTTCGACCCAGGGTTCCAGCCGGCGCTTGCCGGCGGAAAAGCGTTCCTGGAAGAACCACAGGTGGAAGGCCGGGTAGCCGCAGCATACCGCCAGGATGCCGGCGGCCAGCCAGGGGTGGGCGCCGGGGCGCAGGAAGGTGACGGCGAGGGTGGCGGCCAGGGCCGCCGCCAGGTAGCCCATCAGCAGGAGCCGGGTCATGCGCCGGCCGAACAGGATCGGCAGGGTCTCCCGGCCGAGGATCTGGTCATTCTGCATTTCCCGGAGGTTGTAGGTGGTGGTCCGGGCGAACACCAGGGCGCTGACCAGCAGGATGGCGGCCCAGGCGCGGGCGTCCCAGGGCCGGCCGTCGTGCCAGAGCGGCAGGGCCAGCGCCACCACGGCCAGCGCCAGGGCCACCAGCACGTCCTTGGAGCCGGGGATGGACTTGAGGCTCACCACGGTCTTGCCGAAGCGCAGCCGCTGCTTGTAGACCAGGCCGAACAGGGAGGCGCCGCCCACCACCAGGATGGAGCCGATCCCCAGGGAGGCGGCCAGGATGAAGGCCGCCGCCAGGGCGATGGAGGAGGTCCACACATGGAAGCTCCGGCTCCGTTCCAGCATGCGCGCCCGGCCGGGGCCCTTGGAGCCCAGGCCCAGGGGATCCAGGTAGGGGGTCAGCAGGTACATGGCCAGGGCGTAGGCCGTGGTGATGGCCGGGTAGCGCCAGCTGAACGGCAGGCCGATCCAGCCGCCGATGCCCATGGACAGGAAGCCGGCCCCCACCGCCAGCTTCAGCGGGGTGGCGAAGGCCTCGTTCAGGAACCTGGAGGGCCGGGTGGAGCTGCCGAGGTGCTCCAGCACGTCCACCACCTCCTCCACCAGCCAGGTGGGGGTGGAGGCGCCAGCCATGACCCCCACCGTTTCGCTGCCCTTGAACACCGAGAGGTCCAGCTCGGAGGCGGTCTCGACGTACTGCACCGGCTTGCCCAGGCTTTCGGCCAGCTCGGCCAGGTGCTTGGTGTTGGAGGAGGCCTTGCCGCCCACGACGATGACGTAGTCCGCGCCCTGGGCGATCTCCCGGGCCTCCTCCTGGCGCGTCCAGGTGTCCTCGCAGATGGTGTTCTCGACGATGCAGGCGCCGCTGCGGCTCCGGATATAGTCGGAGATGGCCTGGAAGTCCTTGACCGTGAAGGTGGTCTGGGCCACCACCAGGGCCTTGGCCAGCTGCTCGTCGGTGAGCGCCCGGGCCTCCTCCATGTTGGCGACGATGACCGAGCCGTGCTCGGCGAAGCTCTGGTGGGCCACGCTTTCGGCGTGGCCGTGGGTGCCCAGGATGATGACGAAGTAACCCTTGGGGCTCCACTTCTTGATCCGGCTGTGCACCTTGGCCACTTCCGGACAGGTGGCGTTGACGATGTTGAGCTCGCCCTTGCGCTGGCGCTCCTTGAGCCCGCGCAGCTCCTGGATGGGGATGCCGTGGGCGCGGATCACCACGGTGCCGTCGCCGACCGCCCCGGGGGTGGCGGCCACCGCCACGCCCCGGCGCTTGATCAGTTCCAGCGCCTGGGGATTGTGGATCAGCGGGCCGAGGGTCTGCACCTTGCCCCGGCCGCCCCGGGCGGAGGCCTCCAGGACGGCGTCCATGGCCCGCCGCACGCCCCAACAGAAGCCGGCGGTCTTGGCCACGATCACCTTCATTGCGCGCTCCGGATTCTTGACCAGGACGGTCAAGCACTCAGTCTAACCCGATCCGGGACCGGGCCGCAATTCCTTTGGTTATTTCTATATGCCGTACGACCGGTTTCCAAGTACCTTTAGAGCAGGGAGATCGCCCTCCCCAGGGATATTTGGACATGGCCGCAGCCCCGCTACTACCCGTCACCCTCACCTGCAACACGGATTTGCGGTTCATCGACCTTATCCAGGTTGTGGGTTCGGAACTTCTCAAGCACCTGAACTTCTCCCACGAGGATGGCGAGCGGCTTTGGCTGGCGATCCAGGAGGGCATCGGCAACGCCATGCGCCACGGCAACAAGCTGGACAAGCGCAAGACCATCCAGGTGACCTTCACCCCGCTGGCCCAGCGCCTCGAGATCCGCATCAAGGACACCGGCAAGGGCGTGGACCTGGACCGGCTGCCCAACCCCAACCTGGCCGAGAACCTGCTGAAGCCCTGCGGCCGCGGGGTCTACTTCATGAAGCAGGTGATGGACCTGGTGGAGATGGAAACCACCGCCGAAGGCAGCACGCTGCTGCTGGTGAAGCAGCGCCGGCACACCGACGTGCCGGTCGAAGCGTCCGTGGAAGCCTAGCTTCAATTGCCCAAGTAGGTGAACCAGAAGCGCACGCCCAGCGAGCCGGCGTCGAACCCTTCGGGCAGCCGGGGCAGGGGGTCCGAGCGGAGCACCGCATGCAGCGCGCTCTGGTCCAGGAAGGCGTTGCCGCTGGGGCTTTCCACCCGGGCGCCGTCGATGGAGCCGTCGCGCTTGATGCGGAAGTAGATCTGCACCCGCCCCTGGGCCGAGTTCAGGCGGTTCCAGTTGCCGGTGATCCGACTTTGGATCTGCTGGAGGTAATAAACGTACGGAAAGTTGCCGTCCAGGTCGGAGATCATCCCGCTGCCGCCCTGGATGCCGGAGGAGGCCTTCAGCCCGGGGATCGCGGCGCCCACGCCGATCCCGCCGCCGCCACCCGAGCCCGCGGCGCCGACCACCGGGTTGGCCACCGGGGCCTTGCCCTTGGCGGCCACGGGGGCCTTGCCCAGGCTGTCGGGGTTGGGGCTGGTGCCCTTCAGGGGGCGGGAGGGCTTGTTGCCGAACACGTTGGGGGTGGTGGCCTGTGCGGCGGCGGGCTCGGGCCGCCGCGGTGCCACTTCCTCCACCCGGCGCTGGCGCTCGCCCTGCTCGCCCTGCTCCACCGGGCCGGAGCCGCCCAGGGGGCCGGTGTCCCCGGCGGAGGGCAGGGACACCCAGGTCACCTTGGTCTCCTCCTGCCTGGGCGCTTCCTTGGGAGAGGCCAGGATCGCCGCCGCCACCAGCCCGTGGAACGCCAGGCTGACGCAGAGGCCGATGGGCCAGGCGGGCCCTTTCAAGCGGGCGCGCTGGCGCAGGTAATCGTAGAGATCCTGGCTCAACTCACGATTCCGGTACGGGCGCGGGGCCCGGCAGCGCCTGGGTGACGAAGCCGACCTGGGTGAAGCCGGCCTCGCGGATGGCGTCCACCACGGTGATCACCCGGCCGTAGGGGATGTTCTGGTCGGCGCGCACCAGGATCGGCCGTTTCCGGCTTTCCGCGGCGCGCTCGCGCAGCCGGGCCTTCAGCACGCCTTCGGCGACGTACTGCGCCTCGAACTGGATCCGCCCGTCCCGCTCCAGGGTCACCACCAGCGCTTCGGACTGCAGGTTCTTGCCGGTGCGGCTTTCGGGCAGGTTCACGTCCACGCCGGTGGTGAGCATGGGCGCGGCCACCATGAAGATGATCAGCAGCACCAGCATGACGTCGATCAGCGGGGTCATGTTGATGCTTGCCATCTGGCCGTGGGTGGAACCGGTAGTGAACGACATGCGCACCTCGGACCCAGTTTACACCGCACCGCCGCCCGCGCCGCCGCAGCCGGTAGAATGAGGCTCGGCTTCCGGAGATCCACCCGACCATGGTCCGCCTCATCGTCAGTGAAAAACCAAGCATGGGGCGCGCCATCGCGGCGGCCCTGGGAATCCAGGGCAGCGGGCGCAGCGCGATCCAGGGCCAGGGCGTCATCGTCACCTGGTGCGTCGGGCACCTGGTGGAGGCGTTGGCGCCCGAGGGCTACGACCCGGCGCTCAAGCAGTGGCGCATGGAGCCGCTGCCGTTCTTTCCGGAGACCTTCCGCTACGCGCCGATCGAGGCCACCCGGGACCAGTACCAGACGGTCGCCGGCCTCATGCTGCGGGACGACGTGGGTGAGATCGTCAACGCCACCGACGCCGGGCGCGAGGGGGAACTGATCTTCGACCTGGTCTACCGGATGGCCGGGGCGGACAAGCCGGTGCTGCGCTTCTGGACCTCCAGCCTGACCGACGCGGCCATCCTCGAGGCCTACGGCCGGATGAAGCCGGGCGAGAGCTACCAGGGCCTGCGCGACGCGGCCCGCTGCCGGCAGGAGGCGGACTGGCTGGTGGGCATCAACTGCACCCGCGCCCAGACCCTGGCCCAGCGCCGGGCCGGGGGCGAAGGGGTGTATTCGGTGGGCCGGGTGCAGACCCCCACGCTGGCGCTCATGGTGAACCGCGAACTGGAGATCCAGAACTTCGTCCCCAGGGACTTCTGGACCCTGTGGGCGCAGTTCCAGGCCGGGGCCGGCAGCTACAAGGGCAAATGGTTCCGCAAGGAGGGCGACCGGTTCGACACCGAGGCCGAGGCCCAGGCCATGGCCGCCGCCCTGGCCGGCAAGCCCGGCAAGGTGGCCTCGGTCACGGCCCGGAGCGAAAAGAAGAAGCCGGAGCTGCTCTACGACCTCACCGCCCTGCAGAAGGAAGCCAACAAGCGCTTCGGGCTCACCGCCGAGCACACCCTGGAGGTGGCCCAGGCCCTCTACGAGGCCAAGCTGATCAGCTACCCCCGCACCAACTCCCGCTGCCTCACCGAGGCGGACGCCCTGAAGATCCCGGGCTGGATCAAGGCCATCGGCCAGGGCCAGCTCACCGCCCTGCACCCGTTCGTGGCCGAGCTGCGCACGCGCTGGCCGGTGAAGCTGGACAAGCGCTTCGTCAACGACAAGGAGGTGGAGGACCACACCGCCCTGGTGCCCACCGAAAGCCCGGCCCGAAGCCTGGGCGGCGACCAGCTGCGCATCTACGACCTGATCGCCCGGCGCTTCCTGGCGGCCCACTGGCCGGAGCGGATCGAGGCCAAGACCACCATCATCACCCGGATCGACAAGGAGGCCTTCCGCACCACCGGCACCGTGGTCAAGGCGCTGGGCTGGTCGGAAGTGGATCCGCCGCACGGCCGGCCGAAGAAGGAGAAGGCCAAGGATGCGGACGAGGACGCCGACGCCGAGGAGGAGGATTCCGGCACCCTGCCCGCGGTGGCCAAGGAGGAGCGGGTCGAGACCACCGACCTGCGGACCCGGGCCGGCCAGACCACGCCGCCCAAGCGGATGTCCGAGGCCGATCTGCTGGGGGCGATGCAGAGCGCGGGCAAGGAGCTGGACGACGAGGCGCTGAAGGGGGCGATGAAGGATTGCGGCCTGGGCACCCCAGCCACCCGGGCCAACATCATCGAGACCCTGCTCAAGCGCGCCTTCGTGGAGCGCAAGCGCAACATCCTGCAGCCCACCGCCAAGGGCATCGAACTGGTGCAGAGCATCCAGGCCGAGGCGCTGAAGAGCCCGCAGCTCACCGGCGAGTGGGAGGCGCAGATGGAGCGCATCCGCCGGGGCGAGGCCGAGCGCGGCGCCTTCATGGCGGGCATCCGCCGGTTCGTCGAGGAGGTGGTGGGCCAGATCAAGGGCGCGGCGCCCGGGGTGGCGAAGCGGCAGTTCGGCCCGGTGGCCGGGCCCTGCCCGCGCTGCGGCGCCGACCTGCACCTGCGCGACTGGGAAGGGCGCCACTACGTGAAGTGCTCGGCGGCGGGCGCCGATCCGGAGTGCCGCCTGGCCTACGACACCGATGCCGAAGGCAAGCCGCTGGAGCTGTGCCGGCTCTGCCGGGGACCGGTGCGCACCACCAGGAGCGGGGCCAAGGTCTGCGTCCTGTGCGGCAGATGGGTGGCCGACGGCGACCCGGAGCTGCCCGAGCCGGGCGTCTGCGCCACCTGCGGGCAGCCCATGCGGCTGATCCCGTCCACCGCCCGGGGCAAGTACTTCCGCAGGTGCGCGCCCTGCGGAATCCTTGTCCCGGTCGAGTAGCTACTTGATGGAGATGCGGTCCATCAGCCGCAGCAGCTCCACCGGCAGCGGGAACACGATGGTGCTGTTCTTTTCCACGGCGATCTCGGCGAGGGTCTGCAGGTAGCGCATCTGGATGGCCACCGGGTTCTGGCTGATCTTGTCGGCGGCTTCCAGCAGCTGCTGGGAGGCCATGAGCTCGCCCTCGGCGGCGATCACCTTGGCGCGCTTTTCCCGCTCGGCCTCGGCCTGCTTGCCCATGGCCCGCTGGATCTGCTCGGGCAGGTCCACCGACTTCAGCTCGACGCTGGTCACTTCCACGCCCCAGGGCTCGGTGGAGGTGTCGATGATCTCGCGCAGGCGCTGGCTGAGCTTCTCGCGCTCGGCCAGGAGCTCGTCCAGGCTCACTTCGCCCAGCAGGGAGCGCAGGGTGGTCTGGGCGATCTGGCTGGTGGCGTAGTAGTAGTTCTCCACCCCCAGGATCGCCTGCTGGGAGTTCAGCACGCGGAAGTAGACCACGGCGCTCACCTTCAGGCTCACGTTGTCGCGGGTGATGATGTCCTGGCTCGGCACGTCCAGCACCACGGTGCGCAGGCTCACCACCACGGCCCGCTGGAACGGCCGCAGGACGAAGATGAGGCCCGGCCCCTTGGGCGTGGCGCCCACCTTGCCGAGGGTGAAGATGACCGCGCGCTCGTACTCGTTCACCACCCGGATGCAGGCGGCGAGCCAGATGATGACGACGATGGCGATCGGACCGAAACAGCCGAGCGTCGTGACGAATTCCTGCATGGGGGCCTCCCTGGGCTTTAGTGCCATTCTGGCAGGTTGGTCCAGGGGTGGCGCGATTACCTCGGCTGCCGGCGGACGAACGGATTGCCCGCCGCTTCGCTGCCGATGGTGGTGGCCGGGCCGTGCCCGGGGATCACCAGGGTGGCGTCCTCCATGGGGTAGAGTTCCCGCTGGATGCTGGCCTCCAGCTGCTCCCAGCTGCCGCCCCAGAGGTCGGTGCGGCCCACCCCGCCCTGGAACAGGGTGTCCCCGGCCAGCACCACCTTGCCCCGCTCGAACGGGCCGTGGAAGCAGCAGGAGCCCGGGGTGTGGCCGGGGGTGTGCAGGGTGGTCATGCCGTGGTGGGCGTCCCCGGGGGCCAGCGGCGTGGTCTCCGGGCGGCGGATCGGGTCCATGCCGAACATCCCGGTCTGCAGGTCCAGGTTGTCGATCAGGAAGCGGTCGTCCTCATGCAGGTAGGCCGGGCATTGCCAGAGCTCCTGCAGCTCCCGGGTGGCGCCCACGTGGTCGAAGTGGGCGTGGCTGTGCAGCAGCGCGGTCACCTTGAAGCCCAGGGCGCGCACCCGCTGGGCGATCCTGGGGCCCTCGCCGCCCGGGTCCACCACCATCCCGGTGAGCTGCTCCGGATCCCAGAGCAGGGTGCAGTTGCAGCCGAGCGGGCCGACCGGAAAGCTTTCAAGCTTGAGCATGGAGGACTCCGTGAACATCCTCCTTCATCATGCCATCCAATCGGGCAGCTAGAAGCCGGTTAGCAGTAAGTCCATGGCTTGCAAAAGTTCAGACCTGGCTGGAACCAGGTCGCCCACGGCCGGCCCCAGGCTGCGACGCGCCACGCCCGCCAGTTCCGGCACCATGGCGACCAGGTTCTGGTCCTGGAACCGCAGCACGGGCGTCAGCTTGGCCATGGGGGTCGAACCGAGGGCTTCAAGGCGGTACAGCGGGACCACCACCCGGGTGGCCAGGATGGAGAACAGGTCGGCCTGCATATCCAGCAGGAAGGGAATGTCGGTGCGGGTCCGGGCGTTCGGGTTCCTGTGCACCGTGAACTGGCCCATCAGAAGGTCCTCAGGCTGTCGCTGAACACCCCGCGCTCGGTGCGCAGGTTGTAGACCTGGATGGCGGCGGCGTTCTCCGCCAGCCAGCGCTGGCCCAGGCGCTCCTTGACCGCCTGGGCCAGCGCTGCCTCGGCGATGCCCGAAAGGTTCAGCCCCAGCTCCTTGCCGATCCGCAGCAGTTCGCTGTTGAGGCTCAGATTGACCGGCCTCTTCGGGCCGTCCATGGAGGGGTGGGCATGGGCGTCGGGCATCGGTCATCCTCATGCAAGATGCACATCAATCCTGCGCATCAAATAGCTCCGTGTCAAGGCTGGTAGGTCCAGGCGAGGATCCGGCTCTGTTTCTGGCCCTGGGCCATGTCCAGGGTCCGGGTGGCCCGGGCGCCGGCCTGGCGCAGGGCGTGGCGCAGGCCGGGCAGGCTGGCGGATTTCGAGACCAGGGAGGAGAACCAGCGGCAGCGGGTGGGGATGCCGGCGCTTTCGGCGATCATCCGGCGCAGGAAGCCGGCCTCGCCGCCCTCGCACCAAAGCTCGCCGCCCCGGCCGCCGAAGTTCAGCCGGGGGGCGCCGGCGAGGCCGAGGTTGCCCAGCTTGCGCCGGGTGCCGGCCCGGGCCTCGTCCGGCCCGGCGTGGAAGGGCGGGTTGCAGATGGACAGGGTGAAGCTTTCCCCGTCCCGCAGCAGCCCCTGGAAGATCCGCCCGGGCTCCGGCTGCAGCCGCAGCTCGATGCCGTCCAGGCAGGGGTTGGCCCGCAGGATCCGCCCGGCGACGGCGAGGGCGCCCGGGTCGATGTCGGAGCCCAGGAAGCTCCAGCCGTATTCCTGGTGGCCGAGGATCGGATAGATGCAGTTGGCGCCCACGCCGATATCCAGCACCCGCACCGACGGGCCGCGCGGGATGCGCCCGCCGTCGGCGGCCCCGAGCAGGTCGGCGACGTGGTGCAGGTAGTCGGCCCGGCCGGGGATGGGCGGGCAGAGGTAGCCGGCCGGCAGGTCCCAGTGCTGGATCCCGTAGAAGTGCTTGAGCAGGGCGCGGTTGAGCGCGCGCACGGCGTCCGGGTCGGCGAACTCGATGGACGCGTCGCCGTAGGGGTTCGGCCGCACGAAGGCCGCCAGTTCCGGGCTGGTCCGGACCAGTTCGGCGAAGTCATAGCGGCCCCGGTGCCGGTTCCGGGGATGCAGGCCGCTCTTCTCCACCTGGTCGCCTTTCATCGCGCTACTCAAGCATGGCGGGGCGAAGCAATGGTTCCACCCCAAGGATTCTAGAAGGTATAAGTCACCCCCAGGTTGAGCGCGGAGTAGGTGACGCCGCTGAAGCTGCTGGTGGTGTAGCGCGCCTGCAGGCCCAGGTGCCGGTCCAGGTCGTAGCCGGCCCCCAGGTCGATGCCCAGGGCGCTGTCGTTGCGGGAGAAGCCCGGGAAGCCGGTGTGGTAGTTCTGCTGGGAAAGCCCGGCGAGCACGTACGGGCCGCGCTGGGTCCGCTCGAAATGGTAGGTGTAGTCGACGGCCGCGGCGATGTTGTTCACGCTGATGCTGTTGGTCTGGCCGTAGACGGTCACGTCGGCCCGGGCCGTCAGCCCGTGCCCGTCCCGGAAATCCCAATTGGCATGGCCGCCCAGTTGCAGGCCGGCGTTGGCGCTGTTGCTGAGGTCGCTGGTCGGCAGGGACAAGGCGCCCTGGACGCCGAAGCGCAGGTCCTGGGCGGACAGGGTGAGCGCGCCGCCCATGGCTAGGATCATGAGGGTCTTTTTCATCGGGAGCTCCTGGCAACGAAAGGGAGAATTCGTTCAGAAATTCATCCTATCCCAGGATGGGGAAATTCCGTTGCGCTCGTCAAGTGAACCCACCATGGATGGACAACACGCGACCGGCCGATATAAATTCATTGGGATGACCAGCTCCCGCCTTCCCTCTGCCGTTTGCGTGTTCGCCGGCTCCAAGCCCGGCGCACGGCCCCGCTACCTGGAAACGGCGGCTGCCCTGGGCCAGGCCCTGGCCCGGCGGGGGATCACCCTGGTCTACGGCGGGGCCAACTGCGGGCTGATGGGCGCCATGGCCAATGCCGCGCTGGCGGGCGGCGGGCGCGTGCTGGGGGTCATGCCCCAGGGGCTGGTGGACCTGGAGAAGGCCCACGGCGGCCTCAGCGAGCTGATCATCACCGCCGACATGCACACCCGCAAGGCCCGCATGGCCGGCCTGGCCGACGCCTTCGTGGCCCTGCCCGGCGGCTTCGGCACCCTGGAGGAGCTGTTCGAAATGGTGACCTGGGGCCAGCTGGGGCTGCACCGCAAGCCGGTGGGCCTGCTCGATTGCGACGGCTACTGGGGCGGCCTGCTGGCGTTCCTGGCGCACACCCGGGCCGAGGGCTTCATCCCCGATTCCAACAGCTCGGAACTGCCTTGCGCTGCCGACCCGGACCAGATCCTGGACCTGCTGGGCCGGTGACTCAGCGTTCCACCAGCTTCATCATCCAGGGCAGGTAGCGCTCCCCGGCGACCCCGGCGGCGAGCCGGTCCAGTTCGGCCAGGTCGGAGCCCGCCAGCTTCAGCCGCTCGGCGTCCAGGTTCTCGTCCAGGTACTTGCGCCGCTTGGTGCCGGGGATGGGCACGATGTCGTTGCCCTGGGCCAGGATCCACGCCAGGGCCACCTGGGCGGGGGTGGCGCCGAGCCGGGCGGCGACCGCCTTGACCACCGCCACGATCTGCTGGTTGATCAAAGCGTTGATTTCCTGGAACCGGGGCACGTTGACCCGCCAATCGCCTTCGGGGAGTTCGCCCAGGCTCTTGAAGGCCCCCGCCAGGTAGCCCCGGCCCAGGGGGCTGAAGGGCACCAGGCCGATGCCCAGTTCCCGCAGGGTGGGCAGCACGGCCTGCTCGATGCCGCGCTCCCACAGGGAATACTCGCTCTGCACCACGCTGATGGGGTGGACCGCATGGGCCCGGCGCAGGGTTTCCGGGCCCACCTCGGACAGGCCGAGGTAGCGCACCTTGCCGGCCTGCACCAGCTCCTTCATGGCGCCCACCGACTCCTCGATGGGGATGGCGGGATCTTTGCGGTGCAGGTAGTAGACGTCGATCACCTCCACGCCCAGGCGCTTGAGCGAGGCTTCGGCCACCCGCCGGGCGTTGCCGGGGGAACCGTCCACGCCATTGGCCAGGCCGAACTTGGTGGCCAGCACCGCCTGCTCCCGGCGGCCGCGGACGGCCTTGCCGATCAGGATCTCGTTGGTGTACGGGCCGTAGGCTTCGGCGCTGTCGAGCAGGGTGACGCCCCGGTCCAGGGCCCGGTGGATGGTGGCGATGGCCTCGGCCTCGTCCCGGTCCTCGGGCCGGCCGTAATCGTCGGACATGGTCATGCAGCCCAGGCCGATGGCCCCTACGGCCAAACCCTGCGTCCCCAGCAAGCGCGTTTCCATGACCGGCTCTCCCCCGATGACCAACCTGTGAAGGCCCCATTCTAGCCTTGTTCCAGGTGGCTCCTTCGGGCACAGTATAAATAACCCCTTCATTCACCAGGCTTTCCCCGGCGAGCACCGCTTCATCTCCACCGCATCCCAAGGATGGCCCAGGTCACCTCATGGAAATCAAATGAAAATGGCATGCTGCATTCCGCTGCTGGCTGTCATGACCGTCTGCGTTTCCATGGCCCCACAATACAGCGCCGCGCCGCAGAATGTCATGCGCTTGCGCGAAGGCGGCCTGGAACCGGTGACGGTCGGGGATTTCACCGTCGCTCCCGGCCATGTGAAGGAGTCGGAGTCCTTGAGCATCCGGGGCAGTCGGTACCTGTCCCCCTATGAGAACTCCTTTGCGAAATACCTGCAGGAAGCCCTCCGCGCGGAACTGGCGGAGGCGCGCCTGCTGAATCCCCGATCCGCCATCGAGCTGACCGGGGTGCTGGTGCGGAACGAACTCAACGCCGCCCTGCTGAAATAACCACAACCTCCCGGAGGCACCGTGAAAACCGTCCCGACCATCCCGTGCGCCATCGCCCTCGTCGCGCTTGGCATCCTTGCGGCCTGCGCCCCGCCCTCGTACGTCATCAAGACGCCCCCGGTCACCGGCATCAAATGCGCCGCCACGGAGCCTGCAGGGAAAACCCTGGTCGCCGTGGTGGATGAAAGGGCAACCAAACAGTTCAGCAGCGGCCGGCTCCCCGGCGCGCTGACCTTCAACGACGCGCCCATGGATCCGGTCCAGTTCCTGGCGACCCATCTCGGTGCTGAACTGGCCTCGCGCGGCGAGGCGGTGGAGACCGCCGTCGGCGGCCAAGGGTTGCCCAAGCTCCACCTCCGGACGTTCAAGATGGAGAACAGCCGCAGCAGCGCCTTCTCGCCGTTCTACAGCCACACCTTCCTGGACGCGGACCTGGAAAGCGCCAGCGGAACTCGGCGCATCGGCATTTTCGTCCAGGGCGACAAAGTCCCGGTGTGGTCGTTCAACGAAGTCATCGAGCCGGTCTTCAACCAGCCCATGGGCATCGTCGTGCAGGAGCTGTCCAGCAAGGTTTCCGCCGCGCTGTTCTCCTGCCGGGCCAGCGATGCCCAGGTGCAGGAGCTGATCCATAAGATTTCCGTGCCGGGATCGGCCACCCGCTACATGGACACCTATGCGCTCGGCTTCAGCAACAACCCCGAGGCCATCGACACGCTCGTGCAGCTGGTGAAGGATCCCGACGACTACGTGCGGCTCGCCGCCATCTCCTCCCTCGGCACCCTGCACGCCACGGCGCAGATGCCCCTGCTGACATCCATCTATGAAGGCAACGGTGCCCTCTGGCAGGAAAAGGCCATGGCCATGAAGGCCATCTGCGACCTGGGCACGGAGGCGTCGAAGGCTTACACCGCCGCGGAAGCGAAACGGCTCCAGACGGCTCCCGCGAACAGCGAGAATGGCCGGATGGCACAGATCGTCTCCTTTGGTTTAAATAAATAATAAATATAGTCAACTCACCTCCAGCACCGCCAGGCCGTCCTGGCGGGTGCTGAGCCCGGCCACCGGGAGCACGTCGCCGGTGCGCAGCGGCCGCCGGCGCCTGCGGTAGGCGTCGGGGAAGGCCACGGCTTCGCACAGGGCGGTCTCGTCCTCGAAGGTGAGGAACTGCATGAGCTCGCCTTTTTCGGTGCGCACGGTCTTCTCGGCCGCCACCAGGGCCCAGAAGCGCAGGCGGCGGCCGGGCCGGGCCACCTCCTCGGCCCGGTTGGGGGCGCCGCCGTGGCGGGCCCGCTGCAGGGCGGCGGGGTGGATCTCCAGGGTCAGGCCGAGGATCTCCAGCTCCAGGGCGGCCCGGTCGAACGGGTCGGTGGGGCGCGGCCGGACCCCGGGCGGGATGCCGCCCAGCCGGGTCCACAGCAGCCGGGTGCGGTCGCCGTCCGGGGCCCAGCGGTCGAAGGCGCCGCCCGAGCCCAGGGCCTCGGCGCTGGGCACCGAGAGCGGCGCGCGCCGGAGCAGGTCCTCCAGGCTCTGGTAAGGACCGTGGCGCTCGCGCTCCTCCAGCAGCGCGCGCACTTCCTCCTCCCGGGCGCCCTTCACGGCCATCAGCCCCACCCGCAGGCCCTGCTCGCCCTCGGCGCTGAATGCCCAGCGCGAGGCGTTGACGTCGGGGCCGCGCACCACCAGCCGGTGCCGGCGGGCGTCGCCCAGGTAGATGATGGGGGCGTAGTAGCCGCCCTGGTTGGTGATCACCGCCGCGAAGAACAGGGCCGGGTGGTGCGCCTTGAGCCAGGCGCTCTCGAAGCTCACCTGGGCGTAGCTGGCGGAGTGCGGCTTGCAGAAGGAGTAGCCGCGGAAGGTGCGGATCATGTCCCACACCTCGTCGATCACCGGCGGGGGGATGCCCTGGCTGGCGCAGCCGTCGCGGAACCTGGCCTCGAACAGCGGCAACTTGCGGGCGCAGTCGTGCTTGCCCAGGAGCTTGCGCAGCTGGTCGGCCTCCGGGTGGCTCCATCCGGCCATGGCCATGCCCACCCGCACCACGTCCTCCTGGTAGACCAGCACGCCGAAGCTTTCCGAGAGCAGCCCGCCCAGCACCGGGTGGCTGGGCGCGTAGGCCTCCTCGCCGCGCGAGCGCTTGACGTAGGTGTCGATCCAGTGGTGCGCGGCGGGGCGGATCAGCGAGCTGTGGATCACCAGGGTCTCGAAGTCGCCCTTGCCCACCCGCTGCTGGAGCTGCCGGGTGGCCGGGCTCTCCACGTAGAAGACGCCCATGGAGTCGCCCTTGGCCAGCAGTTCCTGGGTGGCGGGGTCGAGCCTGGGCTGCCAGCGCACCGCTTCCGGAACGCGCTCGCCCAGCTCCGCCAGCGCGTCGCGCACCACCGCCAGGCTGCGGTTGCCCAGCAGATCGATCTTCACCAGGCCGTAGTCCTCCACCCCGTCCTTGTCCCAGGCGGTGATGGCGACGCCCGCCTTGGCCGGGGCCGGTTCGCTGGGCACGTGCTGCCACAGGGGGCCGGAGCCGATGATGGTGCCGCCGGGATGCACCGAGAGCTGGTGGAAGTGCCCCTCCAGCGCCTGGGCCTGGGCCAGGATGGGGGCCCAGGCCGGATGCTCCTGGATGCCCTTGATCCCTTCGTCCCAGCCCCGCTGCAGCCGGGCCAGGGTCTTGAGTTCGGCCTCGGGCCGGCCGTGGGCCAGGGCCACGTCGCGCAGGGCGCCGCGCGGCTGGAAGAACACGTGCACCGCCACCATGGCCACCCGCTCCCGGCCGTAGCGCTCGAACACCGAGGCGATCACCGCGTCGCGCTCGTCCCAGGCGAAGTCGATGTCCAGGTCCGGCGGGTCGGTGCGGGCGTCGGACAGGAAGCGTTCGAACATGAGGTTGGTGGCGATCGGATCGACGTTGGTGATGCCCAGCAGGTAGCTGACGATGGAGGCGGCGCCGCTGCCCCGGCCGCAGGTGCGGGTGGCCCCGGCCTCGCGGACCAGGTCGTGGACCGCCAGGAAGTAGCCGGCGAAGCGCTTCCGGCGGATCAGGTCCAGCTCCAGGGCCAGCCGGCTTTCCACGGCGCCGGTCACCGCCAGGTAGCGCCTGGCCAGGCCGGCCCGGGCCCGGGCGCGCAGCTCGGCGTCCAGGTCCAGGTCGTCGGGGCAGATGGGGCGCGGCATCACCCACTCCCCCCAGTGCATGCGCCAGCCGGCCACGCTCTCCAGGAGCGCCGCGGTGGTCCGGGCGGCGCGCGGATCGGCGGCGGGGAAGCGGGCCTCCCAGGCCGGGCGGGAAACGGCGGCGTCCCGGGGGTCCCACAGGGGTTCGGTGCGCGGGACGGTGCTCTGGGCGGCCATGGCCCGCTTCAGCCGGTGCAGCTCCAGCCCGGCCGGGGTGCGGAAGCGCAGCACCTGCGGCGCCGCCACCGGCAGGCCGCGGCCGAGCGCCAGGGCGGCCTCGCGCTGGTTGCGCCCGTGGGCCAGCAGCGACGCCGTGAAGCCCTCCCGCGCCAGGGCCTCCAGGCCCTCCAGGGTCTCGGCCAGCAGCGCGCATTCCCGGGGCGGCTGCGCCGGGCGGCCATGGGCCAGGTCGGTGAGCATCCGGCACAGCTCGGCGTAGCCGAGGTCGGACTGGGGCAGGGCGCCCAATGCCAGGCCGCGCCAGCGGAACCGGCTGCCAAGGATCGGGGTCAGGCCGGCCGCCAGGGCCTCCCCGCGCAGTCTGGGCCAGCCGTGCAGGCCCCAGTCCCAGGCCGCCACGTGGCGGTAGCCCAGGCGCGGCGCCAGGCGCGCGATCAGCTCGGCGGAATAGACCCCTTCGCCGGCGGAGAAGTCGGAAACGGCCAGGAGCATCACGGCCGGGCCCAGCCGGGCAGCACGGGCTGTCCGGGGTAGCGCCGGCGCAGCCGGGCCAGGGCCGGCTCCAGCTGCTCCAGCTTGCGCGCCGCGGGGCTCTGGAACAGCCCGATGTTCCGGCCCAGGCCCCAGGCCAGCTGCAGTTCCAGGCGGTGCACCAGGATGCGCCGGCGCGCCCCCAGGCGGAAGGCGGCCTCCACCAGGGGCGCCAGGGCCAGGGGCGGCTGGGCCAGGGCGTCGGCGGGCGCCTGCCAGTGGTGCGCCTCGCCGTCCACGTCCCACCAGCGCAGCCAGAGCTGCCGGGGCGAGCGGCCCTCGTTCCACAAGCGGTCCAGGCACCAGCAGGCCAGGGGCACCTCCTCCGGCAGGCAGGGCGGTTCCAGGCGCCAGGGGTGGCGGGAGCGCTCCAGCGGGTCGGCCAGCATGGGCAGGCGCGGCCGGTCCTCGCCCCGGGCCTGGGCCAGCACCGTACGGGCCTCGGCTTCGGGCATGAGCTGGGCCAGGGTGGGCAGCGGCACCGGCTGCAGGTCGCCCAGGCGGCGCAGGCCCAGGCGTTGGAAGCGCCAGCGCAGCCGGGCCGACAGGTCCGGCAGCCGGGCCAGGGGCTGGGGCGCCAGGAACACCTGCTCGGCGCCGTCCGGGACCAGCTCCAGGTCGCCGCGGGCCTCGATGCGGGTCGCCAGCCGGGCGGCGGTGGCGCTGCGCGACAGGCCGCCGCGGCTCGACCAGCCGGTGTGCTGGGCCAGCTCCCGCTGGATCCGGGCGGCGGTGTCCTGGGGCGGGCCGAACAGGCGCCCGGTGCCGCCCAGGTCCAGCAGCGCCTCGCCCATGCGGCCCAGCAGCCCCTGGGGGGACCAGTGCTGGAGGAACTCCCCCAGCTGGCCCTGGGCCTCCCACCAGGTCTGGGGGGCGGGATCCAGCACCCGCAGGCCCGGCAGGCGGCGCAGGGCGTGGTCCATGGGTTCACCCGGGGCCAGGCCCTCGGCCCGGGCCAGCCGGTTGACCAGCCATAGGCAGGGGGTGCGCTGGGGGCCGGGGCTGAGGAAGGCCAGGGGCCGGTCCTTGAGCGCCGGGTCGTGCTGCCAGGCCATTTGAAACGGCATTTCCGGAACCCACATCGCCAGCACGCCCTGCCTCCCAGGGCTTAAATATGGAGTAAAAAAAGCGAAAAACAAACGGCAAAATTTTCCTCCAGGGAAGTTGGTTAGGCCAACTGCCGTCAAGGCCCCTGCGCAAGGGCGTCCTCGACTTCCCGACCTGTTCTCATCCCGCTGGCAAACCTGTCAGGCGACCTGGGTGAGGACCGGATGATCCGGGCCGTGAATCCCGGAGGGGTGCATGGGTTCTCGTGCGGTCGTTCGCCTTGAAGGGCGGGTTCATTCATCTTGACTTGATGGGCCCGCCCCGCCTGCCCGCTTTCAATGTAAATGAAGGGCAGCAAAAGGTTAAAAGATGTGGCATGCAATCCGCTTATGCTTCTGGCTGCTCCATCGGGGGCACCGACCCGGATCTGAATCCGACTCTGGAATCAGAAGTTGGCCCTAAAGGACGCTCATTATGAAATGGACTGGGCTTTATTTAATCGGTTATTCAGTTCTCATCATCGGACTTCTCGCCGCGCTGTGGAAAGCCGGGGTTCTCGCCAGCGTCGGCGCGGGATGGACCATGATCGGTATTCTGATCGCGATCGGCATCGGAATCATGATTGCCGTTACCCATGGCGGCGCCCGGGGAAACATTGAAATCGACCGGAAGTAGCCTCTGCCTGGCTTGCCTGGTTAGAGCCGCGTCATAGACTGCTTTGGCGATGGCGGCGATGACGTGCTCGCAGGCGCCCTGGCCGGCATGGGCGTCGGTGACGAAAACCGCCAGGGCGAGCCGTCGTCCGTCGGGAAGCAGTCCCTTGATGCGCTTCGGGCCGGTGCCGGCTTCGAGCATCTAGCCGTCGAGGAGCGCCGTGTGTTCGGGGTTGAGGAGCGAATGGTCGGCGAACAGGCGCAGCAGCGCGACCATGGCGGCGGGTTCGGCGTAGTCGCGGTACTGCAGCTTCTGGTTGCCATGCAGCGTGTGTTCGCTGTCCTGCTGATGGATGGCGCGGAGGCCCAGCGCGTTTCAAGCGGGAACTGGCAACATCACGATTATTGTCAAAGCGCCGCGGCGGTGTAGGAATACAGGACGTAGGCCATGATCGTGCCGTCGAGCTGGGGTACGCCGTAGACCAGGACGGTGGTGCCGGTGGTGAGGACGCCGGGGAGCCCGGCGGCGCTGACCGGGGTGAGGGTGTAGATGCCCCCGCCGAGGTCGATCTGGTAGACCAGGGTGGACGCGCTCAGCTCCACGGTCACGGCCGGGAGCGCCCCCTTGTCGGTCATGGCGAAGGTGCCGCCGGTGCCGTTGCTGGCGAAGGCGGTGGAGACCAGGCCCTTGGGCAGCCGGACCGGTTCCACCACGGTGGACCGGGCGGCCCAGTTGCTCAGGCTGGGATCCGCGGGAATGGCGATGCTGGAGCCCCAGACCTTGACCGGCCCGCCGAACGTGACGTCGCCCGCGACGATGTGGCCGAGATCGGTGACGGCGGTGGCGCTGGTGTCGGCCAGGGCGGGCTCGGTGAGATACCACCACTGGTAGCCCAGGACCGGGTTGCCGGAGGCGTCGTTGCCGTTCGCGGTGGTGCTGGGGATGAAGGAAAGCGTGGCCGTGTAGTTGCCGATGGCGGAGGCGAAGGTGCGGGTATCGGTGAACCCCGCGCTGGTCACGCCGGAGAGGTAACCGGAATAGCTGGCGGTCTCGATGTCCACCGAGTCGGCCAGGAGGGGGGTGGCCAGGGGATTGACGTAGCTGACGTGGACCTTGAAACCGCGGACCAGGTTTTCGGCGTCCAGGATGCCGGTGCCGGTCACCAGGGGCTGGGCGTCGGCCTGGGGGTTGGCGGGCGTCCGGAAGAAGAACTGGGTCTCGTTGTTGATGATCACGGCGGTCGGGGCGCTGTTCTCGGACTCGACGGAGATCTGGTAGGGCGTCGAGCTGGTGCCGAGAATCACGCCGGTCACATGGCCTTCCGGGCTCAGCCAGACGCTGTTGAAACGGGTGCTGGCCCAGATGCGCGCGGCCGCGAGGCCGCCGTTCTGGAAACGCAGCGCGCAGCGGAGGTATTTCCCGGGCAGGGTGGCGGCGACCGTGGAGAAATTGGTGATCGAAGTCGTGGTGCCGGCGTCCACGTCGTGGAAGAGCGTGCCGTTGACCGGGTCGGCGCTGATCTGGAGGAGCTGCGGGGTCGCCGTCGCGGTTTCTTCCGGGGTGGCGATGGGGAAGGTGGGGAAGTCGCGGAGCATGGTGAGGGAAGCGCCGCCGGCGGCCACCTGGGTGACGGTGCCGTAGGCGTGGCGCAGCACCATCTGCTCGGGCGCGGTCACCAGGTTGTGCCGTACCGTGCCGTTGAAGTTCACGGTCCAGATCGTGTCGGCGCCCCCGGTCTGGGGATGGTCGACGAGGAAGGCGGGATGGGAGAGGATGAATTCCAGGTCGAGATGGGCGGTCTGCGCGGCCGAGACCACCAGGGGCTTGGCCAGGGTGAGGGTGACGGACACGGTGCCGGACTGGGCGCCCTTGATCTGGATGTCGCCTTTCGGGACCGTGGCGCCGGCGACGCCGCCGTCGCTCAGGAAGTTCGCGGAAGGGCTGTTGGCCGCGGTGAGGGTCACGTCGCCGGGGCTGGCGGCGAGGGTGAGGGTGGCCTTGGTGTAGGTGCCCACCGGGACCTGGGCGTTGCCGAGCAGATCGCTGAGGTTGTCCAGCTGGACCAGGTTCAGCACCGGGGGAATGGCCGGGGCGGTCATGATGGTCACCGGGGTGCCGCCATTCTGGGGCGTGAGGGTGATGCCGAGCAGCTTGACGCCGATGACCGCCCAGTCCTCGGTGGAGGCGTCGCTGACGGACATGGCGACGACGCCGGTGGGGGCGGCGGGCTGAGCATCGCCGCCGCTGCTGGAGCCGGCGCAGCCGAGCAGGGCAAGAAGCGCCAACGCTGCGGCGGCAAGGCCTGCCGGGAGATGACGCTGGCGCTGCATGGCGGGCTCCTACGGGGAAGGGCAGTGTATGATCACCCTTAATTTACACTGGTGCTCTCAAGGCTGGAGGTACAGTTGACGATGTTGCGCAAGGTACAGGGTGCGCCATGAGGGCGGGTGACCTTCGCCTGAGCCTGGAGCCGGGCCGGAAAGGGCCGCTGTACATGCAGGTCGCCGCGGTCATCCTGGCGGCGGTGCGCGAGGGCCGGATCCTTCCGGGGGTGGCCTTGCCGGGCGTGCGCGACCTGGCCGACCGGCTTGGCGTCACCGTCAACACCATCCTGGCGGCGCTGCGGGAGCTGCAGGACCAGGGCTGGCTCACCTCCCAGGAACGCAGCGGTTTTTTCGTGGCCGATCCGCTTCCCGACAGCCCGCCGATACCTCCGGGCGCCATGGGCGCCGCGCCGGCGCCGGGCTACGACCTGCCCGCGCACCTGCAGCCCATCACCAGCACGGCCAATGTGCTCATGGACCTCACCGACGGCCTGGCCGACGCTCGCCTGGCCCCGTCGCTGGCCCTGGGCCGGGCCTACCAGCGCGGCCTGAAGCTGAAGGGGCCCAAGCTGCTCGGCGCCTCGGATTTCAAGGGGCTGGCCCGGCTGCGGGAGGCCATCGGCGAGCACCTGAAGACCCAGCGCGCCATCCTGGCCGGCCCGGAGCAGATCCTGATCCTGCGCAGCACCTCCATGGCCGTGGCGGTGGTGGCGCAGGCCCTGGTCGGGCCGGCGGGGGGCGCCGTGGCGGTGGAGAACCCGGGCAACCCGCTGGTGTGGGAGACCCTGCGCCAGGCCGGCGCCGCGCCGCTGGTCGCGCTGCCGGTGGACCGCGACGGCGTGGACGTGGCCGCCCTGGAGCGGTTCCTGGACCAGGGCGCGCCGCCGCGCCTGGTGGTGCTCACGCCCCAGTGCCATTTCCCCACCGGCGCCGCCCTGTCCGAGCCGCGCCGGAGCCGGCTGCTGGAACTCTCCAGGCGGCACCGCTTCGCCATCCTGGAACTGGACCCGGAATTCGACTACCTTCCCGCCCAGGGCGCCCAGCGGCCCCTGGCCAGCATCGACGCCGGCCAGGTGATCTACGCCGGCAGCCTTTCGCGCATCCTGGCGCCGGGCGTCCGGGTGGCCTACGTGGTGGCCCCGGAGCCGCTGGCCGGCCTCCTGGCCAGGGCCCGCCAGCACGTGGACTGGCAGGGCGACCCGGTCCAGGAATGGGCGCTCGCCGAGCTGATCCTGGAAGGCGAACTGCAGCGCCAGCTGCACCGGGTGCGCAAGGCCGCCGCGGAGCGCCGGGAAGCCCTGGAGGACGCGCTCAGCCACGCCATGGGCCCGGCCCTGGCGTTCGACGCGCATGGCGCCATGGCGCTCTGGCTCAGGGGCGCCGAGCGCCTCGCCCAGCCGGACCGGTTCAGCCTCTGGGTCCGGGCCTGCCAGATGCGCGGGCTCAAGCTCCGGCTGGGCAGGCACTACGACCTGGAGGGCCGGGAGCTGGCCGCCACCCGCATGGGGTTCACCGGCTTCACGCCGGAGGAACTGCAGCGGGCGGTTGCCCTGATGGCCTGAGCCCGCCCAGGATGGCCAGGGTTTCGGGGTCCTCCGGCCGGTCCTCGGGGGCCTTGGCGCATAGCCGCTCCACCAGGCGGATGAGCCGGGGCGGGGTGTGGGGGCGGATCCCGGCCAGATCGGGCAGCGGGTCGAAGCGCTGGGCCTCGAAGATCCGGTAGAGGGTGTCCGCTTCGAAGGGCGGGTGGCCGGCCAGCATCTCGAACAGCATCACGCCCAGGGCATAGCGGTCGGCGGGCGGCCCCACCTTGGCGCCCAGGACGCCTTCCGGCGCGCAGTAGAGCGGCGTGCCGAGGAACATGGTGCCGGTGGCCGTGGCGCCATCCAGCATCCGGGCGATGCCGAAATCCATCACCACGGCGCCGTGCTCGCCGAGCATGACGTTGGCGGGCTTGAGATCCCGGTGCACCACGCCCTTGCCGTGGGCGTAGGCGATGGCCTCGGCGATTTCCGATGCGATGGCCACCGCCTGGGGCACCGGCAGCGGCCCCTTGCCGGCCATGAAGGCCTCAAGGGTGGTGCCGCGGATGAAGGCCATGGCGAGCCAGGGATCGCCCTCCTGCGGGCCCGGGTCGAGGATCTTCACCACCCGGGGGTGGTCCAGGAGGGCGCCCAGGGAGGCCTCGCGCCGGAACCGGGCCCGGAACTCCGGGTCCTGGGAGAGATGATGGTGGGGCACCTTGATGGCCACTTCGGCGCCGGTCTCCCGGTGGCGGCCGAAATAGGCGGTGGCGCAGCCGCCGCGGCCCAGCTCGTACAGGGCCGTGTAGGGGCCGAACGCCAGGCCGGGCGTACCCGCCTGGGTCACGGCGGCCGGCGCCGGCCGCCGCCGGCGCAGGATCGCGGCGAGGGTCGCCAGCAGGCCGGCCGGGCCCAGCAGCATCCAGGAGCGCCAGGGCCCGCGGCCGGGCGCTGGGCCGGGTGCGGGGCCGGGCGCCGGGGCCGGCGCGGACCCCTGTCCCGGCGCCGGGGCCGGCGCGGGCGTGGCCGGGCTGGGCGCTGGCGGGTGGCGCGGTTCCTGGCGCGCCGCCGGGTGCGGTGGCTTCACGACGGCGGGCGCAACGGCGGGCACGACGACGGGCACGGCGGCGGGCGGGACGGAGATCGCGGCCGGCGGCGCGGCCGGAGCGCTGGGTGCCGGAGGCGCGACCGGCGCGACCGGCGCGGGCGGCACGGCGGCGGGCTGGCGCAGCCGGCGCAGCCGTTCCCGCAGCGCCGCCCGCTCCGGAGCCGGTTCCGCGCCCCGGCGCTCGGATTGGTCCAGCGCGGCCTCGGCGCCGGCCAGGTCGCCCAGGGCCAAGGCGGATTCCGCCAGCCGCAGATATGGAAAGTACCTGGGCAGGAAATTGAGGCCGTAGGTCTTCACCCGCGACCCGGGCTGGGGTTCCAGGGCGATGGCCCGGGTGAAGGCCCTGGAGGCCAGGGCGTGGTCGCCCCGCTTCTGGGCGTCCAGGCCGTCCAGGTAGGCGGAAAAAAAGGTGGGCCAGGACTGCGCGGCCAGGGTGGCGCAACAGAGCGCGACCGGGACGGCGGCGGCCCTCCTCATGGCCTGGCTTCGCCGCCGATGAACGTCCAGGCCAGGGCCCTGCGCACCGCCTCCGCGTCCAGCTGGTAGATCAGGGAGACGTACAGGCTGCGCTCGGTCAGGCCTTCCTGGCCGAGGCCGGTGGCGGCGACCCCGCCGACCGGGGCGTCGGTGTTGTAGCGCGAGACGTAGCGCTGGTCATGGGCGTACTTGTACGCCAGGTCGAAGGTCAGGTCCTTGAACTTGATGCCGAACCCGGTGGTCCAGCCCTGCAGCACCCGCTGGGTGCCGGTGACGACGTCCACCACCGGCTGGGGCTCCCGGAACGCGCCGGCCCGGAGCGGGATCACCACGCTATCGCCGAGGTAGGCGATCCATTCGGTGCCGGCGTGCACATCGGTGGTGTCCCGGGTGGCGGTCGGGTTCTGGTAGTCGAACCAGTTCAGCCCGTCGTAGGGCGTTCCGGGGGCGGAGTAATGGGCGCGGGACCAGGGCGTGTGGCTCCAGTCGGCGGTGATCAGCAGCCGGGGGTCCGGGTGCAGCCCGAAGCCGAAGCCCAGGGTCTCGGGCCAGTTCACCTTGGAGGTGGTCTGCGGCCCGGTCTGGACCGTCGGCACGAAGCTGGTGCTGTCGACCGAGCTGTAGCTGTTGGTGAAGGTGTAGCTGGCGGTGAAGGGCGTGCGGTAGACCACGCCGAGGTTCAGCCATTGCGAACGCCAGATGAGCCCCAGGTTGGCGTTGATGCCCCGGAATTCGCTGGTTTGCGCCAGCACGGAACTGAACGGCACGCCGACCCCGGAGGTCTGGGCGGTGGAGCCGTACTGGAACCCGGACCGGCCGGCCCAATCGTTCAGGGCAATGCCCACCAGGATGCGCGAAGAGAGTTCCGCGCCCAGGGCCACCGAGTAGAGGTCGATGCCGCCGCTCTGGCGCACCTGCTGGGCGACGTTCTGCACGGTGGAACCGCCGCTGGCCGTGCCCTGGTAGGCCGCGGCGCTGGTGGCGGTGAAATCGAACAGCCGCTGGTAGCTCAGCAGGAAGGTATAGTTGAGCCCGTTGCGCTTCCAGGGGACGGCGAAGGAGGCGAAGGTCGGGCGGGCGTGGGTGTTCTTGGACCAGGTGTCGGTGAAGGTGGTGCCCTGATCCGGGGGCTGGCCCTGGAAACCGGTGAGCGAAAGGTCGCGGCTGACCCCCTGGCCCACCAGGGAGACCTCGGGGCGCAGAAGCTGGGCCAGCCCGGCCGGGTTGAACGAGACCGCGGTGGCGTCATCGGCCACGGCGATGAACGCCCCGCCGGTACCGATCGCCCGGGCCCCGGCCCCCTGGACGGTGAAGGCGGTGCGCGACTGTTCGGCCAGCAGGTAGTATTGGGCCGGGTTCAAAGCCTGTGCCTGGACCATCAGCGGGGTGAACGCCAGCCCCAGCCAACCGATTTTCCGCACCACCCCTCCTGAATGCAATTGTTATCGGGCATATGCCTTGCCCTTGAACCCCGACGGCGGAAGCAGACGGAGATTCTGTACCATTCGAATAATGTCGAACTGTACCATGTGTGGCCAAAGGCCGGATTTAAACTCTTCGTGACCTCGATCTCGTTTCATCGTGCCAAGGCCACCCGGCGTTGTGCCGAAGGCTCGCCTCCGGACCGGTGGCCCCTTTCCCAGGGAGAATCCCATGATCCTTTCCCGCAACACCTTCCGATCCGCGGCTTGCGCGGCCGTGGCCTGCGCGGTCCTTGCCCTCGCCCCGGCCTGCGGCGGCGGCGGTTCCGGGTCGGGCAGCACCAGCGGCGGGGCGGGCGGCACCGACATCATGGTCACCGACGCCCCTTCCGACACCTGGAGCACCGTCCAGGTGCAGGTGACCAGCGTGACCCTGCTCAACCAGGCCGACCACACCAAGACCGCGGTCGCCTTCACCGGCGCCGCCACCGTCAACCTGGTGGACCTGGACAGCGTCGGCGAACTGCTGGCCTCGGCCCAGCTGCCCGCCGGCACGTACGACCAGGCGGTCATCACCGTCAACCCCGATCCCACCACCATGAGCATCATCCCCGCCGGAGGCGCCTTGCCGGCCATCGCCGCCAGCAACATCTTCGTGGTGGGCAACGGCAGCGTCACGGTGGACCTCAGCCCGGTCCTGACGGTCACTTCGTCCGGCAGCAACGCCCTCCAGCTGGACTTCGACCTGAACCACCCGCTCTTCATCAACCAGACCGCCAGCGGCGTGGTGGTCGATTTCCAGGTCAGGCACAAGCCCAGCCCGGTTTTGCTGGGCCTGATCCAGTTGCACCGCCACCTGGGGACGGTCAGCAGCGTCAACGCCTCGGCGGGCAGTTTCGTCATGCGGACCCAGGCCGGCTACAACCTCACCATCAATACCAACGGCAGCACGCTGTTCTATGACGCCGACAACCATCCCTTCACCATCGGCAGCCTCGCCGGCATGGGCGCCCTCGACGCGGTGATGGTCGCTTCGCGCCTGCAGGACGACGGCAGCCTGTACGCCGTGCGGGTGTGGTACTGCAGTCCCGGCAACGCGGCCGGCCTGCCCCAGTGGTCGCCCGAAGGCCATGTGATCAGCGTGAACACCGGCACCGACCGGATGGTCGTGGACAACGCCGACGGCAATCCCCGCACCATCAGCGTCAATGCGGGCACCGTCTTCACCTTCCAGAACACGGTGGCCATCGGCACCGGCACCGCCTACCTGGCCGACGTGAAGCGCGGCTTCAAGGTCTCCGTCGGCGTGACGGATCCCCTTGCCACGCCCCTGGTGGCCACCTCGGTGAACATCGAACGGGCCGTGGACAGCGGCTACATCGATGTCGCCGGCACCACCGCCACCACCCTGGTCTACGGCCAGACGGCCCTTGCCAATCTGCGCAGCTACCCGTACGCCTCGCCCTTCAGCTGGTGGTACTACGAGCAGCCCACGGTCACCAATGCGTCTCCCAGCGCCTTCGCCGGTGTGCTGACCGCGGTGAACGGCGTCCAGATCGCCGGCATCAGCGACCTGGCCTGGAACGCTCCCGCCTGGGACGCCGCCACGGCCATCCTCACGCCGGTGGTCCTGCCGGCCGCCAAGATCACCCAGAACTACGCCAGCGGCACCGGCACCATGCAGATCACCTACACCGACCCGGTCACCGGCCCGAACACCACCCAGACCATCCTGCTCACCGCGGCCGCCGGCGGCGGCCAGACCCTGGTGATGAAGGTCCCCCACGCCATCAGCGCCGCCGCCATCACGCCGCTGGACCCGGTCGCCAACTGGCCCGCCGACCTCACCACCGCCTCCACCAGCGTCTGGGTCTCCGTGGTGCCGACAGCGACCGGCGACCTGGCTGCCTACAGTGTGCTTGTCCTGGAATAGTGGCTCCTTCCAGGGCAGCGGGCGGCGTCCTCCGGGGCGCCGCTTTTTTGTGCTTTTGCGGTTGACGCGCCCGGCATGATGGGCGAACCTCGGTGTGGGCCATTGGGCCGGAAAGGAGGTTGAGATGGGCATCCGTGAACAAAGCGAACCTCCGTCGTGCAGCCTCCTCCCGGGGTCCTGACCCTCCCATTCGGTTTGGCGAACCATGGGCTGCAGGACATCGGGCGGGGGTATCCCTGTTCTTCCTTTCCGCAACCCCAAGGGAGGTGACCCATGCCTTGCTCCATCACCGACGAGATCATCGACGCCATCATCCAGAACGAACAGCGCCACGTGTGCCGTCCCCGCGAATGGCACCCGGCGGCGCGCACGCGCGACTCGGCCGCCGGCGCGGTCCGGGTGAAGCCGGAGTGGAGCCAGCTTCACCCGGGCTGGGAGGAGGCCGACGCCTGCGAGGGCGCGGTCAGGCGCTGAGCAGGTCCTCCAGCTGGTCGGGCCGGGGCGCGGCCTTGAACCGGTAGCGCTCCGGGAACAGGCCGACCGGTTCCAGCAGGTGGCTGAGGCGGTGCTGCACCTTGGCCCAGGGCACCCAGGCCCGCCCGGGTTCCCGGCCCCATTCCCAGGCCAGCCGCACCTGGTCGGCCTCAGGCAGCCAGGCTTCGCCCATGGCGGGAGACCAGATGGTGAAGCTGGCGGCCTTGCCGGAGGCGGTCTTCTCCACCTGGAACGGCGCCAGGGTGATGGCCTTGCCTTGGACGCCGTGGCGCCGGTCCAGCAGGGCCTTCTGGTGGCCGTACTCCGTGAGCAGCCGGCGCTTGAGGATCCGGCCCAGCAGCGCCATCTCCTCCCGGGGCTGGAACGGTTCCCACTGGTAGTTGCGCAGGCGCAGGGGACAGCCGTTCAGCGACCGGGGATCCTCGTCGAGGAATTCCAGCGCGCCGCGCAGGGCCCAGTCCAGGCCCTCGGGGTCCTCGGAACCGACCACCAGCAGGGTGTCCCGGTTGGGCAGCAGGACCACCGGATCGCCCTGCAGCGGCAGGCGCTGCAGCACGCCGGGCAGCAGCATGCGGCTGCCGTCCAGGTTGTCGCGCCAGGTGGAGCGGAACCGGCCCGGGCCCAGCTGCTCGAACTCCTCCTCGGCGCCCCGGGCCAGCAGGTTGCGCCTGGCCTTCTGCAGCAGGCGGTCGAAGTCCGCGTTCCAGGCGGCCAGTTCGGCGGCGCCCACATCGATCTCCACGTCCGGCAGGTCCACCACCAGGCTCATGGCGAAGATGCCGGCCAGGGGCGTGAACACCGGGCCGGGCCGGCCGGTGCGCAGGCTCTGGGCCTCGTAGACGAAGCGCGGCCGCACTTTCGGCACCAGCCAGGGCAGGGCCTCCGCCAGCGGGATCGGCCCCTGGCGGAGGGGAACGGGTTTGATGGCTTCCAGGAATCGCTTGAACATCGTCGGACCTCCCGGATATCGCTTTGCTGCCCCCGGATCAGAACTGGTTCCAGAGGTACTGGTTGGTCACTTCGTGGTGGAACTGGATTTCGCAGGACTTGACCAGGCCGCCCAGCGCCTTGGGGCAGCGCTCGGCCTGCAGCACCTTGAGCTCGGCGTACTTGGCGTGCACGTCCTCGCCCAGGGCGTCCATGAGGAACTTGGAACCCTTGAAGAAGCGGATGGCGTCCTGGATGTTGTCGGGCAGGAAGCGGGTGCGGGGGCGCTTGGCGCTGTCCTCCAGGTCGCCCACGGGCCCTTCCAGGCCGGTGCGCAGGAGGCCGAACAGGTTCAGGTAGGGATTGGTGTCCGGCGCCACGGAGCGCACTTCCAGCCGGGCCGACTTGGCGTTGCCCAGGGGGATGCGGATCATGGAACCGCGATCGGTGGGGCTCACCTTGATCTGGTTGGGGGCCTCGAAGTGGGGATCGAGCCGGCGGTAGGCGTTCACGCTGGGATTGAGGATCAGGCAAAGGTCCTGGGCGCTGGTCATGATCCGCTGGACGAAATCCCAGGCCATGGGGCTCAGGCCCTCCTTGCCGTCCTGCTCGTAGAACAGGTTGCGATCCTTGCGGGCGAGGCTAAGGTTGGTGTGCATGCCGTTGCCGTTGACCCCGGCCATGGGCTTCGGCAGGTAGCAGGCGGTGAGGCCCATCTGCGCGGCGACCTGGCGGGTCAGCAGCTTGTAGAGCTGCACCTGGTCCGCGGCCATGTTCGCTTCCTGGTAGCTGAAGTTCATCTCGAACTGGCTGGGGGCCACTTCCGGGTGGTCCTTCTCGTTCTGGAAGCCCATGGCGCGCTGGGCCTCGGCCGAGGTGTCGATGAACTGGCGCAGCGCGTCCCCGGGCAGGCTGTGGTAGTAGCCGCCGGTGCTGATGAACTCGAACCCGCCGGTCTCGTTGTAGCGCCGTTCGGCCTCGGGCCCCTTGAACAGGAAGCCCTCGATCTCATGGGCGGCATTGCAGATCGTGGCGTCCTTGACGTAGAGACTCTCGGTGTAGGCCTTGAGCCGGGCCCGCATGTCGCCGGCGTAGGGGCTGTGGTCCTGGTTCTCCACCAGGCCGAACACCAGCACCTTGCCGGGGCCGAAGATGTCCGAGGGCATCCAGTAGAACGCCGGCCAGTCGATGGTCAGGCGCAGGTCGGACTCCGACTGCACCGCGAAGCCGCGGATGCTGGAGCCGTCGAAGGTGAGGTTGTCGCTGGACTTCATCAGGAACTTCTTGTCGTAGTCCAGCATGTGGAAGCGCCCTTCCAGGTCCGTGAAGCAGACCGTGACCGCCTTGATCCGCTTCTCGTCGGTCAGGTACTTCATGCGCTCTTCCCGGATCTGGTCCCCAGGCACCCGATTGATCCGCTGGCTCTGGGCCTGCAGATTCATCTCCTCCAGGGTGTCGTAGGGGATTTCCAGGAAGTCGCGCAGGGGGGAGGGGGACATGGGCTATTCTCCAGAATTGGGGGAAACTGTGCTTCCCGTATCCAGATTAAGCCTAAAAAACGTAAAAATAGTACTAAAATACATAACATTTAATAAATCAACCTACGGAACCCGCTTCTCCTCCAGGGTGAGCCAGGCCATTTCCAGGGCCTCCAGCTCGGCCTTGGCCGTCTCCCGGTCCTTGAGCGCCTGGTGCCCCGGGGCGTCGGCGGTGATGAAGGCCGCCGGGTCGCCCAGCAGGGCGTCCAGCTCGGCCATGCGGGCATGCAGCAGCTCCATGGCCGCCTCCAGTTCGGCCAGCCGGCGCTCCTCCTTCTGGCTGAGCCCGGGCTTCTTGCGGGCCTCGGAGCGGCTGGCGGGCCTGGCGGGGGTGGCGCGGGCGGCCTCCCGGGTGACGGCGGCGGCCTCCTGGGCCCGCTCGGCGCGCAGCCGGCGCACGGCGCTGGGGTCGCCTTCGTACATCTCCCAGCGCGGCTCTCCGGCCGGGTTCCAGGCAAGCGTGTGGGTGCTCACCTGGTCCAGGAAGAACCGGTCGTGGCTCACCAGCAGCAGCGTGCCGGGGTAGTCCATGAGGGCCTCTTCCAGGTTCTGCAGGGTGGGGATGTCCAGGTCGTTGGTGGGTTCGTCCAGCACCAGCAGGTCCGAGGGCTGCAGCATCGCCTTGGCCATCAGCAGGCGGTTGCGCTCGCCGCCGGAAAGCGTGGCGGCCAGGCGCTTCTGCTGGTCCGCGGGGAAGCCGAAGCGGGTGAGGTAGACCAGCACCAGCAGCTCCTGGCCGCCCACCTTCACCATGGAGGCCCGCTCGGCGATGTTGTCGGCGATCGACAGGTCGCCGCGCATCTCGCCCCGGCCCTGGGAGATGGCCGAGACCGACAGCTTGGGGTGGCGCCTGATCTCGCCGCCGGTGGGCTCCAGCTCGCCCAGCAGCAGCTTGAGCAGGGTGCTCTTGCCGCAGCCGTTCGGGCCGAGGATGGCGATGCGCTGGCCGCGCTGCAGGTACAGGTTCAGGCCGCCGGCCAGCTCGATGCCGGTGCCGGGGTAGCTGAACCGCAGGTCCTCCACCGTGATCAGCGAATCCGAGCGGTTGGCGCCGCCGGCGAAGGTGAGCGCCATGCGCTCCTCCAGGCGGGAACGGTCGTGCACCTCCTCCTTCAGGTCCAGCACGTCGTTGATGCGCAGCTTGGACTTGCGGGTGCGGGCCTTGGCGCCCCGGCGCAGCCAGGCCAGCTCCCGGCGCAGGCGGTTCTGCATGTGCTCGGTGAGGCGCGCCTCGCGGAACTCCTTGTCGGAGCGCTCCAGCAGGTAGTCGCTGTAGGAGCCGTCGTAGCTGGTGACCGAGCCGTTCTCCAGCTCCAGCATGCGGTCCACCACCCCGTCCAGCAGGTGGCGGTCGTGGGTGATGAGCAGCAGGGCGCCGCCGAACTGCTGGAGCCAGAGCTCCAGCTTCTCCACCTGCTCCGGGTCCAGGTGGTTGGTCGGCTCGTCCAGCACCAGCACGTCCGGGTCCTTGAGCCAGGCTTGCGCCAGGGCCACCCGCTTGCGCCAGCCGCCGGAAAGGCTCTCCACGGTGGCTTCCAGGTCGAGCAGGCCCCAGGTGGTCTGGGCCTCCTTGAGCCGGGGCTCCAGGTCCCAGCCCATGTGGTGCAGGTGGTGCTCGACCGCGTCCAGCTCCGTGTGCAGCCGGTCCAGGTCGGCCGCGGGCAGCTGCAGCGCTTCGTGGATCTCGGCGTGGCGCCGGAGCAGTTCCTTGTGGTCGGCCAGGGCGCTCTCCAGGGCGCTGCGGATGGTGGCGTCGGGGGCGAAATGCGGGTCCTGGGACAGGTGGGCCACGCGCAGGCCCTGGGTGAGCACCACCTCGCCCGAATCCGGGCTGTCCTCCCCGGCCAGCAGCTTGAACAGGGTGGACTTGCCCGCACCATTCCGGCCGATGAGCCCCACTTTCTCGCCCATCTGGAGGCCGAAGGTCAGGTCCTCCAGGATGGGCTGGGCGCCGAAGCGCTTGCTCACCTTGACGAGACCGAGTGCGATGGCCATGCAGACTCCAACAAACCTTCAGCTTCTCACGATGACGCTTGGGAACCATAGATTAATAAAAAATTTATAATATAATGACCCGCAGGCAGGCCGGAGGGGAGCGCATGGCCAAGGGACGAACGGTTTTCCAGCGCTGGATCATGGCCATGCTCCTGGCGTCCGGGTTGCTGGCCTGGGGCCAGGCGCCCGCCGAGCCGTTCCTGGTGAAGCCCTACCTGCAGCTGGGCGCCGTTCCGGCGCTGGATGCGCTCAGCCTGCTCTGGCACGCGGCGGATCAGGACGCGGCCTGGTCGGTGATCCTGCGGCCGGCCGGCCAGGGCGGCCAGGTCCTGGAGCTGCGGCCGACCTGGGTCCGGGTCGCGGTGCCCAGCCTGGACCCGCACCGGGTCTACACCGCGCTGCTCCGGCCGCTGCGCCCCGGGGCGGCCTTCTCCTACCAGGTGATGCGGGACGGCCAGCCGGTGTTCCAGGGTGCAGCCAAGGCCCGCCAGGGCGCCGGAAGCCCCAGCCGGGTGGCGGTGCTGGGCGATCTGGCCACCGCCGGCCCGGCCACCCGGGCCATCGCCTCGCAGCTCTACAAGCAGCGTCCGGACCTGGTGGTGGTGCCGGGCGACATCGTCTACGAGGACGGCCGGATCTCGGAGTACCGGCGCAACTTCTTCCCGGTCTACAACGCCGACCAGGACGGCCCGGCGCTCGGGGCGCCGCTGCTGCGCGGCACGCTGTTCGTCGGCGCCCTGGGCAACCACGACGTGGGCGAGCGCGGCCCGCGCTTCCCCTACACCAAGGAACCGGACGGGCTGGCCTATTACCTCTACTGGGACCAGCCCCTGAACGGCCCGGCGCTGCAGCCGGAGGGCCCCCACGCGCCGCCGCTGGTCCCGGGCCCGGCGTGGACCTGGCAGGGCTTCCTGGCCGCGGCCGGGCGCCGGTTCCCCACCATGGGCAACTTCTCCTTCGACGCCGGCGACGCCCACTGGACCGTGCTGGACTCCAACACCTACGCCCGCTGGGAGGCCCCGGCCCTGCGCGACTGGCTGGAGCGCGACCTGAGGCAGGCCAGGGGCGCCGCCTGGCGCTTCGTGGTGTTCCACCACCCCGCCTTCAACCTGGCCGAAGGCAATCGGTACGTGGACCAGTGGATGAGCCGGATCTGGCCGGTGCTGGTGCGCAACCGGGTGGACCTCGCCTTCACCGGGCACATCCACACCTACGTGCGCACCCAGCCCATCCGCTTCACGCCGGACCCCGCCAGCCTCGCCCGGCTCGACCCCCGGACCCAGCAGGGCGACGTGCAGGGCCGGCTGGCCTGGGACCGGCGCTTCGACGGCCGCCGGCGCACCCGGGCCCGGGGGGTGATCCAGATCATCACCGGCGCCGGCGGCGCCAACCTGCACCTGAAGGGCCGGGCCGCCCAGTTCCGCCCCAAGCCCTACGTGGCATGCACCGTGCTCGACGAGAACTCCTTCTCGCTGCTGGAGCTCCAGGGCCGCAAGCTGGTGTTCCGCCAGCTTGGCGACCAGGGCGAGGAGCTGGACCGGTTCACCCTCACGAAGTGAGATGCCAATCCCCCAGGGCGCGCACCAGGTGCTCCAGCTGCCCGCCCTCGGTGGTGTGGAACCGGCTCACCAGCTTCCAGCCCTGGGCCACCTTCTGGTAGCGGTGCAGCCAGAGGAAGGGGCCCTCCCACGGCGCGCCGTCCGCGGCCCGGGTCTTCACCAGGAACGCCACCGTGGTCCAGGGGCCCCGGGACAGCACGCGCCGGCCGATCTCCTCGATGCCGGTCTCGTCGTCGTGCTCCAGGATGAGGTCGTCGATGTCGGGAATGATCATGGCTGCTCCGTGGTTTCCGGTCCGAGGACCCGCACCGCCGGTTCCCCGCCGTCCAGTGACAGGATGGCTTCGCAGGGCCCCGGCGGCACCATGAACGTGAGGTCCTCCAGCTCGGTGATGCCGAGCGCGAGCTGCTCCAGCAGGGCGCGGGGATCGTGGTGGAAGGCGCAGCGGCAGGTCTCGGGGCCGGCGCCTTCGGCCAGGGCGGCGGAGCGGCCGAACCAGGTGGCCAGGTCGGCGGCGATGCGGCCCTGGGCCGGGTTGGGGTCGTCGGCGAAGGCCGCCACCAGGAAGCCGCACTGGGCCTCGGTGATGTCCCCGGCGGGGTGGCCGTCCAGGTAGTCGGCGAACCGGCCGAAGCATTGCGCGGGCGTGATGGCCAGGGCGGATAGCAGGAGGGCAAACCAGGGCACGGCCCGGCCCTGGTTGTAGAACAGGTCGCAGGCCCGGGCCAGCCGTTCGGCCCGGTCCAGATCGGCCGCGCCGAAGCCGGGGGTGGACAGCACCTGGTAGGGATTGTCCGGCTGGAACACCAGGCCGAAGCCCGCGGCGGTCTCCCGCAGCCGGGTGCCCGGCAGCACCGACAGCCGGAAGATGTCCAGGTGGTTGGGCATCAGCGCCATGGCGAAGTCCAGGCTGGCCCGGAAGCCCTCCAGGGTGTCCCCGGGCAGGCCGTAGATGAGGTCGAAGCCGTAGCTGGCCCCGGCCTGGTGCAGCAGCAGGATCTTGCCGCGGAAATCAACCGGGTCCATGCTCCGGCCGATGTTCCGGAGCACGCCGGGGTGGGCGCTCTGCAGGCCGATCTGCAGGGTGCACTTGACGGAGGCGAACAGCTGGGCCAGTTCCCGGTCCAGGCATTCGCTGCGGATCTCGAAGAAGAAGTGGATGCCGGGCGCGGTCCGGCGGATCAGCCGCAGCACGGCCTTGGCCTGGGCCTTGTGGTAGTTGAAGGTCGGATCCAGCACGAACACCTGGCTCACCAGGCACCGCTCGAACAGCTGGAGCTCGGCCTCCACCCGCGCCATGGGCACCCGCCGGGTGCCCGAGCCGCCCCGGGATTCGAAACAGAAATCGCAGGTGAACGGGCAGCCCCGGGACAGCTCCCAGAGCTGGCCGGTGTAGCGGCGCGGGTCCAGGGTGCCGTCCAGGTAGGGGCTGGACTGGGCGGCCAGGTCCAGCGCGGCGCCCTGGGGGCAGCCACGCAGTTCGGCCGGCGCGGCGCCCTGGAGCAGCCGGCCCACGGCCGCCACGATGAGCTCCTCGCCCTCGCCCGGCAGCACGAAATCCACCGACGGATCGGCCTCGACCCCGCGCGGGTCCGCCGTGGCTTCCGAGCCGCCGGCGAAGATGACCAGGTCCGGCTCGCGCCGCTTCAGGATCCGGGCGATCTCCAGCGTCAGGGTGCGGTTCCAGACGTACATGGAGAACCCCACCGCCTGCGGCCGCCCGGCCAGGATCAGCGCCGCGCAGGCCTCGGCCGGCTGGTCCAGGAACAAGTCCAGGATGCGGGTGTCGACCCCGGCGGGGTAGGCCCGCTTCAGGGCCGAGGCGAGCATGGCCGGCCCCAGGGGCACGGCCCGCGGGGACGCTTCGATGTGGATGGCCACCAATAACAAATCCATACCTGGATGATAGGCGACCGAAGGCCGGCGCCCGGATCATATTGGTCGGCACCGGACCAATATGATCGGCATGACCGTCCGGCCCGGTGCGGGTCCAGGGGGGGATGCCCCGGGTTATCCAGCGCATCCAGGGTGGCACACGATTTGCCCGGGATTTTCCCGGCTTCGGGCGATCCCGCCCCTGGCGGATCTTTGTACCGTGCACTCCTGGAGGTATTCATGAAATTCTACCGAAACTTGCCATTGGCGGCGATGCTCCTGCTGGCCCAGCCGCCCGTGCCCTTCACCATGCCGGCCGCTCCGGCGCCCGCCCTGGCGGACCCGGCGCCCGGCAGCGCCCAGGGCACGGTCGCATCCATCAACTACCGGCTGCTGGCCTCCGCCACCCGGATCGACTTCCACGGCACCACCCTGGCGCCCGAGGCGACCGGCCAGGCGAAGGTCAAGACCAAGGACGGCATCTCGACCATCAAGGCGAAGTTCAGCCACCTGCCGGCCGCCTCCACCTTCGGCGAAGCCTGCCTCACCTACGTGCTGTGGGCGGTCTCGCCCGAGGGCCAGACCGCCAACCTCGGCGAACTCCAGGTGCAGGGAGGCAAGGGCAAGCTCAAGGTGACCGAACAGCTGCCCGACTTCGGCCTGATGGTCACCGCCGAGCCCTACTTCGCCGTGACCCGGCCCAGCGACGCCGTGGTGCTGAAGAACGCCATCGGCAGGAAGACCAAGGGCGACGTCGAAGTGGTGGAGGCCAAGCTGAGCCTGGTGCCGCAGAGGCAGTACGGCCTGGACCTGGCCGCCGCCCCGCCGCCCGTGGGCAACCCGGAGGCCGCCATGCCCATGCTGCAGGCGCGCCAGGCCGTGCGCATCGCCCTGGGGGCCGGCGCCGCTTCCTATGCCAAGGAGCCCCTGGGCAAGGCGCAGAACTACCTCCAGCAGTCCGAGGCCGGCGAAGGCGGCGCGAAGGGCACCCTGATGTCCGCCCGGTCGGCCACCCAGAGCGCCGAGGAGGCCCGGCTGATGGCGGTGCACGGCAAGCAGGCCGAACAGGAAGCCATGGTGCAGAAGCTGGCCCAGGCCAAGCTCGAGCAGGCCAAGGCGGAGGCCGCCACAGCCGCGGCCGCCCAGGAAGCGGCCCTGAAGGAGGCCCAGGCGACCACCAAGGAGAATGAAGACCTGCGCACCCAGTTGATGGCCCAGCTGAACGGCATCATGGAGACCAAGGCCACCGCCCGGGGCCTGATCGTGAGCATGTCCGGCGTCCTGTTCCGCACCGGCCAGGCCAAGCTGGTGCCCGCGGCCCGGGAGAAGCTGGCCAAGGTCGCCGGCATCCTGGCCAGCCACAAGGGGTTGAAGATCGAGGCGAACGGCTTCACCGACAGCACCGGCCGGGAGGAGATCAACGCCAGGCTGTCGGAAAGCCGGGCCCGGGCCGCCCGGGATTTCCTGGTGAGCCAGGGGGTGGCGCCCGAGGCGATCGTTTCCAAGGGCTTCGGCGCCGAGCACCCCATCGCCGACAACGGCACGGTGTCCGGCCGCCAGGAGAACCGGCGGGTGGAGCTGGTGGTCTCCGGCGAGGGGCTGACCCCCCCCGAACCCTCCGAGAAGCACTGATCAACGGGGGAGTGGGCGGATAGACTGGAAGGCATGGCCACCCCCGTCGAAACCCCCCTCGCCATCTACACCGAACGCCTGCCCCAGGTCCGCCGGGTGTTCCACCTCTACCCCGACCGGGTGGAGGTGGCCGCCCAGTGGACCTTCGGCCGCAAGTTCAAGAACATCGTGAAACTGAGCGACCTTTCCGGCCAGATCAACCGCTTCGCCGTCAAGAACAGCTGGTTCCGCAAGGCGGTGCTGGTCGGCTGCATCGCCGCCGCCTTCGCCCTGGTGCTGTCCCGAGCCGGCTATGCCGAACTGCTCCGGCGGGTGGCGCTGATCGGCTGGCCGATCGCTGGCTTGAGCTTCGGGGTGGCCCTGTTCAGCCTGCCCCGGCGCCAGTTCGTGCATTTCCCCCGGGCCGACGGCCGGCCGGGGCTGGATATCTGCAAGGCCGGCCCGGACCGGGACCGGTTCGAGGAATTCGTCCAGCAGGTGCGCCAGCGCGTCACCCGGAGCTGAAACCGCGGCCGGAGTTCGAGATGCACCACGGCGGAACTCGATGCCGCGCACTGACAGGGGTCGGCAGGGATTGAATGGCCTCGAACGGCCCCGTTCAGGACGAAATACTTGTATTTATGGAATCAAACTCCATAATTACATACATGCTGTCTCGCCGCGTCACATCCCATCTGAATGAACTGCTTCGCCATTCTCCGGCGGTGGTCCTGCTGGGGCCGCGCCAAGCCGGCAAGACAACCCTCGCTTTGGCCATTGGCGAGCGGACAGCTTCCATCTACCTGGACCTTGAGGACGAGAATGACCGCGCCAAGCTCTCCAATCCCGGCAGGTATCTTGCGGATCACGAGGGTGAGCTGGTCATCCTCGATGAGGTTCATCGCGTACCGGAGCTGTTTCAGCCGTTGCGGGGCATCATCGACAGGGGACGCAGGCATGGAAAAGCCAATGGTCGCTTTCTCTTGCTTGGATCGGCCGCCATGGATCGGCTCAAGCAATCGGGCGAGAGCCTTGCCGGGCGGATTTCCTATTTGGAACTCGGTCCGCTGGATGCCCTGGAGATCGATCCGGCTTCACTTGAGACGCTCTGGGTGAGGGGTGGTTTTCCGCGCAGTTTTCTGGCCGAGTCCGACGACGTCAGTCTGACCTGGCGGCGAAATTTTATTCGGACCTACCTGGAGCGCGACATCATGCAATTCGGACCCCGGATACCCGCTGAGACCCTGCGGCGATTCTGGACGATGCTGGCGCACAACCAAGCCCAGGTCCTGAATGCGGCCAATCTCGCCATCGGTCTGGCGGTGGATGGCAAAACGGTAGCCAGGTACCTGGATCTTTTGGTCGATCTCCTGCTCGTTCGGCGCTTGCCGGCCTGGCATCGGAATGCCGGCAAACGGCTGGTCAAAGCGCCCAAGGTGTATGTGCGCGATAGCGGCATCGCCCATGCCCTGCTCGGTATTCGGGACAAGGAAATGCTGCTCGGTCATCCGGTCGTTGGCCAAACATGGGAGAGCTTTGTCGTGGAGACGCTGATCACCGCAGCGCCAGAGGAAACCGAAGCAAACTACTACCGGACCTCCAACGGAACCGAGGTGGACCTTCTGCTCACGCTTCCCGGCGGAGAGCTTTGGGCCATCGAAGTCAAACGCACATCGGCGCCGAAGGTCGAGCGCGGATTCCATTCCGCCTGTGCCGATCTGGATCCGCAGAAGCGGTTCTACGTTTATCCAGGCGCTGAACGATTTCCAATCGACGATCGAACGGATGCCATCGGTGTCGTCGAACTGGCAAAGGCGCTTGACGCGGTGGGCTCCTAAACCCTCAGGTGCGCCCGGTCCTGATGCGCCCATGCCCGGATCTGCTCGCCGGGCATGGGGCGCGCCACCAGGAAGCCCTGGGCCAGGTCGCAGCCCATGGCGCGCAGCGCGCTCCAGGCGGCCATGGTCTCGATGCCCTCGGCCACCGTGGTCAGCTCCAGCTCCTGGGCCATCTGCAGCATGCCCCGGACCATGATCATGGGCCTTCCGGCCTCGGGCAGGTACTGGGTCAGGGAACGGTCGATCTTCAGCTCGGTGAAGGGGACGCGTTCGAGCTGCTCGAAGGTGGCGAAGCCGGTGCCGAAATCGTCGATGCTCAGCCGGAAGCCGCGGATGCGCAGGCGGGACAGGTTGGCCAGGCTTTCGGCCAGGCTGGACATGGAGGCGGATTCGGTCACCTCGAAGATCACCGACCGGGGCGGCAGGTCCAGCCTGGCGCAGGCGTCGATCAGGTGGTCGGCGAACCCCGGGGTGCCGATGGACAGCGCCGACAGGTTGACCGAGACTTCCAGGTTGAGCCCGTGCCGGTGCCACTGGTGCCAGTGGCCCGCCACCTCGGCCAGGATCGCCAGGGTGAGGGCGGACATGACGCCGGCGTCGGTTTCCGCCTGGGGCAGGAAGGCCGCCGGACCCAGCACGCCGTGCTCGGGATGGCGCCAGCGCGCCAGGGCTTCCACCCCCTTCAGCAGGGCCCCCTTGAAGGTGACCTGGGGCTGGAAGTAGCAGATGAACGAGCCGGCCTTGATGCCGGCCGCGATCTCCAGGAGGCTTGGATGCTCCCGGGCCGGGCCGGAGGGGCCCGGGGCCGGCGGCACCAGGAGCGGCGCGGCCTGCAGCAGCTGGCGCAGCGCCTCCATTTCCAGGGGCTTGGTGATGATGCCGGGCACCACCAGGCCGTAGGTTTCCGCCATCAGCCGGACCGAATGCAGCACGGCGAAATCGTGCGAGCTGATGACGATCAGCTCCGGGCGGAAGCCCCTGGCCGCGAACTCGCCGATGAAGCGGACCCCGTCCATGGTGGGCATTTCCAGATCGGTCAGCACCAGGTCGATCCCGGGGTGCCCGGCCAGGCGCTCCAGGCCTTCCAGCCCGTTGGCGGCCTCCATGACCTGGGCCGCCCCCAGGCGGGTCGCCAGATCGACGGCATGGGCGCGCTGCACAGCGCTGTCCTCCACCACCAGGACCATCCGGCCCTGGAGGGGAAGCTGAGGTGTCTTCGGCGCGTTCCGCATCGTCCGCTCTGCTCCGGTCCATTGGATATTTCAATGAATGATAAGACAGTTTCCTGAATGTCGATTTCAAAGATTCGCTTCGGGCCGGCCCGCGGGTCAATAGGCCCATTTCATGAGCGCGCCGCCCCAGGTGAAGCCGGCGCCGAAGGCGGCCAGGATGACCAGGTCGCCCTGGCCCAGGCGGCCGGCCTCCACCGCCTGGTGCAGGGCGGTGGGGATGGTGGCGGCGGTGGTGTTGGCGTACCGGTCGATATTGACCATCATCCGTTCCTCGGGCAGTTCCAGCCGGCTGGCCGCCGCACGCATGATCCGCAGGTTGGCCTGGTGTGGCACGAACAGGCCCAGGTCCGCCGGGGCCAGGCCGTTGCGGTCCAGCATGAGCCGGGCGCTTTCGGCCATGAGCGGCACCGCGCGCCGGAAGATCTCCTTGCCGTTCATCGTGGCGCAGTGCTCCTTCGCTTCCACCGTGGCGCGGCTGGCCGGGAGCCTGGAGCCGCCCGCGGGCACGTACAGGAAGTGGGCCCCTGAGCCGTCCATGTTCTGCTCGAAATCCAGCAGCCCGTGGCCCTCGGCCACCGCCTCCAGGAGCACGGCGCCGGCCCCGTCGCCGAACAGGATCGCCGTCGCCCGGTCCTCCATGTCCAGCAGCGTGCTCATGACGTCCACGCCGATCACCGCCACCTTCCGGCAGGACCCCGCCGCCACCAGCGTGGCCCCCGTGGTCAAGGCGTAGAGGAAGCCGGAGCAGGCCGCGGAAAGGTCGAAGCCGAAGGCGTTGACTGCCCCGACCCGGTCCTGCACCAGGCAGGCCGTGGCCGGGAAGGCGTGATCCGGGGTCACCGTGGCCACCAGGATGGCGTCCAGCTCCGATGCCTTGAGCCCGCGCCGCTCCAGGGCCATGCGCAGGGCCGGCACCGCCAGGTCCGAGGCGCTGGTGCCCGGCTCGACCCAGCGCCGCTCGCGGATGCCGGTGCGGGTGCGGATCCACTCGTCGGTGGTGTCCAGGATCAAGGTGAGATCATCGTTGCGAACGATCCGTGGGGGGTAGCACTGCCCGGTGGCGGTGATGCCGACGGGGCAGGGAAGCCGACGAGCAGGCATGCCAAATGCCTCATTCTGAAATGCGAAACCTGATTTTAAATGGGAAGAGTGAATGACCTGGTACCCAGGTGCTGCCAGTAGCGTAACCGGCTTTGGCCGATCGCTCCAGCAGCAATCCGGCTCCTCAGTGGTGCACCAGCCGATCGCTCAGCACGGCCTGCAGCTCCTCCATCCGGCTGGTCCGTTCCCATGAAAATCCCATGTTTTCCCGGCCGAAGTGGCCGTAGGCCGCGGTCGGCAGGTAGCAAGGCCGGCGCAGGTCCAGGCCCTCCAGGATCGCCGCGGGGCGCAGATCGAACAGCCGGCGCACCATGGCCTCGGCCTCGGCTTCGGGCATCTGGCCGGTGCCGTGGAAATCCAGCAGCAGGCTGACCGGCTCCGCCACCCCGATGGCGTAGGCCACCTGGATGGTGCAGCGCCGCGCGGCTCCCGCGGCCACCAGATGCTTGGCCACCCAGCGCGCCGCGTAGGCCGCGGAGCGGTCCACCTTGCTCGGGTCCTTGCCGCTGAAGGCGCCGCCGCCGTGGGGGCAGGAGCCGCCATAGGTGTCCACGATGATCTTGCGCCCGGTGACGCCGGTGTCCCCATCGGGGCCGCCGGTGACGAAGCGCCCGGTGGGGTTGATCATGACCTTGGCGCCGGCCAGCGCCTCCCGGCCGAGCACCGGCACCAGGATCTCCTCCCGCACCGCCTCCCGCAGGGCGGCATCGTCCACATCGGGCGTGTGCTGGGTGGAGAGCACCACCGCGTGGAGCCCCACCGGCCGGCCGTCCACGTAGCGCAGGGTGACCTGGCTCTTGGCGTCGGGCCGCAGGAACGGCGCCCGGCCGGACTTGCGCACCTCGGCCTGGCGCATCACCAGGCGGTGGGCCAGGGTCAGGGCGCGCGGCATCAGTTCGGGGGTCTCGTCGCAGGCATAGCCGAACATCAGGCCCTGGTCGCCGGCCCCCAGTTCGCCCCCGCCGCGTTCCACGCCCTGGTCGATGTCGTCGCTCTGGCTGTTCAGGACCATGCGCAGGTGATGGTGGCCCGGGTCGAAGCCGGAGGCCGCGGTGTAGCCGATGCCGGTCAGCACGCCGCGCGCCAGGCCGGGGATGGCGGCCTGCAGGGTGGGGATCAGGTCCGGGATGTCGGCCCGGAATTCGCCGGCGATGGCGAGGAAATTCTTGGCGATGAGGGTTTCGCAGGCCACCTTGGCGTGCGGATCCCGCGCCAGCAGCCAGTCCAGCACGGCATCGGAGATCTGGTCGGCCACCTTGTCCGGGTGGCCTTCGGAAACGGATTCTGAGGTGAATAGGTACTCATTGGGCATGGGCGGTAACTCCAGGAAAACATGGGCAAAAACAAGGATGCCTGCTGGGGAAACGGTTCAGGTCATGCTGGGCTCCGGTTTCAGGTTGGTTCCTGCGCATGGAATCTTGCGATCCTGGGCACCGTAGCTTCCTGCTCGGTTGCCGGACCTCCCGCGGAGGCCACTCGCCATGCAGACGCCATTGTAATCCCATCGCTGAGCCCGTCAAGCCGCCCCAGCCGAAGGCCGGACCGATGGAACCCAAAGATCCTTACATTTAGGAGCACCGCCCGGAATAATGGGACCACACTAGCAACATCCGTTTCAATTCCCGCGTGGAGGCTCCCATGGATCCGAACCCCGCTGTCACCATCTCCCGCAGCCTGGGCAGCGGGGGTACCGAGGCCGGCCTGATGGTGGCCCGCCGACTGGGCTGGGCCTTCTGCAACCGGCGCATCCTGCGCCTGGCCGCCGAGGCCATGGGCCATTCCAGTGCCGGCCTGGCCGAGCAGGAAGAGCGGCATTGTGGCTTCCTGGAACAGCTGCTGAACATCCTCGGCTTCGGTTCCCCGGAAGCCTGCTACACGCCGCTCCTGGAACTGCCCGCCTACAGCAAGGACCTGTACCACATGGAGCGGCAGGTGATGCTGAAGCTGGTGGCCCACGCGCCTTCGGTGCTGGTCGGCCGCGGCGGCTTCTGCGCCCTGAAGAACCGCCCGGCCACGCTGCACGTGAGCATCCGGGCCGACCTGGACTTCCGCGTCAAGTACCTGGTCGCTCGGGGCAAGGAGCCGAACCCGGAAGCCGCCCGCAAGGCCATCGCCGTCTCGGACCAGAACCGCGCCGCGTTCATCCGGGCCATCTCGGGGCTGGACTGGCGGGACCCGCGGAACTTCGATCTGGTGCTGAATCCTTCCGGGCCCGGGCTGGAAGCCTGCGTGGAGCAGATCGTGGCCGAGGCGAAGCAGCGGTTCGGCTGAGCCTCTCCCGAAAGGCTGCCAGGCCTTGTATGCTATGTTCCAGTAAATGCTCCAGAAGCCGGGCAAGCCTGTCATGACGCCCTTCTGGGGAAGAGCAATTCATTTGGTAAATGAGACTTGATGGCTTCAGCGCGTTATTCGTCATGAAAATACCATTCGGTTGTGATCAATGCTGCCCAGCCTACCGGCAGGGTGAGTCCAGCAAGATCCTGGCTGCGAAGGGCGGCGGGCGGAGGCAGGCCGGGCAACCCGATGGGCTGTCCGTTGCGGACGGGAGATCATGACCGGCCGGGAGTCCGAAAGCCTGCTCCTCAAGACCCTGCGCCTGCTCTATGTGGAAGATGACCCGGTCCTGCGGGACAGCATCGGCGCCTACCTGGCGCACAAGGTCGGGAAGGTGGCCATTGCCGCCGATGGGGAGGAGGGACTGGCGGCGTTCAGGGCGCAACCGGCCCAGATCGTCGTCACGGATATCCGGATGCCCCACATGGACGGCCTGGCCATGGCCCGGGAGATCCGCGCCCTGGACCCGCGCGTGGGCCTGGTCGTCACGACCGGCTTCGATGACCAGGACGGCCTGTTCGGCGCGATCGCCGTGGAGGTCGATCAGTATGTCCTGAAGCCCATCCGGTGGGCGCACCTGGAATTCGCCCTGCTGAGCTGCGCGCGCCGCCAGCGCAACCTCGGCGGGATCCCGAGCGCCGCCCACCCCCTCGACGCCGATGGGATGCTGCGCCTGGCCCGGCTCACGCCGCGGGAACGGGAGGTGCTGGCCCGGGTCGGCCGCGGCCGATCCTCCCGGGACATCGGCCTGGAACTGGGCATCAGCGCCCGGACCGTGCACGTCCACCAGGCCAACCTGATGCTCAAGCTGGGCCTGCACAAAAGCACCGCCCTGGCCGTCTTCGCGGTCCGGGCCGGAATTCTGTGACAGGGAAAACGACCTGGACCATAATGTTCAGAATAAGCTTAATGATTTAACAAATTTACATCGCATATGGAATGCCATAGCATGGGCAGGTAACGAACATCGATACTCAGGGCTTGCATCGTCGGATTTCCGTTCATTGCGGTGATGAGCTTCTTCGCCATCGCCGACGGCGGCCAGAACGACCGGCTGAAAGCCGTCCGGGTCCAGCCGGCCCGGACCGAGGGGACCTTCACCCGATTTTGAACCAGTCGCCCGGCCTGGACCATGCTTAAAGGAATAAATTAATTATTTATTTAAAATTTAATTTCCAATATTCATGTCTGCAATCAATTTGCCGTAGATTTTCATGTAGGCAGGTTTCACTTTTGTCATGGGGAGGAAGGCCAGCGCCGCCGCCCCTCCGCAGCCCCTTTCTGGGCCAGGCCGCCCCAACCGGGCCCTGGCCCGGAACTGCTGTATCGATGAGCACAGGTTCCGCACCTGGCGGGGCTCATGTGCTCGCGGAGCCGGGATCGTAAAATCTTGGCCCCTATCCTCTGCGTTTATTTATCATAGGAGTTTTTCATGAATTGGTTCAAACGCCTCCGTCTGGCGGCGCAACTCATCTTCGCCTTCATCCTCGTGGCCATCATCGCCGGGGCCATCGGGGTCATCGGGATCACCAACCTCGGCAAGCTCGGCAGGAGCGATCGCTACCTGCATGATACGACCACCGCGCCGATGCAATACCTGGGCACCATCAACGCCGATTTCCAGCGGCTGCGGAACGACTACAGCAAGACCTGCTACGCCCCGGACCAGGAGCGGCTCAGCACCATCACGGCGCAGATCCCGGTGCTCTGGAACAGCATCCACGAAGCCGTCAGGAGCTATTCTGCGACGCCCCTGGACGACGAAAGCAAGGCTGACCTGGAGAAGCTCAAGGGCCTGCTGGCGAGGTACGACCAGGAAGTGGGAACGCCCATGCTCCAGGCGCGGTTGAGCGGGAAGATCGCGGACGAGATCGCCATCTCCTACAATCCGAAGGTCGGCCAGATCGGCGGGGAGGCCAATGACCTCATCGAACTGATGGTGAAGAAGAACGTCGACCGGGCCAAGGCCACTGCCATCAGCAACGGCCTGACCGCCGACTCGGCCTCCACGCAGATGACCATCGCCATGCTGGCGGGCATGTTGCTGGCGATCGGCCTCGGCCTGCTGATCACCCGCATCATCAAGGCCCAGGTGGGCGGCGAGCCGTCCCAGGCCGCCGCCATCGCCCGGAAGGTCGCCGAAGGCGATCTCGCCTGTGACGTGGCCGTGGCCAGCGGAGACACCACCAGCCTGATGGCCTCCATCAAGCACATGGTGGAGAAATTGTCGGGCGTGGTGGGCCACGTGCAGGAGTCCTCCAGGCTGCTGGTGGGCGCCGCTGAGCAGGTCAGCGCCACCGCCCAGTCCCTGAGCCAGGGCGCCAGCCAGCAGGCCGCCAGCGTGGAGGAGACCAGCGCCTCCATGGAGCAGATGAGCGCCTCCATCGCCCGGAACAACGAAAACGCCAAGGTGACCGGAGACATCGCCACCAGCACGGCCAAGGACACCGTGGCCGGGGGCCAGGCGGTGAGCGACACGGTGGGGGCCATGAAGCAGATCGCCCACAAGATCGCCATCGTCGACGACATCGCCTACCAGACCAACCTGCTGGCGTTGAATGCCGCCATCGAGGCGGGCCGGGCCGGGGAGCACGGCAAGGGGTTCGCCGTGGTGGCCGCGGAAGTGCGCAAGCTGGCCGAACGCAGCCAGGTGGCCGCCGAGGAGATCAGCCGGCTGGCCAATGGCAGCGTGGACCTGGCGGAAAAGGCGGGAGGCCTGCTGGCCAGGATCGTCCCATCCATCCAGAAGACCGCCGATCTGGTGCAGGATATCTCTTCCGCTTCCGCCGAGCAGAACGCCGGGGTCGGCCAGATCAACAGCGCCATCAGCCAGGTCAGCCAATCGATCCAGCAGAATGCCGCCGCATCGGAGGAACTCGCCTCCACGTCCGAGGAAATGAGCGCCCAGGCCCTGGAGCTGGAATCCGTGATGGCGTTCTTCACCTTGGCGCAAAGCCCCGCGGCCAGGCGCCCGGCACCGTCCCGGAGCACGGCCAGGATCGCGCCCAAGCCGCCCACGGGGGTGCTGAACGAAGCCGGGTTCACCCGATTCTAGGTATGATGGGGCCTTCCAGCGCCCGACGAAGGAGGCACCCTTTGGCAAACCAGGACACCGCCGCACCCATCGCCGAGCACTACGGCACCGGGGATCTCACCGCCCAGGTCGGCGCGGCGCTGCGCCGGGCCGGCCTGGACCGTGGCCAGGTGGCCTGGTCGGACCTGGCGCCGCTGGATCAGTTCCACGTCCGCGGCCTGGCAGCCACCGGGGAATTGGCCCGGGGCCTGGAACTGGCGCCCGGGGCGACGGTGCTGGACGTGGGCTGCGGACTGGGCGGCCCGGCCCGCCACCTGGCGGCCGAGTGCGCGGCGCGGGTGACCGGGATCGACCTCAGCCAGCCCTTCGTGGACGTGGCGCGGATGCTGACGGAGCGCTGCGGGCTGGCGGACCGGGTGCAGTTCCGCCAGGCCGACGCCCTGGACCTGCCCTTCGCCGACGCCAGCTTCGACCATGCCTGGACCCAGCACGTGGCCATGAACATCGCCGGCCGGGACCGCTTGTACCGGAGCATCCACCGGGTGCTGAAACCCGGCGGCCGGCTGGCCATCTACGACGTGGTGGCCGGCGAGGGCCCGGTGCTGTTCCCGGTGCCCTGGGCGCGCGGGCCGGAAATCAGCCACCTGCTCACCGCCGAGGCCATGGCCGAGGTGCTGGGGCGGAATGGGTTCCGGCAGGTGGCCTGGGCCGATCGCAGCGCCGCGGGCCAGGCCTGGTTCCAGGCGCAGGCGGCCCGGCCCGCGGCGCCGCCGCCGGTGCTGGGCCTGCAGGTGGTCATGGGGCCGGAATTCCCGGCCATGTTCGCCAACCTCGGCCGCAATCTGGCGGAAGGGCGGGTCCGCCTGATCCAGGCGATCCTGGCCGCGCTCTGACCGGTCAGAATTCGGTCCTGGTCTCCAGGGGCTTGGGCGGGTAGACCTGACCGTGGCAGGGCGGGGCCGAGTTGTAGAGGAAGTCCAGGTCGATGCCATAGAGGCCGGTGCCCTTGGGCTTGCCGAACCGGCCCCGGGCCAGGAAGCATTCCATCTCGAGGTTCATGGAAAAAACGGCGGCCGGCACGCCCTCGGGGATGGCGCGCAGGGCTACCCGGTAGGGCCCGGGCGTGAAGACGATGCGGGACGGGCCGGAACTCCGCGCCTGGAGCACGGGCACCAGCCGGGGGAAACCGTCCGCCTCCACGTAGGCCAGGAAATTGAGCGAGGCGAGGCGGTCCAGGATGCTCCGGGCGGCGGGGGCCAGGACCGGCTCTCCCGGGGCGGGGCGGCCGAGGCGGGCCTTGAGCAGGGTGGCGAGCGAAGCCAGGGCGATGGCTCCCGTGGGCAGGGCCTGCGGGCCTTCCACGCCCACCAGGTCGAGGTAGTGGACCGTGTTGATGCCGAAATAGGCGTTGTAGCGGAACATCGGCTGGCTGTTGTACTTGACGTATTCCGGCCCTTCCCGGGCGCTGCGCCGCCACAGGGCCCGGCCGCGCCACAGGCGGCGGTCGAGGCCCAGGACCAGGAAGCCGACCTTGGGCCGGACGGCCATGAACGCCTTGCTGAGGCCCCGGGAGAATTCGCCCAGGGTCAGGGCGCCGGGCCCCAGGGCGGAAAGGGTCGTGAGCAGGGTGATGTGGGGTTCGCCCGCATCATTCACGGTGGCCACCAGCGCGATCTTTTCGCTCGGCGCGAAGGCGGCGATGTCCGTTTCGTCCAGTCGGCTTCTCAGCATGGGCAGCTCCTTCAGGGTTCCATCCGGGTGGACCCGGTCCAGGTCACCTCGACCCGGCCGCCCGCGCCTTGGCGGGCCGCCGCGGCCAGGCGGGCCATGGCCCCGGCCGTCATGAGCGGCGTTTCGGCGTAGCGCCAGGTGCGCCCGAGCCGCCGGTACTTGTCGGCGCACAGGTTGTTGAACGCGCACAGCTCCCAGCGTTCGAGCCGGGGCGGGGCCAGGGCGGCGATGCGCTGGCCCAGGGCGAGCAGGTTCTCCTCCCGGTCGGTGGCGCCGGGGATGATGGGCGTGCGCAGCCAGAGCGCGGCCGGCATGGGCGCCTCGCGCATGAGGGCGGCCGTGCGCTCGAGGTTGGCGAAGACGATGCGGTTGTCCAGGCCGGTGAACGCCAGGTGCCTGGCCGGGTCGCTCTCCTTGAGGTCGTACAGGACCAGGTCGGCCTCCGCGAACAGGCGCCTGAGGGTTTCCCAGGACGCCACGCCGCAGGTGTCCAGGGCCGTGTGGATCCCGCTGGCGCGGCACAGCCGCAGCGTCTCCAGGGCGAAGGCGCCCTGCAGGCTCGCCTCGCCCCCGGACAAGGTCACCCCGCCGCGGTCGGAACGCTCGAAATAGGCCCGGTCCTTGAGGATCTCGTGGGCCAGCTGGGCCGCCGTGGTGCGGGTTCCGAGCACCTGCATGGCGCCGCCGGGGCAGGCCTCGGCGCACGCGCCGCAGCCGGCGCACCGCGCCCGGTCCACCACGACCTCCCCGTTCTCCCGTGCGAGGGCGCCCCGGGGACAGGCCCGCAGGCAGGCGCCGCAGCCGTCCGTCGTGGCGCCGGCGATGCAGCGGGTGCCCTCCCATTGGGTCTGGGGCCGGGTGTCCAGGCCCTCCGGGTTGTGGCACCAGGCGCAGGCCAGGGGACAGCCCTTCAGGAAGGCGGTGCTGCGCAGCCCGGGCCCGTCCTCGGTGGACAGGCGCTGGATCTGCATCACCACCCCTTCAGAAGCGTCCATGGCTCACCCGGGCGATGACTTCGTCCTGGAGTTCCCGGCCGATGGTCGTGAAATAGGCGTTGTAGCCGGTGACCCGCACCAGGAGATGGCGGTACTCCTGCGGGTGGGCCTGGGCATCCTGCAGCATGGCGGGTTCCAGCATGTTGATCTGCAGGGCCGTGCCGCCGTTCTCGGCGTAGCCCCGGAGGAAGGCCTTGAACTTGGCCCGGTGCTCGGCGTCCCGGAGCAGGGAGGGGTTGAAGGTGATGGTATGGCTCGCGCCGTTGGGCAGGAAGTTGCGGTAATCGAGGTAGTCGGCGCCTTCGGCCGAGCGCCCCCCCAGCGCCGTGCCCACGGAGTTGGCGTTGGAGGTGGGCCCGTTGCAATCGGCGCCGTTGGACGGGCAGATGGCGTTGGAAAGGAACTGCCCACGCTGCCGGCCGTCGGGGCTGGCCGGCATGATGGAGCCGTCGCCGGCCCAGTAGTTCCAGGAAAGCATGCCGGGCCGGAAACGCCGGCCGGTGCTCCGGGTGCGGTGCTGCCAGGTTTCACCGCACCAGAGCGCCATCACCGCCGCGGCCATGGCATCGGCCTCCTCGTCGTCGCGGCCGTATTTCGGGGCCTTGTTGACGGCCTTGGCCCTGAGCGCCTCGAACCCCTGCCAGTCGGCCCTGAGCGCCTCAACCAGCTCGCCCATGGTGCATTCCTTGCGGTCGAAGACCAGGTGCTTGATCGCCAGGAGCGAATCGACCGTGGTGGCGAAGGTCACCGCTTCGAGGGTGACGAACGACAGTTCGGCCCCGCCCTGGGTCACGTCGAGCCCCTTTTCGATGCAGCCCTTGACCAGGCACGACAGGTAGGGCGTGGGGAAGAAGCGCGCCCGGACGGCTTCGGAGCGCTCGTAGAGATCGACGATGCGGTCCACGATGAAGCGGGTCTGGGCCTGGTAGGCCGCCCAGAACGCCTCCCAGCCGGCGAAATCCCGGGGATCGCCGGTGGCCGGGCCCACCCGCTCCGGCCTTTCCAGCTTGCCGGTCATGGGGTCGGTCCAGGGCAGGAGGTCCTCGCCGCCGGTCAGGGCCAGTTCCACCGCCTTGAGCAGGTTCAGGTTGCAATCCACCGTGCCGGAACGGTCGTTGCCGGCCATGGTGTTTTCCAGGCAGCCCACGCTGGCATAGTCGTGCACGTTGTCCGGCCGGATCAGGCCCGCCGCGCCGCCTTCCTTGGCCTCGCGCAGCATGCCGGCCATGGACCGCTCGTCGAAGTTGAGCAGGAACGGTGCGCCCTGGCTCGCCTCGATCATCGCCACCACCTTGTCGAGCAGGGGTTCGGGCGAGTTGCGGTGCAGCCGCACGTTCGGCTTGGGTTCGAGGATGGGCGACATCTCGTCAATGACCTCGAGCAGCAGGTAGGTGAGCTCGTTGCTCATGTCCCGGCCGCCCGGGCCGAGGCCGGAAAGGCTGAAGAGCTGGCCGAAACCCGCGGAGATGCCGTTGTTGCCCGTGCGGATCTGGGCGTCGTAGGCGGTGTTGCAGTGGAACCAGAAGCAGCCCAGCAGCTCCTTGGCCTCGGCGGGGGTCATGCCCTGGGCCTTGGAGGCCTCCCAGTAGGGCAGGAGGTACTGGTCGATCCGGCCGAAGGAGATCCCCGGGCCCGGGTAGTTCTCGTCGGCCATCACCAGCATGTGGTTGAGCCACAGGGCCTGGATCGCTTCCCGGAAATCCCGGGCGGGCCACCAGGGCACCTGGTCGAGGGTGGCGGCCATGGTCTCCAGCTCGCGCCGGCGCGCGGGATCGGCGCAGCCGGGGGCCAGGGCACGGCAATCGGTGGCGCAGGCCTCGGCGTAGGCGCGCGGCATCCCGGTGGCGATGAGCATCGCCCGGAGTTCCCGGCCGGCGGGCCCCCGCAGCGCTTCACTCCCGAGGGTCGAGAGCTTCGCCGTCACCTCCGCCTGCACGCCGATCCAGCCCCGGGCCAGCAGGTCCGCATGACCGGGGATGAGGTGGCCGCTGGTGGCGCCGGCGTTGCCGTAGCCGTGCCGGTGGAAGTCCACCGCCGCCCGCCGCGCGCCTTTCCGGCCCAGGACCAGGCGGTCGAAGGCCCTGGCCTCGGCCCGGTCCAGGCATAGGGAGGTCTGGATGTTGAAGCGCGAGCCCACGAGCAGGTCGCCGGGCAGGAGATCCCGGGGGACATACCGGGTCATCACTTCCTTGACGAACCAGGCGCGGCGCTCCGGCAGCGACAGTTCCCAGAAGTCCGGCCGCAGCGCCACCGGCCGCGCCGCCAGCCTGAAGGAGGAGCGCATCGCCCCCATGAGGGGGTAGACCTCGGGGACGATGTAGTAGGTCAGCTCGTTGAACTGCACGTCCCAGGGCGTTCCGGTGGTCCACGAGGTGTACTCGTTGTTCCACCGCCGGTCGGCACCTTCGAAGTAGTAGGATCGCAGCTTCTCGATCCTGGGCGACAGGCCATAGGGCTGCTTGAGCGTGGGCATGGGCCCTCCTAGGAACTTCCGCGGGTTTTGGCATCGCCCTTGATTTGGCGCATGAGCATGGCGAAGGGCAGGGAAAGCAGCATGGTCACGGCCAGGAAGGCGAAGATGTCGATGAAGCTCATCAGGTAGGACTGCTGGACCAGTTCCTCGGTCAGCAGCCCCGCCGTCAGGGCGGGGATGGCGGCGGGGTGCAGCCCGGCCCGGGGGAACAGCCCGGCGGCCAGGGCGACGGCATGGTGCTGCAGGATGGCGTTGAACACGGTCACGTGCTCCGCCAGCCGGGCGAAGTGGAACTGGGAGCGCTGGGCCAGCAGCGTGGTGCAGATGGCGATGCCGACGCTGCCGCCCTCGTTGCGCATGAGGTTGAACATGCCGGTGCCGGTGCCGGTCAGCTCCGGCGGGATCCGGCGGATCGATTCGGTGGCGATGGGCACCAGCACCAGGCCCATGCCGAAGCCGAACACGCTCATCGCCTGGGCCATGTAGGCGACTTCCGAGCCGAGGCTGAGCCGGGTGAGCATCCAGGCGCCCCAGGCCAGGCAGGCGAAGCCGGCCGCCAGGATGATCCGCACGTGGACCTTGCCGATCAGGTAGCCGGCCAGGGCCATGGCGAACATGGAGGTGATGCCGCTGGGCGCGAGGATGATGCCGGCCCAGGTGGGCGTGAAGTTCAGCAGGCTCTGCACGAAGATCGGCAGGCACAGGAAGGTTCCGTACATCCCCACGCTGGCCATGAAGATGAGGAACATGCCGGAGGCGAATTCCGGCAGCTTGAAGATGCGGATGTCCACCAGAGGATGTTTGGCGGTGAGGGAACGCCAGATGAACAGGGCGATGCCCAGCGCCGAGCAGCCCAGGAAGATCTTGATGAAATTGCTGTTCAGCCAGTCATAGCGCTGGCCCCGGTTGAGGGTGACCTCCAGGCAGCCGAGCCCCATGGCGATGAACAGGAAGCTCCAGTAGTCCACCTTGCCTTCGGGCGCCTTCTGGTAGGCCGGGTCCTTGACGAACACCGCCGCCAGCAGGAAGGCGACGATGCCCACCGGCACGTTGATGAAGAAGATCCACGGCCAGGTCCAGTTGTCGGTGATCCAGCCGCCCAGCAGCGGGCCCAGGATGGGGCCGCAGATGGCGCCGATGCCGTAGATGCCGGCGGCGTAGCCCTGCTCCTCGGGCGGGAAGGCCTCGAAGGTGATGGCCTGGGACAGAGGCACCATGGCCCCGCCCGCCAGGCCCTGGATCACCCGCATCAGGATCAGGAAGGCCAGCGACTGGGCCGCGCCGGCGGCGAACGAGGCCAGGGTGAAGACGCCCAGGCAGGTCAGGTAGAGCCGCTTGCGGCCGAAGAAGTTGCCGAGCCAGCCGGCCATGGGCAGGATGATGGCGTTGGCCACCAGGTAGCTGGTGATGACCCAGGTGATCTCGTCGGTGCCCGCCGCGAATGAACCCTGGATGTTGCGCAGGGCCACGTTGGCCACCGAAGTGTCCAGCACCTCCATGAACACGCCCAGCATGAGCGAGAGGGCGATGAACCACTTCAGGGGCGAACCCCGGGGGGCGGCCGGGCCGGGCTTCATGGCAGCGCGGGCCCGGACCGGGTGTCAATGACGGCGGAAACGCTCAGCCCCAGGCGCAGCTTGTGCCCGGGATCGGCGCCCTCGGCCAGGCGGATGCGCACCGGGATGCGCTGGACCACCTTGACCCAGTTGCCGGTGGCGTTCTCCGCGGGCAGCAGGCTGAAGGCGGCGCCGGTGCCGGCCGCGATGCTTTCGACCACGCCGGGGATGCTGCGGTCGTCCAGGTCGGCCTTGAGCGCGACACGCTGGCCCGGGCGCACGTTGCGCAGCTGGGTCTCCTTGAAGTTGGCCTCCACCCACAGCTCGGCCTGGCCCAGGGGCACGATCGCCAGGAGCGGCTGGCCCGCGGCCACCACCATGCCCGGCTCGGCCATCTTGCGGGCGACGAACCCGTCGCAGGGCGCTGGGACCACGCAGTACGAGCGCTGCAGCCGGGCCTGCTCCAGCCCGGCCAGGGCCTGGGCCTCCTTGCTGGTGCTGACCTGGAGGGCGCCCTGGAGGGCGGACACCTGCTTGCGGGCGGCGTCCAGCTGGGCCGTGGCCACCTCGAAGGCGGTGCGGGCCTGGTCCAGCTTCTGGCGCGGGATGGACTGGCGGTCCACCAGGGTCTCCAGGCGGTTCCGCTCCAGCTCGGCCAGGCTCTCCTGGCTGGCCGCCGCCCGCACCCCGGCCTGGGCCTGGGCGATCTGGGCCTGGTTGAGGGCCATGGAAGCCCGGGCTTCGGCCAGGGAGCCCCGGGCCCGGTCGGCCATGGCGTCGTAGTCCTTGGGATCCAGCAGGGCGATCATCTGGCCGGCCTTGACCGGCTCGTTCTCCTTGACCTCCAGGGTGAGGATGGCGCCCGGCACCCGCGTCGCCACGGTCACCACGTGGCCCCGCACGTAGGCGTCGTCGGTGTCCACGAAGACCTGGTGGCGGCGCCAGCTGGCATAGCCCCAGATCCCCGCCGCGGCGGCCGCGGCCAGGATCACGGTCAGGGAAACCCACGTGCGCAATCGCCTTGCCATATCAATGCTCCACGGATGCTGCGGCATAGAAGGACTCGAGATCTTCGCCCATGATCGCCAGCAGGCCCGCCTGCAGGGCGTAGGCGCGGCAGAGGCAATCCGAAAGGCCGAACCGGCTCTCCGCCAGCACCGTCTCGGCGTCCAGGACATCGGTGCTCTTGGCGTAGGCCTGCTGGTACTGGTCGGTGACGATGCGCAGGTTCTCCCCGGCCGCCACCACGTTGGCCTTGGCCGTGGCCAGTTCGGCCAGGGCCTGGCGATAGTCCCGGTAGGCCGCGGCGGCGGCGTTCTCCGCCTGCCTGCGGGCTTCCAGCAGTTCGCGCCGGGCCGTGCTCTCCTCGGCCCGGGACTTGCTGACCCTGGCCGAGCGCGCCCCGCCGTCGAACAGCTTCCAGGAGACGCCCAGGTAGAGGCTGTTCTGGTCCGGATGGACCATGAACGGGTTCTCCTCGTAGGCGTGGCTGACCTGGGCCACCACGTCGGGGGCATAGTCGCGCTTGCGGAAGTCGACCATGTGCTCCGCCGCCTGGACCTTGGCTTCCAGCGCGCGCACCCCGGCGTTGGCTTCGGGGGCGCGGCTGCGCACCTGGGCTTCGTCCCAGGCCAGTTCAGGCGGAGGCGGGAGGGTTTCCGGCACCGTGGCGGGTTCCTCCGGCGCCAGGCCCATGGCGATGTTGAGCCGTTCCCGGGCCGACACCAGGGCGTTGTCCAGGGCGCGGCCCGCGTCGTCCACCGAACGCTGGGCCACCTCGGTCCGGAGCAGGTCGTTGCGCGCCACCACCCCCTGGTCGTACAGCGCCCGGGCGTCCCGGAGGTGGTCCCCGAGGGCCTGGCGGCGCTGTTCCACCACCTTGCGCCGGGCCATGAGGTTCACCAGGGTCATGTAGCGGCCGGCCACCTCCGCCTGGGCGCGGCTCACCTCGTCCTTGCCGCGCAGGTCCACCGCCGTCTCCTTGGCCTTGGAGGCGGAAAGGGCGCTGTCGCGCTTGCCGAAATCGAACAGCAGGTAGCTGGCGCTCAACTGGTAGCGCCAGGAGGCGTTCGGGGCCAGGGGCTGGTCCATGGAGGGGATGGCCATGCTGCCCAGGCCCGGGACGCCCAGGGTGTAGGAGCTGGTGCGCAGGTCCACCTCATGGTCCAGGCTCAGGTGGCCGCCCTGCAACTGGAGGTCCGGCAGGAAGGTGGACTTCACTTCGTCCCGGTCGCCCTGGGCTTCCTGCCGGGCCAGCCCGGCCAGGTCGGCCTGGACCGAGGTGGAGGCCGCCTTGCCCAGGGCCGTGGGCAGGGTCAGCACCGGCTGGGCCGCCAGGGCCCCGCAAACAAGGAATGCGGCGAACCGTGCGGGCTTCATGTCACTCGGTGCCGATGCCATGCAGGAGGCATTCCATGGCCCGGGCCACGCAGGGCCCGACCTCCTCCCGGGGGCTGCGGTGGTAGGCGAAATGGAGCGAAGCCTGGAGCACGTCCATGACCAGCTGGGTCAGGAATTCCGGATCCAGGGAACGCAGGGCGCCGCACGCCACGGCTTCCTGCAGGAGGGAGGTCACGCGGTGCCGTTCGGTCTCGTATACCTCCTGGTAGTGCCGGCGGAACCGGGTGTCGAAGCCGAAGTCGAACTGGACCCGGTCCCGGACGAACATGGGCAGGGTGAAGGGCACCTCCTGGAAGTGCTTGACGTACACCCGGGCCAGCACGTTCAGGCGCTCGATCGGGCTTTCCGGGGCCTCGGCGAGGGCCGCCTGGGCGTGGTCATGGAACACGCCCGCGTAGTAGAGCATGACCTGCTCGTACATCTCCTGTTTGGATGGGAAAAACTCGTAGAGTCCCTGGATGGATATTTCCGCCGCGGTCGCCACATCCTGCATGGTGGCCTCGTCGAAGGGCTTGCGGCCGAAGACCAGCCCGGCGGCCTCCAGGAGGACCTCCTGGCGTTTCGCGCGTTCTCGTTCTTTCCTGCTGGACATGCTTTTTCCTGCCTTGTCTTGAAGTTGAAAAGGCGCCGGGGGGGCCGGGAAGCCCCCCCGGCGTGGGGCTACGGTGCGGCGGTCAAGGTCTGGAGCGTTCCTTCCAACTGCTGGACCATGGGGAGCACCTGGGTTCCATAGCCGGCATTGCGGGTGGTCACGGCCGAGCCGAAGGTGGAGAAGTCCGTGAAGTTGGTCGTGGAGGCATACTGCGTTCCGATCTGGCTGCCCAGGCCGCCGGAGGCGGCGGGCGTGGTGAGGAAGAAGGCCAGGGCTTCCCACTCCTTGAGCTCCACCAGGGCGGCGGCGCCAGGGGTGGCGTTGATCCGGTTGGCCATGGCGGCCGTGAGGTCGGCCTCGGAAAGGACGGCCGTGCCCGTACTGGCGGCGTAGGGCGTGATGCTGATGCCGAACTGGCTTTCGATGGCGCCCATCATGAGGATACCATAGAGGTCGGCGGCGATGCGGTAGCGCACCGTGCCGTCCAGGGCCGTGGCGGGGCCCATGCAGGAGGGATCCGTGGCCGCGAAGGCGGAGATGTTGGTGACGGCTGCGATGGCGGCGTTCACGAGCATGGCGTTGAGGGTGCTGGAACCAGTGGCAGCGGCAGTTGCCACGGCGCCCAGGACCGGGAAGTTCGTGGCGGGGTCGGGGGAAGCTTCGTTAAGGCTGGCCATGGCGATGGCATAGGGGTTGCCCGCCTGCATCGCCGTCACCAGCGACGCGCCGCCATCCGTCCCAAGCGCGCCCAGGGCGGTCATGGCCGCGCCGGCCGAGGTGGAACCCGCCAGGGCCTTGTCCTGGGTCAGCTGCAGGATCGCCGCGGCGCTGACCTCCTTGAAGAAGGTGGCCAGGTTGGCCGCGCTCAGGCCGTAGCTGAGGCCCGAGAGGTTCAGGTAGTCGTCGGCGTTGATGAGGTTGGTCTGGCCCACCAGCTGCAGGGCACAGAGGGTCTTGAGATCGGTCAGGGTGAGGTAGGCGGACATCATGGGGTAGCCGATGGGATCGGCCTGCGTGGTGTCCGGGGAGATGCCCAGGGGCAGCACGTCATAGACATTGGCGAAGGACAGGGCGGGGGTGGTGCCCGCGGCAAGGGGGTCCCGCACCACACCGGTGGGCACGAGGCCGGCGGTGAAGGGCGTCAGGTCGTAGCCCGTGAGGTTGGCGGCCTGCAGGATGGCGGGCAGGTTGGGATCGGTTGGACTGCCCGTCCAGCCTGCCAGGAGCAGCTTCGCGGCCACCGTCTGGATGATGCCGTTGGGCACGTTCCGGTTCGCGTCGGCGCAGAGGTCGCCGAGGCCGTTGGGGCAGAGCACGGCGTTACTGTCGTTGCCGACCATGCCCTGGAGCGCGACGCCCATGGGGTGGTAGACCCCCTTGCTGAGGTCCGAGCCGGAGTAGTCGGGGAAGAAGGCTTCGAACATGGAACCGAGCCCGACGTTGAGCGCCTGGTCCGCCTGCCGCACGAAACCCGTGAATTCCGCAGAGGCGGTCACCCCCGCGGCGGCAAGGGTGGCGTCGGTCATGGGCAGGTTGCTGGAGGCGTCCACGGTGGTGTTGCGGGTTGCCACATGGTAGGTCAGGTCGATCCTGGATACGTTGGTGCCGAAGGCGCCGCAGGAAATGACCTGGGTGGTCCAGGCGCCGTTGACCACCGGGTGGTTGGCGGAGCCCGTGGCGAAGGGGTTGTGGGTGTGGCCCGAGGCGATCACGTCGATGCCGGTGACGTTCTGGGCCAGGCTCACGTCCTCGCCGGTGTACCCGCCGGTGGCGGCATCGGTGCCCACGTGGTCCAGGGCTACCACGACGTCGCAGCCCTCCGTGGTGCGGAGCATGGTCACCAGGCCCTGCACGGTGGGATAGTTCTTGCTCAGGGGTGGGAAGGAAACCGGTGCGGAATTGGGGGCGTCCGCGGCCGCGTCCTCGCCCATGAGGCCGATGAAGCCGAGCTTGAGGCCGTTGGGCAGGGTCTTGGTGTAGTAGGGCAGGATCGTGGTGCCCATGTACGGCGCCAGGTCCGTGTTCCCGTTGAGGTTCATGTTGGAGGTCACGATGGGGACCGCGAAGCCGAACGCGCCGGCCTTGGCCGCGGCCAGGATCGCCGCCAGTCCTTTGGGCGTGTAGTCGAACTCGTGGTTGCCCAGAGTCGTGCAGTCGTAGTTCAGCTCGGTCAGGAAGGTGAGCTGCAGCGGCGCGGACATGAGGGTCAGATCGTAGAGCGTCCCCATGGTCCAGTCGCCGGAATCTACGAGCACCACCGGGTGATTCGTGTCGGCCGCCGAGCGCACCGAGCCCACGTAGCCGGCGATGCGGGCGTAGCTGCCCTCCGGGCCCGGCGTGGAGGCGGTGGCGGTGGCGGACATGGGGCCTTCCCCGTTGGCGTGGCTGTGGAGATCCGAGGTCTGCAGGATGGTCAGGTGGGTATCCCCGTTGAGGACCGGTGGGGTGGAACTCGGCGGAGGCGCGCTGATGTTGCAGGCCAGGAACATGGACGCGGCCGCGGTGCCGAGCGCAAGCAGGCAGGTATTCCTTTTCATGAATGGCTCCTCCCTATAGGTGATAGTCGACGCCGATGGCTACGATGATGTATTCCTTGTTGTATTCCTTGGTCGGGCTGACGCTCACCCCCTGCGCCGCGTAGGCCGCCTGGATCGCCTGGTCCCCGGCGTCGGCGTTCTGGTAGACGTGTTGGAACCCGGTGTGGCCCAGGGCGAAATTGAACTTGGCCCGGTCCGAGACGGAGTACTCGAAGCCCAATCCTTCGGAAAGGTAGTTGGCATGGGCGCCGGGCACGGACGTGTCCACGGTGGCGGCCCGGGTCTGGCCGATCTGGTTGAAATTGACGCCGAAGCTCAGGAGCCATTTGGCGTTGACCCGGTACTCGATGGCCGCCTGCTCCTCGACGGTGTTCTTGTACATCTCGGAGGCGTTGATGTTGAAGGCGGGGTCGTTCAGCATCGCGTAGTCGACCTTGTTCTCCAGGTAGTCATTGAAGCCGAACGAGAGCCGCATCGCGGGCGTGGCCTGGTAGCCCAGGCCGATGCGCACCACCTGCGGCAGGTCCAGCCGGTTGTGCTGGCCGTCCACGAAGGTGCCGTTCAGGGTCTGGCCATCCTTCACGCTCCGATGGAAATTGAGCTTGGTGTTCATCTCATAGGTGAAATTGATGACCGTCTGGGGCGTGGGATCGTAATCGAAGCCCACTTCCAGGGAGGCGCCCACGGCCTTGTCCAGCACGTCCGCCGACGCCTGCTTCTGGGTGGTGAGGTTGTTGCCGTCCTGGTCGTAGGTGCAGGCTCCCTGGACGCTGGCCACGGAGTGCATCTCCGAGGTGACCAGGCGCACCGCCCCGGCCATGGCGAAGCTCGGGTTCACCTGGAGCGCCCCGCCGCCGCGCAGGGCGAGGTAGTAGGACGACCCTTTGACGAAGGAACTGGACGGGTAGTACTGGCTGCTCAGCCCGGCCGCCACGGCGGCCTGCTGGGCCTGGGCCGGCGACATGCCGTTGCTGATGGCCTGACCATAGGCATTGCCGGCGATGATGTTGCTGTTGGTGGTCGAGCCATAGCCCGCCATCTGCTTGCCCATGAGATCCAGCGTGGGCAGGCCGCCGGTCCATGAGCGGATGGCGGTGGCGCCGATGGTCTGCAGGGCGAGGAAGCCCGCCCAGTTGTTCTGCTTGTACGCCGCGTAGAAGTTGGGAAGGAACCAGACCGGGTTGTCGGACTTGTAATGTTTGTCGCCGACCACCGGGTTGTTGATGGAGTCCACCGTCGCCCATTGGAACAGCGTCTGGTTGCTGGCATTGAAGGTCCACCCGTCCTTCAGCCTGGGGGTGCCCGCCATGTTGTAGTAGACGATGTCGGCGTTGTCGATGGCGCTGTTCCGGTCGAAGGTCCGGATGTACTCGGCGCTTTCGTTGCTGTTCTGGAAGATCCCGCCCGCCAGGGCGGGCGGGAGCGCGCAAAGTACCAGCGAAGTTGCGAGGATACCCCTGTGCATGTGTGCGCCTCCCGATGAATCCCGCCCTTTGAGCGGAGATGACGTTCTGGATGACTTGTGGTGATGAAAGAATTGTCGTCATGTGGGTTTGTCCCTGTCAAATTTTTTTTCTGAAAAATCTTGACTGTCAAAAAAATCCATGATCTAAATACGTATTCTAAAAAATAGAAGGCGCATATGCATTCTGCGGTTCCCCCCTCTCGGCGTCCTGGACTGCCGAGTCGTGACCCTTTCATCCAGGTCGCCGTGTCGGAGGTAGGCGTGCTGGTTTCCCACGGCTTCACCGGCTCACCCGCCAGCATGCTGCCCCTGGCCCGGGCCTTCGCCGGCGCCGGCTGGAACGTCGAATGCCCGCTGCTTTCCGGCCACGGCACCCGCTGGCAGGATCTCATGGGGGTGCGGGCCGAGGACTGGCTGGCCGATCTCGAGGCGGCCCTGGAGCGGCTCAAGGCCCGGAGCCGGAAGGTGTTCGTGGCCGGCCTCTCCATGGGCGGCACCCTCGCCCTGCGCCTGGCCCAGACCGACCGGGAGATCCTCGGGGTGATGGTGATCAACCAGGCCCTGGTGTTCGGCCATCCCCTGGTGCGCTGCGCCGGGCTGCTGAAGCACCTGGTCCGCTCCGTGCCGGCCATCGCCTCGGACATCAAGGACCCCGCCCAGATCGAGCCGGCCTACGAGCGCACCCCGCTGGCGGGGGTGGCCGAGGTGAACCGGCTGGCGCGCATGGTCAAGGGCGATTTCCAGCGCCTGGAGGCGCCGCTCCTGGTCTTCAAGTCCCGGGAGGACCATGTGCTGCCCCTGCGCAACGCCACCCTGCTCATGGAACGGGCGGCGAGCCGGGACAAGGAACTCGTCATGCTGGAGCATTCCTACCACGTGGCCACCCTGGATTACGACGGTGACCTCATCAACCGCAGGTGCGTGGCCTTCGTCCGCCGGATCGCGGACCGCGCCGGCAGGGAGTAGACCATGATGCGCAAAGTGATCGTGTTGATGGCGGGCCTGACCTGCCTGTGGGGCGCGGCCCAGGGCCTGGCGGTGGGCCAGAAGGTGCCTGCCGTGGAGATCACGGACCGGGGCGCCCTGGTGCCGGCCACGCGCGTGGCGGACGGCCGGATGGTGCTGACCAGCCAGGAACTCGGCACCCGGACCTGGAGCCCCCGGGAGATGCTCGGGCGCGTCTGGACCCTCTACCACCTGGCGGCCCGGGTGGGCGTGGACGACATCAACAAGCCGTATATCGACGCCCTCATCGCCGCCCGCTTGCCGGAATTCACGCCGGACGGCGCCTACAAGACCGTCACCGTGCTCAACCTGGGTGATGCCCTGTGGGGCACGGCGGGCATGGGCCGGAGCCGCCTGGAAAAGAGCCAGCGGGATTTCCCCCACGCCATCCACGTGGATGACGAGAAGGGCCTGGCCCGCGTGGCCTGGGGCCTGCGGACCAAGGGCTCGGCCGTGGCGCTGGTGGACCGGGACGGCACCGTGCTCTTCCTCAAGGAAGGCAAGCTCACGCCGGAAGAGATCGGGAAGGTCCTGGCGCTCATCAAGGAGCGCCTGGCGCATCCATAGGCATTCATGATATTCCCCGCCCGAGCGGGGAAGGGGGAATCTTGACCAGGCAACGCAGCGCGGATTTTCACGTGGATGGCAAGAGCCTTTCCTGGAACGCCCAGGACCGGCCCTGGGCCATCGACCAGGCCATCACCCATGACTTCGACCTGGTGATCATCGGCGGCGGCATCACCGGCGCCGGCGTGGCCCGGGAGGCGGCCCTGCGGGGGATACCGTTCCTGCTGGTGGAAAAGGATGATTTCGCCTCCGGCACCTCTTCCCGCTCCTCCAAGCTGGTGCATGGCGGCATGCGCTACCTGGCCCAGCGGGAATTCAAGCTGGTGCGGGAATCCACCACGGAGCGCAACTGGCTGCGCGCCGCGCTGCCGAACCTGGTGCGCCCCCTGGGCTTCTATTTCTGCGCCTACCGCGGCGGCAAGGACAGCCCCGGGCGGGTGAAGCTCGCCCTGCGCCTCTACGATTTCCTGGGCAACACCTGCTCCCGCTTCAAATTCCCCCGGCACACGTTCCTGACCCCCGTCCAGCTGGCGGAACGGGAACCCGCCGCCAACACCGAGGGCCTGGCCATGGCGGGCCTCTACTACGACGCCAACGTGGACGACGCCCGGCTGACCCTGGAAGTGCTCAAGGAAGCGCGGGACTATTCCGGCGGCCGCTCCCAGGCGCTCAACTACGTGGCGGCCGTGGAGATCCTCATGGAGGCGGGCCGGGTCGCCGGCGTCAAGCTCCAGGACCAGCGCACCGGCAGGACCTTCGTCGTGAAGACCGGCTGCGTGGTGAACGCCACCGGAGTCTGGTCGGAAGCGATCCTGGACATGACCGGCACCCACGCCTCCATGATCCGCCCCACCAAGGGTGTCCACCTGGCCATCCCCAACGCCCGGCTGGGCAACCGCGCGGCCTTCATCCTCAGGTCCCTGGATGACGGCCGGAATTTCTTCGTGCTGCGCCGGGGCGACATCACCCTCATCGGCACCACCGACACCGACTACCAGGGCAGCCTCGACGAGCCCTGGTGCACGCGCCAGGACTGCGACTACCTGCTGCACACCGTCAACGCGGTGTTTCCCGGAGCGCGCATCACCGACCAGGACATCCTCTCCACCTACGCCGGCATCCGCCCCCTGGTCAAGGCGGAAGGCGTGAACGCCTCCGCCGTGTCGCGCCGGCATTCGATCAAGGACCCCGGCACGGGCCTGGTGACCATCGCCGGCGGCAAGCTCACCACCTTCCGGGTCATGGCCTGGGACCTGCTCACCCTCTGCTCCCGGCAAGGCTACCTGCGCCGGTTCCGGGGCCGGGAAAAGCGCCAGCACTTCTCCCGGCGCCCGCTCAAGGCCGGGGTCGCCTGGGAGGCGTTCAACGGCATCCTGCGCGACCAGGGGCTGGAGAACCTGGTGCCGGAGCCCGTTCTGCGCCACCTCCACCAGCAGTACGGGCAGGGCGGCGTGGCCATCCTGGCCGACATCAAGGCCGACCCCGAAGCGGGCCTGCCGCTCCTGGAGGGCCACCCCTTCTGCCCGGCGGAGATCCAGCACATCCTGGCCTTCGAGAACGCGCCGACCCTCATGGACCTGATGCTGCGCCGCACCGAGATGCAGCTCACCGTATCGCACCGGCTCCAGGGGGAACTGGCCCGGAAGGTCGCCGGGATCATGGCCTGCTGCTACGGCTGGGACGAGATCCGCGCCCGGGAGGAGATCGGCCGTTACCTCGACTACATCCGGAAGACCACCAGCTTCCTGGTGGAAGCCCATGGCTGACACGCTGCTGGCCTTGGACTGCGGAACCCAGAGCCTGCGGGCCATGCTGTTCGCC
>CAZVHQ010000014.1:0-17846 GCA_964627225.1 uncultured Mesoterricola sp.
GGTTCCTATGGATCCTCATGTGGCCGCTGGAGGTGCTGGGGCTGTTCTCCCGGATTCTCAGCCACAGCCTGCGTCTGTTCGGCAACATCGCCGGGGAGCACGTGGTCTCGGGCATCTTCTTCGTCCTGGTGCCGCTGGTGGTGCCGGTGCCGCTGATGATCATGGGCTTGTTCTTCGGGCTGATCCAGACTTTCGTGTTCATCATGCTGGCCACGATCTATGTCTCCGGCGCGGTCGCCCACGAGCACTAGGCGCTATTCATTCGCTTCACTCCGGCGACGGGATTCCGAACCCCCCGCCCCCCAACCTAGAGGTGTTTCCATGAAGAAGTTCCTTACCACCGCCTTCCTGTTCACCGTGGCCGTGGCCGCCTTCGCCCAGGGTGCCCCGGGCGTCCAGAAGAGCCTCTTTGAAGGCCAGTACCTGGCCCACATCTCCCTCGCCATCGCGGCCGCCGGATGCGGCATGGCCCAGGGCAAGGCGGTCGCCGCCGCCTGCGAAGGCATCGCGCGCAACCCCCAGGCCGCCGGCAACATCCGCACCACCATGATCATCGGCCTGGCCTTGATCGAGGCCCTGGTCATTTATGTGCTGGTCGCGGCCTTTGCCGTGCATTAGGATTCGAAACGGCGGGGCGCCTCGGGCGCCCCGTTTTTTCCATGAGGCTCCGGTTGATGGAAGTTTTCCACATTCCTGAGTTGATCCTAGAGCTGGAGGAGTTTACTTTCTTCTATGCAGCCGAAGTTCACTTCATGGAAAGAATCGCGTTCGAAGCCGACTTTACTGGAATGACAATGCACCTCGAATATCATCGCCGACAGCCAAATGCCGCCCGAAGGCGGGTTTCGCATGGGATTGTGACGCAGGAGGCTTCATGTTAAACATTCAAACCCGCCAGGAGGGCAATGCCTCGGTGGTCACCATCCAGGGCAAGGTGAACTTCGAAGTCACCGCCCAGTTACGGGATGTCATCCGGGACACGGTCACCACCCTGCAGCCCAAGCTGCTGGTGATCAACCTGGAAAGCGTCAGCTTCATCGATTCGTCCGGGCTGGGCCTGCTGGTGGCGGCCCGCAACAGTGTCGACAAGAACAGCGGGAAGCTGCACCTCTGCGGCCTGCCGCCCCAGGTCAAGAAGACCTTCGACCAGACCAACCTCACCAACTATTTCTCCATCTTCACCACCGAGCAGGACGCGCTTCGCGGAGCATAGCCGATCGATGAAAGGCGGTATATGCATAAAGGCGTGGTCCTGGTCGTCGACGACGAAGCGCCCATTCGGGATATCCTCAGCTTCTATCTGAAGCGGGCGGGGTACCAGGTGCTGCTGGCGGAAAACGGCCGGCTGGCCCTGGAGGAGATGGCCAAGCTGCAGCCGGACCTCATCCTTTCCGATCTGCGCATGCCGGAGATGGCCGGCGACGAGCTGTGCCAGGCGGTGAAGGGGGATCCGCGAACCCGGGACATCTTCTTCGTCCTGGTTTCGGCCATGGACGGGCTGGCCTCCAAGATCGGCGGCCTGAACCTGGGCGCCGACGACATGATCTCCAAGCCTTTCCATGCGCAGGAGGTCATGGCCAAGGTGGAATCGGCGTTCCGGATCATCGCCATGCAGAAGGAGATCAAGCGGCAGAACCTGGAACTGACCCGTTTCCAGGACCGGATGACCGCGGAGCTGGCCCTGGCGGCCAGGCTGCAGATGGGCCTGCTGCCCGGCATCCCGGGCCTGGTCGCCGGGCTGCGCTATACCCATCGCTACCTGCCGGCGGAGGGGATCGGCGGCGACATCTACAGCATCCAGGCCCTGCCGGGCGGCTGCGCCGCCTTCATGATCGCCGATGTGAGCGGGCACGGGGTGACCGCCGCGCTCATCTCGGCCATGGTCAAGACCTACTTCGAAAGCCAGCTGCGTTTCGGGCAGGGGCCGCTGGCCTGGGCCAAGGCCATGAACCGGGACCTGGCCCGCAGCACCCTTTCGGAGCAGTTCGCCACCGCCTTCCTGGCCCGGCTGGATCCGGCCGCGGGCACCATGCAGTATGTGGCGGCCGGCCATCCGGCACCGCTGCTGATCCACCAGGGCGCCGCCGGCGGGCGCAAGCCCATCGACATCCTGGGCGGCAAGGGGTTCATGCTGGGCATCGATGAAACCCTGCCCTTCGTGGAGCAGGTCTGCCCGTTCGAACCTGGCGATCGGCTGGTGTTCTACACCGACGGACTGGTCGAGGTGGAGCGGGAGGACCGCCGCTACCTGGGCGAGGAGGGCCTGGTGGAGATCTGCGCGGAACTGCCGGCCGACGGGGAGCTGGCGGCCGACTGGATCATCGAGCGCACCGTGGCCTTCAACCAGCCCGCCGCCTTCGTGGACGACGTGACCCTGGTGGTGCTGGACCGGAATCTCTGACGGTCAGCGCAGCGAGGCGGTGACCCGCAATTCCAGTTGCGGCTGGTCGGGGTCGTCCAGGGTCAGCATGACCTTTTCGGTGTAGAGGCCCGGCAGGGCGTTGGCCGCCAGCACCACCTCGATCTCATGGCTGGCGGCGGCGGCCTTGTCGGCGCCTTCGACGCTCAGGGCCTGGTTGCTGGTCCGGGTGGAGAGGATGCGGAACGGCTTGCCGTCCACCTGCTTCAGGACGACCTTGCTGCGCAGCTCGGTGCCGGCCGGCTCGGACCAGGCCACCCGCTGCGGCGTGGCGGTGACGCTGGCGCGCATCTCCCACTGGACGGTGAGGGTGACGGTGGGCACCTTCGGATTGGCGGTGCGCACGATGATCGCGTCGGCGCCCACCTGGCGGCCGCCGGGGATCTTGCGCCCGTCGAGGGTGATGTCCACCCAGGCGTCCTTGCCGTCCTTGCGCAGCACCGCGGCCAGGTAGGGCGCGCCGGGGGCCTTGGCGTCGGTGAGCACGACCGGCTTGTCGGTGCCCGAGGCCAGCTTCACCGAGGCCTTGCGGGGCACGCTGCGCACCAGGTCCTGGAAGAACACGGAATCGGTGGAAGGCATGATCTCCCGCACCACGTCCGCCTCGAAGGTCAGGGTCATGGTCGGGCTGGCCGGGTCGTCGGACACCACCTGGATCGATTTCCGGGACACGCCGCGGAAACCGGCCGGGTTGAAGGTGACTTCCACCTCGGTGCTTTCCTCCGGCGCCAGCGTCCACTTGCCCACCACGGTGGAGGTGCAGCCGCAGGACGGGTTCAGGCGGGTGATGTTCAGGGGGGCCTTGCCGGTGTTGGTGACCTTGAAGCGGTGCGAGACCTTGGCGTCGGAAGAGATCTTGCCGAAATCGAAATGGGTGGCATCGAAGCTGATGTGCGGTGCCGGCTGGGCCAGGCAGACGACGGATGCGAGCATGATGACAGCGGGAATGCGCATAGGGACCTCTAGGGCGATTTTGTCACGGCCGGGGCGTCGTGCGCCTGGAAAAATGCGCAAAGCCGCTGCCACACCCGGTCCGGATCCAGCCCGGCCAGGCAGGGGTGGCCCGGCACGAAACAGTTGGGCTTGAAGCAGGGGGCGCAGGGGATGCCGTCCAGGCGCAGGGTCGCGGCGCGCGGGCCCCAGGGCGTGCTGCCGCCGGGGTCGGTGGCGCCGTAGAGGGCCAGGGTCGGGGTGCCGCAGGCGGCGGCCAGGTGGCTGAGGCCGGAATCGTTGCCCAGGGCGGCCCGGGCCCCCCTGAGCCAGGCGGCGGCCTGCACCAGGCTGGTCTCGCCGCACAGGTTGTGGGTGGCGCCCTGGGCCACGAAAGCGCAGATCTCCCGCTCCCCGGGGCTGCCCAGCACCGCCACCGCCATCCCGGCCTGCCGGGCCCTGTGCGCCACGGCCAGGAAGTGCTCCCGGGGCCAGGTCTTGGAGGGCCAGGTGGAGCCCGGCATGAGGCACAGGCAGGGTTCCTGGGGCAGCTGCACCGCCATGGGCGGCGCGTAGTCGGCGTAGGGCATGGGCGGCAGGTCCGGCCAGCGTTTGGCCAGCACGGCATGGTAGCGCGCCATGAAGGGGCCCTGGGCGTCCCAGAATGGCCCGCTGTGGGTGTTGAAGATCCCGGCCAGGCTTTCGTCCACCCCGATCCGTTCCGGCACGCCGGCCAGGAAGGCCGCCAGGGCTGGGCGGAGCGATTTCGGGAAATGGATGGAACGGGCCGCCCGGTGGCTGCGCAGGATGGCCGCCATGGCCCAGGGGCCGGGTTTGCCCTGGTCCGGCAGCACGGCGTCGGCCAGTTCGTGGCCGGCCACCAGGGCCACGGTCTGGGGCGGGCCCCACACCACCAGGGGGCCCACCCCCATCTGGCGCAGCAGCCGCAGGATGGGCAGCTGCATGGCGGCGTCGCCGACGAAGCGGGGGAAGCGCACCCAGGTGGCGCCCATGGGGATCATCGGCGCAGCCTCGCCAGGTGGGGCAGCAGGGCGGCCGGATCCAGCCGGTCCATGCCGCCGGCCAGATCCGCCTCCGGGCCCGGGTACTGCAGGACCTGCACCCGCCGGCCCAGGGGGGCCCAGCGGTCCGGCCCGTGGTGGGGGCGCAGGCCCATGAGGCAGAGCACCGGCACCCCCAGGGCGGCGGCCAGATGCACCGGCCCGGTGCTCGGGCCGGCCACGGCGGCGCAGGCCCCCAGGCGGCCCATGAGGCCGCGCAGATCGGTGGGGGCCAGCGGGCCCTCCTCGGGCGGCGAGAGGGCCAGGGGGCGCCATCCGGCCGCCGCCAGCACCGGCACGGCCCGGTCCCACCAGTCCCGGGAAGGGTAGGCCCCGGACCCGCTGCCGCGCAACACCAGCCCGAGCACGGGCCGGCCGTCCCCGCCCAGGTCCGCCCGCCCCTGGGCGCGTTCCGCTTCGGACAGGACCAGTTCCGGCAGGGCCGGGGCGCCGCCCTGCCAGCCCCAGGGGGACAGGAAGGCCAGGGCGTTGACCGCTTCATGGCGGCCGCTGGCGTAGCGCCCTTGCCAGAGCACGTGGCTGGCCTGCCAGATCTGCCGGCCCCGGGAGCGGGCCACCCGGATGGGCACCCCGGCCAGCCTGGCCGCCGTGACGACCTGCGGATCCCGGTGCGCCAGGTTGAGCACCGCGTCGAACCCTCCGGCCGCCATGAGCTCGCCCAGCTCGCGGTCGCCCGCGCGGAGGTGGACACCGGCCACGCCGGCCAGCCCGGCCAGCGCTGGCGCCGTGGCCGGCTGGACCAGCCAGTGCACCTCGGCCTCCGGCAGGCGCGAATGGATGCGTTCCATGACGGGCAGGGAGACGATGAGATCGCCCAGGGCATCGGTCCGGCTCAGAAGGAATCGCATGCCTTGGATGGTTCCGCATTCCGCCGGCAGCGTCAATTGAACGGTTTCCCGCACCCCGGGAAAGGTACATACTGTCGCCTAAGCCAACCCCTTGCCGCAGGACTCCGACCATGTCGTTCAAGCGTGTGCTACTGGTGGAAGACGAGGCCAGCTTCCGTGACGTTCTGCAGATCGGCCTGGCCCCCCAGGGCTTCGAATCCATGGCCGTGGGCACCCTGGCCGAAGCCCGGCGGCTGCTGCTGGCCGAACCGTTCGACGCCCTGGTGTCCGACCTGCGCTTGAAGGACGGCAGCGGCATCGAGCTGCTGGCCTGGATGAAGGAGCGCGGCCTGCAGACCCCGGTGGTGATCATGACCGCCTTCGCCACCACGGAGACCACCGTGCAGGCGCTGAACCTGGGGGCCGTGGACTTCCTCACCAAGACCAAGAACGACATCCAGGAACTCACCAAGGTGCTCAAGGGCATCTTCACGGTCTCCGCGGCGCCGTCCGGCCACGAGGTGTCGGACATCGGCGACCTGGTGGGGGTCGGGCCGACCATCCGCAAGGTCCAGGCCCTGGTGGGCAAGGTCGCCCGGGCCAACACCACCGTGCTGATCACCGGTGAAAGCGGCACCGGCAAGGAGATCGTCGCCCGGCTGATCCACCGCTATTCGGACCGGGCCAAGGGGCCCTTCGTGCCGGTCAACTGCGGCGCGCTGCCCGAGAACCTGCTGGAATCCGAACTGTTCGGCTACGAGAAGGGCGCCTTCACCGGGGCCGTCGGGATGAAGCGCGGCCTGTTCGAGGAGGCCGAAGGCGGGGTGATCTTCCTGGACGAGATCGGCGAGATCCCGCTGCCGCTCCAGGTCAAGCTGCTCCGGGTGCTCCAGGAACGGCGCGTCCGGCGCCTGGGCGCCAACGAAGAACGCCCGGTGGACGCCCGGGTGATCGGCGCCAGCAACCGGGATCTGCGGGCCCGGGCCGAGCGCGGCCAGTTCCGCCAGGATCTCTATTTCCGCCTGAACATCCTGCACCTGGAACTGCCGCCCCTGCGCGAGCGGCAGGAGGACCTGCCGGTGCTGGTGGAACATTTCCTCACCCGCTTCTGTCGTAAACTGAATAAGCCTCCCATGACTTTATCGGAGGAAGCCCTGGAGGTGCTGCGGCACTACCCGTTCCACGGCAATGTGCGGGAACTTGAGAATCTCATGGAGCGTTGCGTCGCCTTGAATGCCGGCGGACCGATCGGCAAGGACCTCTTCCCCGATAATGTCCTGGGCATTGGCACCAGGCCGGCGGCTTCGGACCATGCCCTGGACATCCCGCCGGACGGCTTCGACCTGGAGGGCTATCTGGCGGCCCTCAAAGGATTTTTCATGAGCCAGGCCCTGGCCCGGGCCGATGGCAACCGGACTCGGGCCGCCCGCCTGCTGGGGATGAGTTTTCGAGCCTATCGATATTGGTTACAGGAAATGGGAGGGGCCGAAACCCTGCAGGCCCACTTTCCCTGGCCCGATGATTTTCCGTCGGCCGGGATGCCGGAAGCACAACTCAGGGGTGATTCCGCCAATGATTTCTTGTAAGATCGTTTCCTTATGGCACACTGGGATGCTTGGACGGAAACGTCCGGGCTCTTGAAGCATCCCTCTCCCCCAACCTCTCCACCCTGGACGAAAGTCAATGCGCCGAAACCGCCAGACCGGATTTTCTCTCCTCGAATTGCTCGTGGCGATGATGATCATTGCGGTGATCGCCACACTGGGCTTCAAGAAGTACAACGAATTTTCCGCCAAGGCCCGCTACCTCAAGGCCCAGGACACCCTCCAGGTGGTGGGGTCCGGCCTGGACCAGTATTTCCTCAAGCACGGCCGCTACCCGGATCTCACCAGCTACGAGAGCATGATCGACGCGAACTCGCCGCTGGTTAAGGAGAACATGATCCCCGTCAACGTGCCCACCAAGGACCCGTGGGACCAGCCGTTCGAGGCCACGTCCGGCAAGGGCAAGTACGAGCTGAAGTGCCTGGGCGACCCGAACAACCCGGAAGAACGCAAGCCGTTCACCGTGGAGCCCGGCCGGATGCCCGGGGACAATTCCAGTGCGCCCGCGGCAGCCGCGGCACCGGCCAAAGGCGCGACCCCATGATCGATCTCACCCAACTCCCGCCTGACGGGCTCCGTCTCGAAGGCTCCCTGGGCCGTCTGCCCATGGCGGACGACAGCAGCCTGCGCGCGATCAACTGGCGCCTGCTGGTGATGCCCTCCGGCGCGGAGTTCTTCATGGAGGTCAAGGGCGACGCGGTCTGGGAGGGCGCCTGCTCGCGCTGCCTGGAGCCCCTGGACCTGCCCCTGACGGTGGAGAGCCAGTTCCTGGGCAGCAAGGACCCCGACCTGGTGGTGCGCGGCGCCCACAGCCTGGGCAGCCAGGATCTGGACGTGGTGTTCTTCCCGGAAACCCTGCTGGACGAAACCGCCTTGGTGCGCGAACAGTTCCAGCTCCAGGCGCCCATGCATCCGCTCTGCCGGGATGCCTGCGCGGGCCTCTGCCCCGAGTGCGGCAAGAACCTGAACAAGGGCCGCTGCGCCTGCAATCTCGAACTGCGCAAAGAACCGAGCGCTTTGGCCAAGGCCCTGGTGGGCCTGAAGCTGAACCTCAAGGACGCCGATCTTGGCGCCGACTCCGGTCCTGAACTCTGAGCGTCCGGACCCCCACCAACCCCCTCGACCTTATTCCCTGAGGAGTTTTCCATGCCGAATCCCAAACGACGCCACTCCCGTGCCCGCCGCGACCGCCGTCGCACCCACGACTCCCTGGACGTGATGAGCGCCAGCACCTGCCCGAACTGCAACGCCGCCAGGATGCCCCACCGGGTCTGCCCTTCCTGCGGATTCTATCGGGGCAAACAGGCCTTGCGCGTCGAGCAGACGGTCTGAGGGCAGGGTGGACGCCCCATCCGGATACCGGATCGCATTGGATGTGATGGGCGGCGACCATGCCCCCCTGGCCATTCTTGAGGGTGCCCGGGAAGCCTTGGCCGCTCATCCTGAGCTCTTTCTCCACCTGGTGGGGGACGAGAAGCGAATGATGCCCATTCTGAAACAGATGGGCATGGCCAGGCAGCTGCTCGAGCGCACCCGGATCGTCCATTCGGCCAGCGTGGTGACCATGGAAGACAAGGCCACCATCATCCTCAAGGAAAAGAAGGACGCCTCCATCCGCATCGCGGCCCAGCTGGTCCGCGACGGATTGGCCGACGGCCTGGTGAGCATGGGCCACACCGGGGCCGCCATGGTGGCCTCGATGAAGGAACTGGGCACCCTGCCCGGGGTCGATCGGCCCTGCCTGGCTTCGGTCATGCCCAATATGACCGGCCGGCCGACGGTGCTGCTGGACGTGGGCGCCAATGTCGGCTGCAAGCCCGAGCACATCGCCCAGTTCGCGGTGATGGGCTCGGTCTACGCCGAGGAGGTGCTGGGCATCGAGCAGCCCAGGGTCGGCGTGCTGAGCGTCGGCGAAGAGGAAGGCAAGGGTTCGGCCACCACCAAGGAGGCCGCCCAGGCCCTGCGCGACGTGGACCTGAACTTCATCGGCAACGCCGAGGGCCGGGACATCTGGAACGGCAAGTTCGATGTGATCGCCTGCGACGGTTTCGTCGGCAATGCCATTCTCAAGTCCTCGGAAGCCCTGGCCGAAGGCCTCATCGCCGGGCTGACCGCCTCCTTCATGGAGAGCTGGTACGCCAAGCTCGGCGGCTTCCTCGCCCTCCCGGCCCTGCGCCGGTTCAAAAAGAAGCTGGACTACGCCGAATACGGCGGCGCTCCGCTGCTGGGGGTCAAGGGCATCACCATCATCGGCCATGGCCGGAGCAACGCCCTCGCGGTGAAGAACGCCATCCGCGCGGCCGTCACCGCCAGCGAACACCGGGTCAACGAGCACATCCAGACCTCCCTGGCCCGCCTGCTTTCCCAGGCCGCATCCGACCCATCCTGATTCCCTGGCCATGGAACCCATCCATCCCGCCCCCGGAGCACCGCCGCTCCGGGGGCGTTTCTCAGGAGTACCTATGAAGTATAAGCGCATCATGTTGAAGCTTTCGGGCGAAGCCCTCATGGGCGACCAGGGCCACGGCATCGATCCCCTGGTGGTCAACATGATCGCGGATCAGGTGAAGGCGATCCAGGCGCTGGGCGTGGAAGTGGGGCTGGTCATCGGCGGCGGCAACATCTTCCGCGGGGTGGCCGGGGCCACCAAGGGCATGGACCGGGTCACGGCCGACCACATGGGCATGCTCGCCACCATGATCAACGCCCTGGCCCTGCAGGACGCCCTGGAGCAGAAGGGCGTGGTGACCCGGGTGATGTCCGGCATCGACGTGCCCAAGGTGGCCGAGAGCTACATCCGGCGCCGGGCCATGCGGCACATGGAAAAGGGCCGGGTGGTGATCTTCGGGGCCGGCACCGGCAACCCGTACTTCTCCACCGACACCGCCGCCGCCCTGCGGGCCAACGAGATCAACGCCGAGGTGGTGATGAAGGCCACCAACGTGGACGGCATCTACACCGCCGACCCCAAGACCGACCCCAGCGCCACCAAGTTTGAAACGATCACCTTCCAGGAGGTCCTGGAACAGAACCTGCGGGTCATGGATGCCGCCGCCATCGCCCTCTGCCGGGAGAACCACCTGCCCATCCTGGTGTTCAACATGATGAAGCCGGGCAACCTGCTGGCCGCGGTGCGCGGGGATGTGGTCGGCACGCTGGTGAACTGAAGTAGACAGCTTCATACGGCTTGTCCAGACTGGTCCCATGGATCTGCTGAAAAAACTCCCCGAAGCCACCGTCATCAGCGCCGCCGATCTGCTGGAGCCCTACCGCCGGGATGAATCACACGTCATCGGCGATCTGCCCCTGGCGGTGGTGAAACCCCATGGGCCGGCCGCCCTGCGGGAACTGGTGCGGCTGGCCAAGGCCGAACGGTTCGGCCTGGTGCCCCGGGGGGCCGGCACCGGCAAGGCCGGGGGCTGCACGCCCCTGGGCCGCAGTGTGGTGGTGGACATGGGCGAGTACCCGGGAGCCATCCGGGTGTCCCCGCCGGACCTCTGCCTCTGGGCCCCGGCCAGCGCCCTGCTCAAGGACGTCAAGGCCGCCGCCCTGGCCGAGGGCCTGTTCTATCCGCCCGACCCGAACTCCTGGGACCAGTGCGCCTTCGGCGGGACCCTGGCGACCAATGCCGGCGGACCGAGCGCCTGCAAGTACGGCATGACCCGCCACTGGGTGCTGGCGCTGGAGGCGCTCATGGACGACGGCGAGCTGCACACCTTCGGCATCCCCAGCGTGAAGTGCAACACCGGCCCCAGCCTGGCCCAGCTGCTGGTGGGCAGCGAAGGCATCTTCGGCCTCATCGTCGGGGCGACCGTGCGGCTGGTCCCCGAACCGGCCCAGCGGCTCACCCTTTTGCTGCCCATGGAACGCTGGCACGACCTGTTGGACCTGCCGGGCACCCTGGTGGGGGCCGGCTACCTGCCTGCGGCGTTCGAGTTCTGGGATCCGGCGGTGCTGCAGGACCTGCGCGCCCACGGGCCAGAGCAGGCCCGCAGGCTGCCGGGCGAGGCCCTGGCCCTGCTGGAGTTCGATGACCGGGATTGCCAGTCGGAGGCCTTCCTGGACGGCTTGCTGGAGGCCCTGGGGCCCCTGGCCGAACACCTCCAGTCCGCCACCGACGCCCGGCAGCGGGAGGATCTCTGGGCGGTGCGGCGCATGACCTCCTCCCACCTGAAGGAGCGCTACCCGAAGAAGGTCAGCGAGGACATCGTGGTGCCCCGGTCGCGCATCCGGGAATTCTTCCAGGGCCTGGAGGCCATGGCGCTGCCCACCGTCACCTACGGCCACCTGGGCGACGGCAACCTGCACGTGAACCTGCTGGCGGCCGGAAACACCGAGCCGGCCGAACTGGAGCGCCAGCTGCTGGCCCTGTTCCGGCTTTGCATCGGCCTGGGCGGCGCCCTCAGCGGCGAGCACGGCATCGGCCGGGCCAAGCGGGACGCCTTCCTGCGGTTCGCCGATCCCTACCAGCTGCAGAGCCTCAGGGCCATCAAGCGGGCACTGGATCCGGAGGGGATTTTCAATCCCGGAAAGGTCATCTAGGGAGGATGATGGAAGGCATATCGATCGGAGTCTTCCATGTCCATCCTGCTCGGCCATCGCGGCCTGTCCGCCCGTTACCTTGAAAATTCCATGGAGGCCTTCCGGGCCGCGCTCGCGGCGGGCATGGACGGCTTCGAACTGGATGTCCAGCCCACCCGGGACGGGGTCTGCCACGTGCTGCACGACGACGACCTGGAGCGCACCGGGCGCCAGGCCGGCATCCTGCGCAAGCTGAAAGCGGCCGAACTGCCGCTGCTGCGCAACGGCGAGGCGGTGCCGCGCCTGGTGGATGTGCTGGCCTTGCCGGCCCGCCTGGTGAACGTCGAGCTGAAGGGCGAGCCCGGATGGAAGCAGGCCCTGGCCGCGGTGGAAGGCGCCGGGGCCCTGGACCGGGTGCTGTTCAGCAGCTTCGAGCACAGCGAGGTGTTCCAGCTCTGGTCCGCCTGCCATGAGGCCCGCTGCGGGCTGCTGTGGGATGTGGACGAAGCCGCCGAGCTGGACGAGGAGACCCTGGCCGCCCTGCCCGCCAAGCTCATGTTCCACCCGCCCCTGTGCGAGATCCAGGCCCGCCCGGCCTTCTGGGCACCGCACAAGGACCGCCTGGCCCTCTGGGGCATGGCCAGCCCGAAGGAAGCCGAGGGCCTGGGCTTCGAACCGGCCATCCTCATCGCCGACGGCATCTGAAAAAATAAAAATTTTCGGGAACCTTGTTCGGTCCGGTCGCATTCGGTAAGTGGAGAGGGTTTCTTCTCCATGCACTCCTGCCCAGGGGTGTTCGATTGGCTCCCGAACACATAGAAGGCCGGATCTGCAGAACAGTGGCGAAGAGAAGGCCTCCACGCAAGGGGAGGCCTTCCAATGTACGGTCAGAAGGTGGGCTTGAGGCCCAGGGCCCTGAGCAGATCGCCGATGAAATAGAGCGAGCCGCACACCAGCCTGGGCGACCCGGATCCGCTGGGCTGCGCCAGGCGCTGGGCAGCGGTGGCGATGTCCAGGACCTCCAGGCCGGCCCCCCAGAGGGCCCGGAGCGCCTCCGCGGTGGCATAGCGCGGGTTTTCGCCGCGCACCAGGGTGATCGAGGGCGGCTCCATGCTGCTCAGCGCGCTGCGCATGCCGGTGAGATCCTTGTCCCCCATGGCGCTGAAGAACAGGTGGGGCTTGACCCCGGTGGCGCGGGCATGGGCGGCCAGCGCCCGGGCGCCGTGCGGGTTGTGCGCGCCATCCATGAACACGTTGGGCAGCCCCGGGACGGCCCACAGCCGGCCCGGCCAGGTGGTGCCCTCGATGCCCCGCCAGGCGGCCTCGGGGTCGATCGGGAAGCCCAGCCGGGCGAGGCCGCGCAGCGCCTCCCAGGCGGTGGCGAGGTTGTCCAGCTGGTGCCGGCCGGCCAGCTTGAGCCGATGCCCTTCCACCCAGCTGTGGTCCCAGGCCAGGCGCTCGGCCCGGAGCGGCGGGGCGGGGTACAGGACCGGCCGGCAGGTCAGCAGCGGCCACAGCCAGCCGGGATCCAGGCCGGGGCCGAGCACCAGGGGGCGGCCGGGGCGGGCGGTGCACAGCTTTTCCCGGGCGATGGCCGTGCGGTTTGCGCCCAGGTAGCGCATGTGATCCATTTCCACGTTGGTGAGGATGGTCAGCAGCGGGTCGGAGGTGTTGGTGGCGTCCCAGCGCCCGCCCATGCCCACTTCCAGCACGGCGAGGCCGACCCGGGCCTCCCGGAAGGCCAGGCAGGCGGCGGCGATCATCAGCTCGAAGTAGGTGGCCTGGAGGCCCAGGCGGGCCTCGGCGGCGAAGGCTTCGCCCAGCAGGCGGTCCAGGGTGGCCTCGCTCAGCGGGGCGCCGTCCACCCAGATCCGTTCGGCCGGGGAGACCAGATGCGGGGAGGTGGTCCAGCCGGTCTTGATGCCGCAGGCCTGCAGGGCGTGGGACAGGAAGGCGCCGGTGGAACCCTTGCCGTTGGTGCCGGCCAGGAGCACGACGGGGAAGGCCAGATGGGGGTTGCCCAGCTCCCCCAGCAGCTTCCTGGGGTTGTCCAGGCCGCACTTGATGCCCCAGTGGCCCCGGCCATCGAGCGCCTGCAGGTGGTACAGCACCGGTTCACTCATCGGCGGGCGCCGGGTCGGTCATCCAGTCCAGGCAGAGGGCCACGAAGTCGCGCAGCTTGTCCCGGGGCACCACCTTGTCGACCATGCCGTGCTCGAGCAGGAACTCCGAGCGCTGGAAACCCTCCGGGAGGGTCTGCTTGATGGTCTGTTCGATCACCCGGGGGCCGGCGAAGCCGATCAGCGCCTTGGGCTCGGCGATGTTGAGGTCGCCCAGCATGGCGTGGCTGGCGCTGACCCCGCCGGTGGTGGGGTCGGTGAGGATGGAGAGGTAGGGGACGCCGGCCAGGTCGAGCCGGGCCAGGGCGGCGCTCACCTTGGCCATCTGCATGAGCGAGAGGGTGCCTTCCTGCATCCGCGCGCCGCCGGAGCAGCTGACGATGAGGTAGGCAGCCCGGCTTGCCAGCGCCCGCTCGGCGCCGAGCTTGAGCTTTTCGCCCACCACGCAGCCCATGCTGGCGGCCAGGAAATCCCAGTCCATCACGGCCAGCACCACCGGATGGCCCTTCAGGGTGCCTTCCACCACCAGCACGGCGTCATGGTCGTGGCCGGCGGCCTGGAGCTTGTCCAGCTGCTCCGCGTAGGACTTGGCGGCGGTGAAATGCAGCGGATCGGTGCTGCGCAGGGTGTCGAACAGCGAATGGAAGCCCGGGTCCATGAGCGCCGCCAGGCGCTCCTCCACCCCGATCCGGAAGTGGTAGCCGCACTTGGGGCAGACATTGTGGGTGTTGACCAGCTCGGCGCGGTAGATCAGCTCCCGGCAGGCCTCGCACTTGATCCAGAGACCCTCGGGCACCCGGACGGTCTTTTCTTCGACCGCGATCTTTTGCTGACGTTTCTTGATGAACCAGGACATGGACTCCTCGATGCCTTTCACAACCAGTTAGCGGCTGGACGGACCTTTTTTCAAGCCCTCGAATAGACGATCCAGTTCGGCTTCGTTGGCGTAGTGCAGCATCAATGAACCACCCTTGCCCCTGGGCTTGATCTCCACCCGGGCGCTCCAGACCTGGGTCAGCTCCTCGGCGGCGGCCTTCAGGAAGACCGACTGGGGATGGCGGCGCTTGGCCTTGCCCTGGCGGGCCCGGCCGATCTGGAGAATGCGCGCTTCCAGGGCCCGCACGCTGAGCTGCCGGGTCACCACTTCCTCGGCCAGCTGGTCCTGGGTGCGCGGCTCCTCCACCCCCAGCAGCACCTTGCCGTGCCCGGTGGTGATGGTGCCGGTCATGATCATTTCCTGAAGCCGGGTGGGCAGGCGCAGCAGGCGGAGGGTGTTGGCCACCTGCGGGCGCGACTTGCCCACCCGGTCGGCCACCTGTTCCTGGGTGAGCCGGAGGTGTTCGCCCAGCTGGAAGTAGGCCTTGGCCTCCTCGATCGGGTTCAGTTCCTGGCGCTGGATGTTCTCCACCAGGGCGAACTCCAGCAGCCGGTCGTCGGGCACGTCCTTCACCACCACCGGCACCATGGCCAGCCCGGCCTTGCGCGCCGCGCGCCAGCGCCGTTCGCCGGCGATGATCTCATAGAGGTCGCCCACCCTGCGGGCGACGATCGGCTGGACCATGCCGTGGATCTTCAGGCTGGCGGCCAGGTCGTCCAGCAGGGCTTCGTCGAAGAAGGTGCGCGGCTGATGCCGGTTCGGCACCAGGGAACCCACCGGCACTTCCCGCTGGCTGGTGTCTTCGGGCGCCATCTGGCTCATGAGGGACGTGAGGCCACGGCCCAGGGCAGGACGTTTGGGAATCATGCGGGTCCTCCTGGCATCAAGGTCTCCTCCAGTTCCAGCCACTCCCTGGCCAGATTCAGGTAGGCCTGGGCGCCCTTGGAGCGGAGATCATAGAAGGCGACCGGCTTGCCGTGGCTGGGCGCTTCCGCCAGCCGGATGTTGCGCGGGATGTTGGTGTTGAACACCTTGCCGGGGAAGGCGTTGCGCACCTCCTGGGCCACCGCCGAGCCGAGGTTGGTGCGCTCCTCGGCCATGGTGAGCAGGATGCCGCCCAGCTTGAGCGCGGGGTTCGGCCCGGCCTGGACCCGGCGGATGGTCTCCATGAGTTCCGCCAGCCCGTCCATGGCCAGGAATTCGCAGGGCATCGGCACGATCACCTCGTCGGCGGCGGTGAGCGCGTTGAGGGTGATCATGCCCAGGCTGGGCGGCGGATCGATGAGGATGAAGTCGTAGTTCCCCAGGACCGGCGCCAGGGCGCGCTTCAGCACCTTCAGCTCGGGCAGCTCGAACAGCTCGAACTCCAGCTGGGCCAGGTCCTTCCCGGCGGGAATCATCTGCAGCATGGGCACTTCGGTGGTGAGGATGAGGGCCTGGGCCGGGGCCCCCTTCATGAGCGCGAAGGCGCCGGCCCGGTGATCCGGCTTGGCGAAGCCCAGGCCGGTGGTGCTGTGCCCCTGCGGGTCGAAATCCACCAGCAGGACCAGCTTCTCCATCATGGCGAGCGACGCGGCCAGGTTGATGGCCGTGGTGGTCTTGCCCACCCCGCCCTTCTGGTTGGCCAGCGCGATGATCCTTGCGGTCATGTCGTAACCCCGGGGAGCCTATCGGGCAAAGATTCACTTCTAGGCAATGGCGATCCTCAGCTGTGGAACATGGCAAAGTCTATCAGGTTCCACGGTCGATGGGTTCCGGCCATCATCGTGCCGGTGGCGATGATGGCCGAAACCCATGGTTTCGATTTTAATGTTTGTTGCTGGGATCGCGGAAGGTGTAGATGGTTTCGCCGGGCTTGGCGAGGCCCTGCTGGCGGGCGAGGGCTTCGTACAGTTCCGGATCCTTGGCGGACAGACGGCGCACCTCCTGGTTGAGCTCCAGGTTGGACCGGCGCATCCGTTGCAGCAGGACCAGCTGTTCGGCCAGGTCAGCCTGGCGTTTGTGCAAGCTGGGCAGGCCGTCGGGGGTGAGCAGCAGGATGCAGGCCGAAGCCAGCCCTGAAAGCACCAGCACGGCCCAAAGGGTACTGGATTTCAGGAGCCAGGCCGTGGTCATGCGGCTAGCGATCGAGCCAGGACCCGAAGGCTTCGCGTCCGGCATAGCGGGCCGCGGCGCCCAGTTCCCATTCGATCTGGAGCAGGCGGTTGTACTTGGCCACCCGGTCGGTGCGGCAGGGCGCGCCGCTCTTGATCTCACCGGAGCCGGTGGCGACGGCCAGGTCGGCGATGAAGGTGTCCTCGGTCTCGCCGCTGCGGTGGCTGATGACGGTGTGGTAGCCGGCCTTGTGGGCCATGTCCACGACCTTGAGGGTCTCGGTGACGGTGCCGATCTGGTTGAGCTTGACCAGCACGGCGTTGGCCACGTGGTCATGGATGCCCTTGGCCAGGATGGCCGGGTTGGTGACGAAGATGTCGTCGCCCACCAGCTGGATCCTGCGGGTCAGCTTTTCGGTCATGAGGCCCCAGTTGGTCCAGTCGCTTTCCTCGAACCCGTCCTCGATGGTGAGGATCGGATGGCGATCCACCAGGCCGGCGTAGTAGTCGACCAGCTGGGGGCCGGTCTTCTTTTCGCCGTCGATGAGGTACTTGCCGTCCTTGTAGAACTCGTTGGAGGCGGAGTCGATGCCCAGGTAGATGTCCTTGCCGGGCTTGTAGCCGGCCTTGGTGATGGCCTGCTCGATGAGGTTGAGGGCCTCCTCGTTGCTGCCCAGGTCGGGGGCGAAACCGCCCTCGTCGCCCACGCCGGTGGCGAGCTTGTGGGCCTTGAGCACGCCCTTCAGGGCGTGGTAGACCTCGGAACCCCAGCGGAGGCACTCGGCGAAACTGGGAGCGCCCACGGGCAGGATCATGAACTCCTGGATATCCACGTTGTTGTCGGCGTGGGCCCCGCCGTTGAGGATGTTCATCATGGGGACCGGCAGCATCCGGGCGGCGGTGCCGCCGAGATAGCGGTAGAGCGGTTGTCCGCAGGCCTTGGCGGCGGCGTCAGCGATCGCCATGGAGGCCCCGAGCAGGGCGTTGGCCCCGAGCCGGCCCTTGTTGTCCGTGCCGTCCAGATCGATGAGCAGGTCGTCGAGCTCCGATTGCTGGAACGGATCCATGCCCTGGAGGGCATCGTGGATCTCGGTGTTGAGGGTCTGGACTGCGCCCAGCACCCCCTTGCCCTGGTAGCGTTTCTTGTCCCCGTCGCGCAGCTCGAGGGCTTCGCGGCTGCCGGTGGATGCCCCGGACGGGACCATCGCCTGACCGATGGTTCCGTCATTCAGCGTGACTCGGGCCAGGACCGTGGGATTGCCACGGCTGTCCAGGATTTCAAGGCCGGAAATTTGTTCGATCAACTTCATGGTTGCTTCCAGACACGCTGAGGGGCAGGTGGTTAAGGGAAAGCTACTTTTTCGCGACGGCCT
>CAZVHQ010000014.1:17946-78494 GCA_964627225.1 uncultured Mesoterricola sp.
TCTTGACCGGAGCCTTCTTGGCGACGGCCTTCTTCACGGGGGCCTTTTTCGCGACGGCCTTCTTGACCGGAGCCTTCTTGGCGACGGCCTTCTTCACGGGGGCCTTTTTCGCGACAGCCTTCTTGACCGGAGCCTTCTTGGCGACAGCCTTCTTCACGGGGGCCTTCTTGGCGACGGCCTTCTTCACGGCCGGCTTCTTGGCTGCGGGCTTCTTGACCGCGGGCTTCTTGGCTGCGGGCTTCTTGGCGGCCGGCTTCTTGGCCGCGGGCTTCTTGACCGCAGGCTTCTTGGCTGCGGGTTTCTTGGCGGCCGGCTTCTTGGGGGCGGCGATGATCTCCCCAGGGGCGCTGACGACGGGAGAAATGGTCTCGTCGGGCTGATGGTTTTGCTCCATTGGGAACTCCTTTTTGCCCTCGCGGGCTGGTTGAGAGGGATGGGTGGAGGAATGCTTGCCGGCCAGGGCCGGGCCACCCGTTTTCTGTTTACTGCCTTCGAGAGAACCCGCCGCAGCCTTTCCAGGCTTGACGACCTTCGTCGACGGGTCCTGCAAAATGTCCTGCCTGCCCTTGGTCTTGATGGGCTTTTTCGGGATCTCGACACCGGCCAGGATCTGCGCCAGTCGTTTACCGGGATAGAACTCGTCCAGCAATGCGTCGCCGACCATGACGCCGTGCACGCCCATGCCCTCCAGCTGCTGGATCTGCTGGAGCGTGCAGACGCCCGCCTCCAGGATGCGCAGGCACCTGCTCTGGGGAACCTTCTCCAGCAGGGCGAGCGCCGCCTCCCAGCGCGGCTCCCAGGTGTCCAGGTCGCGGCCCAGCACGCACACGATGTCGGCATCGGCATCCAGGGCCCGCTTGAGATCGGCTTCGCTGGCCACCTCCACGATCACGTCGAGGTTCTTGGCCCGGGCGAGCTTCTGCAGCGCGACCAGCCGGTCCGGCTCGAGCAGGGAGGCCATGAGGAAGACGCCGTCGGCGCCCAGGATCTTGCTCTCCTCGATCTGGTACTCCTCGAAGATGAAGTCGTGCCGGAGCAGCGGCACCTTCACCGCGGAACGCACGTCGGAGAGGTGCTTGTCCTCGCCGTAGAAAAGGAAGCGGTCGGTGGCCACGGAGATCACCCGGGCACCGTTCTCCACCAGGCTCTTGGCGTGGGTGGATGCCCGGTAGGTGTCGCGCACCTGGCCCCGCAACGGGTTGCCTCCGGCGGTCTCGGCGATGATGGAAATGCCGGGCTGGCTCAGCTCTTCCTTCAGTGAATGGTGTCCCTTGTAGGCATCCTTCACTGCCGCTGGGCCTTTTTGTTTCTTGATCTCGATGTCCAGTGCTTTGAATATCTGGACTTTTTTCAACATTTACAACCCCCGGGTCCCATCGGGTCCAATCACGTTTATGCGCGAGGAGTCGAATGGGAAGCTTCTTACTAGAATCCACTAAACCAGCGTTTCCAATAGGGTCAATAGAATTGTGAAGGTTATTTTCGATATTCTATTCGTGATTTTTGTTCGGCTCAACACTTTGCGGATCGGCGCGAAGGCGCCAGACTGCTACAACACAGGAGATCCAACCATGGAAGCAACGGTGCTCGACCACCCGCTCTGCCACCACAAGCTGACGCTGCTGCGTGACGTCAAAACCCCTGGGAGCCTCTTTCGCAAGGTGATCGAGGAGCTTGGCCTGATCCTCGCGGTGGAGAGCACCCGCCTGCTTCCGACCGAGCCGGTTGCCGTGGAAACGCCGCTGGAGCGCACCCAGGGCCGCCGTCTCACGCCGCTCGACCCGGTGCTGGTACCCGTGCTGCGCGCCGGGCTGGGCCTGCTGCCTTCCTTCCTGCAGCTCATCCCCACGGCCAAGGTGGGCCACCTGGGCCTGTATCGCGACCATGATTCCCTGGTGCCGGTGCCCTACTACCGCAACTTCCCGCCGCTCCTGGAGGACCGCAGCGTCTTCGTGCTGGACCCGATGCTGGCCACCGGCGGCAGCGCCTCGGAAGCGGTCCGCCAGCTCAAGACCGCCGGCGCCAAGAACATCACCCTGTGCTCGGTGATCGCCGCACCGGAGGGGATCAAGCGCCTGCAGGGGGACCACCCCGATCTGCAGATCGTGGTCTGTGTCGTAGACCGCCAACTGAACGAGCGGGCCTACATCCTGCCCGGGCTGGGCGATGCGGGTGATCGGCTGTTCGGTACTCTTTAAGCCTGGATATCGATTCCGGAGCCCTGGCTGATCATCTGGGCCAGCTGGGCTCCGGTGGAGGCCTCGATCGAAAGGGAGGTCTTCAGGACGCTCGTGGAGATCTGGGGCAGGTTGGCGGCCTGGGCCTGGGCCGCGACGCCTCCGGCGGTCGGGTTCTGGCCGACCGCGGAAATCGTGGCCTGCAGGGCCGTGAGGTTCTGGTTCAACATGTTGGCGGCCGCCATGCTGGCCGAAGCAAGTTCCACGGCATCTCCTTGGTCCATCCTGGATGGTGCGCTGATGCTTTGATTCCCCGAGGGATCAGACGGTCAGATTGAGGTTCGTGCCGGTGTTGCCGGTGGCCGCTGCGGTGGTCGCTGCCGACGTCGCGGTCGCAGTGGCGGCGGTGCTCGATTCGGTGCTGCCCTGGGCTGCGTGGTGGTGGTGATGCTTGCCTGAGGTCTGCTGGAGCTGGGCAAAGGCGCTCTGGGCGGCGCTGAGGTTGCCCGAGGACAAGGCCTGGCCAAGGGCCGCCATGGGGTTCTGGGAGGTTCCACCCTGGCCCGCCTGGGTGCTCTGGCCGGCAGCGCCCTGCGGCAGGTTCTGCTGGATCTGGGAGAAGGCCGTCTGGGCCGCCGACAGGTTGCCCGAAGACAAGGCCTGGCCGAGCTGCTGGAACGCGGACTTGGCCTGGGCCCACTGGGCCTGCTGAGCCGAGTTGGTATTCGGAGAGATGCTGACGGTGCTGGACACGGGTCCTCCACAAGGATGGCCGAGCACGGGGAGTGAACCCCGGCCCTGATGGATACTTCCTGCATCGGCAAGCCTGGACCCAGGGATGAGGGAAGGAACCTGCCCAGAAAAACTTTTTATTTGTTAAAGGTCCGGCTGGCGGGAACCGAAGAGGTGAATGTCGGGGCCCCCCTACAATCATCAGGCAACACGGATGTTGCCTTACACATCAGGAGGATGTGATGTCGGATTCAATTCTCAGTAATGTCACCGCCATGGCCGCCAGCCGCCAGCTGGGTATCACTTCGATGGGCATGCAGCAAACCATCACCCGCCTCACGACCGGCAAGCAGATCAACACCGCGCAGGATAACGCCGTCGGCTTGGCCCAGGCCGACCAGTTCAACGCTGAATCCATCGCGGCCACCCAGAACGTGCAGACCCAGAACAATGCCTACTTCCAGGCCCAGGCCGGGGATGGCTACCTGGGTGAGGCGACCACCCAGGTGCAGACCCTGGTTCAGTTGGATTCGGGCGGCAACGGCACGTCGGCTGAAGCCACCGCCGTCATCGGCAACGCCCAGGCCGCCATCACCAAGGCCTTGGCGAATGCGCCTGCCGGCAGCGCGGCCGCCACGGACCTGGCCCTGGCCGCCACCGCCGTCTCGGGCATTGCCAGTGCCACTGACGCCGGCAAGGCCAGTGCCGCCCTGACCGCGATCGATGTCGCCCGCGGCGATTTTGGCGCGACCATGGCCAGCACCCAGAGCGCGTCCAACCTGTTCGGGATCGAGTCCGAGAACGCGACCTCCGAAGAGAGCAACGTGATGGATGCCAATGTCGGGAACGAAGTGGTGAACCTCACCAAGTGGCAGGTCCTGTCCCAGGCCGGAACCAGCGCCTTGAGCAGCGCAAACAGCTCCAGCCAGTACATCCTTGCCCTCTTCCGTTAATCGGGATTTCAGATTTCCTGAGGGCGGGGCCTAGTCCCGCCCTCAGGAGATTGGAAATGGAGCGCTAACGTGACCGATCAAGTCAGCCCTTTGGCGAGCTTGGGCTCCGGATCCCCGGTTATGCTTCCGTCTGCGGCCATAACAGCGGCAGTGTCGAAGAATCCCAGTTCCAACGCAACCAGTGCCGTTCCGGCCAGTGCCGCCGCCAAGGCGGCGCAACCCGAAGCAGGCAGCGCCCAGCCGGCCAAAAACGCCAGTGTCGACCCGCAAACGATGAACGCTCAGCTCCAGCAGGCGAATTCGAGCCTTCAGTTCAAAGTGGATCAATCGACCGGAATCTCCTACTTCAAGGTCGTCGATAGCACCACCGGAAAAACCATCCGCCAGGTGCCGTCCGCGGATGCCATAGCGATGGCCCAGAAATTGCAAGATTTTTCCAAACATCAGAATCCGTCTGGAATCCTGATGGACGAGGAGGGCTGAACCCCTAGATCGTCGGAGGCAACAGATGACGTCAAGTTTGAGTTCAACGAGTTTGAGCTTCGCCGGGATCTCGTCGGGCGTGGACACGGATGCCCTGGTTTCCGCCATCATGGCCCAGGACAGCCAGCCGCTGGTGAACCTGCAGAACCAGCAGACCCGGAACAACCAGGCGACGACGGCCCTGAACACGTTGCAGACGGACATGACCAATCTGTCCTCCAGCCTGCTGACCCTGCAGTCCAGCTCCTCCGGGTTCGCCGCCCGCACGGTGAACAGTTCCGATACCACCAACACCTACGTTTCCGCCACGGCCTCGGGCACCACCACGGGCGACTACGACGTCCAGGTGAGCACCGTGGCCACGGCCGGGCGGATTTTGCCGACCCTGGTCACCAATCCGCCCCAGGGCGCCGCCACCACCACCCTGTCCGTGGCGGACCCTTCGGGCAGCCCCGGCTCGCAGATCTTCACCTCGGGGTCCTCCGCCAGCTTCGCGGTCCAGGGCACCAATGGGGTGACCAAGGTGGTCACCTTGAACTCCGGCAACAACAGCCTCAACGGGCTGGCGAGCGCGATCAATGCCAGCGGCGCCGGCGTGACGGCCACCATTGTGAACACGGGCGCGGGAACGACGCCCTATCAGCTGGTGGTAACGGCGAACGCCACCGGCCAGGGCACCACCAAAGGGGTGGTCACCCTGGCGGACGTCACCAACAACAACGGGACGACCGCGAACAACACCATCGGCATCGCGGCCGGCGTGGTGGACAGCCTCACCGCCCCGACCAGCGTCACCAGCGGCGGCCTGCAGTCGGCCGCCGCCACCAATGCGGTATTCACCGTCAACGGCATCCAGCTCACGCGCCAGAGCAACACCGTGACCGATGCGGTGCCCGGCCTCACGCTCAACCTCCAGCAGGGGGGGGAAACCGCTCCCACCACGCTCACCGTGGCCGAGGACACCAGCACCATCACGGCCTCGATGCAGGACGTGATCAGCAAGTACAACACGCTGATCAACGACTACACGACCTCTACGAAAGCCACCAAGGATACCAACGGCAATGTCGTCCCGGCCCCGTTGTCGAACAATGCGGCCGCGGAAAACATGATGGCCCAGGTCCAGTCGGTCATGGCCGGCATTCCGGCGGGGATGCCGGCCTCCGCCCCCTACCGGTCGGTCGGCGACCTGGGCATCACCGCCAATTCGGACGGAACCCTGTCGCTGGACACCAACACGTTCGACACAGCCCTCACCAGCGACCCCCAGGCCGCCGGGAATGTGTTCGACTTCACCGGCACCACCACCAACGGCGTGGTGAACTTCCTCCAGGGCTCCGTCGCCACCACCGCCCAGAATGTCGCCTTCAATATCACCAGCTACAACGGCAACACCGGCGCCTGGTCCGGGACCCTGGCGGCTGACGGCGGTGCGGCCATCGCCGTGAACGGAACCCAGGGCGGGGGCGTCACCGCCGCGAACGCGGGCACCTCCCTGGGCTCCCTGTCGGGGATTGAGCTGACAGTGACCGGCACCGGCAGCGGGACCCTCTCCCTCACCACCGGAGTGGCACAGCAGGCCCAGAACCTCATCTCCAACCTGACCTCCGCCACCGGGACGATCTGGAACACGCTCCAGGCCCTCAGTTCGGCGAACACGAGTCTCGCCACCCAGATCACCACCGAGCAGGGCACCCTCAACAACATCCAGAGCGAGCTGCAACTGCAATTCGCCAACATGGAGGCCACCGTCGCGCAATTGAAGACGGCCAGCGGCGCGCTGGGCAGTTCGTCCTAGCGGGTGGCATCGTTCGTAACTGGGGATATCGGGGTGGCGGCAATGAACCTGTTGCAGATGCATGAGGCGGCCCGGGAACTGGACCGCTCCTGGCAGCACGGATTGGCGCTGGAGGCCTATCGCCGCTACCTGGATGCCGATCCCGGCAGCGCGGAAGGGTGGGCCGACTACGGCGGCTTGCTGATGGTGCTGGGCCGGCTGGAGGAGGCGGGGGAGGCCTGCGCCAAGGCCCTGCAGATCGACCGGACCTGCCTGTCCGCCCGCGTCAACTCGGGCTGCACGCTGCTGCGCCAGGGACGCCTGGACGAGGCGAAGGGCCTGTTCCGGGAGATCCTGGCGCAGGCTCCGGCGCGCAATGATGCCCGCGGCGCCCTGGGCGAGTGTCTGATCCTGCAGCACGCCTACGACGAAGCCCGGGTCGTGCTGGGGGAGATGCTCCAGCAGGATCCGGACAGCCTCCGGGCCCACCAGCTGCTTGGCCAGATCTTCCATCGCCTCGGGCTGTGGTCCGAATTCCGGGAGGAGATCGATCGCCGCCGGCGCGCCCAGCCATCCTGCGCCTACGTGGCGTATGAGCTGGGCTACCTGAGCCTGCTGTTCGGCGACCTGCCCGCGGGCTGGAAGGGCTTCGAAGCACGCTGGCGGGTGCCCAGGCTGGTCGGGCCGAAACGGGATTTCCCGCAGCCACGCTGGCAGGGCGAACCCTTTGCCGGCAAGACCCTGCTGCTTTTCCATGAGCAGGGGTTCGGCGACACCATGATGTTCGTGCGCTTCGCGCCCATGGTGAAGGCCCTGGGCGGCAGGGTCCTGCTGGAGGCCCAGGCCCCGCTGGCGGACCTGGTGGCGACCTGTCCGGGCATCGATGCGGTCATCCCCCATGGGGCTCCTATCCCGCCCTTCGATCTGCAGTTGCCGCTGCTCTCCCTGCCTGCCGTGTTGCAGACGGGCCTGGATGCCATTCCTGCCGGGATCCCCTATCTGCACATCCCGGAACGGGTGCCCAACCGGGCGGTGATCGCCCAGGTCCTGGCGGCGGCCGATCGCTTCAACCGGGTCGGGCTGGCCTGGTCGGGTAATTCCGCCTACAAGAATGATGAAGCCCGATCCATTCCGGTGGCTGCGCTCCGGCCCCTGGCCGCACTGGTCAACGTGTTCTTCTTCGGCTTCCAGGTCGAGCCGGCCGAAGCCCCCGCGCTCCCGGCGTTCGCTTCGCTCAAGCCCTGTCTCAGCAACTTCTCGGACACGGCCTGTGCCCTGAGCGGCATGGACCTGGTCATCACGGTGGACACCGCCCTGGCCCATCTCGCCGGCGCCCTGGGCGTCCCCACCCTCCTCCTGCTGCCCTTTTCCCCGGATTGGCGCTGGATGCTGGGGCGGGACGACAGCCCCTGGTATCCGTCCATGCGCCTCTACCGCCAATCCGCCCCGGGGGACTGGGACGGCGTCATCCGCAGGATGGTGGCGGATCTTGCCGACCCAGCGTAGGTACACGCATTGCATGTAGGGATCGCCAAATGGGAAAAACGCTCAAGCCGGTGGCTTGGCAACCGATAGATTCAGTAGGAGAAACACATGCAGGGATATCTCGGACCCAAGGCTGCGAATCAATATCTTGCCCAGCGGCTGGAATCGGCAAGCCCGGAGCAGGTCATGGCCATTCTGCTGGAAGGCGGCCAAAAATACCTGGCCATGGTGTTGGCCGCCATGAAGGTGAATGACATCCCAAGCAAGGCCCGCTATGCGAACCGGGTGTCGGACTTCATTCTGGAGATGACCTTGCGGTTGAACCGGAAGGAAGGCGGCGAAGTGGTCGCCAACCTGGACCGCATCTACAAGTGGTGGACGGACGAGATGTATGCCGGAGCCCGGAAGAACCAGCCGGCGCGCCTGGAGCTGGTCCTGGAGCACATGGGCGAAATGCGCGCGATGTGGGAAGAACGCCATCGGATGAACCTGGTCGCCCATAAGCCCATGGTCTCTGCCACCTCTCTGGACCTCATGGTCGGATGAGCAACCAGGATGTCGTCCTCGCCCTCGACGCCATGGAGCGGATGCTCCAGGAGGGGGTTCTGACCGCCAGCACCCTCAAACCGTGGCAGGAGCAGTTCGACGCGGCCATGGCATCGGCCGAACGGGGCCAGAGCTGGGCCGAAATTACCGAGCGCTGCCATTACCTGGGCCGGCGGGTGGACCTGGTGCTGGTCGGGGTGCTGGCTGATCGCGAAGCCATCAGGAAGGCACTGCACCTGATGACCGTGGGCAAGCGGGCGCTCAAGGGCTACAAGCCGCCCAAATCGTAGCGTGGACGGGAACCGGGCCGATGCGGACGCCCTCTTCGAGGAAGGCTACGCCCTGCTGGGCAAGCGCGACTACGCCGGGGCCCAGGCCTGTTTCCGGGCGGCCATCGCGGCCCGTCCGGGCTTCGTGGAGGCCCTGGTGAACCTGGCCTGGGCCCTGGAACAAGCCGGGGTCCTGGACGCGGCGGAAACCTGGTACCTGCGTTCCCTGGAAGCGGATCCGCAATGCCTGGGCGCCCACCGGAACCTGGGCGTCCTGCTGGTGCGGCAGAAGCGGTTCGCCGAAGCGGAGGCGGTCTACCGCCGGGTCCTGCTGATCCACCCGGATTCCGCCTCGCTCTGGACCAACCTGGGCGTGCTGATGGCCGACTGCAAGCGCGAGCCGGAGGCGGAGGCCTGTTTCCGCAAGGCCCTGGAACTGGACCCGGAGTTCAAGGGGGCCCACTACAACCTCGGCTACCTGTTCCTGCGCCGGGGCCAGTTCGAGGAAGGCTGGCGCGGGCGCGAGGCGAGGGCCGGGTCGGCCTTCGCCGACCGGTTCACCTTTCCCTGCTGGCAGGGCGAGGACCTGCGGGGGCGCTCCCTGCTCATCGTGGCCCAGGCTGGCCACGGCGACATGATCCAGTTCTGCCGCTACGCGGCGGTGCTCAAGGAGCGCTTTGCCTGCAGGATCGGGGTGCTCTGCCACACCGCCCTGAAGCGGCTGTTCCGCGGCCTGGACGGGATCGACCAGGTGTTCGGCCTGGATGAGCCGCTGCCGGTGGCCGGCTGGGATTTCTGGGCCCAGCCCCTGAGCCTGCCCTTGCGCTGCGGCACCCGGCTGGAGACCATTCCCGCCGCCATACCCTACCTGCATCCGGACCCCGGCCTGGTGGCGGCCTGGCGCTCCCGGATCCCGGCGGAGGGTTTCCGGGTGGGGCTGGTCTGGAAGGGCAGCGCAGGCTTTGAAAGCGACGGCGACCGTTCCCTGGCGTCGCTGGAGCTGCTGGCGCCGCTGGCGGCGAGCGGCGCGCGCCTGGTCAGCCTGCAGAAGGGCGCGGGCGAGGCGGAGGCCCAGCATCCGCCGCCGGGCATGGCGCTGACCGACCTGGGATCGCTGATGGCGGATTTCGCCGACACCGCCGCCATCATGGCCAGCCTGGACCTGGTCATCTCGGTGGATACGGCCGCGGCGCATCTGGCCGGCGCGCTGGGTATTCCCTGCTGGGTCCTGCTGCCGGATTACCGCACCGACTGGCGCTGGCTCACCGGGCGCGACGATTCCCCCTGGTACCCGGCCATGAGGCTGTTCCGGCAAGCGGGCGGCGATTGGCCCGCGGTGATCCGGCGGGTGGCGGCCGAGCTGGTGGCTATGATCTAGGTGGAGTCGACGATGTCCCCCAGGCTGTCCCTGTGCATTCCCACTTACAACCGAGCCCGCTTCCTCGAGGAGGCCCTGGCCAGCGGGCTCAGGGAGGCGGATCTGCAGGCGCCGGGGACGGTGGAGGTCCTGGTCTGCGACAATGCCTCCACCGACGGCACGGCGCAGCTGCTGGAGCGGATGTCGGCCGCCCACCCGGCGCTGCGGGTGATCCGCCATCCGGAGAATCGGGGGTTCGACCGGAACTACCTGAGCTGCCTGCAACAGGCCCTCGGCGAGTTCGTCTGGGTCATGGGCGACGACGATGTGTGGCAGCCGGGGGCCGTGGCCCGGGTGCTGCGCGAGCTGGATGCCGGGGCGGACGCCTGCCTGTGCCTCGCCGAGGCCTGCGACCTGGACCTGAAGCCGGTCACCGTGCTGCCCTGGCTGCTGGGCGCCAACCCGCCCACCGTGTGGCGCATCGCAGGCCGGGAGGATCTGCTGCGCTATTTCAATGCCTGCGCCTTCAACGCGGCGGTGTTCGCCTTCATCAGCGTCGCCATCGTGCGCCGGGACCGCTTCCCCCTGGACCCGCAGGCCCTCGAGGGCGGGTTCGACTTCGGCTACCTGCAGGTCTGGGGCATGCTCCAGTTCCTGCGTCAGCCCACGCAGCTGCATTACATCCCGGAAGTGCTGGTGCGCAACCGGATCAGCGGCATGCACGCGGACAATTTCTCCTACGGCAACCTCTTCAACAGCTGGATGCACGACCTCCGGTGGTGGGCCTACCTCGCCGACCGGCAGCTGGGCGACGATCCGGAACTGCGCGACGCCTTCTGCCGGATCCTCGGGCGCAACCACCACAACACCATCCTGCCCGGGCTGCGCCAGCACGCACCCAGCGAGGCCGCATGGCGGGAGGCGGTCCCCCTTCTGCAGCGGGCCGGGTTCTCGCCGGTGCGCATCGCCGCGGTGGACCTGGCCTTCCAGCACATGTACGGCGGCCGCCTGCCGATGCCGTCCCTGGAACCGGCCGGGCTCTGCCTGGCCGATCTGCCCCTGGTGGCACGCGGCGCGCGGCGCATCGCCGTGCTGGCCCTGGGCGGCCTGGGCGACATCTATGCCGGAGCCGGCCTGCTGGCGGCGCTGCGCGCCCTGGGCGGAGCCGAGCTGATCCGGATCCTCACCGTGCCCGAAGGCGCGGTGCTGCTGGACGGGTTCGAGGTCCGGCCGGTGGACCCCAGGCGCTACGCGGCGGACGAGGTCTACCGGGAGGCTGTGGCCCAGGAACTGGCCGGCTTCGCGCCCGAGCTGATGGTGAACCTGGACCCGGAGCGCGGCGTCCAGGGCGACGACCTGGTGAACGCGGCCCTGCCCGCCGGCGCCCTGGCCTTCGAACTGCCCATGCGCGGCCAGGACGAGCGCACCGTCAAGTTCGCCAACGGCGCCTACACCCGCCTGGTGCCGCGGGGCGCGGCGATGTTCGAGGCGCTCGGCCTGGCGCCGGCCGCTCCCGCCCTCTGGCCCGCCCAGGCGGCGCGGCAGGAGGCCGGGGAACTGCTGGCCCTGCAGGGGTGGGACCCGGGGCGCACCCTGGCGGTGCTGGTGGACGACCCCGCCGGGCTGGAGGATCCCGCCTTCCAGGCCGCCCTTGCCGAAGCGGACGCGGACGGCTGGACCTTCGTCGGCCTGAGCGGCCAGAGCAGCACCTACCGGAAGCTGGAGGCGGTCCTGGGCCCGCGGGGGGAGCGTGCAGCGAATCTCGCCGGGGTTCTGGACCTGGGTTCCATGGCGGCTCTGTTGCAGCTTTGCGGCGGCTTCGTGGGCGGAACCCGCCTGCTCGGCTCCATGGCCACGGCCTGCGGATGCACGCCGTTCCTGCGCTAGCCTGCCTGCGCTGAGAAATCGTCGCGCATGCTTCTGAGCGCCGCGTTTTCCGGGAACAGGGCCATGCCGCGCTCCAGAATGGTGATGGCTTCGAGCACGCGGCCCGCCCGGTATTCCGAGAGTGCCGAAAGCCGGTGCCAAAGCCCGCCGCCCTCCCCGGGCAGCGCTTCGAGCGCCCGCCGGGCGTCGACCATGGCCTGCTCCATATCGTTGATGCGCAGGTCGAAGAGCAGGAGGCCGCCCAGCATGAGCGGGTCCGAAGGACAGTTGGCCACCCCTTGGTGAAGGACGGCCCTGGCCACCTCGATCCTGCCCTGGCTGAAGGCCAGATCGCCGTAGCTCACATAGGGAAGGGTATATCCGGGGTTGACCTGGATGGCCTTTTTGAAGGATTGCTCCGCTTCGGCTTCGCGGCCAAGGGCCGCCAGCGCGATCCCCCGGTGGGCCAGGGCCAGGGCATGGCCGGGGTGGGTCTGCACGATCCGGTCGAAATACGGCAGGGCCTCCTGCTGACGCCCCATCCTCAGCAGGGCCAAGCCCGCGCCGAAGTGGATCAGCGAGGGCACCACCGGACGGAGCCTCTGGTAGGCTTCCGCCGATTCGAGCACGACCGGCCAGTCCTGCACCTGCAGACCCTGCTGCACGACGTTGAAATGGAACTGGGAATTGCCGGGGTCGGTTTGCAGGTCCCTCTGGGCCAGATCGAGATAGAACCGGGCTTTCACCTTCTCGCGGCCATCATTCAATTTCCCGAAATGATGAATGACGGCCCCGGGGAGGCTCAGGATGGGAATGGTCCGGGAATTGAAATAAGGGTCGAGCAGTTCGTGGATCCGGCCGGTGAAGGCCAGGCCTGGACTGCGGCGGCAGAGCCGAAGTCCCAGGAAGTCAACGTAGAAGGGATACTCACGGCCCTCCCGGTAGCTCGACGTGTTCTTCCGCGCCATGGCATCCTGGATGTAGAACCTGCCGGAAGTATTGTAGTTGCGAAGGGTGAGGTGGTAGGCCTGGGCTGTGGCGACCTGGCAGGCTTCGCGGATCAGCGGGTGGTCCAGCGGGTCGATGGCCTCGTCCGCATCAAGGACAAGGATCCAATCGCCCGTGCAGTGGCCCAGGCTCTCGTTGCGGGCGGCCGCGAAATCGTCGACCCAGGGGAAATGGAATATCCTGGCGCCTTCCTGCCGCGCGATCGCCACGGTGGCGTCGGTGGAGCCGGTGTCCACCAGGACGATATCGTCCACCAGCCCGCGCACCGACTGCAGGCAGTGGCCGATGGCGCCTGCTTCGTTCTTCACGATCATTGCGAGGGAAATCGTCATGCCCCAATTCTAGCTTTTGTCGGTGCCCCCAAGTACCGACTTGAAGCGGCTGAACAGGGATTTCGGCGGGGGCGGGGGCGGCTCCGGCGGCAGATCGGCCTCCAGATCCCGGTAGTCCACCTCCGGCGGGATGGGCACGGACGGATCGAGCTCAAGGGCCTTGTGGAAGCAGGCCACGGCGTTGGTGCGGAAGCCCTTGCGGTAGTAGACCACGCCCATGCCGACCCAGGGCTCGGCGGCCTTGGGCTGGATCCGGGCGGCGGCCTGGAGGGCGTTGATGGAGCGGGTCGACCAGGCCGGGTTGGACATCCGCAGGTTGCCCAGCAGCAGCCACACCGCATAGGCGTGGTCGGAGCCCGGATCCAGCTGGACCGACAGCTCCAGGCAGTGGATGGCCTCGCCGATGCGCTCCTGCAGGTGGAGGGACTTGGCCTTGCGGTGCAGGCTGCGGGCCCGTTCCAGGGGGGTCAGGTTGCCCACGGCTTCGGGGACGGGTTCGGCTTCCTGCTCCACTTCGATGAATTCGGGGAAGTCCGGATGGACGAACGTGCGGTCGGGGTCCAGTTCGATCACCGGGGTCGACGCAGGCTCGGGTTCCGGGGGCGGGGGCGGCGGCACGGGCGCCGGGGCCGGCGGCGCTGCGGCGGGGACCGGCACCGGCACCGGGATCGGGGCCGGAGGCTCCGGGGGCGGCGCTACCGGCGCGATGGGCGCCAAGGTCAGCTCCGGCAGCTCGCCCTGGGTCAGGGTCAGCGCGCCGACCGCCCACAGGATGAGAAAGATCCGCGCCGCGTCGTCCTCGTGCAGGCCACTGAGGGAAAGGAAGGTGTCGAAGCCGATCGGCTCGGAGCCCAGGAACGACAGGGCATAGGCGGTGGCGGGATTGAGCGGCAGGTCGGAGACGGCGTCCAGCAGGCCCGGGATGCCTTCCCATTTCCATTCGGACCGGAGCTGCAGGAGGGCGAAGGTCGGCTCGAGGTTGTGCGCCTCCAGGAAGGTGTTCCAGATGAAATGCCGGTGGTCGAGCTTCAGGTGCAGGTCTTCGCTCAACTTCGCCTGGCTGGCTTCCGGGCGCCAGGTCAGCTGGAGGATGGGGTGTTCGAGGGCATTGATCATGACCTGTTCCTGAAGCTGGCGCAGGTGGCTATCGCGCTCCTCGAGGGTCATCATGCCGGTCTGGACCACCTTGTCGCCCAGCCGGGAGCGATCCTCGCTGGCCAGCAGCTGGTTGAGCGCCGCGAAATCGAGAATGCCCTGCCGGAGCAGGTAGTTGCCGAACTGCTCGCCGGCGGCGTCGCTCTGCAGGTAGACCAGTTCACCCCGCTGCCAGTGCATGTGGCGGGTGCCGTCGTTCTGTTCCAGCACCAGTTCGCCGTCCAGCTCCTTCTGCCGCAGGGCGGCGAGCAGGGTCGGCAGGTGGTTCGACTGGGTTGCTTGGGTCACCATGGCTCCTGGGTCATCGTAATGAAAAATTACTATAACAATATTATATAACTTGGTGCGCGCACCAATGCTCCCACATCTTCCGGTAGGCCGATTCCATACTGCGGGTGAAGCGGGCACCGTCCATGAGGGGAGAGGCCTCCATGCGCGCGCGCAGGCCGGCGCGCAGTTCGGCTAGTGCCGGCAGGTCCCCGGCCAGCCTGGTGGCGATGCGCACGAAGGCCGGGTCGGAGTCGGCCGCCAGATCCCGGAGATCCAGGTTGCACAGCTGGCTCCAGCCGGCCCGGCCCACCACGGTATCGCCCAGCCGGGTGACCACCGGCACGCCCATCCAGAAGGCGTCCAGGCTGGTGGTGTGGCCGTTGTAGGGGAAGGTGTCCAGCCCCAGGTCCACCTGCCGGTGCAGGGCCAGGTAGTCCAGCCGGGGCCGGAACGCGGCGAATTCGATCCGTCCGGGCGCGACCCCGGCGGCGCCCAGCTGGTCCAGCACCCATTGCCGATGGCTTCCGGGCTGGGCCAGGAGCAGCAGCCGGGAACCGGCCACCGCGTTCAGCACCCGGGCCCACAGGGCGAGCACCGCGGGATTGACCTTGCAGAAGTTGTTCAGGGAGCCGAAGGTGACGTAGCCGTTGGCCAGGGCCGGCAGCGGGCCGGGCCGGGGGTCCGCCGTGAGCGGGTCGTAGCACCAGAAGGTGTCACGCAGGCGGATGGAGGTCTCCGAGTACCAGGCGTCGTGTTCCCCGGGAGGGTCGAGGTACGGATCGGTGAGCCGGTAGTCCATGGCCGCCAGGCCGCTGGTGCCGGGATAGGCGAGCCAGGCGGCCTGGACCGGGGCGGGCTTGCGGGTGAACAGCCCCGGACGGCCGTTGGACATGTGCATGGTCAGGTCCACCAGGATATCGATCCGGTCGGCCCGGACCAGGCCGGCCACTTCCGCGTCGGTGAGGGCGCTGGTGTCGCGCCAGAGGTCGGTGTGGGCCTTGATCCGCAGGGTGATGGGGTCCGGCCTGGGGACCTTGGCGTAGCAGACGATCTCGAACCGGCCGTGATCGTGGTGGGAGAGCAGGGGCAGGGTGAACAGCGACTGGCAGTGCTCCCGGAAATCCGGCGAGACATAGCCGATGCGCAGCCGGCGCCCGGGGTCGGGGTCGTTGCCATGGGCGGCCGGGGCCGGCTGCGGGTAGGCCCGGTCCCAATCCAGGTTCTCCCGGAGGATCGCTTCGGACGTGCAGCCCGGCTGGAAGCAGACCGCGTAGGCCAGGTTGCTGCGGGTGACGCGGTCGCCCGGGTCCAGTTCCAGGGCCCGGCGGAAGCTGCGGATGGCTTCGTCCATGTGGCCGATGTCCTTGAGCAGGTTGCCCAGGTTGCAGTGGGAGACGGCGAAGTTCGGGCGCCGGGCGATGGCGTCGCGCAGCAGTTGGACGGCCTGGTCCATCCGGCCCAGGGCCCTTGCTGCCTGGCTGGCGTTGTTGGCGGCGTCCATGAAGTCCGGGTCGACGCGCAGGGCGGCCAGATAGGCGTCCAGGGCCGCCTCGTGCTGGCCCAGGGCCTGGAGCGCGTTGCCCAGGTTGTTCCAGGCGGCCAGGTGGCCTGGGGCCAGGGCCAGAACCCGGCGGTAGGCCAGGGTGGCCTGGGCCAGCCGTTGGCAGGCGACGGCGGCGTTGCCCAGGTTGTACCAGGCCTCGGCGAAGTCCGGCCAGCGGGCGACCGCCTGCTTCAGCACGGCCAGGGCCGGCTCCACCTGGCGGCCCAGCAACAGGGCGTTGCCCAGGTTGCTGTGGGCCAGGGGGAAATCGTCGTCCGCCGCCCGGCGGAAGGCGGCGACCGCTTCCTGGAGCCGCCCGGCGTCCTGCAGCACGATGCCCAGGTCGTTCTGGGCCTCGGCGTGGTCGGGCTTCAGGCGCGTGGCCTGGAGGTAGGCGTCGATCGCCTCCTGGCCCAGGCCCAGGGTCCGGCAGGAGGCCCCGAGGCCCAGCCAGGCCTCCAGGCAGTCCGGGCTGAGGGCCGCGGCCCGGCGGAACGCGTCGGCGGCCTCCGGGTGCCGGCCCAGGGCCGCCAGGGCTTGGCCCAGGCTGCACAGCGACCACCAGGTGGCGGGGTCCAGGGCCACGGCGCGCGCCAGCAGCTCCCGGGCCGCTTCGAACCGGCCCGTCTGCAGGAACAGGATGCCGCAGCGGTGCAGGGTGACGCCATGGTCCGGGCACAGCGCCAGGACCTGGCCATAGCCGGCGCAGGCCTCTTCCAGCCGGCCCGCCATGTGATGCTCCGTGGCCGCGCGCAGGGTCTCTGCCAGCGGCGCCTCGGCATCAAAGGGGATGGTCATCGCGCCCTCCAATGGATCACATTGTGGCCGAAATGGGTCAAATCGGCCGCGCTATGATGGCTGGAAGCACGACTTCGACCGGGAGACCCCTTGCCGCCACCCCAGACCAGCGCCCCAACCCCCCTGGAAGAGGGTCTCGGCTACCGGTTCCGGGATGCCGGCCTGCTGCGGACCGCCCTGACGCCGCCTTCGGCCGGGCTGCCGGTGGACAACCAGCGGCTGGAATTCCTGGGCGACTCGGTGCTGCACCTGTGCGTTTCGCTCCTGGTCTACCGGGAGCACCCGCAGTGGGCCGAGGGGGCCCTGTCCAAGCTGAGGGGGCTGCTGGTCTGCACCGATGCGCTGCACCAGTGGGCCCGGGATCTGGGCATCGAGCTGGGGCGCGGGCCGCGCTCGCCCCGCAAGCCCGGGGCGGTGGACCAGCGCAACCCCCTGGCGGATTCGGTGGAGGCGCTGCTGGCCGCGGTGTTCCTGGATGTCCAGGCCCAGGGCGGGGATGCGCTGGGCACGGTGCGGGCCATCATCGAGCGCCGGTTCCTGGCGGAAGTCCAGGAGGCCTACCTGGGCATCTGGGAGGCCAAGGACAGCAAGACCACCCTCCAGGAGCGGGCCGCGGCCATGGCCCTGCCGCCGCCGGTCTACCGGCTGGAGCAGCGCTCGGGCCCGGACCACGCCCCCAGCTTCACCGTCCAGGTCACCCTGGGCGAGCGCTCCGCCAGCGCCACCGCCAGCACCCTGAAGCGGGCCCAGACCGAGGCCGCGCGCGCCCTGCTGCGCTGTCTCTAACACTGTCCTATAATGCCGGGATGGGGTAACATCGCTGAATCCCCCGAGGGAAAGGTATACGCCTTGAAGCTGCTCCCCACCCTGAACCTCCAGAACGGATTGGCGATCCCCATGTGCGGGGATGGCAACAGCCCTTGCAAGCCCAACGAGCTGCTGGAAACGCTGGTGGACCGGGGCTGGCACCGGCTCGCCCTGGTGGACGTGGACGCCGCCGCGGGCTGCGGCAACAACCGCGAGCTGATCGCCGGCATCATGCACCGGTTCCGCAAGGGCAACACCAAGGTGTGCATCCAGGTGGGCGGGGGCATCCGCAGCTCCGACCAGGCCCAGTTCTTCATCGACCACGGGGCCACCTGGATCGTGGTGGGCACCCTGATCCAGCGCTCACCGCTGATCGTCGACCAGCTGCTGGCGCGCTTCCGGGACCAGTTGACCGCCGGGGTGGACGCCCGGGGCGGGGAGATCCAGTCCTCGGGCTGGCGCGAGCCGGCCCCGCTGAAGCCCGCCTCCGCCGGCCAGCGGATCCGGGACCACGGCTTCAAGCGCATCCTGTTCACCGACATCCCTGTCGGTCCCGATGCCGCCCCCGATTTCGCGACCGCCCGGATGCTCGGCCTCAGCGCCCATGTGCCCCTGTTCATGGGGGGCAGCATCCTCTCCATGGCGCACCTGAAGCTGGCCCAGGACGTTCCCGGGCTGCAGGGGGTGGCCATGGATGCGCTCCAGCTCGTGCACAACTCGGATCTGCTTGGTTCCATGAATCCAGCAACCATCTGAGGAGGGGGGCGGTGGCTGATGAAGTTGCGTTCATGGCCCAGCTTCCGGAGGCGGAACGGAACCATTTCAGGAACCTCGCGCTGCTCCGGCCCCAGGTGCCGACCGAAGGCCAGCTGCTGCTGGTGGAGAGCCTGGCCCGCACCCTCGCCGCCCCAAGGCTGCTGACCCTCATCGCCAGGACGCCCCACTGGCTGGTGCACGGCCCGGTGCTCCAGGCCCTGGCCGAGAACGAAGCCACCCCGGAGCTGTTGCGCCGGGACCTCGAGCTGGCGGTCTCCCTGTTCGACCTGATGCGCGACCTGGACCGGGCCCCCGCCGATGAGAAGGAGGAGCGCGCCGAAACCGTCAAGGCCCTCTACCAGCAGCTGCCCCTGGAACTCCGGGCCATCGTCAAGCAGCAGGCCAAGCAGCTGGCCCGCTCGGTCAATGCCTCGGGGCTGACCCTGGAGCTGCCGCCCCTGCCCGCCGGCGAACAGGACTGGGAGGCGCTCACCGCCCTGCCCAGAAGCCCGGAGCCGAGGCGGCAGCCGTTCCGCCTGTCCAAGCAGGACCTGCTGGTCAGGGCCGAGACCACGCCGATCCTGGAAGACCTGCAGGGCTTCCTGCTGGATCCGGACCCGGACATCAGGGCCGCCGCGCTGCGCAATCCCGCCCTGTCCGAAGGGGTCCTGCTGCCCGCCTTTCCCCACTGCACGGTGCCGGAACTGTTCGAGGAGACCTACGCCGAAGCCCGGTGGTACTTCCGCGAGCCCCTGCGCGAGGCCATCTACGCCTCGCCCCATTGCCCCGGGGCGATCGCCAGGAAGGTGGCCCATTCCCGGGATCTGGTGGCGCTGCTGGAACAGGGCGTCCAGAAGGGGCCCGCCCTGCACCGCGTCGTCTGCCTGTTCACCCAGCTGGACGAATCCGAGTACCAGTACTTGACCCTCTGGGCCAAGCGCCGGGCGCCCAACATGCTGCGGGTGATCAAGATCTTCTTCGACCGGCTGCAGCGCCGGCGGGCCAACCAGGCCAGCGGCGTTTCCGCCAACCAGAGCGAGGGGCGCTGGGTCTCCCTGAAGGAACGCGTGTACATGGCCAACCAGGCCACCCAGCCGGACCAGCTGATCGCCGCCCTGCGCGACGCGGATCCCGAGGTGTTCAACGTGGTGCTCGAGAACCCCGGGCTCAAGGCCCAGGAGCTGATCGCCGTCATTCCCAACCTGGACGGGCCCCAGGCCGAGAAGGTGGCGCACCACCGCGTCTGGCGGACCTTCCCCAGGGTGTGCGAAGCGCTGATCCACAACGTCCACCTGGGCGCCCGGACCGCGCTGGGCCTGCTGCAGGGCCTCAAGCTGCCCCGGATCCTGCTGGACATCCTGCGCGACCAGCGCCTCCCGCACCTGGAGGTCAAGCAGGCGGCCCTGGACATGCTGCGCGAGGCCTACCGGGAGATGCCGGTGCCGCAGCGCATCCTGGCCCTGCGCGCCAGCGGCGGCGAACTGCTGCGCCACCTCACCCAGGAGATCCTGAACGACCAGGAGACGCTGCACCAGCTGGTCGCCGACCGCCAGGTGGACCCCGGCATCCTCCTGCGCCTGGCGCGCAACAAGCAGACCCCCAGGGACATCCTGGAACTCATGGCGGCCCATCCGGTGCTCATGGCCCATCCCGCCGTCATGTCCGAACTGCTGCTCAACCCCAAGACCCCGCGCCAGGCCTCCAGCCGGATCTGGGGGCTGCTGTCGGAGAGCGAACAGCAGGAGCTGCTGCGCAGCCCCCATCTGCCCGCGCCGCTCCGGCACCTGAACTGAGATGCTGATCGCCCCCCGCGCGCTGCTGCTGTGCCTGGCCCTGCTGGGCTGCGAAGCCAGGCGCCAGGCGCCGGACTGGGTGCGCAACGCGCCCGCCGCGGCGATGGCGGCGGTTTCCTTCCGGGCCGACTGGGGCATGGAACAGCCGCGCCTGCGCGCCCTCCTGGAGCCCTATCCCATGGCCGGGCGCTCGCTGGATCTGCTCCTGATGCGGGCCCGGATCAACCTGGACGCCAGCGGCCGGCTTTCCGTCTACCTGGGCAAGGCGGGGCAGGAGGTCATCCAGCTGAACGGCTTCCGGGATCCCGCGGGACTGCAGGCGGCCATCGCCGACGGCTTCCCGGTGGAGGGCGGGCCGGCCGCCAACCCGGAGCGTCCGGTGTTCGTGATCCTGGATCTCGGCCCCCACCACATCCGCGCCTTGGCCGACGGTGAAGGCCGGGTCTGGCTGGGCGACCAGGCCGCCCTGGCCGGCCTGGGCGCCGGCGCCAGCCAGGCCGCCCTGGCCGCCTCGGCCGGCTGGATCAGCCCGGGGGCTGCCATCCAGGGCTTCATCCGGCCGTCGGCCAGCTGGAACCTGCCCAGGGGCATCGAAGCCCTGGCCTGGGGGGTGACTCCGGGTACCGCCGCGGATGGGCAGAACGGGTTCGAACTGTCCCTGGCCGGCACCGCGGAGGCGATCCAGCAGGTGGCGCCCTGGCTGCAGCGCTTCCTGGCCGCCGCCACCGCCATGCCCGGCGCGCCCCAGCAGGCGCCGGAGATCCTCCAGGAAAGCACGCGCATCGGCCTGCGCTGCCAGCTGACCCAGGAGCAGGTGGACGTGGCCATGGCCAAGCTGGGCCAGGCGCCCCTGCCCCTGCACTAACCGAGCGGTTAAGCTGGATCAATGTCGTCCTTTCTCCGGTTCTTCCGCGAACACCTGAAACGTTTCCTGCCGCTCATCATCGGCGGCAGCCTGCTGCTCACCCTGGCCGGGGCCTGCCAGGGCCTGCTGATCGGCCTGCTCCGCTTCGTCTTTTCGGACAGCCTGGCCATGGGCTCGGGCAACGACACCGGCGTGGCGGTGCAGGCCAAGCTGTGGCTGGTGGCCCACCTGCCGTCGATCTCCCGGATGCGCCAGGACACCTTCCTCATTCCCACCGTGCTGGTGCTGATCTTCGTGCTGAAGGGCCTGCTCACCTACAGCGGCACCCTGCTCATGGTCCGCTCCGGGATCAAGGCCACCCAGACTTTGCGCGAGCGGCTGTTCGGCCATCTGCTGCGCCAGGAGCCGGCCTACTTCCAGCGGCATCCGGTGGGCGAGCTGCTGCAGCGCTGCATTTCCGATGTGAGCGCGGTCCAGGGCATCGCCTCCAACCAGTTCGCCGACGCGGTCCGGGAGCTGACCATGGCCCTGGCCATGCTGGGCACCATCCTGTTCATGAACTGGCGCCTGTCCCTGACCCTGTTCATCGCCGGGCCGCTGGTGGTGCTGCCCATCAAGAAGCTCAGCCAGCGCATCCGCAAGATCAACCACCGCAACATGGAGGCCTCCTCCCGGCTGCTGCAGCGGCTCAAGGAGGTGTTCAGCAACATCCGGGTGGTCCTGGGCTTCGCCCGGGAGCCCTTCGAGGAGGAGCGCTTCCACCAGCAGAACGAGGAGCTGTTCCGGCTGATGATGAAATCGGCCCGGGCCCAGGCGGTCGCCCATCCGATCATGGAGCTGGTGGGCGGCCTGCTGCTGGCCGGCCTGCTCATCTACGCCGCGGTCAGCATCCGCCACGGCAGCATGTCCGGGCCGGGCTTCTTCACCTACATCATCGCCGTCTACGCCTTCTACGACCCGATCCGCCGGCTGACCAAGCTCAACAGCGAAGTCCAGGTGGCCCAGGCCAGCCTCGACCGGATCTACAGCGTCCTGGACCGGCAGTCCCTGATGCCCATCGCGGCCGTGCCGGTGCCGGTGCCGGCTCAGCCCGAGCGGCTGGCCTTCGAGGGCGTGCACTTCGCCTACGACGGCCGCAAGGGCAGGAACGAAGTGCTGAAGGACATCAACCTGGAAGTGCACAAGGGCGAGACCGTGGCCCTGGTCGGCGGCTCCGGCGGCGGCAAGACCACCCTGGTGAACCTGGTGCCGCGCTTCTTCGACCCCACCGAAGGGCGGGTGACCCTGGACGGCATCGACCTGCGCGAGTTCGATCCGCACGAACTGCGGCTGCGCATCGGCATCGTCACCCAGGAGACGCTCCTGTTCATGGATTCCATCCATGACAACATCGCCTACGGCAAGCCGGCCGAGCGCGCGGCGGTGGAAGCGGCCGCCCGCAAGGCCCACGCCCACGACTTCATCATCGCCCTGCCCAAAGGCTACGACACGCCCCTGGCGGAGACCGGCTCCACCCTGTCGGGCGGCCAGCGCCAGCGCCTGGCCATCGCCCGGGCCCTGCTCCAGGATCCGCCCATCCTGATCCTCGACGAGGCCACCAGCGCCCTGGACACCGAAAGCGAGCGGGCGGTCCAGGAGGCCCTGGAAGTGCTCATGCAGGACCGCACCACCCTGGTGATCGCCCACCGCCTCTCGACCATCCAGCGGGCCACCCGGATCTGCGTCCTGAACCGCGGCGAGGTGGTGGAGATGGGGCCGCACGAAGCGCTGCTGGCCAGCAAGGGCGAATACGACCGGCTCTACCAGCTGCAATTCAGGAATTGAGATTGATGAAACGTTCCGCTTTCCACTTCGAATTGCCGCCGGAATTGATCGCCCAGCACCCCGCCCCGGTCCGGGATGGTGCCCGGCTCCTGGTGGTGGACCCCTTGGACCGGAGCATCCGTCACCGGACCATCCGCGACCTGCCCGAACTGGTGCCGCCCGGCACCCTCTGCGTGCCCAACGACGTCAAGGTCCGGCACGCCCGGCTGCTGCTCCAGCGGGCCGGCGGCGGCAGCGGCGAAGCCCTGCTGCTCAGGGCCCTGCCGGAGGGCCGGTTCGAGGCCCTGGTGCGCCCCGGCGCCCGGCTGAAGCCCGGCAAGTGGGCTAAGGTGGTGGAGCCGGACACCGGCCAGGTGCTGGCCGAACTGCAGGTGGAGGCGGAGCTGGAGGAGGGCCTGCGCCGGGTCCGGGTGCTGGGCCGGGACGGCGACCTGGACTGGGACGCGGTCGACCGCATCGGCCGGATGCCCCTGCCGCCCTATATCACCCATCCCGCCGGCGAGGAGGACGAAGGGCGCTACCAGACCGTGTTCCGGGCCGACGCGGGCGAGGCCGTGGCCGCCCCCACCGCCGGCCTGCACTTCACCGACCAGCTCATCGACGGCCTGAAACAGCATGGCTGCCTCTGGCACCCGATCCGGCTGCACGTGGGCCTGGGCACCTTCCGGCCCATGACCGCCGAGGACCTCGAGGACCACGTGATGCACGAGGAGCGCTACGAGATCCCCGAGACCGTGGCCGCCGCCCTGGAGCCGGTCCTGGCCCGGCGCACCCGCCCCCTGATGGCCGTGGGCACCACCAGCCTGCGGACCCTGGAGGCCGCCTGGGACGGCGCGACCCTGAAGCGCGGCGGCTCGACCCGGCTGTTCATCAAGCCCGGCTACCGGCTGCGCACCGCCGACCTGCTGCTCACCAACTTCCATCTGCCCGAGAGCACCCTGTTCGTGCTGGTCTCGACCCTGATGGGGCTGGCGTTCGCCCAGGCGGCCTATGCCGAGGCGATCCGGGAACGCTATCGCTTCTTCAGCTACGGCGACGCCATGCTGATCCTGAACGCCAGGAACCGGGACACGAATGAATCCTAGAGGTAGTCCATCAGTCCGCTGATCACCGGGATGCGGTGGCGCTTGCCCTTGCAGGCCTGGAGCACCGTGGTGACCGACATGCTCAGGCACCACAGGAGCCAGATGGGCAGCAGGAAGCGCACCGTGAGCAGGCCGAGCATCGGGAACAGCCCCATGATCAGCAGGGCCAGGCCGACCGCCACCTCCGCGAAGGCCAGCAGCACCCCCTGACGGGCATGCCAGTGCAGTTCCTCGTCCTCGCGGCAGCGCAGGTAGGGAACGAAGGCCCAGGGACCCGCGTAGCACAGGATGAGATCCCTCAGGCGTTCACCCTGGTAAAGCGGGGCGGGAGCATCCAGCGGCACGGCAACCTCCGAGCCAAGCATAGCCTAACTGGTCTTCAGAAAGAGCAGCAGGGCCATGCCCAGCATCAGGACGGCGAACCCCTGGCGCAGGCGCGGAGCGCGGGTCCGCATGGCGAGCCGGGCGCCGCCGAAGGCGCCGGCCATGAACCCCAGCGCCACGCCGGCCAGGGCCAGCCAGGGCAAGCCGGCCCCGCTGCGGGCGTACACCCACACCCCCGGCAGGCCGATGGGGGCCAGCATGAGCACCAGGCTGGTGCTCTGGGCCTCGTGCTGGGGGATGCGCACCAGCCAGACCATCAGCGGAATCATGAGGATGCCGCCGCCGATGCCGAGCAGCCCGGAGGCCAATCCCCCGGCCAGGCCGATGGCCAGTCCGGGCAGCCAGGCCACGCCGAAGGCGACCGGGGCGGCGCTGGGCCGTGAATCAGACGGCCGGGCCTTATGCAGAAAAGTTTGCGCCGCCAGCAGCGCCAGGATGCAGGCGAAGCCCAGCCGGAGCGGCGTCTCCGGGATCAGGTTGGCCACCCCCGCGCCCACCCAGACGGCGGGCAGGAAGGCCGCGGTCATCATCAGCACCAGCGGCCAGTGGATGATGACCCCGTGCCGGCGCATGTAGATCACGGCCGGAAGCCCGTTGGGCAGCAGCATGGCGGCCAGGGCCACGCCCTGGGCCTGGTGCTGGTTCAGGCCGAGCAGCAGGCCCAGCAGGGGAATCAGCACGACCCCGCCGCCGATGCCGAATAGGCCGGAAAGAATGCCGCCGCAGCACCCTGCCGCGAAACTCATAAGCGCCATGAACCCATCTGAACCCAAACCCACCCCTCCTCTGGAGACAAGCCCTAAGCATCCCTTGCTGTGATGGAGTATTCAAGCGATGGTTGGGGCCCGGACGGTACTCATGTTCCAATGGAAAGGATTGGAATCCTGAAGCCATGCAGATCAAGTTCTCCGAAGACGTGATTCTCGACAGCCGGCGCGCGATCCTGCTGCCACGGCAGGAAACGCTGGTCATTGCCGACCTGTTCCTGGGCCTGGGCGCGGCCCGGCGCAAGCGGCCAGAGCCGGTGCCCAGCGGCCAGCACCATGAGATCTGGGAGCGCCTGCTCGGCCTGCTGGATGATTTCAAGCCCAAGCGGGTGGTGCTGCTGGGCGATATCAAGCCGAACCAGGGGCACCTGGAGGACGAGGAAGGGGAAGAGTTGAGGGCCCTGTTCCAGAAGCTCCAGGGCCACGGCCGGGAAGTGATCCAGGTGGTGGGCCATCCCGAGCGGGCCTGGGGGCCCTCCCTGGAGAACACCGGGATCCAGCCGCTGGATTCGTACCGGGTCGGCTCCAACACCCTCATGCACCGCCGGCGCATCTTCGTCTACCCCAGGCATGATCCCCCCACCGGGTTCTGGATCAACGGCGGGCTGCACCCGCTGTTCGCCCTGCCCCTGGCGGGCCCCGACAGCTCCGAGGGCTGGATCCGCTATCCCGCCTTCCTGTACACCGGCTTCGCCATGGTGATGCCCTCTTTCGTTTCCTACGCCCAGGGCTGGGAGGTCATGCAGCCGGAGCGCCTGCCCAAGCAGGCCCGGGCCTGGAAGGTGGTGGGCGACTACCACATTTCGCCCATCTCCCTGACCGACCTGCCCAACCCGCCCGATTCCCAGCGCCTGATGGTGCGGCCCCAGGCCAAGGGCCGGCGCAAGGAAGTGCCAGCGGAGGGCTAGATCATTCTCCTGTGGTAGTCGACCTGCCCCAGGTGATAGGCCAGGTGGGAGCACAGGTTGAGCAGGAACAGGCCGGTGGACATGCGCTTGCCGCCCATGGGCAGCGGGAACTCGTGGTCCAGGGTGGCCGGGTCCAGCGCCGATAGGCCGGTCTCCACCGCCTTGGCCGCCGCGTCGATCTCCTGCAGCACCCGCGCCCTGGGCAGGCCCCGGGCGGCGAACTCGCCGTCGCGGTCGCGCACGTAGCCGGTATGGCCCAGTTGCGCGCCGATCAAAGCCTGCAGGTTGCCGGCCAGGTGCAGGGCGAGGTTGCCGCCGGGGTTGGCGATGCCCGGCAGCGGCCGCCAGAGGGAGGCGTCGTCGGGATACTGCTCCACTTCCCGCCGGAGGGAGGCCACGTCCTTGAGCAGTACGGTCTTCAGTTCCTCGATCATGGGGACTCCTTTCGCTTCATGCTCTCAGGCCTTCGCCTTGGAGGGAATCCGCCTGTTGACAATTAATTAATTATAACTTACTTTACCCATACCCGTTTCAGGGGTGGTATGGCTGTGAGCGGTGGTTGCATGGAGGGCTGGCCCGGCCGCGGACGGGAGGGTGCGGCATGAACCCGCCGGGCGCACGGCTGGCCGAAGCCGCCGTGGTCGGGGTCGGCATTTATGGCCTGGGCCTGGACGGCTCGGCCGGATTCATCGACCGGCTGTCCCGCGGGCAGACCCCGCCGCAGCTCCAGCGCGACCGGGACCAGGATCCGAGCCTGCTGGCCCTGGCGGCGGCGGACGAAGCCCATGCGGGCGCCGGGGCCTGGGTTGCGGACCGCTCCGGCGTCTTCCTCGCGCTGGAACCGGTTCCGCGGGGCGGCCTGGCGCTGCTGGGCAGGGTGCTCCAGCACCGGTTCGGCTTCCTGGGCAAGGGCGGCGCGCTCCACGGCGATGAGCTGGGCGGCAACCGGGCCCTGGCCGCCGCAATCCGGCGCATCCGGGCGGGCACCCTGGACGGGGCGCTGGTGGGCGCGGTGCAGACCTGGCCGCAGGCCCCGGGCGGGCTGGCGGTGTTCCTGGCGTTGCGGCGCAGGGACAGCGCGGAGCGGAGCGGCGACCGCATCTGGGCGGTGCTGGGGACGGGGCCGGAGCGGGTCAGGCGGCGGGTCCGGTTCGATCCCGGGGCGCTCCTGCCCGGTCCGGGCCAGACCGTCTCCGGCCTCCTGCAGATCGCCGCCGGATGCGTGATGACCGCCCACCATGCCTGGTACAGCCCGGAAGACGGCTGCTGGCAGCCGTTCCTGGACCGCACCGACGGCGTCGGCTGCGTGCTGGAGGTGGAGACCCCGGGGGGAGCGGCCACCCGCGTCGATCTGTGGCGGGCCTTCCTGCCGGGACCGGCGCCCCGGCCGCTGGTCCCGCGGCCGGGGATCTTCCGCTACGCGGGCACCAGCCGGGAGGAGCTGATCCGGCGGCTGCGCGCCGACGAGCAGGGCGGGCGGGGGCCGGTCCGGCTGGCGGTGGTCGCCCGGAACGAAGGGGAGCGCCGGGGGGTACTGGAGCGGATGCCGCCGATCCTCCAGCGGCATGGCCTTGCCGCGGGCTGGCTGGATCCGCAGGCCTGCTTCTGTTCCGCGCCGGTCCAGGGCAGGATCGCCTGCCTGTTCACCGCGGCCGGCACCGGCTACCTGGGCATGGGCCGGAACCTCCTGCTGGGCATGCCCTTCCTGCCCACGCTCCTGCGCCCTTTCCAGGATCTGACGCCGGCCGACTGGGCCTATGGGGCGCACCGGGGCCGCGGCGAAGACCCGGTCTATGAAGGCGCCGGCAGCCTGTTCCTGGCCCAGGTCCACGCCGCCTTCACCCGCGACATTCTGGGCCTCCAGCCGGATCTGGCCTTGGGCCTGTCCCAGGGCGAGATGAGCGCGCTGCTCGCCTACGGCGTCTGGGGTTCCCGGCAGGGCGAGTTCGAGCGGATGCTGCACGGCGGCCGCTACGCCAGGCTGGTGGCCGGAGCGCCTGAAGCCGCCCGGCGGCACTGGGGCCTGCCCGAAGGGAGCGAGGTCCAGTGGCGCAACTGGACCGTGCTCGGCCCGGTGGAGCAAGTCCTGGAGCGGATCGCCTGCGAGACACGGGCCTACGTCAGCATCGTCTACTCCCCGGTGCATTGCCTGCTGGCGGGGGAGGCCCAGGCCTGCCGGCGGGTCCTGGCGGCCTGCCCGGGCCTCACCGCCTTTCTCACCCCGGGGAGCGCCGAGCACACGCCGGTCATGGCGGAAATGCGGGCGGCCTGGCTCCGCCACCATCACCGCCCCACCCGCCCGGCGCCCGGGATCAAGTTCTATTCCCACCATTTCGGCGGTGCCTACGGCCTTACCGACGAGCGCGTGGCCGAGGCCATCACCGGGCAGGCCATGGACCCGCTGGACTTCCCCGCCGCCGCCTGGCGGGCCTGGGACAGCGGGGTGCGCGTGTTCATCGAGCACGGGCCGCGCAATCTGCTGACCTCGGCGCTGTCCCGGCTGCTGCCCAGGGGGGAGGGCGTGTTCCTGGCGCTGGACGTGCAGGGCGAGAACTCGCTCATCCGGGCGGTCAAGGTTGCCGCGGAGCTCTGGTCCCGGGGCGTGCCGGTGGATCTGGACCGGCTGCAGGCCGCCCAGGAACGGATCCAGGAACCCCGGACGCCGTTCAGCCCCCTGCTGGAAGTGGCGGCCAGCCTGTTCGCCGCCTCCCTGGCGCGCACCGGCACCCTGGATGACGCCTACCAGGCCTGTCTGCTCCAGACCCAGGGCCGGTTCCTGGAGTTCCTCGGGATGCCGCCGGATGAGGAGCCGGAACCGTAGGTTATTCGATCATCCCTTTCTCCCGCATCCAGTCGTCATTGAAGATGGTGCTCAGGTAGCGCGAGGCGCTGTCCGGGAACAGCACCACCACCCGGGCGCCGGGGGCGAGGGTCGGGGCGACCTTGCGCAGGGCCTGCAGCACGGCGCCACTGGAGCCGCCCACCAGGATGCCCTCGCGCAGGGCCAGCTCCCGGGCGCCCAGGAAGGCCTCCCGGTCGGTGACCTGGACCATCTCGTCGATCACCTCGAAGTCGGCGCAGCCGATGATGAATTCGTCGCCCAGGCCCTCCAGCAGGTACGGGGCTGAGCTGCCCGTGCACCCGGTGCGGAAGTACTCGGTGAACACGCTGCCTTCCACGTCCACCGCGACGACCCGCGCGCCGGGGTGCCGTTCCTTGAGGTAGCGGCCGACGCCGCCGATGGTGCCGCCGGTGCCCATGCCGGCGATGAACATGTCGATGCTGCCGTCCATCTGGTCCCAGATCTCCGGACCGGTGCCGCGGTAGTGGGCCTCGTTGTTCTCCCGGTTGTTGTGCTGGTCGGGGAAGTAGCAGTGCTCGGTCTCCCGGGCCAGGCGCGGGGTGATGTGGTTGTAGCTGTCCGGGTGCTCGGGGGGCAGCGAGGTGTCGGCCTTCACCAGTGCCACGCCCAGGGCGGAGAGCAGATCGAGCTTCTCCTGGCTGGTCCGGTCGCGCACCACCGCCTTCAGCCGGTAGCCCTTCTGGATGGCGGTCAGGGCGAGCCCCATGGCGGTGTTGCCGGAGGAGTTCTCCAGGATCAGGTCGCCTGGCTGGAGCCGGCCATCGCGCTCGGCGCATTCGACCAGATGCTTGGCGATGCGGTCCTTGCTGCTGCCCATGGGATTGAGGTACTCGAGCTTGGCGAACACCTGGAGGGGCAGCTCCGCCACGATCCGGTTGAGCCGGACCATGGGGGTGTTGCCGATGACGTCAAGGATGCTGTCGAAACAGCGCTTGTTATTGCGTGCCGTCACCTAGACCTCGGCGACCAGTTCGATCTCGACCCGGGCGCCCTTGGGCAGGGCGGACACCTGGACGGTGCTGCGGGCCGGTTTGGCCGCGCCCAGCAGCCGCTCGTAGACGGCGTTGAAGGCGCCGAATTCACCCATGTCGGCGAGGAAGACCGTGGTCTTGGCCACCCTGGACCAGTCCGAGCCGGCCTCGCGCAGGATGGCGGTAAGGTTGGCGATGACCTGCTCGGTCTGCGCCTCGATCCCGGCCGGCAGTTCCATGGTGGCCGGCACCAGGGCGATCTGTCCTGCGGTGAACAGCAGGTTGCCCAGCACGCTGGCCTGGGAGTAAGGGCCGATGGCGGCCGGGGCGTTGGGGGTGCTGATGGTCTTCATCTGGTTCTCCTCAGTTCTTGCTCCACCGGCGCTTCTTGTTGTGGCGCCAGGGTTTTGCGATGGGTGTGGCGGGAATGGGGGTTTCGAAGGGGGAAGGCTCGGGCAGGTCGGCGGGTTCCGGGTCCTCCATGTTCTCCACGCCCTCCTCGATCTGCATCTGCACCACCTGGGCGGTGCGGTGCATGAGCGCGGCCAGGCACAGGCTGGCCTCGATCCGGGCGTGGGGCAGCGGGCCCAGCTGGATGAACACGGACGGGTCGGCCGGGATGGTGCGCGGCAGGGCGATGTCCGGCAGCGGCACCGGAGGCGCGTCGTAGGCCTCCTCGGCCATGCGGAACCAGGGCTCGGCCATCTCCCGGCGCCGGGGCAGCAGGTCCACCACCGAGACCACCTTCCTGGGCCGGCCGCGCTTGCGCGGAGCCTCCACCACCGGGACTTCCATGAGCGCCTGCAAGGCTTCCAGCACCTCTTCCCGGGTGCGCCCGCGCAGGTCGAACAGCAGCCAGGGGTCGCGGTCCAGGGCTTCGGCCATGATGTAGCAGACCGCCGCCACGTGCTTGCAGGGGTTGGCCCAGTCGGGGCAGTCGCAGTGGGTCTGCAACTCCTTGGGCACGCGCGGGTACAGGCTGGCGCCGGATTCCCGGAAGGTCTCGTCGAGTCCCTGCGGCATCTCCCCGGCCAGCAGTGAAGCCACGAACCGGCTTTCCAGGTGGATACGCTCCAGGGCCTTCTCCCACTGGGTGGCGGTGAGCGCGGGCAGCCCCAGGGTGACGTTGTAGGTCTTGCGGCCGTGGACCTTGGCCTGGATCTCGCCGGGGCTGACGGTGAAGTGGCTCACGGCGCCCTCCTCCGCGTACTTCTTGCCGCGGGGCAGGCGGTTCTCGAAATCGTCGCCCAGCTGCTCCAGGGCGGTGATCCATAGGCGGCCCCACCAGGTGGTGCCGAAGCGCTCGCTCAGCGTGGTCACGAGATCACTCCTTTGCGCAGGGTCACCTTGGGTTTCTTCTTGAGGATCCCCTTGCTCCCGGGCGGCCGGCCCCGGGTGGGCCGGGCCGGCGCGGGCGCGCTCACCAGGGCCTCCGCTTCCTCGTCCTGGGGCTCCAGGGGCTCCGGCTCATCGGGGGCTTCCACCGCCTCGGGCGGCGGCGCGGGGACGGCACGGACGGCGCCGTTGGCGTGGCCGTTGGCATTGCCGTGGCCGTTGCCGTTCAGCTCGTCCTCGCCCATGATGTCGGCGTCGGGCTCCAGCAGCACCAGGCGGCGCAGGGCGTCGTCATCCAGTTCGGTGAGCCAGCCTTCGCCGGTGCCCACCACCCGGTCCGCCAGGTCGCGCTTGGATTCCAGCATGGCGTCGATCTTCTCCTCGAGGGTGCCCATGGTGATGAGCTTGTGCACCTGGACGTTCTTGGTCTGGCCGATGCGGTAGGTGCGGTCCGTGGCCTGGTCCTCCACCGCCGGGTTCCACCAGCGGTCGAAATGGAAGACATGGGTGGCGGCGGTGAGGTTCAGGCCGACGCCGCCGGCCTTGAGGCTGAGCAGCAGCACCCGGGCGCCGTCGGCGTCCTCCTGGAAGCTGCGCACCATCTCGTCGCGCTGTTCGCGCGAGGAGCCGCCGTGCAGGAAGGGCGGCTCGAAGCCCAGGACGTCGTGCAGGTGCACCTGCAGCCGGTCGCCCATCTCCTTGAACTGGGTGAACACCAGCGCCTTCTCGCCGCTCTCCAGCACCTCCTCGAGCATCTCGGTGAGCCGCTCGAGCTTGCCGCTGCGGCCCTTGTAGGGTCCGGTCTGCTTGAGGAACTGGCTGGGGTGGTTGCAGATCTGCTTGAGGTGGGTGAGCAGGGCGAGAATCCGGCCGCGGCGCTCGATGCCCTGGGCGGCGGCGATGTCCTGGTCCATCTGGTCGACCCGGGCCTTGTAGAGCAGCGCCTGCTCCTTGCTGAGCTGGGTGTAGACCTTCATCTCCAGCTTCTCCGGCAGGTCCTGGATGATGCTGCGGTCGGTCTTGAGCCGGCGCAGGATGAACGGGCCCACCCGCTGGCGCAGCTCCAGGGCGGCATCCGGGTCGCGGTACTTCTCGATGGGCGAGGCGAACTGGTCCTTGAACGACGACTCGCCGCCCAGGTAGCCCGGCAGGGCGAAGGCCAGGATCGACCACAGCTCCAGCAGCCGGTTCTCGATCGGCGTGCCGGTGAGCGCCAGCTTGAACGGCGCCTTCAGCCGGCGCACGGCCTTGGCCTGGTACGAGCCGGCGTTCTTGATGGCCTGGGCCTCGTCCACCACGGCCATGCCCCAGTTGTGCTCGCCGAAGATCTCCTCCTCGCGGCGGATCACGCCGTAGGTGGTGAGCACGATGGTGTGCGGCCGGAACACGCTGGGCAGCCGGTCCCGGTTGTTGCCGTGGTGCACGAACACCGGCAGGGTCGGGGCGAACTTGGCGACCTCCCGCTCCCAGTTGCCCAGCAGCGAGGTGGGGCAGACCAGCAGGGTGGGCGCGCCCTTGGCGGGGCTCTTCTGCTGCCGGTGCAGCAGCAGCGCCAGCACCTCGATGGTCTTGCCCAGGCCCATGTCGTCGGCCAGGATGCCGCCCAGCCCGAGCCGGCACAGGCCGTCCAGCCAGGCCAGGCCGCGCAGCTGGTAGGGGCGCAGCTGGCCGATGAATCCGGCCGGCTGAGTGATCGGCTGGTCGGGAAGGATCTTCAGTTCGTCCAGGGCGGCGCCGAAGTCGCCCGCCGCCTCCACTTCGATGGCTTCGCTGACGCCCGGGATGTGCGCCGTGCCGGTGAGCGCGGCGGCCAGGGCCTCGCCCCGGCTCATGCTTTCGAAGCCGGCGCCGCGGCTGGCCTGGATCACCTGGGTGATCTGCTTGAGGGTGGCCGGGTCCAGCGCCACCCACTTGCCCTTCCAGGCCACCAGCGGGTGCTTGAGGCTGGCCATCTGGGCGAAGTCCTGCAGGTCCAGGTTGTCGTTGCCCAGCATCAGCGACCAGTCGGCGGAAACCGCGCCGTCCAGGCCATCCTGGCCGGTGGTGTCGGCCTCCGCGCCGATCTGCCGGGCACCCAGGCGAACCTTGGCGCGCAGCCGGCGGGCGCCGCCGAATTCCGCCAGGGCTTCGGGGATGTGCACCAGGAAGCCGGCCTCCTTGAGCTGGGAGGCGCCCCGGGTGAGGAATTCCCAGGCTTCCGGGGGGGTCAGGATGAGGTCGTCGGGCTGCTTGCCCGACAGAGTGCCTTCCAGGGCCGGGAAGAACGGCACCGCCCGGGCCAGGCCGCGCAGCAGCACCTTGCGCGCCTCCAGCACCTCGGGCTCGATGGAGGCTTCCCACAGGCGCGCCACCGGGATGACGTCGCCCTCCTGGGTCTCCAGGCCCACCCGCAGGATCCAGCCGCCTTCGGACAGCCGGTCGGCTTCCTGGATGGCATCCTTGCCCGGCGGCACCGGCGGCGCCTCCAGCTTGAGGCTGGGGCGGATCCATTGGACCCGGGCGCCTTCGCTCCACTGCTCAAGCTGCTCGCCCAGGGTGCGTTCGGTGATGCCGATGGTGGGGAATTCGTTCATGGGGTGGCTGAGCGCCACCATGATCCGCTCGTCCCAGGGCAGCCGGTCGCGCTTGTGCCCGCGCAGCCGGTGGATCAGCCCCAGCCGGGGGTCTTCGCCCTGGCGCAGGGAGCCGGCCACGAAGCGCACCAGGAAATCGGCGCCGTCCTCCAGGAACGCCCGCAGCACCAACTGCCCGCTGGGCGGCATCGCGAGATCATCGTCCAGCTCCTCGGTGTCCAGGGTGCCCAGGGCCAGGCCCTTGGTGAAAACCCAGCCGTCGTCCTCGGGGAAGCCCAGCACCGAGGGGGGCATGGCTTTCAGCAGCAGCTCCATGGCGGCCCGGTCGGCCGGGCTGGTCAGGCTGATGCCCCAGGTGGCGCGCCAGGGGTTGCCGCGGGTGTCCAGCTGGGGCAGCAGCGCGCCCCTGAGCACCATGGACTGCAGCAGGCGCAGGGCCACGCCCCAGAAGGCCAGGCTGCCGCCCACCCGCTCGGGATCGGTGGGCATGGAGGACAGCCAGGGCAGGGCCCGCTGCCAGCGCAAAGGCACGGTGTGGGTCTCCACCAGGCGGCCGTCGGGCAGGAAGACCCGGGCCTTGGCGGGGGTCAGCCGGTCCCGGCCGTGCAGGTTGCCCGTCAGGGTGCGCAGGGTGCGCTGCCAGTCGGCAACCGAGGCGTCGCCGTGAAGACATAGCAGAAAGCCGCGGTCCAGGGGACGATACTGAAGGATGGGCCGTGACATTCAGTTACCCTTTTCCTGGGAGAGATGCATATGAAGCTTGGTTTTGCTAGCGATCATGCCGGTTATGACCTTAAGGAGCGCCTGAAGGCGTGGGCCCTTGCTGCGGGACACGAGGCGGTCGACTTTGGGACTGATGGTCATGCCTCTGTGGATTATCCGGATTTCGCGCACCGGGCAGCGGCTGGGATTGACAAGTGGGAACGCCTGGTCTTGGTGTGCGGCTCGGGGATCGGGGTAAGCATAACGGCCAACCGCCATGCCAACGTCCGTTGTGCCCTGGTGACTTCCCCCGAGCACGCCAGACTGGCTAGACAGCACAACGACGCGAACGCCATCGCTTTCGGCCAGCGGCTGACGGATCCGCTCCAAGCTGAATATTACCTTAAAACCTTTTTGGAAACCCCATTTCTCGGCGGTCGCCACAAAAATCGCGTCAACAAGATCGAACTGGAATCCCACGATGATGAGAAATCCTAACGAATTAAGGGAATTGCGCCTGGAGACCGGCATCCAGGTGCACGCCGACGGTTCCTGCCTGATCCGGCTGGGCGACACCCACGTGCTCTGCTCCGCCAGCCTGGAGGAGCGGGTGCCGGCCTGGATGAAGGGCCAGGGCCGGGGCTGGATCACTTCCGAGTACGGCATGCTGCCGCGCAGCACCCATACCCGGACCGACCGGGAAGCAGCCAAGGGCAAGCAGCAGGGCCGGACGGTGGAGATCCAGCGGCTCATCGGCCGCAGCCTGCGCCAGGCGGTGGATCTGCAGGCCCTGGGCGAGCGGCAGATCACCCTGGATTGCGACGTGATCAACGCCGACGGCGGCACCCGCTGCGCGGCCATCACCGGCGCCTGGGTGGCGCTGGCCCTGGCCCTGAAGGGGCGCGGCCTGTCCGGCGCGCTGATCCGCCAGGTGGCGGCGGTGAGCGTGGGCATCCTGGAGCGGGACGACCCCGGCCTGCGCCAGGGGCGGATCCTCGACCTGGAGTACCAGGAGGACCACCAGGCCGCGGTGGACTGCAACCTGGTGGCGGCCGGGCCGGAGATGGACCTGGTGGAGTTCCAGTCCACCGGCGAAGGGCGCAGCTTCAGCCGGGCCGAGACCGTGGCCCTGCTCGACCTGGGCCTCGAAGGCTGCGTCACGCTGATGGCGGCCCAGCGCGCGGCCCTGGCATGAGGCCGCGGGCGGCCTTCGCCGCGGTCGCATCGACCCTCCTGATGTCGGCCGAGGCGACGGTCGCCCCTTTCGAAGTCAAGGTGATCCCTCCGGATTTCGTATTCCGGTTCGCCCCCCAGGTGGAATTGCCCGGCCGGCCTTCGCTGGCGCTGGTGCTGAGCGGCGGCGGCGCCCGCGCCGTGGCCATCATCGGGGTGATCCAGCGCATGGATGAGCTGGGCCTGCGGGTGGACAGCATCACCGGCACCAGCGCCGGCGCGCTCATGGGGGCGCTCACCGCCTGCGGCTTCTCGGGCAAGGAGATCGAAGAGCTGTTCAGCCGGGTGGACTTCAACCGGGCCTTCCTGGACCCGCTGCTGCGCAATCCCGGGCGCACCCTGCAGGAGGACGAGGCGGAGAACGGCACCTTCCTCTCCATCCAGACCGATGGCGGACGGCCTTCGTTCGCCCTGTCCCTGCGCGACGGGGTGGAGATCCAGCGCACCCTGGAAGGGCTGCTGGCCCGGGGCGCCTATTTCTCCGGCGGCAGATTCGACGCCCTGAAGTTCCCCCTGCGGGTGGTCGCCACCAATCTGGAGACCGGCCAGGGGCGCGTCTTCGACGACGGCGACCTGGTGGAGGTGCTGCGCGCCTCCATGGCGGTTCCGGGGGCCTTCAGCCCGGTGCTGATCGGCGGCCAGCATTACGTGGACGGGGCCCTGGTGGAGAACCTGCCGGTGTTCATCGCCAAGGACAGCTTCCACCCGGACCTGACCCTGGCGGTGGACGTAAGCTCGCCGCTGGAGAGCCGTTCGGTGTCCAATTTCTTTTCGCTCGCCGCCCGCAGCCTCGACCTGGTGGTGGAGCGCCGGCAGTGGGAGAGCCGCGCCGCCGCCAGCATCCTGGTCCGTCCGGAGCTCAAGGGGGTGGCCTTCGCCGACTACGGCAAGGGGGTGCCGGCGCTGGTGGCGGCGGGGCGCCAGGCCTTCGACGCCCAGATCCCCGCGCTCAAGGCGGCGGTGCTGGATCCGCTGGGCGGCGAGGACCTGCTGCCCACCCGCCGCGCCGTGTTCCATTCGACCGAACCCCTGGCGCCCGAGGCTGAGGCCATGCTCGGCCGGGTGCTGCCCGAAGGCCAGCCGATCCGCCGCCAGGCGGTGCTGGTGGCGCTCCAGCAGATGCTGCTGCACGGCTGGGCCCAGTCGGCCGGCGCCGCCATGGCGGTTGTGGACGGCGCGCCGGTGGTGCGCTTCGAGTTCAGCCCGTACGGCCGGGTCAGGCGCTATGCGCTGGAGGCGCCCGAAGCCTGGCGCAAGGAGCTGGAGAGCGCGCTGCAGGCCCGCTTCCCCCTGGGCGAACGGTTCGATCCCGAGGCCTTCGGCGCCTTCGTGGGCGACTGGGTGCACCGCATCGTGATGGACGGCACGCCCCTGGTGGACGTGCGCGGCTCCGGCTTCCAGGATGATTCCGGAACCCTGCGGGTGCAGGTGCGGGAGCCCCGGATCCGCAGCGTCTCGGTGCTGGGCAACGGCGAAGAAGCGGAGTTCAAGTATCTGAAGGCCGCCATGGCCCCGCTCGTCGGCCAGCCCTTGCGCACGGCCCGGCTGCGCCAGGAGATCGAGGTGGTGGAGACCCGGCTCCAGCTGATGGAGCTGCGCTACCAGCTCAGGCCGGTCGCGGACGGGGTGGACCTGGTGCTGGTGCCGGTGCATCACCGCAGCCAGTCTTTGGCGCTGAGCCTGGGCTACGATTCCAACCTGGCCGGTGAGACCGGGTTCACCTACCGCACGGTCAATTTCGGCGGCGTCGGCGTGGAAGGGGAAGCCGGCGGCGCCAGGAACCGGCTGCAGGACCAGGTGTTCATGGCCATCCACGGGCCGGTGGCCGAGGCCTTCCCCGGCACCGGCATCGGCGTGCGCGCCTCCTCCACCCGCCAGCGCCTGGATGGGCCCCTGGCCTTCCCGAGCGACAGCGTCCCCTTGGCCGCCGAAGACGGCCGGATCAACCGGATGGATCTCGGGGTGGGCTGGTTCATCCGCTACGGCAACCTCGGCCAGGGCAAGGCCACCCTGGACGGCAGCTGGCGCGAAGCCGCCACCAGCTGGGATGGCGGGCGCGTGGTGACGCACCAGCGCACCGCGGAACTGTCCACGGAGTGGGACGACCTGGACCGGCACACCTTCCCGCGCGACGGGCTCCTGCTCCGGGGCCGCTACGGCTACGGGCTTGCCAACAGCCAGGGGGCCTCCGCCGAGCCGTTCCGCTACGGCTACGTGCGCGCCCGGGGGCTCACCTCGTTCGGCCAGGAGCGCTCGCCGTTCACCCCGGGCCTGGATCTGGACACGGAATGGGGCTACGGCAACCACCTGCCCCTGGACCGCTGGTGGACCCTGGGCGGCACCTCCTTCCTGATGGGCACCAAGGCCATGGGCACGCTGTCGCCCGACTTCCTGGTGGCGCGCCTGGGCATGCCGGTGCAGATCCCCGGGCCCTACGGGATGTCCCTCCAGGCGATCCCCCGGTTCGACTACGGCCTGCTGGCCGGCGACGCCGGCAGCCTGTTCGCGGCCAACCGGGGCCAGGCCACCGGGCTCATGCTGCGCACCATCCTGGCCAAGTTCTACGTGGAGGTCTCCTACGGGCTCCTGCGCACCAGCACGGCGGGCCATGGCTGGAGCGGGACTTCGGGCGCCTTCACCGCCCTGGTCGGCACCCAGCCGTTCGATATCTGGAGCCGCCGGTGAGGGTGCCCTCGCTGGCCCGGGACCTGGCGGCGGAGCAGCGCGCCTTCCTGGGCCGGAACCGGGCGCGCTGGGCGGAGCACCTGGCCCAGATGCGCGGCTTCCTGGGCGAGGGGCTGCGGGCGGCAGGGTCCGCGCCGGTGCTCATCCTGGGGGCGGGCTCCGGGCTGGAGGTGCCCTGGCGCCTGGCACCGGCCTCGGCGGTGGGCTGGGACGGCGATCCCTGGAGCCGGCTGCGCACCCTGCTCCGGCACGGGCGCTGGGCGCCCTGGGTGTTCCAGGACCTGACCGGCGGCCTGGACCAGCTGGCCGCCCTGGCCTGGCGCACCGCGCGCCAGCCCTGGTCGGGCCACATCCGGGCCGGCGCCGCCAGCACCCGCCGGCTGGCCGGGCTGATCCGCTCGCTGGACCCCCAGCCCGGGCCGCTGCGGGCCTGGATCCTGCGCCACCATCCGGGCACCATCCTGGCGGCCAACGTGATGGGCCAGTTCGGCGTGGGGGCCCAGCGCACCGTGGAGCGGGCCTTTGCCGGCCGCCAGCCCTGGGCCGCCGATCCTGAAGAGCCGGATCCGCTGGAGGAGGCCCTCCAGGGATGGACCGCCCGGGCGGTGCGGGCCTGGCTCGCCGCCCTGCTGGAAAGCGGCGCGGACCTGTGGCTGGCCCACGACCGCGGGGTGATCTTCGGCACCACGCCGGTGGCCCTGGGGCCCATGGCGGACGATTGGGTGGCGCAGCTGCGGGCGGAAGGCCCGCTGGAGGCCTCGGACCCGCTCTGCGGCGTGGATCTGGCGGCGGAATGCCGCGGCCGGACCCTGTCCCTGCACCGGCGCTGGATCTGGCCGGTGGCGCCCGGGCAGACGCACATCATGGAAGCCTTGCGGGTCCAGCCTACCTGACCCGGCGCCCGGGCAGTTCCAGGATCTCCAGCCCGGAAAGCAGCTCCGCCAGGGTCCGGTGGTTGGGGGTGAGCACCATGCACAGGAACGACACCGGGAAGGCGATGGCCGAAACCAGGTGGAGCAGCGAGAAGGACATCCGGCGTTCGGGCAGGTCGGTGTCCAGCAGCAGGTTTTGCATCCCCATCATGGGCGTTTGGCCCACCAGGACCAGCGGCACCATGAGGTAGGCCCAGGAGATGGCGCCGTGCACCGGCAGGAGGTAAGGCCACAGGTTGGGGTACACCACCGAAGGCGGGCCCCCGGCCATCCAGCAGGCCACCAGCGCCAGGAGGGCGTTCAGGGTGAGCAGCACGAGGCACTCCAGGGCCTCCATCCGGACCACCGGCCAGAACGAGTCGGTCAGCTCCGGCGCGGCGGCCGGGGCGGGCAGCTCCACGCGCCCGCCGGGCTCCGGGAACGCCTGGACCGGGCTGGCCTCGACCGGGACTCGCTCCAGGATGGTCATGGGCTCCACCCGGCCCAGGGCAGGGGTGGAGATGGATTGCCGCTCGTCCCGGGCGGTGCCGGTGAGTTTCAGGGCCGAGGCCTGGAACAGCAGGGGCCTGGGCAGGGGCTGGCGGGCGAGGCCCAGGCCGCACTGGGGGCACTCCAGGGTCAGCGGGGTGATCCGCTGGTGGCAGCTCGGACAGTGGGTTCGGAGGTTCAAGGTCAGCCCAGCAATTGGATCCAGGGCGGACGGTCGGATTTGGCCATGGCCTGGATCGATTCAAGCAGTTTAAGCCTGGCTTGCCAGGTCAGGTCCTGGGGAAACATGGCCCGGCCCAGGCAGAGCATCTCCCGGGCCTTGCCCAGCCGCTCGTCGCCGGCATAGAGCGGCACCAGCGCCAGCAGCACCCTGCGGGCGCGGCCGCGCAGGTCCAGATCGTCGGGATCGTGCCGCAGCAGTCCAAGGATGCAGCTGCGGGCGCCTTCGAGGTTGCCGGCCTGCAGCGCCTTGTCGAAATCGGCCACGGTCGCCGCGGGCGGCGGTCCGAACAGCTTGTCCTTGGCCTGCTGCAGCAGCTGGACCGCGGCCGCATCGTCCGGATCGCGGCGCTGCCACTCCTCGGCCCGGAAATAGGCCAGCAGCGGATCATCGGGCAGCGCCGCCTGGGCCTCCTGGCGGATGGCCTCGAGCGCCTCGGTCAGCGCGGGGATCTGCACCATCCGGGCAACCGGCTTCAGGGCGCTGATCTTGGCCGCGGCGACCGCTTCCTTGAGGGCCGCTTCCCGGCGGCGCACGGCGAGCAGGACCACCCCCAGCAGCGCCAGCACCGTCACGCTGACGACCAGCAAGAGGTTCCTGGGGGAGCGCAGCAGACGCGGCAGCCAGCCCTTCAGGTGCCCCGGCAGCCGGAGCCCGTCCCGGGCCGGGCTTCTGGCCATGAGCGCCTCCGGCGGGCCCACCGGTTGCGGCGCCTCGGCCGGGGCGCCGGGGGGTTCGGCCAGGAGCACGGGCCCAGGTTCGTCCCGGGCGGCCAGGAGGGCGCGGACCTGGTGGTAGCCGGCCAGGATGCGCGGGTCCTGGGTGCCCCGGTCCAGCAGCCCCTGGAAGGCCTGGGCGGCATCCTCCAGGTGCCGGTCGCGGAGCAGCTGCTGGGCGTGCCAGATCCGGGTTTCCAGCTGGGCGCCGGCGCCGCCCGCGGGTGCCGCGGGGCTGGGCAGAGGCGGCCCGGCGGGGCCCTGCTCCTGCTCCCGGCGGGCCAGCTCCAGGTACTTGGGTGCGTCCGGCTGCTGCGGATCGAGTTCCAGCGCCCGGCGCCACTTGGACATGGCCTCTTCCGCCATGCCCATGTCGTAGAGCTGAACCCCTTCCAGGACCAGCTGGCCGGGGTCGGCCGCCAGGGCGGGCGGCTCCGGCGCGGCGGCCTGGGGGGAGGCCAGCTGAGCCAGGCCCAGCTCGCGCCGGGCGTTGTTGGCATAGCTCAGCGCCAGCTGGTGGCGCGGGTCGGTGGCCAGGATCTGCTCCCATTTCTGCAGGGCGTCCTGCACCTGGCCCAGGTCGAACAGGGTGCAGCCTTCCCGCAGGAGCCGCTCGTGGTCGTCGGTGAGCACCCGCTGGTCGAACACCCGCTTGACCCGGTAGAGGCCCTCCCGGGCCGCCCGGTGGCCGGGGTCGCGCTTGAGGATGGCCTGCCAGATCTGCCCCGCCTGCACCACGTCGCCCGCCTCGAAGAGGGCTGAAGCGCGGTTCAGGTGGGCCTGGAAGGGGTCGGGCGCGGCGGGCATCGTCAATCCGTGGACATCGTGTCAATGGGCCGGATCAGCAGCATGAAGGTGCTTCTGCCGCACGAGAACTCCTGCCGGTCGAGCAGCGGGGTGGGCCCCTCGACGACCTTGCCGTCGGTGACCGTGCCGTTGGTGGAGCCCAGGTCGGTGAGCCAGACGGTCGCGTCGGCATGGATCTCGATCCGGGCATGCTTGCGGGAGATTTCGGGGTCGTTGATGATCACATCACCCTCCTCCCGGCCGATGATGGTGACCGCCGAGGCGAGGACCCGCACCGTGGAGGCCTGCGGCCCGGTGAGGAAGGCCAGGCTGAAGCGGATGCCGGGGGGCATGGCCGGATCCCCGAGCCCCGCCGCGGCCAGCATGGCGTCCCGCCGCTTGCGGGAGGTGGTCTCGGTGGGCTTCGGCTCGCTGGGGGTCGGCATGGGCCCGGTGAGCGCCGGATTCCGCACGCTGAACACCACAGCGCACCTGGGGCACTGGAACCGCTTCGCGGGTACCCCCTGGAAGCGGTCCTCCGCGTACTGGAAGCGCGCCGAACAGGAAGGGCAGACGACGATCATTTCTCCCCCGATGGACCCAACCCAGTCTACTTTCTCGTGGCGAAAAAGCTGAATTCCTCTTTGAGCGGAATTCCCGCCGGGACCTTGAACCCGGTCACGCTGGCCGGAAGGGCCTGGTTGGTCACCAGCGGCCCCAGCTCCAGCAGCCAGGAATCCCCGCCCCGCTCCACCCAGTTCACCTGGCGCGGCAGGAAGGTCTCCTTGTCCACCCAGAGGGCCACCATCTGCATGCGCTTCTTGACCGAAAGGCTGCGCGGCAGGAGGGTGAACTGGTAGGTGCCCTTCACGTCCTTGCCGTCGTCCAGGGAGATCTTGAAATAGTCAGAAAGGTAGGAGAGCTTCTGGCCCAGGCCCAGGAACTTGCGGTTGGCGTTCTTGATGATGCCGATCTTGAGCATCTCGCCGGACCCGGCGGCCGGGCTGTAGGAGATGAGCGCCTTGGGCGTGAGGTGGAGGATCAGGTCCTCCGGCGGCGCGAAGCTGAAATGGACGAACTCGGAACCCTGGAGGTAGACCGTGCCCTTGGTGACCGTCGGGGTCTTGAGCAGGACCCGGCGGATGGTGAGGGAGAACGGCGCCTGGAGGGTGTTCACCTTGGCCTGGGCGGCGTCGAAGCGCTCGGCGGCCTCCTGCACGCTCAGGCCCTGGGCGCCGAGGCCCAGGCCGGCCAGGGCCAGGCAGCCGCTGAGGAAAGCCCGACGCCACCGCACCATCAGTTCACCATGAGGGTCAGGCTCTTCATGGGCCGGTCCTGGCCGGCCTGGAAACCGATGGCGAGGAGCAGGGAACTGGTCTTGATCTGCAGGGTCGCGCCGCCCCGGGTGACCGAGACGTCGTCGATCTTGCGCTGCTCGACGCCCAGCAGGAGCGCGGCGGCGGGGCTGAAGGCGTAGCGCAGGGAGGCCGAGGAGGCCTGCTGCTTGACCGGGAACGGCATCCGTTCCACTGAATTGAGATCGCCTTCCAGGCTGAGCTTGGTCTGCTGGCCCAGGTCGAGCTGGAGGCCGGCCCGGAACTGCGGCTGCAGGTAGACGTCCCAGAGATGCTTCTGGTTGAGCTGGTCGGCGGTGATGCCCAGGCGCACCCCCTGGGCCAGTTCCAGCACCAGCCCGGCGTCCAGGGCCAGGTTCCAGCTCCGGTTGGTGGTGGTCGATCCGCCCAGCATGTCGGATTCGGCGCTGCCGAAATACACGGCGCCGGGGACCCCGGAGTTGTAGGGCTGCACGATTTCGCCCATTTCCCAGCGCTCGACCCGCAGGTTGACGCCCATGGCGGTGGTCGAGCCCTGCTGCATCGGTCCGCCGCCGCCCAGGCTCAGGCGGTCCACCACGGCCCGGCGCCCGTCCATGGAAGGGTTGATGGGGTCGGGGGTGAACAGCATCGAATTGAGCTCTTCCCGGGTCAGGGCCAGGTCGGCCCCGTTCTTGCTGCTGGCCACGCCGTAGGCCCGCGTGCGCAGCGCCCAGGGCGCGTTGGCCAGGGCCGGCAGGGTGGCCGGGTCGCCCAGGGTCGTGTCGGCGATCAGGGACGAGTTGTTCTGGGCCCGCTGGTCGCCGTCCACGAAGCTGAAGTAGTAGCCGGTGGGGGCCTGGCCGAACCGGGCCGGGTTGGCCAGGGGGTTCATGCCCTCCGAGAACACCTTGGACCCGCCGAAGGTCGGGCCGTCGGTGAACAGCGGAGTCTGGGCCCAGAGCGGCGCGCAGGCTGCGCAAGCGACCACTACGATCCGGGCGAGAAGGGGTTTGGGAGTCATGGAATCATCCTGAGGCTAAAGGTTTGCAGCCGCAACCAGCAAAGGCTCGTCCTGCAGGGCAAGATGCAGGGCCGTGGCCGAGTGGCGCAGGACCTCGGCCGCGGCGAGCCGGGCCAGCGCGGGATCATTGTTCTGTTCGCTCAGGTGGGCCAGCACCACGGTCCTGAGCCGGGCGCCGAGCACCCCGGCCAGCAGTTCGCCCATGCTTTCGTTGCTGAGGTGGCCCACCCGGCTCAGGATGCGCGCCTTCAAGGCCGGCGGATAGCCGCCCTCCCGGAGCATCTGCACGTCGTGGTTGGCCTCCAGCACCAGCAGGTCGAGGTCCGCGCAGTGATCGGCCACCAGGGGGGTGGGGTGGCCCAGGTCGGTGACCACGGCGGCGTGGAAGCCGGCCCACTCGATCCGGAAGGCCACCGGGTCCTCGGTGTCGTGCGGGATGGTGAAGGGCAGCAGGCGCACGCCTTCCCAGTCCGCGGCATGGCCGGCGCGCAGCGGGATCAGCCGGTCCGCGGGGATCTCGACGCCCTGGATGGCCTGGATGGCGGCCCGGGTTTCCCGGGTCACCAGGAATTTCCATTCGGTATGCCGGAGCAGGACCGGCACCGCGCGGATATGGTCCGAATGCTCGTGGGAAATGGCCACCGCGCCCACCCGGGCGATATCCCAGCCGACCGCCTCCATGCGCAGCCGGATCTGCTTGAGGGAGATGCCCACATCCACCAGCAGCGTGCGCTGGCCGTCGGAGAAAGCATGGCAGTTGCCCTTTGAGCCTGAGGCGAGCGCTGTGTAGTCCACCGCCCCAGTCTACCTGTTATGTCGCCGCCGCATAGGCCTCGTCCAGCACCTGGCTGACGTGGCGCACGCGCACCGAAAGCCCCTTCTTGCGCACCCCGTAGCTCAGATGCATCATGCAGGCCGGGCACTCGGTGACCAGGGTCTCGGCCCCGGTCTTGCTCACGTTGTTCATCTTCCGTTCCAGGACGCCGGAAGCCTCCTCGTGGTGCAGGAAGGTGTAGCTGCCGGCCGCGCCGCAGCACCAGTCGGATTCGGGCAGCTCCTTGAAGGTCAGCCCGGGCACCGATTTCAGCAGCTTGCGCGGCTGGGCGGTGATCTTGGCGAAGCGGTTGGAGAGGTGGCAGGGATCGTGGTAGGTGACGGTCCCCTTGAGCGCGCCGAGCTCTTCCGAAAGGCCGATCGAGGCCAGGTATTCGCTGAAACTGCGGATCTTCTGTGACAGGGCCTGGGCCTTGTCGCGGTAGGCGGGGTCATCCTTGAGCAGCGCGCCGTATTCCTTGAGGTGGGTGCTGCAGCTGCCGCAGTCGGAAACCACCGCATCCAGCCCCTTGGCCTCTTCGGCCATGCGGTCGATGTTCTTGCGGGCGATGTCCCGGGCGGTGTCGAGATCGCCGTAGGAGTGCGCCGGCCGGCCGCAGCAGGTGTTGTCCATGATGGTGACGGCGCAGCCGTTGCGGGCCAGGACGCGCAGCGTGGCGGCCACCGCCTCGGGGAACTGGAAGCTCATCCCGCAGGAGACGAAGTAGCCGATGCGGTGCTTCACTTCCTTGGGCACCGGCACCCGGGCCTGGTCGCCGCGCAGGAAGGGCCGGGCGTCCATGGGCGGCAGCACGTTGTCCACCGACTGGAAGCGCGGGTCCACCAGGCGCAGCAGGCCGGACTTCTCGGCCAGCTTGGTCAGGCCGTGGCGCTTGGCCCAGAGGGCCATGCGGCCGGCGGTTTCCAGCCGCTTGCTGTGGGCCATGATCTCCCGGAACAGGAAACGCTGCCAGGTGGGCTGGCCGTGCCGCTTGATGTAGGCGTGGCGCACGGCCAGGACGGTCTCGTCGGTCCGGATGGCGGGGAAGCAGTGGGCGGTGCAGCCGCGGCACAGCAGGCAGTCCTCGAGGGCGTGGAAGACGTCGGGGGTCAGTTCCATCTGGCCGAGGATCAGGGCCCGGGCCACCGACTGGCGGCCGCGGCCCAGGGAATGCTCCGAGCCGGTGGTGCGGAACACGGGGCAGCCGGCCTGGCAGAAGCCGCACCGGTTGCACTGGGCGATGGTGTCATACAGGGGTAACAGTTCGTTGGTTGCCATGGTTCATCCTCGCCTCAGATCCCGCCCACGAACCGTCCCGGGTTGCAGAGCCCCCGGGGATCAAATTCCGCCTTGAGCCGCCGCATCATGTCCAGCCCGTCGCCGGGCGCGCCCCAGGCGTCCACTTGCCGCTTCAGCGGGGGCGGGGCGTCGTGCAGGGTCAGGCCCCCGCCCGCCGCTTCCGCTTCCTGGCGCAGCCCTTCCAGGGCCTTGGCCACCGGCGCTTCGCGCTCCCCTTCCATGCCGGGCAGGAACTGGGCCCAGATCACCCCGCTGCCGGCATGGGCCACCACGGTGGTCCGCAGGCCGCCGGCTTGGCCGGCACGGCAGGCGGCGGCGACCAGGTCGCCGGTCAAGGCGATGGGCGTCGTGAGCTTGCAAAGGATGCGGGCCGGATTGGCTGCCGTCGCCCCATCCAGCAGGTTGCGGATGGTGTTCCAGGCCGGGCCGGCCTGGCCGATCGGCAGGGACCGGGCGGTCCCGCCGCCGGTTTCGAACAGGGCGGTGAAATCCCGGGCCTGGCGCTCGACCGTTTCCGGGCTGCCGGCCAGGGCCACGGCCAGGGCGCAGGTTCCCGCCCCCGCCGACAGGCCCAGGGTCGGCGCCAGCAGGCTGACCGCCTCCGGGTTGAGCAGGTCCAGGGCTTCCGGGAGCAGGAAGGAGGCGCGCACTTCCTGCGCCACCGCCCAGGCGCGGGCCAGGTCCGGGAACAGCCCGATCACCGCGGCCCGCTCTCTGGGCATGGGCAGCAGCTTGAAGGTCGCCTCGGTGACGATGCCCAAGGTGCCCATGCTGCGGATGAACAGCTTGTTCATGTCGTAGCCGGAAACATTCTTGATCACCCGGCCGCCGCAATGGATGCGCTCGCCGTCCGGGAGCACCACCCGCAGGCCCAGCAGCCAGTCGCGCACGGTGCCGTACAACAGCCGGCCCGGGCCGTTCTGGTTGGCCGCCACCAGGCCACCCAGGGTGACCCGGTGGCCGGCGGGCGGATCCAGCGGCAGGATGGCCCGGTCCCGGGCCAGGATCTCCTGGAGGGCGGTCAGGCGCATGCCCGCTTCGGCGGTCACGCAGAGGTTGGCGGGATCCCATTCCACCAGCCGGTCCAGCCGCTCCAGCTGGATCACCACCTGGGCCCGCTGCGGGGCGTTGCCCATGCCCATGGCCGTGCCGCCGCCCCAGGGGATCATCGCCGCGCCGACCTTGGCGCAGGCGGCCACCACCCGGGACACTTCCTCCTGGGTCCCGGGCCGCACCACCAGTTCGGGCAGCACCCCGTCCACGGCGAACGGCGCCGTGCGGGCCACCCCCGCCGCCACATGTTCCTGGCCCACGATCGCTTCCAGCTGTCCGCAGAGGGCTTCGAGATCAGCGTGCACAGGACACCTCCTCCGCGGCCGGGAACATCTTCCCGGGGTTGGCCAGATTGCCCGGGTCGAAGGTCTGCTTGACCCTTCGCTGGGTCTGGATATCGGCCTCGCTCATCACCAGCCGCATGGCTTCCATCTTCTCCAGCCCCACGCCGTGCTCGCCGCTGATGGTGCCGCCCAGGGAAGCGCACAGGGCGAGGATCTCCATCCCGGCCTTCACGACCCGGGCCTTCTGGTCCGCGTCCCGCCAATCGAACAGGATGAGCGGATGCAGGTTGCCGTCCCCGGCATGGAACACGTTGGGAATCCTCAGGTCATACTTCAAGGCCACCTCGGCCACCTTGCGCACGGCCTCGGGCAGGGCGGTGCGCGGCACCGTCCCGTCGCACACCAGGAAGCTCGGGGCCAGCCGGGCCACCGCGCCGAAGGCGCCGCGCCGGCCCGCCCAGAGCATGTTGCGCTCGGCGTCGTCCTTGGCCACCCGGACTTCCCGGGCCCCGTGGGCCAGGCAGAGGTCTTCGATGGCCTTGCACTGGCTCGCCAGATCATCCTTCAGCCCGTCCACCTCGATCAGCAGGACCGTGGCGCAGTCCAGCGGCAGGCCGCAATGGATCGAGGCCTCCACCGCCTGGATCACCAGCTGGTCCATCATCTCCAGGGTGGCCGGGACCATGCCGGCGGCGACGATGGCGGAAACGGTCTTGCTGCCGTCCTCGATGCTGTCATAGATGGCCAGCATGGTCTTGACGCCCTCGGGCAGGCGGACGATCTTCGCCACCAGCTCGGTGCAGATGCCCAGGGTGCCCTCGCTGCCCACGAACAGGCCGGTGAGGTCGTAGCCGGAGGGGTCCGGCGCCGTGCCGCCCAGCACCACCACCTTGCCGTCGGGCAGGACCACGGTCAGCCCGAGGATGTGGTTGGTGGTGACCCCGTACTTGAAGCAGTGGGGCCCGCCGGCGTTCTCGGCGATGTTGCCGCCCAGGGTCGCCGCCTTCTGGCTGGCCGGGTCGGGCAGGAACTGGTAGCCCATCGGCGCCAGGGCGTTGCCCAGCTCCAGGTTGAACAGGCCGGGCTGCACCCGGGCCCACAGGCTGGCGCAATCCACCTCCAGGATCTGGTTCATGCGGATCATCTCGATCACCACCCCGCCGCTGAAGGGGATGGTGCCGCCGGTCAGGTTGGTGCCGCCGCCCCGGGGCACGAAGGGGCGGCCGTGCTTGTTGCAGGTCTGCACCACCCGGGACACCTCTTCGGTGGTGCGCACGAAGACCACCGCGTCGGGCCGGCGCTCCACCAGGAAACCGTCATATTGGTAGAGTTGAAGATCGACCGCGCCATCGAGCACATTGGCCGCGCCGACAATCTGCCGGAGATCTTCAACAAACGTCTTCTCTGTCATCGCACACGCTCCTATCGGCAGGGTCGGATTTTCGATTCTTCAAAGCTCATCTGACGTTGGATGAACCCATGGGCGCCACGTGTTCCGTGCCGGGATTCCGGCACGGGAACATGCAAAGACCCTCCGAGCGGAAGGAACTCTCGAGGGTCTTGGGAAGGAAGCCTGTCTGGGTTGAGGACGCAGCGATTCTCTACCATTGGTGCACCTATGTCTAGCTTTGATTTACATTAAGGCTAATTTCCAAGCCGGGCCGAGCCAGGCGGGCGATCCGCCAAGGCGCCATCCGAAGCGACTCGGGCCGAGCTTCCCTTTCCCCGATATTGCTGAAATCATCATGATCAATCCCGGTAGAACGGCCAAACCATGCCTCAACCGACCCTTCACGCCCTGCGCCGTGCCGGCCGGGACGCCAACGAATTCTGCGACAAGCTTCTGGAAGCGCAGCCCCAAGGGGTTTGTGCCTACCATGCGGCCAGCGGGCGCTGCGTGCTGGCCAACCAGCGCGCGCTCGCCATCATCGGCGGCACCATGGAGCAGGTTCTGGCCCAGGATTTCCGGAGCCTGGGCACCTGGAAGCGCGACGGTTTCCTGGCTGCGGCCGAGCGGGTGCTGGCCACGGGGACTGCCGAGTACGCGGAAAGCCTGGGCCCTTCCAGCCGCGGCAAGGAAGCCCAGATCCAGGTGCATTTTTCCCGCTTCCAGAGCCGCGGCGAATGGCACCTGCTGGCCCTGCTCACCGACATCTCCGGGCGCAACCGCATCAGCCGGGCCCTGCAGGAGAGCCTGAACTCCATGAAGGCCATCCTGGATGCCGCCCCCGAGATCGCCTTCCTCATGACCCCGGAGGGGGAACTGATCGCCGCCAATGAAAAGTTGGCCAGGCGGCTGGGCCACCCGGTTGGCGAGCTGCTCGGGCGGTCCATCTATGACTTCATCCCGCCGATGCTGGGGCTGAAATGGAAGCTGTTCGCCAAGCAGGCGGCCGTGACCCTGCGGACGGTCAGCTTCGAGCACACCGAGCTGGGCCTGGTGCGCCTGAACCGGATCGTTCCGGTGGCCGGCCCCGAGCGCCGGGTCATACGGCTGGCGGTGTTCACCACCGACATCACGACCTTTCGCCGGGTCGAGGCGGATCTGGAGATCCAGCGCGACTTGCACTCGGCGTTGCGGGAGAGCAACGAGGCCCTGCTCCGGGGCGGCGACCGGGAAGCCCTCTGCCGCGGCGTCTGCGCGGCGGCGGTGGGTTCCGGGCGCTTCAACCTGGCCTGGGTGGGGCGCCACGACGACCAGGGGAGGCTGGCGGTGCGCGCCGCGGCGGGACCGGGCACGCCCGTCCTGGCCGAACTCGACGGCGCCGGCGCCGTTCCCGCCCGGCTGGCCGCCGCCGACGCCAGCATCCGGGCGAACCGGAGCGTGGTGGACAACGACCTGGCCGCCCACGGACTGGTGTCCACCGCCGCCATGCCGGTGCGGGAGGCCGGCCGGTGCGTCGGCTCGCTCAATCTGTACGCCACCGAGCCGGGCTTCTTCACGGACGAGCGGATGACCCTGCTGGAAAACCTGGCGACCAACCTTTCCCATGCCATGGACCTGCGCAGCGCCCAGGAGCGCGCGGAGGCCGCCGGCGAAGCGGAGCACCGGCGCGAGGAGCTGCTGCGCAACCTGGAGGGCCTCAAGGCCAAGAGCCAGATCGCCGCCTACATCGCCCATGAGATCAACAATCCCCTGGCCGGGATCAAGCAGTCCTTCCAGGTGCTCGCCCAGGCCATCCCGGACGGGCACCCGGACCGCCCCTTCGTCGGCATCATCGCCCGGGAGCTGGACCGGATCGCCGGCATCGTCCGGATGGCCTATTCCATCCACCGCCCGGGCCTGCCCCAGGTGCGCGACTGCCGGGTGGGCGAGACCCTGGCCGATCTGGCCACCCTGCTCAGCTCCAGGCTGCGGCCCAAGCGGCTGGTGCTCGATCTGCCCGACTCCGGCCAGGCCCTGAAGGGGCGCCTGCACGAGGACATCCTGCGGCAGATCCTGTTCAATGTGCTGCAGAACGCCATCGAGGCCTCCCCGGAGGGCGGGCGCATCCGCTGCCGGTCCTGGCGCGACGGCGGCGAACTGGTGGTGGAGGTGGAGGACCAGGGGCCGGGGGTCGCCCCGCACATCGGCGCGCGCCTGTTCGAACCCGGCTTCACCACCAAGTCCGCGCCGGAGACCGGCGGGCTGGGCATGGGGCTCGCCACCTGCAGGAGCATCCTGCAGTCCGTGGGCGGCTCCATCAGCTTCCGCAACCTGGCGCCCGCCCCGGGGGCCTGTTTCTTCCTGCGGCTGCCCTGGCTGGACGACGCTGCCGGCGGCGCACCCCCGGGAGGTCACCATGAATGATTCCGAATCCCTTGGCCGCATCCTCATCGCCGACGATGAGGAAAGTTTCCATCGCTCGCTCGCCGTCCTCCTGGAGCGGCAGGGCTATGCCTGCGATTGCGTGGCCGACGCCTTCGCCGCCGCCCAGCGCCTGGAAGCCGAAAGCTACGACCTCCTGATTTCGGATATCCGCATGCCGGGCAACCAGAACCTGGATCTGATCAACCACCTCCCCGCCCGCAACGAGGGTCTCCTGGTGATCCTGGTGACCGGCTATCCCACCGTGCCCACGGCGGTGCAGGCCCTGCGGCTGCCCATCCTGGCCTACCTGGTGAAGCCCTTGGATTTCGACGAGCTGCTCGGCCACCTCAAGCGCGGCCTGGCCTTCCGCAAGGTGGCCGCCACCATGGGCTCCTCCACCCGGCTCCTGGAGCGCTGGGTGGCGGACATGAAGACCCTGCGCGCGACCTTCCAGGCCTCGCCCCAGGCCGCCCTGCAGGGCACGCTGGACGGCGCGCTGGCGCTGACCCTGGGCAACCTGGCCGGGACCATGGCCGAGCTGCAGGTCCTGTTCAAGGTCTCCGCGGGCCTCGAACGCAGCCGGGCCGAGTGTGAGGTGCGCAGCTGCCCCAGGCTGGCCACCCTGGAACAGGCCGTCCTGGACACCATCGACGTGCTGGAAGCCACCAAGGATTCCTTCCATTCCAGGAAACTGCGCGACCTGCGCCAGAACCTGGAAACCCTCATGCCGGATTCCCGCCGCTGAGCCATCCGTTGAGATGTTCTATTAATTACTTGACGGCCCTTGCCAGCCAGCTAACCTGATCGGGATATCCCGTCCCATGATCTGCATGGGATGCCTTGGCGGGCAGGAAACGTCCTGCAAGCCGTAAGGCGCAACCCGATCCTTCCGGTTTTCCGGAAGGGGCCGGTTGCGCCTTTTTTTGGGATTTTTTCCAACCTGAAAGCTGCGGGTTCCAACATGCTCAACAGGCTACGCATCGGCAAACGTCTAGCGGTCGGCTTCGGGCTGATCATCGCGGTCCTGGTCGCCGCGGTGGGGATCGGCGTCCTGGGCTTCCGTTCGCTCCATTCGGCCATGGCCGAGGTCAGGCACCAGAGCGTTCAGATCGTCCTGACCAAGGACGCCTATGCCCATTCCATGCAGACCCTGGCCTATGTCAGTGCCGTGGCGGTGACCGAGGACCCGGCGGCGCGCCAGGATTTCCTCAGGGCCCTGCAGACCCACAGGGAGGCCTACCTGGCCGACATCAAGGGCATGGAGGCCATGGCGGCCACCGAAGAAACCCGCCGGGCGGTGGCCGGGCTGGACGCGGCCCTCGCTGAACTTCGCTCGGCCAACGCCAAGGTCGTCGAACTGGCCCAGGCGGGCAAGCCGCTGGAGGCGATCCGCACCTATGCCCAGGCCTCCTGCCCGAAAATGGTCCTTTGGAACACCGCGTTCGGCAAGCTGAGCGACCGGCGCGAGGCGCGCCTGAATCAGGCCCTGGCCCAGGCCGAGGCGGATATCCATAGCAGCATCCTGGCCATCTGCCTGGCGGGCCTGATCGCCATCGGCGGCGCCGCCGCCCTGGGCCTGCTCATCACCCGGAGCATCACCCGCCCCATCCAGGGCTTCCTGGGGGTGCTGGCCCAGGTCGCCACCGGCGATCTCACGGTGCAGGCCCAGGTGGATTCCCAGGATGAGATCGGCGAACTGGGCAGCTCGCTCAACCTGGCGCTCGGCGGCCTGAGGGAGACCATGCGCGAGGTGTCCACCGCGGCCCTGGCCGTGGCCAGCGGCGCCACCGAACTGTCCGCTTCGTCCGAGCAGATGCTGGCCACCACCATGGAGATCGCCCGGAGCGGCGATCTGCTGCACACCGCCACCGACACGGTGGCCTCGGCGATCATGCAGTTCCAGGCCAGCGTCCAGCAGGTGGCGGGCAACGTGCAGGTCTCGGTGGAGCAGACCGACCAGGCGGTGGACGCCACCCAGGCCGGCGCTGAAGGCAGCAGGGACACCGCCGAGCGGATGGTGCGGATCCATGATGCCACCGGGAAGATCGCCAGCGCCGTCGCGGTCATCCAGGAAATCGCCCAGCAGACCAACCTGCTTTCGCTCAACGCGGCCATCGAGGCGGCCAAGGCCGGGGAGAACGGCAAGGGCTTCTCGGTGGTGGCCGAAGAAGTCAGGAAGCTGGCGGAGCGCAGCCGGGCGGCGACCGTGGAGATCGAGCATCTGATCCAGGACACCCGGGTGGCGGTGGAGGGCGGGGAGGCCTCGGTGAAGACCACCTCGGGCCTGATGGAGCGGATCCACGGCGCGGTGACCCACGTCGCCGGGCGGGTGCACGAGATCGGCGCGGCCACCCGGGAGCAGTCCAGCACCGCCGAGGAGATCTCCCGGCGCATGGCCGACAGCGCCCGGGAAGTGAGCCAGAACGCCGCCAGCACCCAGGAGCTGGCCGCGACGGTCCAGGAGATCAGCCGGACCGCGTCCGATCTGGCCAGGATCTCCGAGACCATGGCCGCGGCGGTGGCCAGGTTCCATATCTGAAGCTTTTTCCCAAGCTGCGCTCGATGCTGTAAGGTATTGATCATACCTGAGAGTGGAACCCATGAACCGATTCCAGCAACTGCGGGCGCACCTGGCGCTGATCCGGCAGGAACCCGACCTGCTGAATCCGCTGCGCTACCTGGGGCCGGGGCTCCTGGTGGCGGTGGGCTTCATCGACCCCGGCAACTGGGCCTCCAACGTCGCCGCCGGGGCCGGCTTCGGCTACCAGCTGCTGTGGATCGTGACCCTGTCCACGGTGATGCTGATCTTCCTGCAGCACAACGCCGCCCACCTGGGCATCGTCACCGGGGACTGCCTGGCCGAGGCCACCACCCGCCACCTGCCGCCCTGGCAGGCGCGCCCCATCCTGGGCAGCGCCGTGGTGGCCGCGGTGGCCACGGCCTTCGCCGAGATCCTGGGCGGCGCCATCGGCCTGGGCATGCTGTTCCACCTGCCCCTGAAGCTGGGCGCCTGCCTCACCACCGCCGTGGCGGTCTTCATCATCTTCGGCAACTCCTACAAGAACATCGAAAAGGTCATCGTCGGGTTCGTCTCGCTGATCGGCCTGGGCTTCCTGTTCGAGCTCCTGCTGGTCCAGCTGCATTGGAGCGAAGCCATGACCGGCTGGGTCAAGCCCGCCTTCCCGGTCGGCTCTATGACCATCATCATGAGCGTGCTCGGGGCCGTGGTCATGCCGCACAACCTGTTCCTGCACTCCGAATTCATCCAGAACCGGCACCTGAACCGCCAGGGGCCCGAGGCCATCCAGGCCCACCTGCGCTTCGAGTTCGTCGACACCCTGTTCTCCATGGGGGTCGGCTGGGCCATCAACAGCGCGATGATCCTGCTGGCCGCGGCCACCTTCTTCCAGCGGCACCTGGCCGTGGATTCCCTGGAGCAGGCCGAGGCGATGCTGCGCCCCATCCTGGGCCCGGCCGCCGGCATGGTGTTCGCCCTGGCCCTGCTCTGCGCCGGGCTGGCCTCCAGCATCACCGCCGGCATGGCCGGAGGCAGCATCTTCACCGGCATCCTGGGACGCAGCTACAACATCCGCGAGGGCAGTTCCCGGGCCGGGGTCCTGGTGGCGCTGCTGCCGGCCCTGCTGGCGATCTTTTTCGTCAAGGACACCTTCCAGGCGCTGATCCTTTCCCAGGTCCTGCTGAGCATCCAGCTGCCCATCACCATCGTCCTGCAGATCCATCTCACCAGTTCGCGCCGGGTGATGGGCGGCTACGCCAACACGACGCTGGGCAAAAGCCTGTTGTGGGCGGTGGCCGCGGCGGTCATCATCCTGAATGTCCTGCTGCTGCAAAGCATCTTTTCGGGCGCTTGAACAATAATTTCTCGCCGGTGGTATACTTTTATACCAACATGGTCACCGACATTCCTGCCCAGCTCGTCCAGACTCGCATCGCCGAGGCCTATCGGGAACTGCCCGAGGCCATGCGGCGCATTGCCGATGCCCTGATGTCCGACCCGCTCCTGGGCGCCCTTTGGGGCATCGAGGTCATGTCGGAGCGGGCCGAGGTCAGCGTCGGCACCGTGGTGCGCTTTGCCAAACGGTTGGGCTACAAGGGCTTCAGCGAATTCCGCGATTCCCTCCGGGAAGCCTGCCACGCCCGCAGCGGCGACGCCGAGCTGGAGCTGATGGAAGTGCCTTCGGACGTGTTCGGCACCCTGGCCGAAGTGGCCCGGCGCGACGGCGAGAACCTGCTGCGGATGACCCAGGTGGTCGACCAGGCCACCCTGGCCGCGGCCACCCGCATGCTCGCCGAGGCCCATCACCGGGTGATCCTCGGCCGCGGCGTGTCCCACGTGATGAGCCTGGTGCTGGGCTTCTACCTCACCCAGGCCGGCCTGCCGTGCATCGCCGCCATCCCGTCCGACTTCTCCACCCAGGTGGCCAACCTGGACCGCACCGACCTGCTGGTGGTGCTCAGCTTCTTCCCCTACAGCCGGGAATCGGTGGATGCCGCCATGTTCGCCAAGGAAAGCGGGATACCGGTGCTGGCCTTCTCCGACCGGGCCGATTCGCCCCTCAAGAACTGCGCCGACATCCTCATCCCCGTGCCCAGCGAGGACCTGCTGTTCAGCTGCAGCATCACCACCTTCGCCGCCCTGGCCCATGCCTTCGCCATCGTCGTGGCCTCCGCCGACCACCCCGGGACCCTGAAGCGGCTCAAGGCCGCCGACAAGGTGGCCCAGCCGTTGCTGGTGGACCACTGGCTGCCCATGCACCCGGGCGCGTTCAGCTTCGACCGGATGCCCAAACGGTAAAAGGACGTGCCATGGAGCTTGAAAAAGTTCTTCGTACCCGGCGCAGCATCCGCAGCTACAAGCCCGACCCGGTGCCGCGGGAGGTCGTCCGCGGCCTGCTGGACCAGGCGCGCTGGACCCCTTCCTGGGCCAATTCCCAATGCTGGCAGGTGTACGTCGTCGCCGGGGCGGCCCTGAAGCGGCTGAAGGCCGCGCAGCGGCGCAGCCAGGGCGAAGGCCTCCCCCGGCCGGATTTCCGCATGCCGGATCCGGCCTGGCCGGCGGCCTTGCAGGCGCACCGCGAGACCCTGGTGCAGGCGCTCAACCACGCCCGCGACCTGGAGCCGGCCGGCGCCTCCGCCGCCATGGGCGACTTTTTCGGGGCGCCCTGCCTGCTGCTGCTGGCGGTGGACGCCAGGCTGATCCCCGACTACGCCTGCTTCGACACCGGCCTGTTCGTCCAGTCGCTCTGCCTGGCCGCCCATGACCAGGGGCTGGGCACCTGCATCCTGGCCATGGCGGTGCGTCATCCCGACCTGCTGCGCAAGCTGCTGCCGGACGCCGAAGGCAAGGCCTTCGTCATCGGCATCGCCCTCGGCTACCCCGAACCGGAAGCGCCCATCAACAATTTCGACCGGCCCCGGGCCGAGCTGGACGAGTTCGTCACCTGGGTCTAGGCGAGTTTGAAGGCGTGGGTCAGGTCGCGCAACTGGACCGAAAGCCGCGCCAGCTCTTCGATGGTGCGGTCGGTCTCGCCGATCGACGCCGCCAGTTCCACGCTGGCCGAGGCGTTGCGGTCGGCCACCTGGAGCAGGCCGCCCATGGTGGCCAGCACCTCGCCGCTGGCCTGGGCCTGCTGGCGCATGGTCTCGGCGGCGGATTTGGCGCTGTGCGCCTGGCTGCCCATGTCCGCTTCGATCGCCGCCAGGCTCTGCTCCACCGAGGCCACCGAAGCCTCACCGGCCTTGACCCGCTCCTGGCTTTCCAGGATCAGGGCGGTGATCTCCTTGGCGGCGTCGGCGCTGCGCTCGGCCAGCTTGCGGATCTCCTCGGCCACCACGGCGAAGCCCTTGCCCTGGTTGCCGGCCTTGGCCGCCTCGATGGCGGCGTTGAGCGAAAGCAGGTTGGTCTGCTTGGCGATGTCGGCGATGACGGTGGTGACCTTGCCCACCCGCTGGGAACTGTCGTGGATGGCGGCCATGGCGGTCACCGCCTGTTCCGCGTTGCTCCGGCCGGTGCGGCTGTTGCCGATGGCCTTTTCCGAGAGTTCCACGGAATGCAAGGCGGCCTTGGACTTTTCCTCCAGGGACCCGGCCAGCTGGCCGAGGGTGCCGGAGGAGGTCCGGGACGCGGTCTGCTGCTGGTCGGCGCCGGCGCTGATCTCGGCGGTGGCCGAGCCCAGCTGCTTGGCCGTGGCGGAGAGCTGGGTGGAGGCCGAGGCCGCCCGCTCACTGATCCGGGCCACCCGTTGGATCTGCTCGCGCAGGCGGCTGACGGTCTGGTTCAAGGCGCGGCCGAGGATGCCATAGGGTGGCGCCTCCGGCGCCTGGACCGTGAGATCGCCGCCCAGCACCCCGTTGAGCACCCCGCCGAACACCTTGAGCGGGCTGATGATCCCCCGGCTGATCCTGGAGGTGATCCAGAGACCTGCGGCCAGGGACACGAGGGTGAGCGCGATGAGCTCCAGCCGCGCGCTGCCGATGGCCGCCAGGGCCGCCTCGGCCGCGGGCGCGCCCCGCAGCGCTTCGACCTGCGCCTGCAGGTCGGACAGCTTGACCAGGGCGAAGCCCGCCACCAGCACCGCCGGGATCAGGAGCGACGCGGCGAGCAGGGTGAGGCGGAACCGCACCGTCCCCTTCGGGAGGAAACGTCCAACGAAACTCGATGCCATCATTGCTCCCCGTGCTGCCGGTTCATAAAGTTGATAAGTCCAAACGACTCGAACAGTATCCCATCTTCAAGCGTGGATGGCACCGCCCCGGTCGCGCAGGGAGCCGCCCGGATGCCCGGTCAGGGCGGCCTGGACCTCGGCGATCATGGACACGGCGATGGCCTCCGGCGTCTCGGCGCCGATATCCAGTCCCGCCGGGAAATGCACGATGCGCGCCTGCCGCTCCGACAAGGCGCCGGCTTCGAGCAGATCCTTCAGCAGCTTCCGGCTGCGGGCCCGGTTGCCCTGCAGGCCCAGGTAGCCGATGGGGGTGTCCAGCAGGGTGCTCAGGGCCTGCAGGTCCTTCTCGTAGATGTGGCTGACCACCAGCGCGGCGCTGCGCCGGTCCAGGGGCAGGTTCTGGAGGGATCCGGGCGGATGGCCCAGCACGATGCGGTCGGCTTCCGGGAACCGTTCCGGGGTCGCCAGGGCCGGGCGATGGTCGATGATGCCGACGAACCAGCCCAGCTGGCTGGCAAGCCGGGCCAGAGGGCGGGAATGCTCGCCGGCGCCGAAGATCCACAGCGCGAAGGGCGGCAGGATGGGTTCGACCAGGAGGTCCAGTTCGGCCTCCCCGGCGCGCAGCGTCGGGCAGGTGACGGCGCCCGCGGCCAGGGCCTGGCGGAGGGCGTCGGCGATGGCCTGCTGGAACGGGCCCGGGCCGGGCGGCACGCCGCCGCCGGCTTCATCGTACAGGAAATGCTCCCCGGCAACGGGACCGGCTGCGCCCCGGGTGGCGTAGACCGTGGCCAGGGCGCCGAGCCGGCGCTGGTCCAGCATCTCGCGGCAAAGCCGCATCCAGGAAGGCAGACGGCCCGGGGCCACCCGCTCCAGCAGCACGTCGGCCTTGCCCTGGCAGCCCATGCCGGTGCCCCAGATGAGATCCAGGTCGCTGCCCAGGTCGTAGACGGCCAGTTGCGGCGCCTGGCTGGCCAGCACGGCCTGGACCCTGGCCAGAATGTCGGTTTCCAGGCAGCCGGCGCTGATGACGCCGGTGCTGCCCTGGGTGCCGAACAGCATCCGGGCTCCGGGCTGCCGGTAGGAACTGCCCTTGACCCGGACCAGGGTGGCCAGGGCCGAGGGTTCGGAAAGGGCTTCGACGGCGGCGGCGATCTCCTGGAAACCCTTCATTCCTTCAACTCCGCTAGAAACGCTCCCAGAGGCGGGTGGCGAGTTCCCTGCTCCGGGCGGCCAGGGCCGCCTCGTCCACGTCGATCATAAGCCGCTTCCCGGCCATGAGCACCCGGCCGGCGCAGATGGTGGTGTCCACGGTGGCCTGGGAGATGCCGAAGATGAGATGGCCCAGCACAGTGTCGCCGTCCAGCGGCGTGGGCGCGTGGTAGTCCACCAGGATGACGTCGGCCGCCGCGCCTTCCTCCAGGGTGCCCAGGGGGAAGCCCCAGAGCTGGGACGCCAGTTCCGGATTGCGGGCCACCAGGGTGTTGGCCAGCTCCATGAAGGCGCAGGTGGGGTTGTCCTGGCGCAGGTGCTGGGCCCAGAGGCCCACCCGCAGCTCCTCGAGCATGTTGACGGTCATGGCGTCGGTGCCCAGGCCCACCCGCACGCCGCGCTGGACGAGGGTCTGGACATCGGCGATGCCCACGGCGTTGTTCAGGTTGGACTGGGGATTGTGCGCGACGAAGGTGCCGGATTCGGCCAGCAGGTCCATGTCGGCCTGGGTGACGTGCACGGCATGGGCGGCGATGGTGTCCCGGCCCAGCATGCCGAAACGCTGGAGCCGGGCCACCGGGGTGAGGCCGTGCCGGTCCAGGTTCACCTGCACGTCCGAAGCCGCTTCCGCCACGTGCACATGGAAGCCGATGCCCAGGTCGCGGCCCATGGCGGCGGCCCGCTCCAGGGTCCGGTCGGACAGGGTGAAGGCGGCATGCAGGCCGAACAGCGAGCGCAGCTGGGGGTCCATTTCGGCGGCACAGCGCCGGGCGAAGGCCGCGTTCTCCTCCAGGCCCTCGGTGATGATCGCTTCGCCGTCCCGGTCGGACACCTCGTAGCAGAGGCAGGCCCGGACGCCGACGTTCTTGACGGCCTTGGCGATGCGGTCCAGGGAACCGCTGATCGCGAACGGACTGGCGTGGTGGTCGATGATGGTGGTGGTGCCCTTGCGGATGGCGTCCAGCAGGATGAACTCGGCGCTCATCTGCACGTCGTCCAGGGTCAGCTTGCGGTCCAGCCGCCACCACAGGTTGTCCAGGACCTCCTGGAAGGTCCGGCTGGGGGCGGCCTTGCCCAGGCCCCGCACCAGGGTGGAATAGAAGTGCATGTGGGCGTTCACCAGGCCGGGCATGACCAGCTGGCCGGCGGCGTCGATGACCCGGTCGAAGGGGCCGGGGATGTCCTTGCCGATCTTGGCGATGCGCCCGTCTTCGATGAGGAGGGATTGGCCCTCCAGCACCTGGCAGGGGGAACCGAAGGTGATGAGGGTGCCGTTCTGGATGAGCATGCGCGCGGTCATGGGTAACACCTGTAACTGAGTCTAGAGTGCCTGAAAAGGGAAAAGGCTTGAACGAAGCCGGATCAAGTTCCTTCCTCCGCGAACCTCCGCGAGCCCTCCGCCTCCTCTGCGTTAACTAATTTTTCTTCAGCAACCGATGCCTAGCGTCCAAAGACGGATCGTTCGGCATCAACCAAGAAAAAGAAATAATCGCAGAGGAGGCGGAGAGCTCGCGGAGGTTCGCGGAGAAAAAAAGCTCAGGACCGGGCCACTTCCTGGTTGAACTGCTCGATCAGCTGGTCGAAGGCCGCGGCCTCCTCGGTGAACAGCCGGGTCCAGTACTCAGGCTCCC
>CAZVHQ010000015.1:0-70735 GCA_964627225.1 uncultured Mesoterricola sp.
ACTTCTTCACCAGGTCGGGGATGCGGGTGAGGCCGTCGAGCAGGGAGTACTCGGTGTGGAGGTGCAGATGGGCGAAGGTCATGGGCTATTGTCGCAAGCCTCGGGCCGCTTGGGGGAACTTAGCGGGTATCTGCACTTCCGCCGGCCGTCAGACCGCTGCCGCCGGGAGCGGCACGGGCGGGCTCACCAGGGCCAGCTTGATCACCTCGTCCATGTGCGCCACCAGGTGGATGGTGAGCTGGTCGCGCACCTCCTGGGGCAGCTCCTCCAGGTGCCGGGCGTTCTCGGCCGGGATCAGCACGGTGGTGACGCCCATGCGGTGGGCGGCCAGCAGCTTCTCCTTCAGGCCGCCGATGGGCAGCACCATGCCGCGCAGGGTGAGTTCGCCGGTCATGGCCAGGTCGGCCCGCACCGGGATGCCGGTGAGCACCGAGATGAGCGCCATGGCCAGGGTGATGCCGGCGCTGGGGCCGTCCTTGGGGATGGCGCCTTCGGGCAGGTGCACGTGCAGGTCCACCTTCTCCAGGAAGTCCTCCGCCAGGCCCAGGCTGTCGGAGCGCATGCGCACGAACGAAAGGGCCAGGTTGGCGCTCTCCTGCATCACTTCGCCCAGCTTGCCGGTGAGCCGCAGGTTGCCCTTGCCGGGCAGCCTGGCGGCCTCGATGGTGAGCAGGTCGCCGCCCACCGGGGTCCAGGCCAGGCCGTGCACCACGCCGGGGGGCTGCTGGCGGCCCAGGGGAGCCTCCAGGAAGATCTCCGGGCCGAGCAGCTTGGGCAGGCGCTCGGGGGTGACCCGGCCGTCGAAGCTGTCCACCGGGCCCGGCTGCAGGCTCTGCCGGGCCAGCTTGCGCAGCACGCCGGAGATCTCCCGCTCCAGCTGCCGGACCCCCGCCTCCTTGGTGTAGTCCTGGATGATCTTGTCGATGGCGGCATCCTCGAAGCGGATGCCCATGTTCTCCATGCCGTGCCGCTCCAGCGCCTTGGGCACCAGGTGGGCCTGGGCGATGGCGCGCTTTTCCCGCAGGGTGTAGCTGCTCAGGTCGAGGATCTCCAGGCGGTCCTCCAGCGGCTGGGGGATCTGGTGGCGCACGTTGGCGGTGGCCAGGAACAGCACCTGGGACAGGTCGAAGCCCACGTCCAGGTAGTGGTCCTGGAAGCTGAAGTTCTGCTCGGGGTCGAGCACTTCCAGCAGGGCCGAGCTGGGGTCGCCGCGCCAGTCGGCGCCCATCTTGTCGATTTCGTCCAGCAGCATGAGCGGGTTGCGCACGCCGCCCTTCTTCATCAGGGAGATGATCCGGCCGGGCATGGAGCCGATGTAGGTGCGCCGGTGGCCGCGGATCTCCGCCTCGTCGCGCAGGCCGCCCAGGGAGAAGCGCAGGAAGGGCCGGTTCAGGGCCCGGGCGATGGAACGGGCCAGGGAGGTCTTGCCGACCCCGGGGGGGCCCACCAGGCACAGGATGGGGCCGCGCAGGGCGGCGCGGTCGCCCTGGCCGGACGAATCGCGCAGCCGGCGCATGACGGCCAGGTATTCCAGGATGCGCACCTTGACCTTCTCCAGTCCGGAGTGGTCCTCGTCCAGGATGCGCTCGGCCTCGTCCAGGTCCAGGTGCTCGTCGGCATAGACCTTCCAGGGCAGCGCCAGCAGCCAGTCGATGTAGCTGCGCGAAACGGTGGATTCGGCGCTCTGGGGGGCCATGCCCTCCAGCCGGTCCAGTTCCTCCAGGGCCTTGTTCTCGGCTTCGGTGCCCATCTCGGCCTTGAGGATCTGTTCGCGCAGGCGGCTGATCTCGTCCTTTTCGCCCTTGCGCCCGGAGGGGCCGCCCATCTTTTCGCCCAGGACGAACGGCTTGTGCTCGGTGCCGTGGCTCTGGCGGGTCTTGTCCTCGGCCTCGGCCTCCAGCCGGTGCCGGGCGGCGTCCAGTTCCAGCATCTTGAGCAGGGTGTGCAGCCTCGGCTCGATTTCCAGCTGGTCGAGCACCTGCTGCTTCTCCCGCACCTCCACCGGCAGGGCGCCGGCCACGGCGTCGATGGCGCCGCCCAGGGGCAGCTCCTGGAGCGAGTCCAGGGACAGGATCCGGGTCAGCTCCGGGTTGCGCGCCAGGAGATCCTGCACGGCCTGGTTGAAGGTCGGCAGCAGCGCGTTGGACGGCGCCTCCGGCTCGGCCAGGATGGTCACCTCGGCCTGCACCACGTCGCCTTCATCCAGGTAGCGCTCCAGCTTCACCCGGGCGATGCCGCGCACGCCCACCTTGTAGTGGTCCTTGGGCACGGCGATCAGCGATTCCACCAGGGCCAGGGTGCCCATGGCGTAGAGCGACTCCTGCTTGGGCTCCTCTTCCTTGGGGTCGCGCTGGGTGAGCATCACCAGGTGGTCGCCGGCCTTGATCGCCAACTCCATGGTGCGCACCGAGGCGCGCCGGCCCACCATGAACGGCAGGCGGCTGCCCGGGAAGAGCACCATGTCGCGGATGGGGATCGCAGGAAGGGTCAGGCTCTTGTTGGGCACGTTCATGCCGATAGTTTATCGATAAATTCAGCCGGCAGCGGGAATGGGCAGGGAGGGGATGCCCAATTCCTTTTCCACCAGCTGCCGGGTGAGGTGCAGGGTGGCGCGGGTGGTGCGTTCCTCCGACGGCAGGTCGAACATGGGCTCCAGCAGGATCGCCTCCAGCATGGAGCGCAGCCCGCGGGCGCCGAGCTTGCGCTGCAGCGCCTGGTCGGCGATGGCGTCCAGGGCGCCGGCTTCGAAGGTGAGCTCGATGTCGTCCATCTCGAACAGCCGGGCGAACTGCTTGGTGACGGCGTTCTTCGGCTGGGTCAGGATGGCCACCAGGGCGCTGCGGTCCAGGGGCTGCAGGGTGGCGAGCACCGGCAGCCGGCCCACCAGCTCGGGGATCAGGCCGAACTTGATGATGTCCTCCGGCTCCACCAGCTGCAGCAGCTCGTCCTTGCGGTCCTTGGAGCTGGGCTTGGCGCCGAACCCCATGGCCTTGGCCCGGACCCGCTGCTTGATGATGTCTTCAATGCCGACGAAGGCGCCACCACATATGAACAGAATATTGGAGGTATCCAGCTGGATGAACTCCTGGTGGGGATGCTTGCGGCCGCCCTGGGGCGGCACATTGGCCACGGTGCCTTCCACCAGCTTGAGCAGGGCCTGCTGCACGCCCTCGCCGCTCACGTCCCGGGTGATGCTCGGGTTCTCGCTCTTGCGGCCGATCTTGTCGATCTCGTCGATGAACACGATGCCGCGCTGGGCCCGCTCCACGTCGTAGTTGGCCACCTGGAGCAGCTTGGTGAGGATGTTCTCGACATCCTCGCCCACGTAGCCGGCCTCGGTCAGGGTGGTGGCGTCGGCCATGGCCAGGGGCACGTCCAGCATGCGGGCCAGGGTCTGGGCCAGCAGGGTCTTGCCGGTGCCGGTGGGGCCGATCAGCAGGATGTTGCTCTTGGTGAGCTCCACTTCGGTGGTGCCCAGGCTCTTCTGGGGGGTGAGGATGCGCTTGTAGTGGTTGTAGACGGCCACCGCCAGGCGCTTCTTGGCGCCGTCCTGGCCGATCACGTAGTCGTCCAGGAACGCCTTGATCTCCTTGGGCCGGGCCAATCTCGGTTCGTGCTTGCCGGTCGGTTTGCCCTGGCGGCTCATCCGCAGCTGCAGCTGCCCGGCTTCAACGCATTCATTGCATATATAAGCGCTCGGCCCTGCAAGCAGCTGTTCCACCTCGTGGGGGGCCTTGCCGCAAAAGGAGCACTGTTGTTCGCGCTTCGTCTTATTGTTCATGAACACTCCTCGGACGGACCCGGCCCCCCCATTGTGAGGCTGTGGCGCCCCCCATGCACTGCGGTTTCACTGCTCGTGGACGGTCACCAAGGTAAGCACCTCGAAACGCTTGATTCCGGCAGGAATCTTGATCTTCACCTCGTCGCCCTCCACCGCGCCCACCAGTGCCATGCCGATGGGGGAACTGATGCTCAGGTGGTCCGGATGATCCGCCAATTCCTCGGGAAGCACAAGCTTGTAAGTGACCTCCTTGTCGGAGTCCAGGTCCAGGAGGGTGACCCGGGTGCCGTAGGCCACCTTGTCCCGGGGCAGGCGGTTGATGTCCAGGCTCGCCACCTCGGCGATGCGTTTTTCCATGGTGACGACTTTGTTCTGGTAGATGTCGCGCTTGGCCAGGGCTTGCTCATACTCGGCGTTTTCGGAAAGGTCGCCCTGGGCGGCCGCACTGGCGATCTCCTTGGGGATCTCCACCAGCAGGGCATGCTTCAGGACTTTCAGGTCCGCTTCCAGTTTGGCTAATACATGCTTTGGCATATCACTTCCATGGGTGAGGGTGTTGGTTCCGGGGGGGTGGCCCCGGGCGGGATTGGCGAAATCCCCGGCTGCTGTTGCCCCTTGCGGGCAGAAGCAAATGCTGATTGGGGGCCGGGGAGGGTGACTGCCGCATATAAAAGGATGCGCCCCAATGGAGAGGCGCGGAGCCCTATGCTAGCAGATTCCCCGGAAAAGTGGAGTAGCCTTGAATTTCAACATTGCCCGGGCGGTCCGGGCGGGGTGCCCCAGGAGCGTCCCAGGGGTGGATATGCACCTGAAAAAGAAGAGGTAGGAGTGGGAAGGCTATATCGGATAAGCTAGTCTTTTGTTGGTTTTCAAACGAGGGAAGCGTGCCGATGAACTGGCCCAGAATCAAGTCCGCCCTGATCGCCGTGATGATGGCCGGCATGGCCCTCGGGGCCAGCGCCCCGGCTGCGGCCCCGACCGACGACGCCACCTGCATGGCCTGCCACGGCCAGAAGACGGTCGCCAAGAAGCCCGGCAAGGGCCCCAAGGCCCCGCCGTTCGTGGACGCCGCCAAATTCGCCGATTCGGTGCACGCCGGCAACGGCTGCGCCAGCTGCCACACGGACGTGGATCTGGCCAGCCATCCCGGCAAGCCGGTCGGGCCGGTGGTCTGCGCCACCTGCCACGACAAGCCGTCCAACACCTACGACGCCAGCGTGCACGGCAAGGCCCGCAAGGCGGGCAACACCGGCGCGGCGCAGTGCGTGGACTGCCACGGCATGCACGACATCATCAAGGTCAACGCCCCGCTGTCCCCGGTCAACCGCGACAACCTGGGCAAGACCTGCGGCCAGTGCCATCCGGACGTGGTGCAGGAGGTCGCCGGCAGCATCCATGGCCAGGCCATGGCCAACGGGGTGCGGGAAGCGCCCAGCTGCATCGACTGCCACTCCGAGCACCAGATCGAAAGCCTGAAGGGCGCCAACGCCCTCAAGGTGTCCGAACAGGTGTGCAGCCGCTGCCACGGTTCCGCCCGGATGAACGCCAAGTTCGACCTGCCGGCCAACCGGGTCTCGACCTTCTTCGACAGCTACCACGGCATGGCCGCCAAGATGGGTTCGACCACGGCCGCCAACTGCGCCAGCTGCCACGGCTTCCACAACATCCTGCCCGCCTCGGACCCCAAGTCCTCGGTGAACAAGGCCAACCTGATCGCCACCTGCCAGAAGTGCCACCCCAACGCCAACGCCAAGTTCGCCCAGGGCACCATCCACGAGGACAAGAACCAGGTCTCGGACCTGGGCGGCAAGATCGACCACTGGGTGCGCACCACCTACATCCTGCTGATCATCGCCGTCATCGGCGGCATGGTGGGCCACAACCTGCTGATCATCCGCAAGAAGGCCATGGCCTCGCTGAAGGATCCCAACCGCACCCTGGTGCGCATGACCCTGGCCGCCCGGATCCAGCACGGCCTGCTGGCCTCCAGCTTCATCGTCCTGGTGATCAGCGGCTTCGCCCTGAAGTACCCCGATTCCGGCCTGAGCTGGCTGATGGGCTCCAGCGAACTGGTCCGCCGGACCGGCCACCGCGCCGCCGCCTGCGTCATGATCGCCGGCGCCATCGCCCACCTGTTCTTCGTGATCTTCAGCCGGGAGGGCCGCAAGTTCGTGCTGGACATGCTGCCCGAGCCCAAGGACATCACCGACGTGCTGGTCACCCTGCGCTACTACCTGGTTCCGGGCACGCCCAAGCCGCAGTTCAAGCGCTTCGGCTACGCCGAGAAGGCGGAATACTGGGCCGTGGTCTGGGGCACCTTCCTCATGGCCGGCACCGGCCTGCTGATCTGGTTCAAGCTCTACGCCACCCAGGTGGTGCCGCGCTGGGTCATCGATGTGGCCACCACAGTGCACTATTTCGAGGCGATCCTGGCCACCCTGGCCATCCTGGTCTGGCACTTCTACTTCGTGATCTTCGACCCGGATGTCTATCCGATCAACTGGGCCTGGCTGGACGGCCGGGTGACCCCGCACCACTATAAGGAAGAGCATGGCCTGGACCGGGAGACCCTGGGGCAGCTGGACGGCGGGGACCATCCAGCCAAGGGTGAGGATGAAGACGAGCCCGAATAATATAGGTAAGTGAATATATCAATATTATAAAGATGCGGCCCGATGGGCCGCATCTTTACGTGTTGTTAAATTTTTACATAGGGCATTATATGTGATTCGTTCCTTCCTCGGACTCCGATGTCGCCTGATTCCCATCTCCTGCAGCCTGCCTGGCTCAATGCCCAGTGCCCCAGGGAGGGTCGCTATGTGATCGGGCCGCTGCTCGGCCGGGGCGGCATGGGGGACGTCCATGAGGCCTGGGACGTGGTGCTGTGCCGCACGGTGGCGCTCAAGGTGCTGAAGGCCATCGAGCCGGCGGCCTTGATCCGGTTCATGCACGAGGCGCAGATCCATGCCCGGGTGGTCCATCCGAACATCTGCCGGATCTACGACGTAGACAACTACGAGGGCAGTCTGCGGGTCGCCATGCAGCTGGTGCGCGGCTCGAACCTGGAGCAGGTCTGCGGCGAGCTGTCGGTCCAGGAGGTGGTCTCCATCATGGCGCTGGTCGCCCAGGCGGTCCATGTGGTGCACCGCCTGAACCTGGTCCACCGGGACCTGAAGCCTTCCAACATCCTGCTGGAGCGCAACGCCGAAGGCGAATGGACCCCCTTCGTCTGCGACTTCGGCCTGGCCGTCGCCCTGGACGAACCGGCCCTCACCTTCACCCACGGGGTCATAGGCACCCCGGCCTACATGGCCCCCGAGCAGCTGCGCGGCAACCGGGAACAGATCTCGCCGGCGACCGACGTCTACGCCCTGGGCGGCACGCTCTTTTTCGCCCTCACCGGACGGCCCCCCGGCCTTTCCGGCGTGAAGGGGACGGCGGTGGGGGACCCGGCCATCCCCCGGGACCTGCGGTCCATCCTCGCCACATGCCTGGAACCGGACCCGGAACGGCGCTACGCCTCGGCCAGCGCGCTGGCGGAAGACCTCTGGCGGTTCCAGCAGGGGGTGCCCATCCGCATCGCCAACCGCCTCTCGGTGGCCGGTCTCGTGCACCGATGGTTCAGGATATTCAAACCCTGGCTGCTGGTCCTGGCCGGGTGCGGGCTGGCCACGGCGCTCTGGACGGCCCACCAGGCGCTGACGTGGTCGGCGAACCGGCAACAGATGCTGCGGGCCCAGCGGCTCATGGTGGGGGCGGCGGAACAGGCCGAGGCGTTCCGCCAGGAGATGATGCTGCCGGTCCATGACTTGCAGCCCAGCTACGTCCGCATCCGCGGCCAGATGGAGGCCGATCGCCGGCTGGCGCTCAACCTGGCACCCGCGTGGCGGGCCCAGGGCCATTTCGCCCTGGGCACCACCAGCTATCTGCTGCGCGATTTCGCCACGGCGAAGCTCGAACTGGAGCAGGCCCTGGCCGGGGGCTTCCAGGGGCCGGAAGTCGCCGAACAGCTGGCCTGGGCCACCATCGCCGTCTCCGGCAGCGCCGAGGAGGCCGCCCAGTTCGATCCGAAGCTGCCGGCCGAGGTGGACGAGCTCAGCCGGCGCCCGACCCTGGACCAGGGCTCGGGCGCCATGCAGGCCTTCCTGGGCAAGGATTATGTGAAGGCCGCCGCCATCGGCCACGCCACGTTCCTGGCCTCGCCCTGGCGCTGGGAGGCGGCCACGCTGGAAGCGCAGAGCCTCCGGTGCCTGGCCCGGCAGGAACAGGATGCCGGCAAACTGGCCAAGGCCCGGGCCCGCTACCAGGAGAGCATGGCCGCCGCCAAGGCGGCCCTCGCCGTGGGCCAGAGCGATCCGGCCCTGTACCATGCCTACCTCTGCGCGGCCCGGGGGCTGGCGGCGCTCCAGCTGGAATGGGGCGGCCTGCCCGGGACGCTCCTGGCCGAGCTGCAGGCCGCCAGCGACCAGGCCTTGCGCCTGGATTCCATGGATCCGGCGCTGCAGGACGATTGGCTGGCCTTGCGCTGGCTGAAGGTCCGGAGCCTGGTGCTGCTCGGCAAGGATCCGGAGTTCGAGCTGGACGCGGCCAGGGCCTTCCTGGAGTCCCGGGCCCGGGAACCCCTCACGCCGCGCCTGCAGGCCGACCGGATGCTGGTCTACTGGCAGATGGCCGAACGGGAGTTCCGCCGGGGCGGCGATCCGGGACCCGCCCTCACGGAGGCCCTGAAGACCTCTGGCCACACACCGTTCCTGTACCGGGACTACCTGTGGGAGCTGCTGAACTTCAAGGCCCGGGTCGACGCCGCCCGGGGCCTGGATCCCCGGCCGACCCTGGATACCGCGCTGGAACACCTCCAGCCCCTCCAGCAGGGCGTTCCGTGGACCCTGAAGGAGACCCTGGCGAGCACCTGGCTGATCCGCGCGGAATGGGAGGCCAGCCACAGCCTGGACCCGCAGCAAAGCATCCGCAACGCCCGGACCCTGGCCGAAAGCGCCCGCAACCAGAATCCGGATTCCGCCTCCGCCTGCGCCCTGGAGGGCCTGGCCCTGGTGCAGGAGCTGAAGGCCCACCCCAGGGAACGCCAGCGCCTGCTGCCGCTGGCCAAGGAGCGTCTGGAGCTGGCCCTGGCCCGCACCCCCCGCGGCCCGAACCAGGCCCAGCTCAAGCAGGAGCTGGCAGGATTGCCCAGGTAATCCCCCGGCGGTCCTGGAGCGGCAGGAACATTTGGGCTTATACTTGCGGTCAAAGCCATGTGAAGGGAAAAACCCTGTTCGGACCATTCTGGGACAACCATGAAGACCGCTTATCGGATCTTGTACCTGGAAGACCGTGAGGAACCCATTGAGCAAGTTGCCAACCTCCTGAAGCGCGAGTACTTGCCCAACGAGCTCTGCTGGGTGCGCGGCCGGGAGGGCTTCATGGCCGCGCTCCAGGGCGGCTGGGGCTACGATCTTCTGCTGGTGGGCGAGCTGGAGCCTGGATTCCCGGCCATGGAGGCGCTCGCCCTGGCCCGGCGGCGCTGGCCGGAGCTGCCGGTCATCCTGCTGCCCGGCGGCGTGGATGATGAGCTGGCCGATGAAGGGCTGACCCAGGGCGCCACCGATGTGGTGGCCTGGACCGGCCTGGCCCGGCTCGTCCCCGCCATGCGCCGGGCCCTGAAGGAGGCCCAGGGGCTGGCCGCCCTGAAACAGGCCGAGGCGGAAAATGTCCGGCTGGCGGGGCTGCTGCGCACGGTGCTGGAGGCCTCGTCCGAGGGCATCCTGGTGGTGGACCTGGCGGGCAAGATCACCACCTACAACCGGAAGTTCATGTCGCTGTGCGGGATACCCGAGTACGTCATGGCTCCCATGGACCTGGAACGGGTGCTGCTGTTCCTCCAGGAACAGTTCGCGGACCCGGAAGCCTTCCTGAGCGAAGCCCGGTTCCTGGGTGACCATGCCGAGCGCAAGCTGCTGGGCTTCCTCAACAGCAAGGACCATCGCACCATCGAAGCCCACGGCCGGTCCCAGCGGCTGGGCCGGGACGCGGTGGGCAAGGTGTTCAGCTTCATGGACGTGACCGAACGGGAGCAGGCCACGGACCCGCTGCCCGAAGCCCTGGCGGTCCCGCCGGACCTGGTGGAGGCGGCCCGGGCGGGACGCATGGTGCCCTGGTACCTCACCGAGGAAGAGCTGGTGATCTCGGACAAAGCCTTGAAACTGCTGGACCTGCCCCCTGGGGGGCTGCCCGTGGACCTGCCCGGCCTGGAGGCGCTGATCCACCCGGAGGATCTGGACCGGCTGCGCCAGGGGCTGGAGCACCCGCGCACCGCCCCCTTCGACCTGCGCATGCGCAAGGGCGACGGTTCCTGGATCCTCACCCGGTGGAACATGAAACGGGGCTCGGAGGGCTACCGCGGCGTGTTCACCGGAATGCCCGGCGCCAAGGGCGCGCAGGACGAGCTGACCTCCGGCAAGGCCGCGCCGCGCTTCAACTTCCTGGTCAGGAACCTTCAGGCTTGAGGCCGCACTGGACCGGGGTGGGATGCAGCGCCACGCCCAGCCCGGCCGGGTCCAGGGCCACCAGGAAGCCCCGGCTGCCGCCGTTGATGAAGATCCGCTGCAGGTCGAGGATGGTCTTTTCCACGTAGACCGGCATGGCCTTGCGCGTGCCGAACGGGCTGGTGCCGCCCACCAGGTAGCCGGAGTGGCGGTTGGCCACCTCGGGCTTGCAGATGTGCACGGTCTTGGCGCCGATCTGCCGGGCCAGGGCCTTGGTGCTCACCTCCAGGTCGCCGTGCATGAGCACCACCAGCGGCTTACCGGCCTCGTCCTCCATGATGAGGGTCTTCACCACGGCATGCTCATCCACCGCCAGTTCCCTGGCGCACACACTGGTGCCGCCATGTTCTTCGTAGCGGTAGAGATGTTCCGTGAAGGGGAGCTTCAGCTGCTTCAGCAGCCGGGTCGCGGCCGTGGAGGGGAATGATATGTGAGTCATGCTTCTATTTTCCCGCATGGGTCAAGTCCCGCAACGGGGGCCTTGCCTTCCCGCCGGGAATCCCGGATCCTGCTGGCCTATGGCATCGACCCGTCCTTCTCAGGGGAACCTATCCCTCCATCTCGTCTCCGATCTGGACGGCACCTGGATTCCCGCCCCGGGACGACTGGAGGGGCTGCGCCGGCTGGAGGCGTTCCTGGAGGGCCAACCCGGGATCGTCCTCACCTTCGCCACCGGCCGGGGCCTGGCCTCGGCCCTGGCGCTCCTGGCGGAGCGGGTCGGCCGCCTGCCCCATCACCTGGTGACCGACGTCGGCACCGCCCTGCATCACCGCATGCCGGGCGGGCAGTGGTGCGAGGACCAGGGCTATGCCCGGTGGGTCGAAGCCCGGTGGCCGGCCGGCCTCGAGCAGCGGCTCGCCCAGGCCGGCTATCCCGAGGGGGTGCGGCCCCAGGCGGGGGTGACCCCGGGCCGGCGGCTCGCCCTGGAGGTGGAGCCGGGCACCGGCCTGCCCCTGGCGGCCTCCCGCCTGCGCGGCGCCCTGGCCGGCCTGGGGTTCCAGGCGGATGTGCTGCCCTCCCACGGCCGCCTGCTGGACGTGCTGCCCCGGGGGGTCGACAAGGCGGCGGCCGTCCGGCACATGGCCCTGGCTGCGCCGCTGGTCGCCTGCGGCGATTCGGAAAACGACCTCAGCCTGTGGCGCATCGCCGACCTGCCGGTGCTGATGGCCGACAGCGCCGTGTCCCCCACCCTGGCGCGGGCGCCCTGGGAGCGGATGGTCCGGCCCCGGGCGCCGGGACCGGAAGGCATCCTGGAGGTGCTCCAGGGGCTCGCCGGCGCGGGAGGCATGAGGTGAAGGACCAGGGCATCTACCTGCTGCTGGTCAGCATCCACGGCCTGGTGCGCGGCCAGGCGCCCGAACTGGGCCGGGATCCGGATACCGGCGGCCAGGTGCTCTACGTGCTGGAGCTGGCCCGGGCCCTGGCCAAGCACCCGGCCGTGGCCCAGGTGGACCTGCTGACCCGGCAGGTGAAGGGCCCGGCCATCGGGCCGGAGTACGGCGCCGCCGAGGAGGCCCTGGGACCACACGCGCGGATCATCCGGCTGCCGTTCGGACCGCCCCGCTACATCCGCAAGGAGCTGCTGTGGGATCACCTGGACTACCTGGTGGACAGCTACCTGGGCCTGGCCCGGACCCTGCCGCGCCTGCCGGACATCATCCACAGCCACTATGCCGACGCCGGCTACGTGGCCCTGCGCCTGGCCAGCCTGCTGGGCATCCCGTTCATCCACTCCGGCCATTCCCTGGGCCGGTGCAAGCAGCAGCGCCTGCTCGCGGCGGGGCGCAAGGCGGCCGTCCTGGAACGCACCTTCCATTTCGCCCGGCGGATCCAGGTGGAGGAGGAGGTGCTGGCCCACGCCGCCCTGGTCATCGCCAGCACCCGCCAGGAGGTGGTGGACCAGTACGGCCTGTACTCGAGCTTCAACTGCGCCCGGACCGCGGTCCTGCCCCCCGGCACCGACACCTCCCGGTTCTCCCCGCCGCGCCGCACCCTGCGCCTGCCCGCCATGGCCGGCAAGGTGGACCGGTTCCTGAAGAATCCCGGCCTGCCCATGCTGCTCTGCATCGGCCGGCCGGTGCCCGGCAAGAACCTCCAGGGCCTGGTGCGCGCCTACGGCGAGGACCCGGAACTGCGCCGGAAGGCCAACCTGGTGCTGGTCGCCGGCAACCGCCAGGACCTTCGCGACCTGGACAAGGAGAGCCGCACCACCTGGAAGGAACTGCTGCTGGCCGTCGACCGCTACGACCTGTACGGCAGCGTGGCCATTCCCAAGACCCACGAACCCGGCGACATCCCCGACCTCTACCGGCTCGCCGCCACGCGCCGCGGGCTGTGCGTGAACCCGGCCTTCGCCGAGACCTTCGGCCTCACCCTGATCGAAGCCGCCGCCTCCGGCCTGCCCCTGGCGGTGACCGGCACCGGAGGGCCCAAGGACATCGTCGCCAACTGCCGGAACGGGGTGCTGTTCGACGCCATCGATCCCGCCGCCATCGCGGCGTCCCTCCGGGAGGGCCTGGCCAGCCGCAAGCGCTGGCGCGAATGGTCGCGCAACGGTCTGCGGGGCGTACGCTCCTTCTACACCTGGGATGCCCACGTGGAACGCTACCTGAAGGAAGTGACCCGGATCATCCGGAAGGGGCGCAAGCGCAGGCGCAAGGACATGGCCGCGCTCAAGCCCGGCGAGGCCTCGCCCTTCCTGCAGGCCGAATGGGTGCTCATCTGCGGGCTGGAATCGACCCTGGTGGGCGACCCGGAATCGCTCGGGCGGCTCCAGGCCTGGATTCGGCAACAGCGGGGCCGGGTCGCCTTCGGCATCGCCACCGGCCGCATGCTGGATTCCACCCTGTGGCTCCTGCGCAAGGCCGGGCTGGATCCCCCCGACCTGCTCATCACCAGCGTCGGCTCGGCGATCCAGTACGGCCCGCACTGGGAGCCCGACGCGGGCTGGGAGAACCACATCAGCAAGGGCTGGCGCCGGGACGAGCTGGCCCGGGTGCTGCAGCCCCTGCCCGGCCTGCGGCCCCAGGCCGCCCGCACCCAGGGGCCCTACAAGCTCAGCTACTATGCCAATCCCGGGCGGCTGCCGGACCTGGGCGACATCTACGGCCTGCTGCACCGGCAGGGCCTGCGCGCCAAGCTGATCTATTCCCGCTCGCGCTTCCTGGACGTGCTGCCCCAGGCCGCCTCCAAGGGCCAGGCGGTCCGCTACCTGGCGCTGAAGTGGGGGCTGCCGCTGGATCATTTCCTGGTGGCCGGCGACAGCGGCAACGACTACGACATGCTGGCCGGCGACACCCGGGGCATCGTGGTGGCCAACCACACCCCGGAGCTGGAACGGCTGCGCGGCCGGGCGCGGGTCCACTTCAGCGCTGCGCCCTATGCCAAGGGGGTGCTGGAGGGGCTGGCGCACTACGGAATCTAAGGCACCACCTCCATGGGCGCCGCCGCCCGCCCCTCGCTGCCATCCAGCGTGTGCAGGGTGAGCCCGGAGATGGCCACATCGGCGCTTTCCACGAAGACCCCCAGGTTCCTGCCCATGAACCGGGGATCCACCAGGGACAGGCGCACCACCCCGTTCACCGACAGCTCGATGTAGCTCTTCCAGCGGATCAGCCGGAAGGCATGCCGGCGGTCATCCACCGGGGTGAATTCACCCACCTGCAGGTTCTCGAACACGTAGTTCTGGAACACCCGTTCCGGCCGGGCCCCCCAGATCAGCACCCGGACCGACCCCCGCTCGGTGTCCAGGAAGATGAAATAGCCACTCAACTGGTCGTCCAGCCCGAACACCAGGCCGCAGCGGCCCTGCTGGCGCGTCTGCCAGACCCCCTCCCAGATCCACGCGGCCGATTCCACCGGGGTGCTGAAGACCTCGAAGCCGCTGCGGGACTTGAAGACCAGGGCCTCGGCGACGGTCTCGGCGGCGGCGGTGGGATTGCCGAGCCGGGCATGGAAATCGCCGGTCAGCGGCCGGGAACTCAGGATCTTCTCCGCCCAGCGGTGGAAGCTCACCAGTTCCAGCTTGCCGTCCGCCCTGCGGCGCAGCTCCTTGGGCGGGGGCAGCGAGCGGGTGCCGGTCTCCACCTTCAGGCCGTCGATGTAGAAGGAATACAGGAGCACCCGGCCGCCGTCGAAGGTGATCCGGGCGGCATAGTTGCCCCTGGGCAGCAGCACGTTGTTGCGGAAGGCCCGGTACTCCCCGGCCAGGCTGTCGCTGAACCAGTAGTGCACTTCCACGTCCTCGCGGATCGAGCCGATCAGGTAGAACATGCCGTCCATCGGCACCAGGCACGGGCACTCGATGTCGTCGTACATGCGCGGGAAGAACAGCGGCAGCTGCGTTTCGAATCCGCCGGGGGTGCGCCGCACCAGGCCCACGCAGCCGCGCCGGTTGACCATGCCTTCCCGGGTCCGGGCGCAGATGACCATCCAGGCCTGGCCGTCCACCGTGAACAGGTAGGGATCGCGGAACGACACCCAGCCCCGCGCCGCCTGCCCGGGCACCTCGTAGGAGTCGCCCTTGGGCAGCAGGGGCAGGTTCTGGATGTTCTCCTTGCGCCAGGACAGCAGGTCCCGGGACACGGCCCGGCCGATCCGCTGGACATACCCGTTCTCCGCCTGGTGCAGCCCGGTGTAGAACATCTCGTACAGATCCAGGGCGCGGTTGCGCGAGACGTGCATGGTCCACAGCATGTCGTCATCCCAGGCGCCCGGCTCGCCGGTGAAGATGGCGTTGCGGGTGCGTTCCCAGACCATGCCGTCATCGGAGACGGCATGGGCGATGTAGTCGTGGTTCGGCAGCACCAGATGGAAGAGGTGGTACTTCCGGCCCCGGCGGATCACGTCGATATCGCCGATTTCCCATTCCCGAAAGCCGCGCGAGGAATACATGGGCACCATCCCGAGGGATGGCAATCTTAACGCTCTTACTCGCGGCCGGGCACCCGTTCCGCCAGGTATTCCGGGAAGGAAAAGGCGATGCCGTCATCCCGGAAATTCAACAGGATGGCCAGGTTGATCGCCTGCTGGACATCCATGTAGAGGTTGTAGTCCGGGTCGAGCACGTAGTAGACCACCTCGAACTTCAGGCCCAGGCTGCTGAATTCCTGGAAGTGCGCCCGGTCGAAGCGCACCTTCGGCTGCTGCTCGATGATCCGCTTGAGGTCCGCGGGGATGCGGGCCAGCCGCTCGGCCGGCGTGCGGTAGGAGAGGGCGAAGCCGAACACCACCCGGCGCTCCAGCATCCGCTTGAAATTCTGGATGCGGCTCTTGAGCAGGTCGCCGTTGGCCATGACGATCTGCTCGCCCGACAGGCTGCGGATCCGGGTGGTCTTGAGGCCAATGAACTGCACCGTGCCCAACGACTCCTGCACCTTGATGAAATCCCCGACCGCGAACGGCTCGTCCAGGGCGATGGACAGCGACGCGAACAGGTCGCCGAGGATGTTCTGCAGCGCCAGCGCCACCGCGATGCCGCCGATGCCCAGGCTGGCCAGCAGGGTGGTGATGTTGAAACCCAGGACATCCAGCGCCAGCAGCAGCAGCAGCGCGCCCAGGCCCAGGCGCAGGAGGAAGCCGGCGATCGCCGCCCGGCTGGCCCGGGTGCCCTGGTCGCCCAGGAACCGGCGGTCGATCCACAGGCCGATGGCCCAGTGGCCCCAGGCCGCCAGCTGCAGGATGAGGGCCAGGGGCGGCAGCAGGTCCAGGTAGCGGGCCGGCCTGGCCGGCAGCTCCAGCAGCTGGGACCCCAGGGCGAGGCTGAAGGCCAGGATGAACAGGAAGTGGGTGCGCGCCAGCAGGTTGGCCAGGCAGAGGTCCAGGAGGCCGTCGCTGCGGGTGGCGCGGGCCGCCAGGCGCGGCGCCAGCCTGCGCTGGACCAGCCGGGCCAGGGCGGTCAGCCCCGCCACCAGGGCCAGGGCGATGACCCAGCGCAGCACCGTGTTGCCCAGCACCATCTTGTTGATCAAAAGCATTTTCCAGATCTCCGGCGGGGCTGGGCGGGCGGAAAGCCCTTGCCAGGAAGCCGCGCCTGTGCCACGGTTATGCTACCGATGGAGGAGCGGTTCCCATCAGTAACCCGCAGGAGGGCGATGAGCCCGGTGAGGGCGGGCGAAAGGGGTGGATCGCCGAAGGGCAAGCGAATCATCAGCGCCTGCCTTGGACGTCAGGGAGAATACCCTGCGGCTGTCGCGGCGCCCAATCGCCGCGAAGTGCCTGAAGACGAAATCCTGGCCCCCTGTGGGTACATGGTGGGTTCAAAGGCTTCCCTCGCACCTGGAGGTCTTCGTGCTGCCCACCCCCGTTCCCGATCCGGCTTTGCAATGGCTGGCGGAGCTTTGCGCCCTTGATTCCAGCTCCGGCCGGGAAGCGGAGCTCCTGCCGGCGCTGCTGCCCGCGCTGCGCGCCCGGGGCGCCCAGGTGGACGTGCGCCAGGTGGCGCCCAACCGCTGCAATGTGCTCGCCACCTGGGGCGACCCGCGCGTCCTGTTCTCCACCCACCTGGACACCGTGCCGCCGTTCCTGCCGCCCAGGCTCGAAGGCGACACCCTGTTCGGCCGGGGCGCCTGCGACGCCAAGGGCCAGATGGTCGCCCAGCTGCTGGCCGTGGACCGGCTGCTGGCCGAAGGCCGCAGCGGTTTCGCCTGGCTGGGCGTGGCCGGGGAGGAGACCGACAGCCTGGGCGCCCAGGAAGCCCTGGGCTGGGCCGGCCGCTTCGCCCACTGCAAGGTGCTGATCAACGGCGAGCCGACCGAACTCAAGCTGGCCTCGGGCCAGCGCGGGGTGGAAAACCTGCTGCTCTCCTGCCGGGGCCGGGCCGCCCACGGCGGCAGCCCGGAGCTGGGCCACAGCGCCATCCTGGATCTGCTGGACTGGCTGGAAGGCATGCGCCGCCTGCCGCTGGCCCACGATCCCGAGCTGGGCGACGAAGTGTGGAACCTGGGCACCGTGCACGGCGGTTCGGCGGTGAACATCGTCGCCGACCAGGCCGAGGCCCTGCTCAACCTGCGCACCGTGCCCGGTTCGACCTTCCGCCAGACCCTGGCGGCGCTGCGGCCGGCCCAGGGCGACCTGCGCGTGGTGCTGGCCGACCCGCCCTGCCTCTACCCCCTCATCCCCGGCTTCCAGCGGGCGCCCATGCCGTTCGGCTCGGACGTGCCGCAGCTGCGCGGCCTCATTCCCGACGGCACCGTGGTGCTGGCCGGGCCGGGCAGCATCCGGGTGGCGCACACCGACCAGGAGCACCTGAGCCTGGCCGACCTGCGCGCCGGTGTTGAACTCAACCACAAGCTGGCCTTGCACTTTCTGTAAAAATGAAAACCCTTTGCCGATCACTCTAGGAGCGTTCCCATGTCCCGAATCCCTGTCACCGTCCTTGGCGCCACCGGCGTGGTAGGCCAGCGTTTCATCCGCCGCCTGGCCGGCCACCCGATGTTCGAAGTCACCCAGATCGCCGCCAGCGACCGCAGCGCCGGCAAGGCCTACCGGGACGCCTGCGAGTGGCGCCTGGACGGCGAACCCTACGCCGGCCTGGGCGACCAGATCCTGCTGGCCTCCGACCCCAGGGTGGCCATGAACCCCATCGTGTTCAGCGCCCTGGACAACGCCGCGGCCCAGGACATCGAACCGGCCTTCGCCCGGGCCGGAGCCTCGGTGTTCAGCAACGCGGCCTCCTTCCGCATGGACGAGGACGTGCCCCTGCTGGTGCCCGAGGTCAACCCCGGCCACCTGGAGCTGCTGCCCGGCCAGCGGGCCCGGCGCGGCTGGAGCGGCGCGATCCTGACCAACCCCAACTGCACCACCACCGTGCTGGTCATGGCCCTGGCGCCGCTGCACGCGGCGTTCGGCGTGGAGACGGTGCTCATGACCTCCATGCAGGCGACCAGCGGCGCCGGCTACCCGGGCGTGCCCAGCCTGGACATCCTGGGCAACGTGGTGCCCTACATCGGCGGCGAGGAGGCCAAGGTGGAGCGCGAAGTGGCCAAGCTGCTGGGACCCATGGCCGGCGGCCTGGCGGTGCCGGCCGAGATGGTGGTGTCGGCCCTCTGCTACCGGGTGCCGGTGCTGGAAGGCCACACCGAATCGGTCAGCGTGCGGCTCAAGGGCAACCCCTCGCCCGACGAGGTGCGCGCGGCCATGGCCGCCTGGAGCCCGCTGCCCCAGCAGCTCAAGCTGCCCAGCGCGCCGCCCTTCCCGATCCGCCTGCACACGGCCGAAAACCGGCCCCAGGTGCGCCGGGACGTGGAGGAGGACGGCGGCATGAGCGTCCACGTGGGCCGGGTCCGGCCCTGCCCGGTGCTCGGCATCAAGTTCACCCTGCTCGGCCACAACACCGAACGCGGCGCCGCCGGCGGCTCGGTGCTCAACGCCGAACTGGCCGTGGCCCAAGGGGTGCTGCGATGATCGTGATGAAATTCGGCGGCAGCTCCGTCGCCGACGCCGCCTGCATGCGCGAAGTCGCCGCCCTGGCCCTGGAGGCCCTGCCCCAGGCGCCGCTGGTGGTGCTGTCGGCCACCGCGAAAACCACCGACGCCCTGTTCGAGGCGGCAAAACGCGCCGAGGACGGCGACCTGGGCGCCGCCATGGCCGCGCACCGGAGCCTCATGCAGCGACACCGGGGCATCGCCCAGGACCTGTTCCCGGAAGGCCTGCCCGAAGCGCTGGACAACGCCCTGGTGGAACTGGGCGGGGAACTGGACCTGCTGCTCCGGGGCGTGGCCCTGCTGCGGGAACTCAGCCCGCGCAGCATGGACGCCATCGCCAGCATCGGCGAGCGCCTCTCCACCCGGATCCTGGCCGCCCACCTGGATGCCGCCTGGGTCGACGCCCGCACCGTGGTGCGCACCGACGACACCTTCGGCTGCGGCCAGCCCCAGTTCAAGGAGCTGGCGGCCCTGGCCGCCCAGCACCTGGCGCCGCTGCTGGCTCCCGGCAAGGCCGTCGTCACCCAGGGCTACATCGGCGCCACCGCCCGGGGCCTCACCACCACCCTGGGCCGCGGCGGCAGCGACTACAGCGCGGCCCTGTTCGGCGCGGCGCTGTCGGCCACCGACATCCAGATCTGGACCGACGTGGAAGGCGTGCTCACCTGCGATCCCCGGGTGGTGCCCGAGGCCCAGCCCATCGCCGAACTGAGCTTCGCCGAGGCGGCCGAACTGGCCGCGTTCGGCGCCAAGGTGCTGCACCCCGCCACCATCCAGCCCGCGGTGGAGGCCGGCATCCCGGTCACCGTGCGCCACACCCGGCGCCCCCACGGCCGCTTCACCACCATCACCGCCGAAGTGCACACCGGCCGGCCGATCACCGCCCTGGCCCAGCGCGGGCCGATCACCGTGCTCACCGTCACCTCGGCCAACATGCTCAACCAGAGCGGCTTCCTGGCCAGCCTGTTCCAGGTGTTCTCGCGCCACCGGATCAGCGTCGACCTGATCGCCACCGCCGAAGTGAGCGTGTCCCTCACCGTGGACGCCGACGCGCCCCTGGAGGCCCTGCTGGAGGACCTGAAGGTGTTCGCCACCGTGGGCGTCGCCACCGGGCGGGTGATCGTCGCCATCGTCGGCGAGCAGCTCAAGCTCACCCCCGGCGTGACCGGGCGCTGCTTCGGCGCCCTGCGCGAGATCAACATCGAAATGATCAGCATGGGCGCCAACGAGATCAACCTGAGCTTCGTGGTGCGCCAGGAGGACGCCCACGCCGCGCTGCGCGCGCTGCACGCCGCCCTGATCGAAGGGAGCCCGTCATGAGCGCGGAGCAGGAGCGCAGGCCCGCCCCGAAGGGGTCAAGCCCAGGAGGTGCGAGATGAAGGTCGGCATCTTCGGCCGGGGCCGGCTCGGCTCCGCCATCGCCCAGGAGGTCGCCGCCGCCGGCGACCTGGAGCTGGTCTGGCACATCGACCAGGGCGAAGCGCCGGGGCAGGGCGCGCAACTGGCCTTCGACGCCAGCGCCGCCGGGGCCGTATCCGAACACCTGGACTGGGCCCTGGCCACCGGCACCGATCTGGTGATCGGCGTCACCGGCTGGACCCTGCCCGATCTGGAAGCCCGGATCCAGGGCCGCATCGCTGTGCTCACTTCGCCCAACTTCAGCCTGGCGGTGGCGCTCATGGCCCGGCTGTCCCAGGTGCTGGGCCGGTTCGCCGCCCTCGACCCCGACCTCGATCCGTACGTCACCGACCACCACCACAGGCTGAAGGCCGATGCCCCCAGCGGCACCGCCAAGCGGCTGGCCGCGGCGGTCATGGCCGGCTGCCCGCGCAAGACCGCCTGGACCATGGGCACCCCCGCCAGCCACGAGCTGAGCGTATCCGTGCTGCGCGCCGGCGCCGAATTCGGCACCCACACCGTGGGCCTGGACGGCCCGGCCGAGGTGCTGGAACTCACCCACCGCGCCCGCTCCCGGGCCGTGTTCGCCCGGGGGGCGCTGCTGGCGGCGCGCTGGGTGCGCGGCCGCAAGGGCCTGTTCAGCTTCGACCAGGTCGCAAAGGAAACCCTCGACCCCTTGTTCCAAATCGGAGATCCGTCATGAACCTGTTCACCGGTCTGTCCGTGGCCCTGGCCACCCCCTTCACCCCCGACTTCGCCGTGGACCTGCCCGCCTTCCGCAAGGTGGTGCGCTATGTGGTCGCCGGCGGCGTCGACAACCTGGTCGTGCTGGGCTCCACCGGCGAAGCGGCCACCATCCTGGAAGCCGAGCGGGACGCCCTGATCAGCGCCTGCCTGGAAGAGGCCGGCAGCTGCCCCGTGGTGGTCGGCACCGGCTCCAATGCCACGGCACAAGCCGCCGCCTGGACGCGCCGGGCCCAGGAGCTGGGCGCCCAGGGCGCCCTGGTGGTGACCCCCTACTACAACAAGCCCACCCCGGGCGGCCTGGTGGCCCACTACCAGGCCGTGACCCAGGCCGCCCCCGGCCTGCCGGTGATCATCTACAACGTGCCCGGGCGCACCGGCCTCAACCTGCTGCCGGCGACCCTGGCCAAGCTGTGGGAGAACCCGCAGCTGGTGGCGGTGAAGGAATCCAGCGGCAACCTGCAGCAGATCGGCGAAGTGGCGCGCACCCTGCCCCTGGGCAAGACGCTGCTGGCCGGCGACGACAACCTGGCGCTGGCCTCCATCGCCGTCGGCGCCTCGGGCCTGGTGAGCGTGCTGGGCAATGTCCTGCCCCGGCAGACCAAGCAGCTGGTGGACCTGGCCCTGGCCGGCGAGCGCAGCGACGCCATCGCCCTGCACCAGGCCCTTCTGCCGCTCATGGACGCCCTGTTCCTGGAAAGCAACCCCATCCCCACCAAGGCCGCGCTGGCCATCAAGGGGCTGTGCGGCGACACCCTGCGGCTGCCCCTGGTGGCCGCCAGCGCCGCCACCCGGGCCCGGCTGGCCGAGCTGCTGGCGACCAGCATCGAGGTGGGCTGATGGACCTCCAAGCCTTCTACCAGCGCGAGCTGGCTTTGATCCTGGCCGACCCGGCCCTGCCCGAAGCCCACGCCGCCCTGCTCCAGGCCCTGGAACGGGGCACCGCCCGCGCCGCCGAACGCGGAGCCGACGGCGCCTGGCATGCCAACTTCTGGGTGAAGACCGCCATCCTCGCCGGCTTCCGCTCCACCGGCACCGCCCTGATGCCCGGCTGGCCCAGCCCGGCCTTCGACCGCACCGCCTTCCCGCCGCGCGGCTTCGAGCTGGCCGACGGCGTGCGCCTGGTGCCCGGCGGCAGCTCGGTGCGCCGGGGCGCCTACGTCGCCCCCGGCGTGGTGATCATGCCGCCAGCCTACATCAACGTGGGCGCCTTCGTCGACGAAGGCACCATGGTGGACAGCCACGCCCTGGTGGGATCCTGCGCCCAGATCGGCAAGCGGGTGCACCTGTCCGCCGCGGCCCAGGTGGGCGGCGTGCTGGAGCCGGCCGGCGCCCTGCCGGTGGTGGTGGAGGACGACGCCTTCGTGGGCGGCCTGTGCGGCCTGTTCGAGGGGGTGATCGTGCGCCGGCGGGCCGTGCTGGCCCCGGGCGTGGTGCTCTCCGCCTCCACCCGGATCTACGACCTGGTCAATGGCCGCGAACTCACCCGGGAAGTGCCCGAAGGCGCCGTGGTGGTGCCCGGCGCCCGGCCGGCCTCGGGCGCCTATGCCCAGGCCGCTGGGCTGTCCCTGGCCGCCCCCTGCATCGTCAAGTACCGGGACGGCGGCACCGACGCCGCCACCACCCTCGAGGAGGCCCTGCGTTGAGCGCGAAGCGGGAGCGGAGCGCCATGGGCCGCGGGCCCACCCCGAAGGGGGCCTGCACAGGAGGTGAGCGATGAACCCCGCCGCCCGGTTGCGCGAGCTGCGCCCCAGTCCGATCCGCGCGCTCAGTGAAGGGGCTCCCGCGGACGCCGTGCCCATGGGCCTGGGCGAACCCGGCTGGGCGCTGCCGGAACCGGCCCAAAGGGCCCTGGCCCGGCAGGAGGGCCCGTGCGCCTACGGGCCCAACGCCGGCCTGCCCGCGCTGCGCGAAGCGGTGGCGGCCCTGCACGGTGCCACGACCGACCAGGTGATGCTCGGCTGCGGCAGCCAGGGCGTGCTCTACGCCCTGTTCCAGGCCTGGTGCGAGCCGGGCAGCGCCGTGCTGGTGCCCGATCCCGGCTTCCTGGCCTACCCCGCCCTGGCCCGGCTGGCGGGCGCCGACCCGGTGGGCTACCCCCTGGCCGCCGACTTCAGCCTGGATCCGGCCGCCTTCCGGGCGGTGCTCGATCGCACCCCCGCGGCCCGGCTGGCGGTGGTGAACCACCCGGGCAACCCCACCGGCAGCGCCTCGGCCCAGGCCCTGGGCGAAGTGGCGCAAGCCTGCGCCGCCCGCGGCATCCTGCTGCTGTCGGACGAAGTCTACCGGGAGCTGTGCCTGGGCGAGCGCGCCCCCTCCCTGCGGGACGTGAGCGACACCGGGCTGGTGCTCAGCTCGGTGAGCAAGGCCTGGGGCGCCCCTGGGCTGCGGGTGGGCTGGGCCGTGGGCGATCCGGCCTGGCTCGCCCCGGCGCGCCTGGTGCACGCCTACATGGTGACCGCCCCGGCCCGTCCCGCCCAGCTGGCCGCCCAGGCCCTGCTGGAAGCCTCCCCCGCCGTGCTGCTCGAGGCCCGCGCCCACCTCAAGCTGCGCTGGGAGGCCTTCGCCGAGGCCTACAGCGCCGAATTCGGCGCCAGCCCGCGGCGCGCCTCCGGCGGCTTCTACCACTGGCAGCCGCTGCCCGCCGCAGCACTAACCGACCCCATGGCCTTCTGCCTGCGCCTGCGCGACCAGGGCGGCGTGGTGGTGGTTCCGGGCATGGCCTTCGGCCCGGGCGGCCGCGGGCACATCCGGCTCAGCTACGCGGGCGATCCCGGCCAGATCCGGGAAGGCGTGCACCGGCTGGCCCCCTTCTGGAGTGAGCCATGAGCCTGTTCGCCTTCACCGAGGAAGCCTGCGCCGACCTGGCCAAGATCCACGGCACGCCCGTGTTCGCCTACAGCCTGGGCGTCGCTCGCGGCCAGTGGCAGCGCCTGCGCAAGGCCCTGCCCGAGCGGGCGCGGCTGGCCTTCGCGGTCAAGGCCAATCCCCATCCCACCCTGCTGGACGCCTTCGCCGAGCTGGGGTCCTGCTTCGATTGCGCCTCCGGCGGCGAGCTGACCCGGGTGCACGCCCTGGGCATCGGCCCCGGGCGGACCTTCTACACCGGCCCCGGCAAGCGCACCGAGGAACTGGCCCTGGCCCTGGCCCACGGCGTGCGGGTCCAGGCCGACGGCTGGGAGGACCTGGAGCGGCTGGAAGCCCTGACGCCGGGTCCCGTTCCGGTGAACCTGCGGGTCCATCCCATGGCCGGGATCCAGGAGCAGAACCGGATCATCGGCGGCACCGGCCCGTCCGCCTTCGGCGTGGACGAGGAACAGCTGCCGGCCTTCATGGAGCGGGCCGCCGGCCTGCGCAAGGTGGCCATCCGCGGCCTGCATGTGTTCGCCGCCAGCAACGAGCGCAGCGCCGAGCGCCTGCTGGCCACCCACGGCCATGTGCTGGACCTGGCCCGGCGCCTGCACGAGCGCTACGGCCTCGATCTGGAGCAGATCGATCTGGGCGGCGGCCTGGGCGTGCCCTATGCCGGGACCGAGGCGCCCCTGGACGTGGAGGCCCTGGGCCGCGGCCTGTCCGCGCTGCTGGCCGCCCACCCCTGGTTCACCGGCACCCTGGTGCTGGAGCCCGGCCGGTTCCTGGCGGCCCCTTGCGGCGTCTACCTGTCCCGGGTGGTGCGGGTGAAGGAGAGCCGCGGCGTGCGCTTCGCCATCCTGGAGGCCGGGGTGAACCACCTCCTGCGCCCGCTGCTCACCGGCCAGCCGTTCCCGGTGCGCGCCATCGGCGCCGCCGGCCCGCTGCGCCCGGCCACCCTGGCCGGGCCGCTCTGCACCAGCCTGGACCGGCTGGGCGAGGTGCAACTGCCGGAACTGCGCCCCGGCACGCTGCTGGCGTTCGGCAGCGTGGGCGCCTACGGGTTCACTGAAGCCATGACGCCGTTCCTGAGCCATCCGGCGCCTGCGGAGATCTGGGTGCCCTAGGATTTCCATACAAGCATGTCTGCTTTGGAAAGAATCCATTCCAAAAATTCGCTTTTTTGCACCTAAGTGGGATAACTATACTTCATTGCAACCACTGAAAGGAACGAAGGGGTTCATAGGCATCCTTCCCGATATCCATCTGTACTTGCCCTTGAACTGGAACCCGAAAGCATAGGCTCGGTCTGGCAGAGCAAAAGCCCGGCCCTGGAGAGGTTCTGGTCAAACCGAAGCGACCTTGACCGCACTCCGGGAAAGCCACGGCCAGCGCCAGGAGCAGGGAAGGTCTGCACGGAGTCCGCCGAAGCCTTCGGCCGGTCCAGGGAGAAGCCATTTCAGTCCGTTGAGTTGCCCCATGCGGAGGTCAAGATGAAATCCTTCAAAGTTGCTGTGGTCGGCGCCCTGGGAGCCGTCGGCGCCGAGATGATCAGGACCCTTGAACAGAGGGCTTTCCCAGTCTCCGAACTCCTGCCCCTCGATGTGGAATCCAAGGCCGGCAGCACGGTCATGTTCAGGGGAACCGCGGTCGCCGTGCGCCCGACAGCGGCAGGCTGTTTCAAGGGTGTCGCTATCGCGCTGTTCTCGGCCGGCGCGGAAGCGAGCCTGGCCTTTGCCCCCGTGGCCGCGGCCGAAGGGGCGGTGGTCATCGACAATTCCTCGGCCTGGCGCATGGACCCCACCGTCCCCCTGGTGGTCCCGGAGGTCAATCCCGAGGCGTTGCAATACCATGAGGGTATTATCGCCAATCCCAACTGTTCCACCATCCAGATGCTGGTGGCGGTCAAGCCGATCCATGACGCCTACCGGATCAAGCGGATCGTCGTATCGACCTACCAGGCCGTCTCGGGCACGGGCGGCCCGGCCATCGAGGAACTCGCCGCCCAGGCCCGCGCCTTTGCCCAGGGTGCCGAGATCAAAGCCTCGGTCTACCCGCGGCAGATCCTGTTCAACGCCCTTCCCCACATCGACACCTTCCTGCCCAACGGCTACACCAAGGAAGAGATGAAGATGGTGAACGAAACCCAGAAGATCATGGAACCATCCATCCAGGTCTGTCCGACGGCCGTGCGGGTCCCGGTGTTCCGCGGCCATTCGGAAGCAATTAACGTCCAGACGGTGCAGCCTTTCACCCTCCGCGCCGTCCGTGAACGGCTGGAGCGGGCTCCCGGCATCCGGGTCATGGACGACCCGGAGCGAGGGATCTACCCCACGGCCCTGGACGCGGATGGGCAGGATGCCGTCTTCATCGGCAGGCTGCGCCTCGACCCGACCGTGCCCAACGGGCTCAACCTCTGGGTCGTTTCCGACAACCTGAGGAAAGGCGCTGCCCTCAATGCGGTCCAGATCGCGGAAACCCTGATCGAAAGGGGTCTTCTTGGAAGGAGGGTCTGATGGCTCTCATCATCCAGAAATTCGGAGGCACCTCCCTGGCGGACACCAAGGCCAGGAAGCATCTGCTGGCCAAGGTCCGGCAGACCAGGGACCATGGGGACCTCCCCGTGCTGGTGGTTTCGGCCATGGGAAGGCGGGGCGCTCCCTACGCGACCGATACGCTGCTCGAGCTTCTACGGGATGTCGATCCCAAGCCTGACAGCATGATCAGCGATCTTCTGGTATCGTGCGGCGAGACCATCTCGGCCTGCCTGATCGCCACGCTGCTCAGGAGGGAAGGCATCCCGGCCGTGCCGATGACGGCCTACACAGCCCGCATCACGGCCGATGGGCCCTTCGGCGACGCGGTCCCCACCGGCGTCGATGCGGAGGCGATCCTGAACCGGCTTGGCGCCGGATCGGTTCCGGTCATCACCGGCTTTCAGGCGGTGGACCGGGCCAGCAACATCATCACCCTCGGCCGGGGCGGCAGCGACACCAGCGCGGTGGCCATCGGGGCAGCTCTCAGGGCCGATTTCGTCGACATCTTCACCGACGTTCCTGGGGTCGCCAAGGCTGATCCGCGCCTGATCGAGGACGCGGAGTACATGGCATTCCTGGATTACGGCTCCATGTTCCGCCTGGCGAAGTACGGGGCCAGGGTCCTGCACGACCGGTCGGCCCAGTTGGCGGAAGCGACCGGCATGCTGATCCGGGTCCGATCCACCTTCAGCGACGGAGAGGGAACCCTGATCGGCCCGGAGGGCCTGACCTCCGGAGGGTTGAAACACCGGCCCGCATCGGATTTTGTCGGCCTGGCGTCGCTCCTGGGCCGGGACGGTTCCCGGGCCGTCACCGCGGTATTCGCCAAGGGGAGAGGCCGGGATGGCATCCCGGCAGCGCTGCAGGCCGCCAGCAGCTTCAAGGCCGGACGGGACCCGCTCGATGATCCGGACGCCGTGACTTTCCGCTGCAGCCAGGAGGACTACCCGGCACTGGGGCGGGCTCTGTATACCGCCCTGGGCCACAGCCACGCCATTCCCTGATCCCGAAAGATCGGATGACGCCCCCCGAATGACCCAAAGGGTGGCTGAAGGACAGTTAATGTTAGAAAAACAACCAACGGAGGGGGAATGTTCTGGCAACAAGTGATAAACGGCTTGACCCTGGGCGGCGTCTACGCCCTGGTCGCCATTGGCTACACCCTGGTCTACGGTGTGCTCGGCATGATCAATTTCGCCCACGGTTCCATCTATACCCTGGGCGCCTACCTGGCCTTCACCGGCGTGGTGATGCTGCACCTGCCCTTCCCCCTGGCTTTTCTCTTCGCCCTGATCGTGACCGCGGTGGCCGGCATCGTGGTGGAGCGGGTGGGCTACTTCCCCCTGCGCAACGCTTCGGTGGACACCCAAGTCATCTGCATCTTCGGCCTGTCCATCGTGCTGGACAACACCATCATGCTGATCTGGGGCTCACCGGCCAGGGCCTTTCCGATGGATCTCTTCCCCACCAATTTCGAGGTCATGGGACTGGTGGTTTCTCCGGTCCAGATCATCATCATCGCTTTCGCCATCGTCACCATGGGCCTGCTCTACCTTCTGGTGTTCCGGACCAAGCCGGGCCTGGCGATGCGGGCGGTCGCCCTGAACCCCGAGGCGGCCAACCTGATGGGGATCAACATCGGCCGGCTGCGCCTGGAAACCTTCGTCCTGAGCGCGGCCCTGGCCGCCTCGGCCGGGTCCCTCATCGGCGTCTACTACAAGATCATTTCCTACAACGTGGGCCTCAACATCGTCATCAAGGCGTTCGTGGTTTCCATCCTGGGCGGGATCGGCAACATCGGCGGAGCCATGGTCGGCGGCCTGGTGCTGGGACAGGTCGAGGCCCTGGGCGCGGCCTACGTGTCCACGGGGTACAAGGACGCCTTCGCCTATATCGTCATGATCCTGGTGCTCATGCTGCGGCCGAATGGAATTCTGGGCGTTTACACCAGGGAAAAGGTGTAGGAGGCGATGATGCAGGTGGAACAAACAGCGTTTCCAGGCTTGCTGCGATTCCAAAGCAAGCGGAGCCGAAACACAGTGATGGGATTCCTGGCGCTTGCCCTGGTATTTCCCCTGGTGATTCGCGGCGATTACCCGGTCCATATCGCCAATTTCGTCCTCTACAACATGATCCTGGCGGTAAGCCTGGACATCTTGGCCGGGTTCCTGGGCGAGATCAGTTTCGGGCACGCAGGGTTCATCGCCATCGGCGCCTACACCACGGCCATCCTGATGACACGGGTGCTTCCCGATGTCTGGTACGGCTTCTGGGTCGCCCTTCCCATCGGGGGGGTCCTGGCCGCCCTGGCAGGGGTCGTCGTGGGATTTCCCGCCCTGCGCATCAGCGGCCAGTACTTCTTCATGGTGACCATGGGCTTTGGTGAAATCATCCGGTTCGTGCTGCTGAACGCGTCGGGCGTCACGAATGGGGCCATGGGCATCACCGCGATCCCGACGCCGAGCATCGGCAGTTTCGTGTTCACCGAGCGTTGGCACTTCTACTATCTGTTCCTGGCCATCCTCCTCCTGACCTTGATCCCCATCGTGTTCCTGCGCAGGTCCTACATCGGCCGGGCCTGGATCGCCATCCGGGAGGATCCGGTCGCGGCCGAGGCCATGGGCATCCGGCTGACGACCTACAAAGTGGCGGCATTCGCCATCTCCGCATTCTTCGCCGGAATCGGCGGCGGGCTGCTGGGAATCTACCTGAACTTCCTCCATCCCAGCAATTTCCTGGCCACTGAAAGCATCCTGATCCTGACCATGGTCCTGCTGGGCGGGTCGGGACTGATCTACGGGGCCCTGCTCGGTGCGGCGATCATGACCGGGCTGGGCGAAGTGCTCAGGCCTCTGGGCGACACCAGGATGCTCTTCATCGGCGCAATGATGATGCTCCTGATGATCCTCAGGCCCCGCGGCATCCTGGGCAAATAGGCGCCTTGATGGAAACCGGGCTGACAACTGAATTCATACCCCAGAGGGAAAAAAGGATGACCACTATTGCCGAGCAACGTTCCATGGCGGGCCTCGAGGAGGCGGCCCCCGAACCCCTCCTCCGGGGAAGCGGAATCACAGTCCGGTTCGGCGGCTTGACTGCAGTGGACCATGTGGATTTCAGTATCGCCCCGGGGACGATCATGGGGCTCATCGGACCTAATGGCGCCGGAAAGACCACCCTGTTCAACGCCATCTCCGCCCAGGTCAAATTGAGTGAAGGGAAGGTGGTGTTGAACGGGAGCAAGGGCCTGGTGGATTGCACCGGCCTGCACACCTACCAGATCACCAAAGCCGGCATCGGGCGGACTTTCCAGAACACCCGGATCTTCAAGCGCATGACCGTGCTGGAGAACGTGCTGGTGGGAAGCCATTGGCGCTTCCACCGGTCGGTCTTTTCCGTGATGCTGGGGACCCTCGGCTACCGGCGGGAAGAACGGCAAAGAATCGCCGAGGCCGAGGATCTGCTCGAACTGGTGGGACTTTCCAGCTTTGCCAAGGAACAGGCCAAGAGTCTTCCCTACGGACTCCAGCGGCGCCTGGAGATCGCCAGGGCCCTGGCGGCGTCCCCCACGCTCCTGATGGTCGATGAACCGAGCGCGGGCATGAACGATCAGGAAACGGCCGAACTGGTCGAGTTTCTGCACCAGGTGCGCGAACAGTTCCATCTGACCATCTTCCTGATTGAGCACGACATGAAATTCGTCATGTCGTTATCGAACCGGATCATGGTGCTCAACAGCGGCCGCAAGATCGCCGAGGGCACTCCGAGCGAGATCCAGGCCAATCCGGAAGTCATTGAAGCCTATTTGGGCAGGGATGGCCAACATGCTTGAAATTCGCGGCCTCGTCGCCGGGTACACGGAACGTCCGGTCCTGAAATCATTGGATTTCCATGTGGGGGATGGTGAGGTGGTCGCGGTCCTCGGCGCCAATGGAGCCGGCAAGTCCACCCTGCTGCGGACCCTATCCGGCCTCCTGCGGGCCAAGAAGGGGAGCATCCAGTGGGACGGCCGGGAGTTGGTCCGGATGCCCCCCCACCAGATCGTCGCCAGCGGAATCTCCATGGTCCCGGAGGGAAGGCAGGTGTTCTCAAGGCTCACCACCATGGAGAACCTCCGCCTGGGGGCCTACCTCGTGGAGGACAAGGATCAGATCAAGGAAGGCCTGGAACGCGTGTTCGAATTGTTCCCGAGGCTCAAGGAACGGATCAGCCAGTCCGCCGGTTCCCTCAGCGGGGGAGAGCAGCAGATGCTGGCGATGGGGCGCGCGCTCATGAGCCGCCCCAAGCTGCTCCTCCTGGACGAGCCTTCCATGGGGTTGGCACCGCTCCTGGTGGCACACATCTACCACATCGTTTCCACCATCAACCAGCAGGGCACCGCCGTGCTCCTGGTGGAACAGAACGCCCACATGGCCTTGAGCGTGGCCCAGCACGCCTACGTCATGGAGACGGGAACCATCGTTCTGGACGGAACCGCCGCCGAGCTGCAACGTGACGACCGGGTCCGCAAGGCCTACTTGGGCGAATCCTGAACCTGTGAAAGGTTGTGAGAAAGGAGGCGAACAAACGATACGTACCCGTGTTTTCCCATAACCGCAGTCAACCATGTGCAATTGTCCAAAACCGAGCAGAGGAGCTCCATGCTTACCAAACTACTTACCACCGTTACCGGCGTGGCCCTTGCCCTCGCCGTATCCACGTCCAGTTTTGCCCAGCAGACCATCAAGATCGCCGTGGCCGGCCCCATGACCGGGGACTATGCCAACTGGGGCAACATGACCTACCGCGGAGTCGAGATGGCCATAGAGGACCTCAACGCCAAGGGCGGCGCACTGGGCCGGAAGTTCGAGTTCGTCAAGTTCGACGACAAGGGCGATTCCATTGAAGCCGCCAATGTGGCCCAGCGGATCGTAAGTGACAAGGAAATCGTCGCGGTCATCGGACATGTGTTCAGCTCCTGCACCTTGGCCGCCGGTCCCATCTATTCCCGAGGCAAGGTCCCGGAGATCGCGGTGGCCTCCTCAAGCAAGAAGGTCCTGCCAAGCGGAAACTATGTGTTCCGGATCAACCTGGGCGACGAAAAGGCCGGCGTCGACATGGCCGCCTACACCGTGAACAAGATGAAGGCCAAGAGGATCGCCGTGATCATGGAACAGAGCGACTACTCCGAAGGCCTGGTTTCGGCATTCCAGGCCAAGGCCGAGTCGATGGGCGCGTCGATCATCACCAAACAGAAGTTCGTCAGCGGCCAGGACCGGGATTTCAACGTGATCCTCACGTCGGTCAAGAATCTCAAGCCGGACCTCATCCTGTTGTCCGCATTCTCCCCCGACGCTGCCTTGATCGCCCAGCAGGCAAGGAATCTCGGGATCAAGACCCAGCTGGAGGTTCCGGACGCGGCGTGCGATGCGGACTTCCTCAAGCTGGCCGGGGTGTCCGGTGAAGGCGTCCTGGGGTTCAACTACTTCGATACCTCATCCAAGGACCCGAGGATCCAGAAACTGGCGAAGCGTTACCAGACCAATTACCACGAAGAACTCGGACACTTCACGCCCTTTGCCTACGATGCGATGCTCGCGCTGGTTCAGGCCATCAAGCTCGGCGGAAAAGCAGATCGGGCCTCGATCTATGCCAACCTTCCCAACGCCAATATCCCTGACGGCCTGACCGGCAAAATCTCGTTCCAGAACCGCGAACGGGCAGTGAGCTACAGCGCCGTCCACCTGTTCAAGAACGGCCAGTGGGAGTCGCTGGGATTGACCAACTAGCTCGACGGATGTCCTTCAGCAAGGAGGAACGCAATGGCCGACTCCACCATCCTGTTCGGCGACCGCCACGCCAGGAAGCGGATCTCCCTGTTGGGCGTCCCCTATGACAGTGCCGTCTCCATCGGCCGGCCCGGTGCGCGCTACGCTCCGGAACGGATCCGGGCCGCGCTCCGATGGAACCTGATGCGGGTAAGGGACGGAGCTTTCTTTGACGTGGAGGGGCGCCGGATCGTCAGCCTGAAAGAGCATGCCATAGAAGACTGGGGTGACTGTCCGGTGTTCGGCGATGACCACCCGGCCACCCTGGAGCACGCTCGCCAGCGCATGGCGGAGATCCTCGCCACCGGCGCCTTTGCCATCGCATTGGGCGGTGACCACGCAGTGACCATTCCCTTGGCCCAGGCGTTCCACGAGACCCACGACGGCCCTCTTGGCATCATCCACGTGGACGCCCACCTCGACCTGGTGGATGAAAACCCGCGACAGGGCCGCCTGTCCGGGTCGAGCCCCATGCGCCGCTCCCTGGAACTGGGCCGGTTCAGGCCCCAGAATCTCGTGCAGGTTGGGGTTCGGGGCTTCAACTACCCGGATCAGTATGAATACATCACTAGCCAGGGTATCCAGCATATAACGGCCGGCGAAGTGCATGAGATGGGCGGTGCGGCGGCCGCGCAGCGGGCCATCGAGATCGCTTCCGCCGGAGGCGCCAAAGTCTACCTCTCCTTCGACATGGATTCGATGGACTACGCCTTCGCCCCCGGGACCGGCGCCGACGAGGCCGGCGGCCTCACCACCGGTGAAATCCTCCCCTTCTTCCGCACCGTGGCACCCAAGGTCAATGCCATGGACATCGTCGAAGTGAACCCCATGACCGATCAACAGGACGCCACCAGCGGCCTGGCTGCCCAGATCATCTTTACCGCCATCGCGGCCAGGGTTGCCCAGGGCGTATAAGCCTCGGCTTGGCGCCGTGCCTGGGTGGAGCGTCTTTTCAATCATGACAAATGAGGTCATCATGACAAACCCAACTGTTGCTTCCGTGAAACGGGCCCAGCCACCCACCGTGCACCTGGCCTTCGAGCGCGGCGAGTTCGATTCCCGCATCCAGAAGGCGCGCCAGGCCATGGCCAGCGCCGGCATCGATATCCTGATCGTGACCGATCCGACCAACATGGGCTGGCTGACCGGCTATGACGGCTGGTCGTTCTACGTGCACCAGTGCGTCCTGCTGCCGATGGAAGGCGAACCCGTGTGGTTCGGCCGGGAAATGGACACCCATGGCGCGCTCCGGACGGCGTTCATGCGGCCCGAGAACATCGTCGGCTACCCTGACATCTACGTGCAGTCGCGGGAACGGCACCCGATGGACTACCTCTCCACCGAAGTGATCCAGGCGCGCGGCTGGAGCCAGGCCCGGCTCGGCGTCGAAATGGACAACTACTACTTCAGCGCGGCGGCGTTCGCCTCGCTCCAGCAGCACCTGCCCGGCGCGACCTGGGTCGACGCCACAGCCCTCGTCAATTGGCAGCGGGCCATCAAGTCGCCCCGGGAAATCGAGTACATGCGCATGGCCGGCAGGATCGTCGAGAAGATGCACGCCCGGATCGTGGAGAAGATCGAGCCGGGAATGCGCAAGAGCGATCTCGTCGCCGAGATCTATTCCGCCGCCATCACCGGCGTGGACGGCCAGGGGGGCGACTACCCGGCCATCGTGCCCCTGTTGCCCACCGGTGAGGCCGCCGCAGCCCCGCACCTCACCTGGGACAATTCTAAATTCGAGCGGGACGCCGGGACGTTCTTCGAAATCGCCGGATGCTACAAGCGGTATCACTGCCCACAGGCACGAACGGTCTACCTCGGCCGGCCCCCCCAACATTTCCTCGAAGCCGAGAAGGTGGTCCTGGACGGCATCGACGCCGGCCTGGCCGCGGCCAAGCCGGGGAATCACTGCGAGGACATCGCCCATGCGTTCCTCGGCGTGATGCGCCGGGCCGGCTTCGACTATGACTGCCGCTGCGGCTATCCGATCGGCGCCAGCTATCCCCCGGATTGGGGCGAGCGCACCATGAGCCTGCGGGCCGGGGACAAGTCCGTCCTCAAGCCCGGGATGACGTTCCATTTCATGCCGGGCCTCTGGATGGATTCCTGGGCGCTGGAGATCACCGAAAGCATCCTGATCACCGAAACCGGCGTGGAGACGTTCTGCCGCACGCCGCGAAAACTGTTCGTGAAAGTGTGATCAACCCGCACAAATAAGGAACGTTCCGTGACCACAGAACGAATCAAAGAACTGTCCCAGAAATACCGTCAGGAGGTGGTGGGCCTCAGGCGCAAGATCCACATGCACCCGGAACTGGCTTATGAGGAACTTGATACTTCGCGGCTCATCAGGGATACCCTCACCGCGCTCGGCATCGAGTTCGTGTCCGGCATGGCCAGGACAGGCGTGGTGGGCCTCATCAAGGGCAAGGGGCCCGGCAAGACCGTCATGCTGCGGGCAGACATGGATGCCCTGCCGATCCAGGAAAATACGCATCTTGAATACCAGTCGAAAAGCAACGGCCGGATGCATGCCTGCGGCCACGATGGCCACGTGGCCGGGCTGTTGGGCGCCGCCATGATCCTGAATGATCTTCGAAGCCAGTTCAACGGCAATGTCAAACTCGTCTTCCAGCCCGCGGAAGAGGTCACGAACGGCGGGGCCGCCCAGATGATCAGGGAGGGCGTTCTCGACCAGCCTCAGGTCGATGCGGTGTTCGGGTGCCACCTGTGGGGCGAAGTGAAGGAGGGGATGGTTCACCTCTGCCCAGGCCCATTGATGGCCGCATCGCTTGATTTCAAATTCACCATCATCGGGAGGGGCGGGCATGGAGCCATGCCCCATCTCGCCGCGGACCCGATCATGATGGGCGCCCAGGCCATCAATTTCATGCAGAGCATCATCAGCAGGCGCACCAATCCCATGGAAACCGCGGTTCTCTCCATTGGTTACATCCACGGCGGAGAAACCGAGAACATCATTCCCGAACAGATGGAAGCCAAAGGGATGGTGCGAACCTTCAATGAACAGTTGAGTGACAACATCAAGAGCGAGATCGAGAACATTCTGTGGGCCGTCACGCAATCCCAGAAAGCCAGCTACAAGTTCGAATTCAAGGAATCCTCTCCTTCGGTCGTCAATGACCCGAGGTTGACCGAGCTGGTGGCCAAATCGTTCGGGAAAATCGTGGGGCCAAGCCAGGTCAATGCCACGTGCAAACAGACCATGGCAAGCGAGGACTTCGCCTTCTACAGCCATAAGGTCCCATCCGTGTTCGCCCTCATCGGCATCGCCAAGGACGAATGCGACCCGGTCCTGCATCACCATCCCAAGTTCCAATGGGACGATAAGATCCTCGTGGTGATTTCCGAAGGAATGGCTCAGATCGCCATGGATTTTTTAAATGGTCCATGAGGTCGATGGCAAATCAGACTTGTTCCAGGCCTTCCTCGGCGAGCCTGGCCTTCAGCCAAACGCGGAATCGATTCAATAACTTATTATTCTTATTCCCCTCGGTAAAGACCAGATAGTACCCGAAAGTGTTTTGCTGGCTGTAATTCAGCACCTGGACCAGTTCGCCGGATCGGAGTTGTTCGACGATGAAGCACCTGGGAATCAAGGCCAGTCCCAGGCCTACGCAAACTCCCCGGATCAACACGGAATAGAAGTCCCACTTAATAATATGGTCAATGCTTTCAGGTTTTATTTTGAGCGCTTCAAATGCTTGCGGCCAAGCCGACGTGACTTCGGAGTGTTCGATCAAGGAGAAGTTGGCGAGATCGGCTGCGGAACGGATCGGTGGTTTCCTGTCCAGCAGCGTCTTGCCCGCCACCAGGACCAGTTCTTTCCCACAGAGATAATCAGCGATGCAACCCGGCCAATCTCCTGCCCCAAAGCAGATGTAGCCATCGTACATATACGGGAAAGTCTCATCCTGCTGCACCATCGGGTAGATGGAGAACTGGATCTTCCCGGTCAAGTTGGAATCCGAGAATTCGGAGTAGCGCGAAAGCAGCCATCGTTCCGCGAACGTGGGCAGGACCTGGACCTGCAGGATCTCCGATTGGCGTTTCTGGCGGGCCACTTTCACTCCGCCCTCGGTCAGCTTGGCCAAGGCGACCTTGGTGCAGTCCAGGTAAATCTGGCCCGCTTCGGTGAGGGTCAAGCCGAATTTGCCCCGTGAGAACAGCTCGACGCCAAGGCAGTTCTCCAAGGATTGCAACTGCTTGCTCACGGCGCTGGTCGTCAGGCACAACTCCTGGGCCGCGTGGGCGCAATTCAGGTAGCGAGCCGCCGACTCGAAAGCCCTGAGTGCCTGGGTTGAGGGGATTTGGGTTCGGATCATGGTGCCTCGATAACCCTGTCGGCGACCTGCAACTTGGAACTTTTTGATTGGTTTCTGAATTCTATCTCCACTCTCCCCGCGCGGCAAGCCCATTCCCGCGGAGCAGCCTTGGAAGGTTTCCATTCAGGAATCAGATTGAGTAGGAAAATTCGCATTTCATGAAGAAACCAGATCGTTATACTTTTCATGGAACCGTTTTTCAATTCCATCTTCACCAGGTGTTCTTCAATGCTGCTCCGGCTTGCCTTGCGGGAAGCGTGGCGGCGCATTGGGATCTGCACAGGAGAGACCTCGGTCCGGGAGAAAGTGAACCCGGAATCAGCCGGCCATGCCTACCAACCTAAAAAGGAGGTTTGTACATGTTGAATGTAGTTGACACTTTCAATGCCGCTGCGGCCCTGGATCAAATGGACCAATGGGAATCGAATGCCCGCACCTATGCCCGGCGATTCCGGGTCGTGTTCACGGAAGCGGATGGCATGATCCTGACCAGCAGCGACGGTCGTAAGTTTATCGATTGCCTATGTGGTGCCGGCACGCTGCTGCTTGGGCACAACCATCCGGTGGTCATCTCCGCCATCAAGGATGTAATCGAGAAAAAACGTCCGCTCCATATGCTGGACATGCGTACTGTCGAGAAATTTGAATTCATGCAGAAGGTCATGTCCATCCTGCCCGCTGAATTCGCCCGGAATGCAAAGATCCAGTTCTGCGGCTCGGCCGGCACCGACTGTGTCGAGGCAGCCATCAAGCTCTGCAAGACCGCGACCAAGCGCAGCGCCATGATCGCCTTCCAGGGCGGTTTCCACGGGCATTCCCAGGGGGCGCTCGCGCTCATGGGGAGCATCGGGGCCAAGGTGCCGAGCCTCGCCTCCGACTGCCATTTCTTCCCGTTCCCTTGTGAGTACCGCAACCCGACCGGAATCGGCGGAGCAGAAGGCGTTCGCATCCTGGCCGACCTGTTCTGCAACTCGTTGCGCGACCCCAAATGCGGTTTCACCAAGCCGGCGGGAGTCATCATCGAAGCCATCCAGGGTGAAGGCGGGGTCATCCCCGCCAGTCCCGAATTTCTGCGCGCGGTCCGGAAAGTGACCGAAGAGCTGGACATTCCGCTGATCCTGGACGAGATCCAGGCCGGCATGGGGCGCTCCGGAAAATTCTGGGCCTTCGAGGAGTCGGGAATCATCCCCGACGTGATCACCATCTCGAAGGGTGTGGGGGGCGGCCTGCCCCTGGCGATCGTCGCCTACCACCAGAAACTGGACCAATGGCGTCCCGGCGCCCACACCGGAACCTTCCGCGGCAACACCATGGCTTTCGCGACCGGAGCGGCGACCATCCAGTTCATCCTGGACAATGATCTGCTCGCCAACGCGGTCGCCATGGGCCAGCGCTTCCGGAAACACCTCCAGCGCATGCAGGCGAAATGGCCCTTCATCGGCGATGTGCGCGGCCGCGGCCTCATGCTTGGCCTGGAGATCGTCGATCCCGACGGCGGCAAGGACTGCGGCGTGCCGCCTCCGAACGAGGAACTCGCGCTCAAAGTGCGCGCCCAGTGCTTCGAGCGTGGACTCCTCATCGAACTCGGCGGACGCGGCAGCGACGTCGTGCGGTTCCTGCCCCCGCTCAACATCACTCCGGAGATGGTCGACAAGGTCTGTGCGATCTTCGAGGAAGCCATCGAAGCGGCCATCAAGCCATAGGAGCCCACCAATCCAGTCCGGCCAGGGCGGACCAGGGCAGCACCCTGACCCCGCTCCGGAACCGGTCCGCGGTCTGTCCTGATTTCACCTCCAGGAGTTGCCAGCCCGACTCCCCGTGACTGAGCAGGTCCACCTCCTCTTGAAGATTAGGGGGCGTTGCGGAATAACCTGTGCAGTTCAGGTTATTCCACTACGGCCCCTTATGCCGGGGCCGCAAGGATCTGTTCAGGTTAATTCTAGACAACGGCTTAGGAGAGAAGGGACGGCGCCCGTTGGTCTCTTCCCACCTTCCGGCTTCCGGTTCGGCCGGTCAAGTCGCGAGGCAAAATACCGGTTTCCCCATGGGAAATTCTGGATTATTGCAACGACTCCATGCGCACCGGCCTTCCGCCAGGGCGACCGTTTCGATTCGAGAATGATTCTCATCTGCATGACCAAGATCACGTATGGGCCCAGCCTGGTTGCGCCGCCGGGCCAATTGACCGATCCTAGAAGTTGAGAGGAACGAGAGGAAGAAGAGAACTTAGAGCTGATCACCGCGCTTTTAAATCGGATGTGACGCCACCTTTTCCCCCGGGCTTTTCCCCCGAACGACGGGCGCGGGTTCCCCTCAGGTCGAACCCGCATGTCCAGCCACTGGACTCCGTGCTGCTCCGGCCCCTGCCGGTCCAGGCGAGGTCTGCTCCCTTAAACCCTCCTAAAGGAAATTGGAAATGAAAAACTTCCCCCTTTCCCTCCTGATCCTGGCCCTTGCGGCCACCCCCATCCTCCGCGCCACCGACGCACCCGGCCCCCGCCCGTTCGCGGCCGAACTGACCCAGCAGGTCAACCAGCTGCGCGCCGCCGTCCAGGCCAAAGGCTGGCAGTTCCAGGTGGGCGTCAACCCCGCGCTGCAGTATGACCTGGAGCGCCTGTGCGGCACCCGGACCGAGCTGATGCCGGCGGAATTCCTGGCCCACGAACCGGGCGGCTTCGAGAACTACACCGTCCAGGAGGCCGCCGCCACGCTGCCCAAGGCGTACATCGGCATCTTCAGCGACCCCAAGGACCAGGGCCAGTGCGGCAGCTGCTGGGCCTTCTCCACCATCGGTTCGCTCGAAGGCGCGGCCCTGAAGCAGGGCGGAGCCCCCAACGGCAAGGTCAACGCCGACGGCTCGATCACCGTGAGCGGCAGCGTTCCGGCCCTTTCCGAGGAACAGGTGCTGTCCTGCAACCCCTGGGGCTGGGCCTGCAACGGCGGCTACTTCGCCTTCGACATGCTGATGCCCTCCAAGGCCGGCCGGCCCGGCTACTACAAGGGCGCCGTGCCCGCCACCTCGTTCCCCTACGTGGCCGACGCCGTGGCCTGCAACCCCGGCCGCAACCCCAGCTACACGCCCGTCGCCCAGTGGGGCTACGTGGCCGGCAGCCAGTCGATCCCCTCCGTGAACGCCATCAAGTCGGCCATCTACACCTACGGCGGCGTCTCGGCCTGCGTGTACGCCGACAACTACTTCCAGGCCTACACCGGCGGCGTGTTCACCGATTCGAACGCCTACAGCAACATCAACCACGCCATCCTGCTGGTGGGCTGGGACGACGCCAAGGGCGCCTGGCTGCTGAAGAATTCCTGGGGTCCCTCATGGGGCGTGGACGGTTTCATGTGGATCAAGTACGGCACCTGCAACGTGGGCCTGGGAGCCTGCTGGGTCACCGAATAGTCCATTGCGGAAACGGCAGCGGAGGAACCCCCGGGTTCCTCCGGGTTCGTTTGTCCAGCCCGCGGCAAGCCGAGCTTCCCGGTGACGGCACCGGAACAATGTTACAATGCGCTAGTCAGGCCTATTGGATGGGGTAATTTCAACCGTTGTAGGTGTTCGATCTTAGTCATCGGCTCCTGGGTCGTTGGTTCTTCGCGGAGTCCGGAATCATGCTGGTCGTTGCCTTGCTGCTCGCTTCGATGGGGTGCTGGACCGGAGCCGGGTTGCTGGGCCTGACCGCCGACGACGACCGTTTCCCCATCGTCTTGGGCCTGCTCGGGGCCCTGCTGGCCCTGTCCGGGGCGCTGGCGGTGCTGCTGGGCGGGGCCGCCGCCGGCCTGGCGTTCCGCTTCTGGGGCGTCTCCGCGCCGCTGGAGGTGGACGCGCTGTCCGCCGCCTTCCTGCTGCCGCTGCACCTGGTGGCCGGCCTGGCCCTGGTCTACGGCAGGGCGTACTGGCCGCTGGATGCCGCCAAGGGCTCCGGCCGCTGGGTGCGCCTGTTCTTCGGCCTCCTGGTGGCGGCCATGAACCTGGTGTTCATCGCCCGCCAGGGGGTGCTGTTCCTGGTGGCCTGGGAGGCCATGGCCATGGCGGCCATGCTGCTGATCGCCACCGAGCACGAACGCCCCGGCGTGATGCGCGGCGCCTGGGTCTACCTGGCCTGCACCCACGTGGGGACGATGCTGCTCACCGCCATGGTGATCCTGCTGGCCCAGCGGCTGGGCGGCTATGTCTGGCAGGCCAGCAGCCCGTTCCCCCGGCCGGCGTTCGACGGGCTGATCCTGGTGCTGGCCCTGCTGGGCTTCGGCTTCAAGGCGGGGCTGGTGCCGCTGCATTTCTGGCTGCCCGCGGCCCACGCCGGTTCGCCCAGCCACGTCTCCGCCATCCTTTCCGCGGTCATGCTCAAGGCCGGGGTGTACGGCGTGCTGCGGGTTTCCGGCCTGCTGCCGCCGGTGGCGCACCTGGGCGGCGCCGTGCTGGCGCTCGGCGCCCTCACCGCCCTGTACGGGGTCGGCTGCGCCCTGGCCCAGCGCGACACCAAGCGCCTGCTGGCCTACTCCAGCGTCGAGAACATCGGCATCATCTTCATGGGCGTGGGGCTGGGCTGGATCGGCCGGGCCGCGCACCATCCCTGGATCGCCGCCCTGGGCTTCGGCGCGGCCATCCTGCACGTGTGGAACCACGCGGCCTTCAAGAGCCTGCTGTTCTTCGGCGCCGGGTCGGTGCTGCACGCCACCGGCACGCGCGACATGGAGCGCCTGGGCGGGCTGGCCCAGCGCATGCCGCGCACCGCCATGGCGCTGTTCCCGGCGGTGCTGGCGGTCTCGGCGCTGCCTCCGTTCAACGGCTTCATCGGCGAATGGCTGCTGTACCGGGGCCTGTTCGCCTCCTTCCTGGGCGGCGGCGCCTGGACCGAAGGGCTGGCGCTCACCGCCCTGGCCCTCACCGGCGGCCTGGCCGGGGTCGCCTTCGCCAAGTTCTTCGGCTTCGTGTTCCTGGGCGTGGCGCGCAGTCCCGAAGCCGAGCGGGCCCATGATCCCGGGGCGGCCATGGTGGGTCCCATGGCGCTGCTGGCCGGGCTGTGCCTGGCGCTCTCCCTGGGCAGCGTGCTGCTGCTGCCGCTGCTGGACCGGGTGCTGGCCGTGCTGGCGCCGGGCGATGAGCCGCTGCTGGCGCTGGGCCTGGGCCGCGACCTGACCCTGCTGTCCGGCCTGGCCGCCCTGCTGCTGGTGCTGGGCGCCGGCGCGCTGCTCTGGCTGCGCCGCGCCGCCCCCGCCGAACGCCGCCCCGGCACCTGGGATTGCGCCTACGCGAGGCCCACCGCCCGGATGCAGTACAGCGCCAGCTCGTTCGCCGACGGCTGGGGCGAATTCGTGCCCGGGCTGAGGAGCCGGGTGCGCCGGATCAAGGCGCTGTTCCCCAGGGCCATCACCTTCCAGTCGGAGTTCCAGGATCCGGTGGGCGAAGGCGTGGTGGCGCCGCGCACCGGGCGGCTGGCGACCCGCCTGCTGCGCTACCGCGGCCTGCAGCAGGGCCAGTTGCCCATGTATCTGCTCTACATTCTCATCACGCTGGTGAGCGTGTTCCTGTGGCTGATCCTCCGGCCGTGGTTGCTGGGATGATCCTGCTCGCGGTCTGTGCGCTCCTGGCGGCGGTCTCCGGCGTGCCGGGGCTTTGGCTGCGCACCGGGGGCGGCAAGGCGGCGGCCTGGCTGCTGGGCCTGGGCGCGCTGGCCGGGCTGGCGGCCGCGGCGCTGGTGCTGGGCGGCGGGGCCGTGAGCCAGGTCCTGCCGCGCACCCCCCTGGGCACCCAGGGCTTCCTGCGCCTGGACGCCATCGGCGCCTGGTTCCTGCTGCCGGTCCTCATGCTGTCCTGCTGCGGCTCGGTCTTCGCCCTGGGCTACTGGGGCGACCAGCGCGAAAGCTCGCGCCGCCTGCGGCTGCTGTACGGCTTCACCGCCGCGGGCATGGTGGTGCTGGTGGCCGCCGCCCAGGCCCTGACCTTCCTGCTGGCCTGGGAGGCCATGGCGGTGGGCTCCTTCTTCCTGGTGACGGCCGAGGACCGGGAACCCGCCACCCGGCGCGCGGGCTGGATCTACCTGGCCGCCACCCATTCCGGCACCCTGTGCCTGTTCGCGGCCTTCGGCCTGATGGCCGGCGACGCGGGCTTCCTCTGGCAGCCCCTGGCGCCGGGGTTCGCCGCCTCCCAGCGCGGCACGGCCACCTTCCTGCTCCTGCTGGTCGGTTTCGGCCTGAAGGCGGGCATCTTCCCGCTGCACTTCTGGCTGCCCGGGGCCCACGCCGCCGCACCCAGCCACGTCTCCTCCCTCATGTCGGGCATCCTCATCAAGATGGGCATCCTCGGCCTGGTCCGCTGGCTGTGCCTGGTGCCGGACCCGCCTTTCTGGTGGGGCGCGCTGCTGGTGGCCCTGGGCGCCCTTTCGGGCCTCCTGGGGGTCGCCTTCGCCCTGGCCCAGCACGACCTCAAGCGGCTGCTGGCCTACCATTCCATCGAGAACATCGGCATCATCCTGCTCGGCCTGGGCCTGGGCACCCTGGGCAAGAGCACCGGACACCCCGTGATCCAGCTCCTGGGCTTCGCCGGGGCCCTGCTGCACGTGCTCAACCACAGCCTGTTCAAGGGCCTGCTGTTCCTGGGCGCAGGCAGCGTGCTGCACGCCACCGGCAGCCGGGACCTGGAGCGGATGGGCGGCCTGGCCAAGACCATGCCGTTCACCGCCGGGGCTTTCCTGGCCGGCTCCTGGGCCATCTGCGGGCTGCCGCCGCTCAACGGCTTCGTCAGCGAATGGCTGATCTACCTGGCCGCCTTCCGCGGGCTGGCCTTCGCCCGCTCCACCTGGTCCGTGCTCAGCCTGGCCGCCCTGGCCATGATCGGGGCCCTGGCCGCGGCCTGCTTTGCCAAGGTGTACGGGGTGGTGTTCCTGGGCCGGGCCCGGTCGCCGGAGGCCGCCGCGGCGCTGGAGCCGCCCCAGTCCATGCGCGCGCCCATGGGCGTGCTGGCCGGCGCCTGCGTGGCCATCGGCGCGGCCCCGGCGCTGCTCGCCCCGGCCCTGGCCCGGGCCGCCGCCGCCACCGGCCTGGCCGGCCCGGCCGATCTGGGCGCCCTGGCCCATCTCACCACCCTGACCTGGATCGCCTTGCCCCTGGCGGCCTGCGCCGGCCTGCTGTGGACCTGGGCGCGCCGCGGCGCGCCGGCCCGCACCGGCCTGCCCACCTGGGACTGCGGCTATGCCGCCGACGTGCCGCGCATCCAGTACACCGCCTCGTCCTTCGCCGACGGCCTGGTCTCGGCCATGCGCCTGGTGCTCTGGCCCCAGGTGCACTGGCGCCGGGTGCTGGGGCTGTTCCCCTCCCGGCGCGGCTACCGCTCGCACGTGCCCGACCCGGTCCTGGACCGGGTGGCCAGCCCCTGCCTCGAACTCACCGCCCGGGCCCTGCCCGTGCTGCGCTTCCTCCAGAGCGGCCAGCTGCCGCTCTACCTCCTGTACATCCTGCTCACCCTGGTGGCGCTCCTCGTCTGGATGGTGGCCTGAACCATGACCGATTCCACCCTTATCCGCTCCCTGCACTTCCTGCTGCACATCCTCACGGCCCTGCTGCTGCCGCCCCTGATCCCGGGCCTGATCAACAAGGTCAAGGCGCTGGTGGCCGGGCGCAAGGGCCCGCCGGTGCTGCAGCTCTACTACGACCTGGCCAAGCTGGCCCGCAAGCGCGCGGTCATCAGCCGCACCACCACCTGGGTGTTCCTGGCCGGGCCGGCGGCGGTGGTGGCGGCGGGGCTGGTGGCCGCGCTGCTGGTGCCGTTCGGCCATGCCCCGGCGCCGATCAACTTCCCGGGCGACATGATCCTGTTCGCCTACCTGTTCGGCCTGGCCCGGTTCGCCACCGTGCTTTCGGCCCTGGACACCGGTTCCAGCTTCGAAGGCATGGGCGCGGCCCGGGAGGTGACCTTCTCGGTCCTGACCGAGCCCGCGCTGTTCCTGGGCTTCGCCGCCCTGGCCAAGGCCAGCGGCAGCCTTTCCCTGTCGGGCATGCTGGCCTCGCCGGGCTTCGCCATCTCCCGGGCCACCGGACCGCTCATCCTGGTGCTGGCAGGCTGGATGATCGTGTTCCTCACCGAGAATTCCCGCATCCCGGTGGACGACCCCAACACCCACCTGGAGCTCACCATGATCCACGAAGTGATGGTGCTGGACCATTCCGGCCGGCCCCTCGCCCTGGTGCTCTACGGCGCCAGCCTGAAGCTGCTGGTGCTGGGCGCGCTGATCGTCGGGCCGCTGCTGCCGCGCACCAGCCACCCCGGGCTGGACTGGGCCGGCTTCTACGGCGCCATGGCGCTGCTCGCCATCGCCGTCGGCCTGGTGGAGAGCAGCACCGCGCGGCTGCGCATGAACCGGGTGCCGCAATTCCTGGTGGCGGGGCTGCTCGCCACCGCCTTCGCCTTCTTCCTGCTCCAGGCCTAGGAGAACAAGATGCTGCAAGATCTCCTCATCGCCCTGATCGTGCTCACCAACTTCACCCTGGTGGCCACCAGCCGGATCAACAAGGCCATCCAGGTGGCGGTGATCCAGGGCGTGCTGCTGGGGCTCCTGCCCCTGGCCATGGGCCTGGGCCGGCACCTGCACATCATCCTCATGGTGGCGGCGGCGGTCACGGTGAAGGGCTGGCTGATCCCCTTCCTGTTCCGCCGGGCCATGACGAAGGTCAAGATCCGCCGGGAGGTGGACCCCTACATCGGCTACACCGCCTCGCTGGTGCTGTGCGCGCTGGGCACCGGCCTGGCCCTGGTGCTGGCCAGCAACCTGCCCCTGGCCCCGGGCAGCGAGTTCAAGCTGTTCGTGCCCGCCTCCCTGTCGACCCTGCTCACCGGCTTCATCCTGCTGATCACCCGGCGCAAGGCGCTGACCCAGGTGGTCGGCTACCTGGTGCTGGAGAACGGCATCTACCTGTTCGGCCTGATGCTGGTGGAGGAGATGCCGCTGCTGGTGGAGACCGGCATCCTGCTGGACCTGTTCGTGGGCATCTTCGTCATGGGCATCGTCATCAACCACATCACCGTGGCCTTCGACTCCATGGACACCCGCCACCTGGCCGAGCTCAAGGACTGACCCATGGCATGGTTCCTCATCATCCTCCCGCTCCTGGCCGCCGTGCTGGCCTTCTCCACCCGTTCGGTGACCCTGCGGCTGCGCCTGCTGCCGGTGACCGGGGCCCTGCACCTGGCCGCGCTGCTGTTCGCCCTGCGTTCCTGGAACGCCCTCCCCGCCGCGTCCGGATTGGGCGCCTGGCTCGGGCTCGACGCCCTGGGCGGCTGGACCCTGCTGGTCATCAGCGTGCTGTTCTGCGTCTGCGCGTTCTACGCCCCGGCCTACCTGGCGCTCCGGCCCGAACGGGACAACCGGGTGTTCGTCACCAGCTTCCTCTGTTTCCTGGGCCTGGCCTCGCTGCTGGCCCAGGCGCGCCATCCCGGCCTGGTCTGGGTGGCCATGGAGACCACCACCCTGGCCACCGCCCCGCTGATCTACTTCAACCACAACCGGCGCTCCCTGGAGGCCACCTGGAAGTACCTGATCATCGGCTCGGTGGGCATCGCCCTGGCGCTGCTGGGCACCCTGTTCGTGGCCTACGCGGCGCACATGGGCGGGCTCGCGGAACCGCTGACCTTCAGCCGCCTGGTCCAGGGGGCCGGCGTGCTGTCCCGCCCCTGGCTGCGCGCCGGATTCGTGCTGACCCTGGTGGGCTACGGCACCAAGATGGGCCTGGCCCCGCTGCACACCTGGAAGCCCGACGCCTACGGCGAATCCCCGGGGGTGATCGGCGCGCTGCTGGCCGGCGGCGTCACCAGCTGCGCGTTCCTGGCCCTGCTGCGGATCTACACCGTGGTCGCCGCCGCCGGCGAGCTGCAGTTCGCCCGGGAGCTGATGGTCGGCATGGGCCTCCTGTCCATGCTCTGGGCCGCCGTGTTCATGGTGCGCCAGCTGGACATCCGGCGCCTCCTGGCCTATTCCAGCGTCGAGCACATGGGCATCCTCGCCTTCGGCATCGGCATCGGCGGCCGGGCCGCGCGGTTCGCGCTGTTCCACCTGGCCGCCAACGCCCTGGTGAAGGGCGTGCTGTTCATGTCGGCCGGCAACATCAACCGCAGCTACGCCAGCAAGCGGCTGCCCTACGTCACCGGCGCGATCCGGCGCACGCCGGTCTCGGGCTGGCTGTTCTTCCTGGGGTTCCTGGCCATCACCGGCACCCCGCCGTTCGCCCCGTTCATCAGCGAGTTCAATATCGCCGCCACCGCCCTGGCCCGGCCCTACCTGTGGACCGGCGTGGCCTTCCTGGTGCTGCTGGGTGGGATCTTCCTGGCCATGAGCGACACCGTGGTGCAGGTGGTGTTCGGCACGCCGCCGCCGGACCGGGCGCGCACCCCGTACCGGGACACGCTGGCCACCACCGCGCCGCTGCTGGTGGCCCTGGCGCTGACCGTGACCATGGGCCTGTGGCTGCCGGAATCCCTCTCCGGGATGATCCAGAGCGCGGCCACCCAGGTGGAGGGCCAGAGATGAGCGACACCCTGTTCGCCCCCGTGCGGAACGGCCAGGCGCTGCCCCTGGCGGACGTGCCGGAACTCACCCTGGCGGAATTCCGCGATGCGGTCATCCAGGGCGTGCGCTCCGGCATGCGCCTGGCCTGCCTGTGCGCGGACGCCGCGCTGAACCTCTACGCCGTGCTGGCCGAAGATGCCGCCGGGCGGCTGTGCGCCGGGCGGACCCGGCTGGAGGGGCCGCGCTACCCGGCCCTCACCCCCCAATGCGCCCAGGCCCACCTGTTCGAGCGCGAACTGGCCGAACAGTACGGCATCGTCCCCGAAGGCCATCCCTGGTTCAATCCGGTGCGCTTCCACCGGTCCTGGGTGCCGGGGCGCGACGCCTGGGGCCGGACCGGGCCCATCGAGCCGGGCGTGCTGGACTTCTACCAGGTCAAGGGCGAAGAGGTGCACGAAGTGGCGGTGGGGCCGGTGCACGCCGGGGTCATCGAACCCGGCCATTTCCGCTTCCAGTGCCACGGCGAAACGGTGTTCCACCTGGAGATCGCCCTGGGCTACCAGCACCGCGGCGTCGAGCGCGCCCTGGAGGGCGGGCCCCATCCGCTCAGCCTGAAGCACGCCGAGACCGCCTGCGGGGACAGCAGCGCGGCCCATGCCTGGGCCTACTGCCAGGCCCTGGAGGGCCTCGCCGGCTTCACGGTGCCGGCGCGCTCCCAGCGGGTCCGGGGCGTGGCCCTGGAGCTGGAGCGGGCCGCCAACCATACCGGAGACCTGGGCGCCATGTCCGGCGACGTCGGCTTCCTGCCCACCGCCTCGTTCTGCGGCCGGATTCGCGGCGACTGGCTGAACATGACCGCGGAAGCCTGCGGCAGCCGCCTGGGCCGGGACTGGCTGCGGCCCGGCGGGCTGCGCATGGACCTGGATTCCAGCCGCGCAGGCCATCTGGCCGAGCGCCTGGACCGGGCCTGGGCCGACACCGTGGACGCCGTGGAGCTCATGTGGGGTGCCGCTTCCGTGCTGAACCGGTTCGAGGCGGCCGGCGCCGTGGACCCGGTGCAGGCCCGGGAGATCGGGCTGGTGGGCGTGCCGGCCCGGGCCTGCGGCATCGCGCTCGACGTGCGCCGGGACCACCCCTTCGGCCCCTATGCCGGACACCCGGTCGGCCCCTGCCTGGGCGAAAGCGGCAACGTGCAGTCCCGCGCCTGGGTGCGCTGGCTGGAGCTGGCCCAAAGCCACAGCTTCCTGCGCACCGCCCTGGAATCCCTGGCCTGGGGCGAACCGGATGCGCGCCCGGCCGCCCTGCCCCCGCTGGCCGCGGACAGCTTCTGCGTCTCCATGGTGGAAGGCTGGCGCGGCGAAGTGCTGCACCTGGCCATCACCGGGGCCGAGGGCCGGTTCCGGCGCTACAAGATCGTCGATGCCTCGTTCCACAACTGGTTCGGCCTGGCACTCGCGCTCCGGGGCGAACTGGTCTCGGATTTCCCCCTGTGCAACAAGAGCTTCAACCTCTCCTACTGCGGGCATGACCTATGATCCACATCCTGCTGTCGCGCTGGCGCCAAGGGCACCGCACCATGGCCTACCCGAAGACCCTCCCGGCCCTGCCGGAGCGTTTCCGGGGCCGGCCCGAATTCGACCCGGGCGCCTGCGCCGAGGGCTGCCGGGCATGCCGGGACGCCTGCCCCACCGGCGCCATCGAGCTGGCGCCGCTGCGCCTGGACCTGGGCCGCTGCCTGTTCTGCACCGAATGCGTGGACGCCTGCCCCGACGGCGTGCTCCGCTTCACCGGCGACCACAGGCTCGCCGCCCGGAACCGGGACGACCTGGTCCAGGGCCCCGGCACCACGCCGGTGCTCGCCGCCGCCCTGGGCAAGGAACTCATGCGGGTGCTGGGCCGTTCCCTGAAGCTGCGGGTGGTGAGCGCCGGCGGCTGCAACGGCTGCGAGGTGGACGTGAACGTGCTGGGCACCCTGGCCTGGGACCTGGGCCGGTTCGGCATCCAGTTCGTCGCCTCGCCGCGCCACGCCGACGGCCTGATCATCTGCGGCCCGGTCACCGCCAACATGGCCCTGGCCGTGCAGAAGACCTACGACGCCGTGCCCGATCCCAAGCTGGTCATCGCCGTGGGCGCCTGCGCCATCGCCGGGGGCCCCTACCTGCACCAGGCCGAGCAGCTGGGCGGCGCCGCCGCGGCCGGCATCCCGGTGGACCTGTTCATCCCGGGCTGCCCGCCCCACCCCCTGACCATCCTGGACGGCCTGTTGCGCTTGCTTGATAAGTTACAATAGTCGGATGACCATGACCTTCACGTCCGAACTGGAGCGGGAACTGCACCAATCCGTGCGCCAGGCCCGGATGGTGGCGTTCACCTGCTGTTTCCTCGCGCCCGCCATGTACGTCCTGACCCTCGGCAGCCAGGCCTACGGCAGCCGCTGGGACCTGTTCCTCCGCGGCTTCGGGCGCCTGCCCTGGGACGACCTCCGGGTGTCCAGGCTGATCGCCGCGGCCTTCCTGGCCCTGGCCCTGTCCCTGTTCCTGCCCCCGCATGTGGGCCACATGCGCGATCCCCACTCCGCCCTGGGCACCCTGCGGGTCCGCAACCTGATCTGCTCCGCCCTGCTGGCGGCCATCGCCGTGTGCGGGCTGTACCTGGGCGTCAAGATCGGCCCCCCGGCCGCCAGCCTCACCCTGGCCCTGTGCCTGGTGCCCATGGCCAGAGCCTGCTTCATCTTCCCCAGGGAAGCCCGCTGGCGGGCCGCCATGAACCAGGCCAACCGCTTCGATTGAAGCGTAGCCTGTCAACCCCCGCCAAACTGTGCTATCGTCTTGGACTCAACCACCTTTCGGGGGGTTCCCATGGGGATCTTTGAAGGCCAGCTACGTGTGCACAAGGGCGACCGGTTCGCCCTGGTGGCTTCGCGTTTTAACGAATTCATCGTGGACCGGCTGGTAGGCGGGGCCACGGACTGCATCAACCGCCACGGCGGCAGCGAAGCCCAGATCGACCTCATCCGCGTGCCCGGCTCCTTCGAATTGCCCCAGGTGGCCCTCCAGGTGGCCCGCAGCGGCCAGTACGCCGGCGTGGTGCTGCTCGGCGCCGTCATCCGCGGCGGCACGCCGCATTTCGACATGATCGCCAACGAAGTGACCAAGGGCACCGCCCAGGTGGCCCTGGAGACTGGCGTGCCGGTGATTTTCGGCGTGCTCACCACGGATACCGTCGAACAGGCCATCGACCGGGCCGGCACCAAGATGGGCAACAAGGGCTGGGAAGCCGCCATGAGCCTGCTGGAGATGGTCGACCTGTTCCATCTGCTCAAGACGCCCGGCAAGGGGATTCAATAATGGGCGTTCGGCGGCGCGGCAGGGAGTATGCCCTTCAGATGCTCTATGCCATGGATCTCACGGAGTACCTCCCTGACGAGATCTTCGCCGGCTTCAACGCCATCCAGGACCTGAACCGGGACGCCTTCTACTACGCCCGCCGCCTGGTGGACGGGGTCCACGGGCACATGGAGGAGATCGACGCGGTGCTGACCCGGTTCGCGGAGCACTGGAAGATCCACCGCATGGCCGTGGTGGACCGCAACCTGCTGCGTCTGGGGGTCTACGAACTGATGTTCCTGAAGGAGATCCCCTTCCCCATCATCATCAATGAGGCGCTCGAGATCGTGAAGGAATTCAGCGACCAGGAAGGCACCCAGTTCGTCAACGGCATCCTGGATGCCGCCAGCAAGGAGTTCCGCCCCGATGAGGTGGGACCGAAGGGCCGACGGACCCGGGAGCCCGCTCCCCCAGCGCCTTCGGACACCCCGCTCCCCTTGGAGTAACAATGAGCACGTCCAAGAAGACCCTGCCAACCCCACCGCCCGCCAGCCGGGTGCCGGCTTCCCGGACGCAGCCGCCCGCCCAGGGCCTGGCGCTGGGATTCCAGGACATCCAGACCCTGATCGGCCTGGTGGGCCGCGAACCCATCGATGAATTCCAGTTCGAGTCCATGGGCGTCAAACTGCACATCCGCAAGCTGCCCGGCGTCCAGCTGCCGGCGCCGGCCCCGGCCCAGGCCCGGCCCCCGCAGCCGTCCGCCGTGCTCACCCTGACGGCCGCCGCCGAGCCCGCCGCGGAAGTGGAGGACCCGGGGATCCACCCCATCACCAGCCCCATCGTCGGCACCTTCTACCGGGCCCCCAGCACCAGCGCGGCGCCCTTCGTCCAGCCCGGCGATTTCGTCAAGCCCGGGCAGACCCTCTGCATCGTCGAGGCCATGAAGCTCATGAACGAGATCGAATGCGACGTGGCCGGGGAAGTGGTGGCGGTGCTGGCCGAGAACGGCCAGCCGGTGGAATACGGCGAGCGCCTGTTCACCATCCGGGTCCGCTGATCCGATGGCCGCCTTGAAGCGCAAGCCCTCCCACGGCAAGACCGCCAAGAGCGGGGAGCCCCCCTTCAAGAAGATCCTCATCGCCAACCGGGGCGAGATCGCCCTGCGGGTGATCCTGGCCTGCAAGGAACTGGGCATCCAGACCGTGGCGGTCTACTCCGAGGCGGACCGGGACGCGCTGCACGTGCGCTTCGCCGACCAGGACATCTGCATCGGCCCCGCCCCCAGCGCCAAGTCCTACCTGAACATCCCCCAGGTGATCGCCGCCGCGGAAGTGACCGGGGCCGAGGCGATCCACCCGGGCTACGGCTTCCTCAGCGAGAACCCGCACTTCGTGGATGTCTGCCAGGCCTGCGGCATCGTCTTCATCGGGCCCAATTCCGAGATCATCCGCATGATGGGCAACAAGGCCCAGGCCAAGGCCACCATGAAGGCCGCCGGCGTGCCGCTCATGCCCGGCAGCGACGGCATCGTCGAGACGGTCGAGGACGCCCTGGCCTGGGGCGAGCAGATCGGCTATCCGGTGATCGTCAAGGCCAGCGCCGGCGGCGGCGGGCGCGGCATGCGCATCGTCAACGCCCCCGAAGAGATGGCCGACATGTACAACACCGCCCGCACCGAGGCCCGGGCCGCGTTCACCGACGACAGCGTCTACATGGAGAAGTACCTGCTGGAACCCCGGCATATCGAAGTGCAGATCCTGGGCGATCTGTTCGGCAACATCATCACCCTGGGCGAGCGCGAGTGCTCGATCCAGCGCCGGCACCAGAAGCTGATCGAGGAGAGCCCCAGCCCGGCCCTCACCCCCGAACTGCGCAAGCGCATCTGGGAGATGGGCCTGCGCGCGGCCCGGGCGGTGGGCTACTTCAACGCCGGCACCGTCGAGTTCCTGCTGGACGCCCGCGGCGAATTCTTCTTCATGGAGATGAACACCCGGGTCCAGGTGGAGCACCCGGTCACCGAGATGGTGAGCGGGGTGGACATCGTCAAGGAGCAGATCCGCATCGCCGCCGGGCAGAAGCTGGAGTACGCCCAGGAGGACATCGCCCTGCGCGGACACGCCATCGAATGCCGGATCAACGCCGAGGACCCGTTCCGCTGCACCCCCTCGCCGGGCCGGATCACCGCGCTCAATTTCCCCGGCGGCCCCGGCATCCGCATGGACACCGCCATGCACCAGGACGCCGTGATCCCGCCCTACTACGATTCCCTGGTGGCCAAGCTCATCGCCCACGGCCGGGACCGCACCGAAGCCCTGGCCCGCATGCGCCGGGCCCTGGACACCCTGGTGGTGGAGGGCATCAAGACCAGCGCCCCCCTGCACCGGCTGATCATGGATCATCCCGACTTCATCAGCGGCAATTTTTCCACCAAATGGCTGGAGGTCTATCTTGCGGCCCTGGAAAAGGAACGCACCGAAAGCCATTGAGCTGGTCCTGCTGCTGGCGGCCCTGCCGCTCTGCGCCGACGGCCTGGGCGACCTGCATGCCACCCTGACACGGCTCCAGGGCACCGATCCGGTGAAGGCCGCCGTGGAATACACCTTCTGGCGCCAGACCAGCGAGGACGGCGGCCCGGTCACGCTCCAGGGCGGCGTCACCGTCCGGACCGAGGATGGCCCCCAGGGCCTGCGCATCGGCTGGGACCGAACGACCGAGCAGACCGCGGAAGCCGAACTGCGCGCCACCGCCCTGGCCCCGGCCCGCCAGGCACCCACCGCCCAGATCATGAAGAGCCTGACCGCCCAGGACCTGGCCGAGCACCTGCACGAGGGGGAAACCCTGGACCGCCTGCTGCTCCAGGCCACCCTGCTGGAGACCCACCCGGACACCTGGGCCGGCAAGCCCGCCACCCTGCTGGTGTTCCGGACAGTCCCGGTGATCACCCCGCCCAGCCTGCGCCGGGCGGTGAAGGAAATCATCGCCAACGCCCGGCTGTGGGTGGGCGCCGACGGTGTCCCCCTGGCCTACCGCAGCGATGTGACCTACAAGGGCAGCCGCTTCCTGATCCGCTTCCAGGGCATGCAGACGGAAGAGATCCATTTCCAGAGGAGCGGCAACCGGCTGGTGGCCGTCTGGGCCAACAACGAGGAGCGCCAGACCGGCCTGGGGCAAAGCCTGGACACCCGTCGTTCCTACCGGATCACCTTGGCCAACTGAATTCAGGCGGAAAAAAAAGGTTCATCCGCTGAAAAAATTGATTAACCCAAAGCAGTCTTTCATACTGACAATCATCGGCTGAGGTGGACATGTTGAAGGTTGTCGGCAAGAGCGTCCAGCGCCTGGACGCCATCGCGAAGGTCACCGGCAAGGCCCGCTACTCCGAGGACTTCTTCGAGCGCGGCATGCTGGTGGGCAAGGCCCTGCGCAGCCCGCACGCCCACGCCGTGGTCAAGCGCATCGACGCGACCCGGGCCAGGGCCCTGCCCGGGGTGGAGGCGGTGCTGGTGCCCGCGGACCTGCCCCGGCTGAAGTTCGGCACCGCGGGCCACCCCTGGTCGCTGGACCCCGGCCACCGGGACGTGGCCGACCGGATGATCCTCACCGACAAGGCCCGATTCGTCGGCGACGCCATCGCGGCGGTGGTGGCGGTGGATCTGCTGACCGCGGAACAGGCGCTGCGGCTGATCGACGTGGAGTACGAGGTGCTGCCGTTCGCGCTGACCCCGGAAGACGCCATGAAGGAAGGCGCCGCGGCGCTGCACGCGGAGCGGCCGGACAACATCCTCGGTTCGTTCGGCAACGGCTTCGGCGACATCGAGGCCGAACTGGCCCAGGCCGACCAGGTGTTCGAAGGCGAATACGAGACCAGCATCGTCCAGCACTGCCACATCGAACCCCACACCGCCTTCGCCTACCGGGACACCCACGGCCGGATCGTGATCAATTCCTCCACCCAGATCCCGCACATCGTGAGGCGCGTGGTCGCCCAGGCCCTGGGCCTGCGCTGGGGCATGGTGCAGGTGATCAAGCCCTACCTCGGCGGCGGTTTCGGCGCCAAGCAGGACGTGGTGGTCGAGCCGCTGGTGGCGGCCATGACCCTGGCGGTCCAGGGCCGGCCGGTGCGCTACGCGCTCACCCGGGAGGAGGTCTTCATTGATTCCCGCACCCGCCACGCCATGAAGATCCATCTGAAGACCGCCGTCTCCAGGGACGGCCGGCTGCTGGGCACCTGGGTCAGGATGCTGAGCAATTCCGGCGCCTACGCCTCCCACGGCCACGCCATCGCCATGGCCGGCGGCACCAATTTCCGCTCCCTCTACAACTTCAGGACGGTCAAGTTCGAGCCCCTGACGGTCTCCACCAACCTGCCGGTGGCCGGAGCCATGCGCGGCTACGGCTCGCCGCAGATGTACTTCGCCCTGGAAAGCCACCTGGACGACATCGCCCGCAAGCTCGACCTCGACCCCATCACCTTCCGCCAGCGCAACCTGGTCCCGCTCGGCCACACCGATCCGCTCACCCGGATCACCGTGCGAAGCCAAGGCGTGGCCGAATGCATCGAACGCGGCAAGGCGCTGATCCAGTGGGACGAAAAGAAGCGGCAGTATGCCGGCCAGACCGGAGACCGGCGCCGGGGCGTGGGCATGGCCTGCTTCGGCTACGCCTCCGGCACCTTCCCGTTCAGCCTGGAACTGGCCGGCGCCCGGATCGTCATGGCCCAGGACGGCTCCGTGACCCTGCAGGTGGGCGCGACCGAAATAGGCCAGGGCAGCGACACCGTGTTCGCCCAGATCACCGCCGAGGTGCTGGGCATCCCGTTCGACATGGTGCAGGTGGTCACCGCGCAGGACACCGACATCACCCCGTTCGATCCGGGCTCCTACGCCTCCCGGCAGACCTGCGTCACCGGAGTGGCCGTGCGCAAGGCCGCGCTGGAGGCCCGGGCCAAGGTGCTGGCCATCGCCTCCCGCAAGTGCGGCCTCAGCGCCGACGAACTGGACATCCAGGACTGCGTGATCGTCGAGCGGCGCCTGGGCAGCCCGGTCTGCACCCTGGAGGACGTGGCCATGGACTCCTACTATGACCGGCTGCACGCCGATCCCATCAAGAGCGACGTCTCCGCCAACGTGCGGACCAGCGCCATGTCCTACGGCGCCACCTTCGTGGCGGTGGAAGTGGACCTGCCCACCGGCAAGATCGAGGTGCTGGAACTCTACAACGTGCACGACTCCGGCGTGATCATCAATCCCATGCTGGCCGAGGGCCAGGTGCATGGCGGCGTCAGCATGGCCCTGGGCGCGGCCCTGCTCGAGCAGCTATTGTTCGATCCGGCCACCGGCAAGGCGCTGAACAACAACCTGCTGGACTACAAGCTGCCGACCATCATGGACACGCCGAAGATCAACGCCGCCTTCGTGCGCACCGTCGATCCCTCGGGCTCCTTCGGCGCCAAGGCGCTGGGCGAATGCCCGGTGATCTCGCCCGGGCCGGCCCTGCGCAACGCCGTGCTGGACGCCACCGGCGTCGCCTTCAACAAACTGCCGCTCTATCCCCAGGCCGTGTTCGAACGGCTCCGCGCAGCGGGTATGCTGGAGCGGCAAGGGCTTTCCTGAGGTTCCACCACGACATAAATTTAGTATAAAAAATGACAACATCGCCTTTCTTCCTCCAGCAAACATCCCATTATTTACGTAGTTGTAAATGGCAAATATTTTTTATTAATTTTGATTTGCAAGACTGCCTTATACTTTACCCGAAGGTCCTCGATTGCCGCAGGGTTCCGGGCTACGCCGGCCTCCGGCAATCCCGGATCGTGGGAGGTGTGCCGATGGTGGATGACAGCCAGCCGATCCCCCAGCTCCATCGCCAAATCGAGAACCTGCGCCGGCGGCTGGCGGAAACCTTTCAGGGCCAAGGCGCCAGCCGCGAGCTGACGCGCGTTCTCGCCGCACTGGGGCATGAGCTGCGCGACCCGCTGGCCCCCCTGCGCAACGCGGTCGAGCTCATGAAGCGCGCCGAGACGAGTGATCCGCTGCTTTGCCAGGCCCGAGAGGTCATCAACCGGCAGGTCGCCCTCATGACCCGCCTGGTGGACGGTTTGCTGGCCAGCGGCCTGACGCAGGACAGTGCCCCGGGGGCCGAGCCCACCCCCGCCAGCCCCCGCCCGCGGCGCATCCTGATCGTGGAGGATCTCCTGGACGCGGCCATCACCATGGAGATGCTGCTGGAGATGCTCGGGCACACCGTGGAGATCGCGGCCGACGGCGCGGAAGGGCTGGCCAAAGCCAACCGTTTCGACCCTGAGATCATCCTTTGCGACATCGGCCTGCCGGGGCAGATGGATGGCTACGCAGTGGCGCGGGCGATCCGCGCCACCCCCCGCCTGCAGGGCACCTACCTGATCGCCCTGACCGGCCGGGCCACTCCGGAGGATCGGTCCCTGGCCCGCCAGGCCGGGTTCAATCTGCACCTGATCAAGCCCATCGACCCGGCGACCCTTGAGCCGCTGATCGCGGGGATTCCCTAGATTCTAGGATTCACCGTTCTTGTGCACCGGATAAGGGCTGCCGCTCTTGGCCACGGCCTGTCCCAGCCAGGCGATGGCCTGGCCCAGATGCGCCATGTTGCGCAGCGCTTCGGCGTCGCCCGCCACCTCGCCCGGCTCCAGGCCGTAACCGATGTTCCAGTAGGTGGAGCCCGGCACGATCATCTGGGAGATCAGGAACAGATGGTTCATGGTGTCGAAGGCATGGGTAGCTCCGCCGCGGCGCACCGCCACCACCGCCGCGCCGATCTTGCCGGCGAAGGCGCAGCCGTTGGCCATGGCCACGAAGCCCGCACGGTCGATCAGCGCCTTCACCTCGGAGCTCACGTCGGAGAAGTAGGTGGGCGAGCCGAGCACGATGGCGTCCGCCATGCGCATCCGTTCGAACACCGCGTTGAAATCATCCTTGCCCGAGGCGCACTGGTTGTCCTGCTGCTCCCAGCACTGGCCGCAGGCGCGGCAACCGTGGATGTTCTTGCCGCCCACCTGGACGATCTCGGTCTCCCAGCCGGCCTTGGCCAGGGGCGCCAGCACCGCCTCCAGGAGCACGCGGGTGTTGCCTTCTTTTTTCGGACTGCCGTTGATGCCTACGACTTTCATGATTCCTGCTCCTTGCGCCGCACGTCGATGTGGGGCATTTTCCCGCAATGCTTGATGACGTTCATAGGGATTATCACCTGTAACAACCCCGGGGGCGGCTGCAACTCATTGCGTGGACGAAAACTCAGTCCCCGCTCCCGCGGCCGGACGCCCGGCCCAGCTGGCCGCGAAAACCATTCATCCTCCCAGGGATGACTCACACAACCTCCGGTTCCACCGGACTCGTCGCGGGTTTTCCGCACGGACCAACATCATGATCACAAAGTTGATGGGTGTAGCAACGCTGTTCGCCGCCGGTTCCATCCTGGTGGCAGGGACCCCGACCCTGGGGGCCCAGGCCGTGGAGCATCAGGCCTCCGCGGCCACGGACCTGACCTGTGGCCAAGGCCTCCGGTGCGGCGGCGGCGGTGGCGGCCGCCGGTGTGCCACCGCCCCCCGGTGTGCCACAAAGGTCTGCGGGACGAAACCCTAGGAGCCTGAAGGGCCGGAGCATGCGCCGGAGGCGGTCATGGCATCCCATGGTCATTGCGGACCTTTCACGGGCGTGGGGCTTGGCCTGCGCCACCCCCACTTCGCGCCGCTGGCCCGGGGCAACCCCGGCGTGCCGTTCTGGGAAATCGCTCCCGAGAACGTGTTGGGCGACGGCGGTTGCGAGCATGACGCCGCCTGCCGGGTCCTGGAGCGCGACCCGGTGCTCACCCACGGGCTGGGCCTCTCGGTGGGCGGGTTCGACCCCTTCGACCCCGAATATCTGGAACAGCTGGCGGGGTTCCTGGCCTTCACCGGCAGCCCCTGGCACTCCGAGCATCTCTGCTTCAGTTCGGTGGACGGCTCCACCACCCATGAGCTGCTGCCCATGCCCATGACCCGGGCCGCGGTCCGGCACACCATCCGCCGCGCCCGGGAGCTGCAGGACCGGCTGCCGGTGCCCTTCCTGCTGGAGAACATCACCTACTATGCCGAACTGGGCGAAAAGGAGCTGGCCGAGCCCGAGTTCCTGGCCGAGATCCTGGATGGCGCCGACGTGGGCTGGCTGCTGGACATCAACAACGTCTACGTCAACGCCCTCAACTTCGACTTCGACCCCAAGGACTGGCTGCTCCGGGTGCCGCTGGACCGGGTGGTGCAGATGCACATCGCTGGCCACGACCGGGTAGGCGAGCTGGTCATCGACACCCACGGGGCGCCGGTGATCGATCCGGTGATCGAACTCATGCAGTGGGTGCTGCCGCGCATCGGCCGCCCGGTGCCGGTGCTGCTGGAGCGGGACAACGACATCCCCGGGCTGGAGCAGCTGCTGGCGGAACGGGCCGCCATCCAGGAGGCCTACGATGCCGTAGTGACCCTGCATGCTTGAGGAATCGGTCCTGGCCCTGCAGCGCTCCCTGGTGGAAGCGGCCCTCATGCCCGATCCCGGCCCGCTGGAGCGCGACCCCGCCGGCTTCGCCGCCGGGCGCGGGCTGGCCCTTGGCGACCAGGCCGCCTTCGCGCGCTTCAAGGACCGGCTCCTGGTCTACCGGAACCTGGTGCGGGCCAATCTGGCCGAGCCGGTGGAAGCCATCTGCTTCGTCACCCGGGCGCACCTGGAGCAGGCCGGGCGCTGGGAGGAGTGCCTGGCGGCCTTCCTGGCCAGCCGCGGGGTGCGGAGCGCCTTCTACCGGGACCTCGCCGCCAGCTTCCTGGGCTGGCTGGCGAGCAGCGGCTGGGGCCGGGAGCGCTGGCCCTGGATGCTCCAGCTGGTCCATTTCGAGCTGCTCAACGCCCTGGTGGCGCACCACCCCGGCGGCGACCCGCCGGCGGGCCTGCACCCCCGGCCGGGGCTGGGGGACCGCCTGGTGCTGGATGCGCCGACCCAGCTGGTCACCTACCAGTACCGGGTCCACCTGGCCACGGTGCGGGCGCCGGAGCCGGCCCCGGGCACCACCCACCTGCTGGCCTGCCGGGATGGCGCGGGCCTGCCCCGGTGGATGGAACTGACCCCGGCCACGGCGGCGCTGCTGCTGCGGGCCCAGCAGGCGAGCATCGGCCAGGCCGCCCTGGACCTGGGCCTGGACGACCTGTCCGAAGCGGTCGACCTGCTGGCGCAACTCCAGGCCAAGGGCGCCATCCTCGGCTTCGCTACTCGATGAAGCCCTCTTCCTCCTCGGCGCTCTTGCCGGTCGGGCGCATGAGCGGGAACAGGATGACGTCGCGGATGCTGGCGCTGTTGGTCATGAGCATGACCATGCGGTCCAGGCCGACCCCGACGCCGCCGGTGGGCGGCAGGCCGTGCTCCAGGGCGTCGACGAAGTCCTGGTCCAGCAGCATCGCCTCGTCGTTGCCGGCTTCGCGCTCCGCCAGCTGGGCCTGGAACCGCTCCAGCTGCACCACCGGATCGTTGAGCTCCGAGTAGGCGTTGGCCAGTTCCATGCCGCCGATGAACATCTCGAAGCGGTCCACCATGGTGGGATCCCCGGGCAGCTCCTTGGTGAGCGGGCTCAGCTCCACCGGGTAGTCGGTGACGAAGGTCGGCTGCACCAGGTGCTCTTCCACGTAGTGCTCGAACAGGTCGCCCAGCAGGATGCCGGGGAGCTTCTTGTCCACGTCCTCCACATGGGCTTCCCGGGCCAGCTGGACGATCTGCGCGGGATCATCCAGGCGGGACCTTTCGATGCCGCCGTACTCGGCGACCCCGTCCTTCATGGTCAGCCGGCGGAACGGGGCCCGGTAGCTGATCAGCTGCTCGCCCCACGGCCGCTCCACGGCCCCGCAGGACTGGGCGATGGTCTGGAACAGGTTCTCGATCATCACCATGACGTCGCGCAGATCCTCGCCGGCGGCGTAGCTCTCCATCATGGTGAACTCCGGGTTGTGCCGGACCGAGACGCCCTCGTTGCGGAACGACCGGTTGATCTCGAACACCCGTTCGAAGCCGCCGACGATCAGCCGCTTCAGGTACAGCTCCGGGGCGATCCGCAGGTAGAGCGGCATGTCCAGGGCGTTGTGATGGGTGACGAACGGCCGCGCGGTGGCGCCGCCCGGGATGGGCTGCATCATCGGCGTCTCCACCTCCAGGAAGCCCAGCCCCTCCATGTAGCGGCGCACCCCGGAGATGATCCGGGAGCGGGTCTGGAAGGTCTTGATGACCTCGGGATTGGATATCAGGTCCAGGTAGCGCCGGCGATAGCGGGTCTCCTTGTCCTGCAGGCCGTGCCACTTCTCGGGCAGCGGCAGGTGGGCCTTGCTGAGGAACTGCAGGCGCTGGGCGCGCACGCTCAATTCGCCCATCTTGGTGCGCATGAGCGGCCCCGTGACCGCAATGAAGTCGCCGATATCCAGCAGCTTCAGCACATCCCATCCGGGCGCCTGGAGGTCGTTCATGCGGAAGTAGACCTGCAGCTTCTCCCCGTTCTCGGTGATGTGCGCGAACACGCTCTTGCCCATCTCCCGGATGGCGATGACCCGGCCCATGACGCTCACCACCTGCGGCGCCGCCTCCAGCTGCTCGTTGCTGGCTTCGGCGTGGGCGGCCAGGATCTCCACGATGCCGTGGGTGCGTTCGGCCTTGCGCGGCCAAACGTCCAGGCCCATGGCCTGGAGCTTCTGCAGCTTCTCGATGCGGGCTTGGCGGTACTGGCTCAATTGCATGCGAACTCCAACGCGGGCGAAAGTCAAACCACCAGTCTATCGCGGGAGTTGGAATTATGCTCCAGCCCCGTCGCTACAACAGCCCCTTGGCCGTGGCCACGACGTTCGCCACCGTGAAGCCGAACTTCTCGAACAGGGTTTCCGCCGGGGCCGAGGCGCCGAAGTGGTCCAGGCCGATGCTGGCGCCGCCGTCGCCGACCCAGCGCTGCCAGCCGAAGGTGACCCCGGCCTCGATGGAGACCCGGGCCTTGACCGCGGCCGGCAGGACCGCCTCGCGGTACTCGGCGGGCTGGGCCTGGAAGATCTCCCAGCAGGGCATGGACACCACCCGGGTGGGGATGCCCTCGCCTTCCAGCGCGGCGCGGGCGGCCAGGGCCAGGTGCACTTCGCTGCCGGTGGCCATGAGGATCAGCCTGGGGGCCTGGCTGGCTTCCTCCAGGATGTAGGCGCCCTTGGCGGCGCCCCGGGTCTTGGCCGGGTCGAGCACCGGGAGCTTCTGCCGGGTGAGGGCCAGCCCCACCGGGCCGGTGGTGTGCTGCATGGCCAGCCGCCAGGCTTCCACCGTCTCGTTGGCGTCGGCGGGGCGGATGACGGTCATGTTCGGGATCATGCGCAGCGACATGAGCTGCTCCACCGGCTGGTGGGTGGGGCCATCCTCGCCGACGCCGATGGAATCATGGGTCCAGACGTACTTCACCGGCTGGCGCATGAGCGCCGCCAGGCGCACGCTGGGCCGCATGTAGTCGCTGAAGATGAAAAAGGTCGCGCCGAACACCTGGAGCCCGCCGTGCACGCTCATGCCGTTCAGGGCCGCGCCCATGGCGTGCTCGCGGATGCCCCAGTGGAAGTTGCGGCCGCTGCTCCTGGCCTCGAAATCGCCGGCGTCCTTCAGCACGGTGTCGGTGGAGGGGCTCAGGTCGGCCGATCCGCCCACCAGGTTGGGGATCTTGGCGGCCAGGGCGTTGAGCGCCTTGCCTCCGGCTTCCCGGGTGGCCAGCTTGGTCCCGGGCTCGAAGCTGGGCAGGATGCTCTCCCAGTCGGGCACCAGTTCGCCCTTCATCATGGCTTCGAACTCCGCCGCCAGGCCCGGGTAGGTGCCGCGGTAGCTTGCGAACATCCGCTTCCAGGCGGCTTCCTGCTCGCCGCCACGGGTCTCGCACTTGCGCCATTCGGCCAGGGCTGAAGGCGGCACCAGGAACTTGGCGTCCGGATCCCAGCCGAGGATCTCCTTGGTGGCGCGGATCTCCGGCTCGCCCAGGGGGGAGCCGTGGGCGCCGGCGGTGCCCTGCTTGGTGGGGGCGGGGAAGCCGATGATGGTGCGGCAGTTGATCAGGGTGGGCTTGCCGCAGGGGCGGCAGGCCTCCTCGAAGGCGCGGGTGAGCGCCTCCAGGTCCTCGCCGTCGGCCACCCGCAGCACGCGCCAGCCGTGGGCCTCGAAGCGCTTGCCCACGTCCTCGGTGAAGGTCAGCTCGGTGGAGCCTTCGATGGTGATGCGGTTGCTGTCGTAGAGCAGCACCAGCTTCTCCAGGGCCAGATGCCCGGCCAGGCTGGCGGCCTCCTGGGCCACGCCTTCCATGATGTCGCCGTCCCCGGCGAAGGCGAAGGTGCGGTGGTTCACCACCTCGAACCCGGGCCGGTTGAACCGCCCGGCCAGCCAGCGTTCGGCGATGGCCATGCCCACGGCGTTGCCGATGCCCTGGCCCAGGGGGCCGGTGGTGGTCTCGACCCCGGGGGTGTGGCCGAACTCCGGATGGCCCGGGGTCCGGGAGCCCCACTGGCGGAACTGCTTGAGCTCATCCAGGGACAGGTCGTAGCCGGACAGGTGCAGCAGCGAGTACAGCAGCATCGACACGTGGCCGCAGGAGAGCACGAAGCGGTCCCGGTCGGCCCACAGGGGGTTGCCCGGGTGGTGCTTGAGGAACCGGGTCCACAGCACGTAGGCCGCGGGGGCCTGGGCCATGGGGGTGCCGGGATGACCGCTGTTGGCCTTCTGGACGGCGTCCATGGCCAGGCAGCGCACGGTGTCGATGCAGAGTTTGTCGATGGTCGGGGCCTGAAGGGTCAACGGAATACCTCGCTATGTTTCTGATTATCTTATAGTCCTAACCGCGGTGTTCGGCACTTGCTTTCACGAACGCGGTGAACAGCGGATGGGGCTGCAGCGGCTTGGATTTGAACTCGGGATGGAACTGGCAGCCGAGGAAGTACGGGTGGTCGGGCAGCTCGATGATCTCCACGAAGGTGCCGTCCGGGCTCAGGCCGGTGAAGGCCATCCCTTTTTCTTCCATAGGTTTGCGGAATTCCGCCTGGTTGAATTCGTAGCGGTGCCGGTGGCGCTCGCTGATCTTCAGCGTGTGGTAGGCCTTGGCCGCCTGGCTGCCCTCGTCCAGCACGCAGGGGTAGGCGCCCAGGCGCATGGTGCCGCCCAGCTCCTCCACGTCCACCAGCTCGCGCAGCTTGAAGATCACCCGGTGCTTGGGATTCTCCTCGAACTCGGTGGAATCGGCCCCTTCCAGCCCGGCCACGTTGCGCGCGAACTCGACCGAAGCCATCTGCATGCCCAAGCAGATCCCGAAGAACGGCACCTTGTTCTCCCGGGCGTAGCGGATGGCGTTGATCATGCCCGTGGTGCCGCGCACCCCGAAGCCGCCGGGCACCAGGATGCCGTGGCAGTCGCCCAGGAAGGTGGCCGGATCGCCGTGCTCGATCTCCTCGCCCTCGATCCACTTGAGGTCCACCTGGGTCTCCAGGCCGTAGCCGGCGTGGTGCAGGGCTTCGATCAGGGACTTGTAGCTCTCCTTGAATTCCACATATTTGCCGACGATGGCGATGCGCACGCTGCCGATGGGGTTCTGGATCCGGTGCAGCAGGTCGTGCCAGGCGGTGAGATCGGGCCTGCGGTCGCCCAGGTTCAGCAGGGCCGCGACCTTGGCGTCCAGCCCCTCGAGGTGCAGGTTGAGCGGCACCTCGTAGATGGTGCTGGCGTCCCGGCAGCTGAACACGGCGTCGGGCGTGACCGAGCAGAACAGGGCGATCTTGTCCTTGAGGGCGCGGGGAATGTCCAGATCGGCCCGGCACAGCAGCACCTCGGGCTGGATGCCCATGGCCCGGAGCTCCTTGACGCTGTGCTGGGTGGGCTTGGACTTCAGCTCGCCGGCGGCCTTGATGTAGGGCACGTAGGTGAGGTGCATGTTGATGGCCTTGCCGAGGCCGGCCTCCAGCTTGAACTGGCGGATGGCCTCCAGGAACGGCTGGGACTCGATGTCGCCCACCGTGCCGCCGATCTCCACCAGCACCACGTCCACGTCCTTGGCCACCTTCTTCATGGTGCCCTTGATCTCGTCGGTGATGTGCGGGATCACCTGCACGGTCTTGCCCAGGTAGTCGCCGCGGCGCTCCTTCTGGATCACCGTGTTGTAGATCCGGCCGGTGGTGATGGTGTGGTTGCGGGTGGTGGGCACCGAGGTGAAGCGCTCGTAGTGGCCCAGGTCCAGGTCGGTCTCGGCGCCGTCGTCGGTGACGAACACCTCGCCGTGCTGGAACGGGCTCATGGTGCCGGGATCCACGTTGAGGTAGGGATCCATTTTCATGAGGGTGACCTTCAGCCCCCGGGCCTCCAGGAGCGCACCCAGGGATGCGGCCGCGATGCCCTTGCCGAGGCTCGAAAGCACCCCGCCTGTCACGAAAACGAATTTGGTCATAATAGTCTCCCCCGGCCGATAGCCTCTTTGCTTGAACTTTCAACACGACTTCGCTTGTTTTACATGGCCTCGGGCGCCTGAATGCCCAGGATGAACAGCCCTTGACGAAGGGCCCTGGCGGTGGCCACGCACAAGGCCAGCCGCGCGTCCCGCACCGCCTGGCTGTTTTCCGGCCAGAGGATGGGGCAGTTGGTGTAGAAGCCGGAGAACGCCTTGGCCACCGCCAGCAGCTGGCGCGCCACCGCGGTGCCCATGTTCTCCCGCTGCATGTTCCGGTACGCCTCGGGCAGTCCGGCCAGCTCGAACAGCAGGGCCTGGGCCGGAGCCTCGTCCAGCCCTTCCAGGTGTTCCGGAACCGGCACGGCCGCGTAGGGCACCACCGCGGAGCCCGGATCGATCGCCCCGGGCCGGGCCTGGCCGGCCCAGTCGCCGCCGGCCTTGCGCAGCACCGACAGGATGCGGGCGTGGGCGTACTGCACGTAGGGCCCGGTGTCGCCGTCCAGGGCGATGACCCGGTCCCAGGTGAAGGTGATCGGCTTGACCCGGTCGTTGAGCGCGTTGAAGAACACCACCGCGCCCATGCCCAGCACTTCGGCCACGGCGGCCTTGTCCTCCAGCTCCGGGTTCTTCTCCTCGATGATCGCCCCGACCCGCGCCACCGCCTCGTCCAGCACGTCCTCCAGGAAGATCACGTTGCCCTTGCGGGTGGACATCTTGCCCTCGGGCAGCGAGACCATGCCGAACGGCGTGTGCAGCATGCGCCCGCGGTACCACGGGTCCAGCTTCTCCATCACCGCGAACAGCTGCTTGAAGTGCAGGATCTGGTCCGCGCCGACCACGTAGATGCAGCGCGAGAAGTCCCAGGTCCGGCGCCGGTAGAGCGCCGCGGCCACGTCGCGGGTGGCGTAGATGCTGCTGCCGTCCCCCTTCTGCACCAGGCACGGGGTCTGGATGCCGACCTCCTCGAGGTCGATGATCAGCGCGCCGCCGTCGCCCTCCTTGAGCAGGCCGGACTGCCTGAGCAGCTCCATGGTGGGCGCCAGCTGGTCCTGGTAGAAGGCCTCGCCCATCTCCAGGGAATCGAACGCCACCCCCAGCCGTTCATAGATGCGCAGGAATTCGCGGATGCTGATGGTGCGGAACCACGACCACAGCCGCCGGGCTTCGGGGTCGCCCTCCTCCAGGCGCACGAACCAGGCCTTGGCCACGTCGTGCAGGGCCGGATCCGCCTCCTCCGCCGCGTGGAAGCGCACGTACAGCTGGAACAGCCGGTAGAGCGGCGAGCGCAGCTTCTCCGGGATCTCATCGGCCCAGGGGAAGTCCTGTTCCAGGTCCGGGTTGTCCTGCTCGGCCCAGGCCTTGTAGGCCGCCAGCATGGTGCCGAACTGGGTGCCCCAGTCGCCCAGGTGGTTGAGCCGCGTCACGTCGCAGCCCAGGTAGCGGTTCACCTGGGCCAGCGAGTGGCCGATCATGGTCGAGCGCAAATGGCCTATGGTGAAAAGCTTGGCGATGTTGGGCGAGCTGTATTCCACCAGCACGGTCTCCCCGTGCGGCGGGGCGCTGCCGAACGGCACCGGCCCGAGCACCGCCGCCAGCAGCAGCCGCGCCCGGACCTCGGGCCGCAGCTTCAGGTTGAGATAGGGTCCGGCCGGCACCAGCTCGGCGCCCTCGATGACGATCTTTCCCGCCAGCTCCTTGGCCAGCTGCTGCGGGTTCTTGCCCAGGGCCTTGGCGGCGCGGAAGCAGGGAAAGGCGAAATCGCCCAGTTCCCAGGTGCGCGGCCGGTCCAGGGTGATCTCCTGCCCCGGCAGGGCCTCTGCCAAAGCCTGATGGAAGGTTTCTCTTGAATGCTCCATGACAATCCTTGATCCGGAAGCCAGGGGCCTCCAACCAGCATGAAGGAAGGATGGCTCCACGGGAAGGGGCAACTTTGGGATAAGCGCCATTCTTTCCACTTGAACCTGGGGTTCCATGGGATAGAATGATTGTTCGCCTCCAGGGGTGAACCCAACTGTGCAGGAAAGCCCTCGAGGGCAGGAGATCGGATTCATGGCCAACCATAAGTCAGCAGTCAAGAAAGCCGCCCATGACGTGGAGGCCCGCCTGCGCAACCGCGCCAACCGGTCCACCCTGAAGACCGCCATCAAGAAGTTCCTGGCGGCCGTGGAGACCGGCAAGAAGGCCGATGCCGCGGTCCTGCTGCCGACCACCCTGGGCCTGGTGGACAAGGCCTGCCGCAAGGGCGTGCTGCACAAGAATGCCGCCAACCGCACCAAGAGCCGCCTGACGCTCAAGGTCAACGCGCTGGCCTAGCTTCCGGCCAAGGTGACAAAGGGCCCGGCCGATGCCGGGCCCTTTGTCGTGCCTGCGGCGGGTTGCATGTAAGGCGGATTGCCTTACATTGGTCTTCGGAGACGCGCATGGTCCATTCGCAGATCGTCACCCTCAGCACCAAAGGTCAACTCGTATTGCCTCGCTCCATTCGAGCTGCGGCGGGTCTCCATTCCGGCTCAACGCTCACCGTGACCCTCGAAGCCGATGGCACGATCACGGCCCGGCCGATTCGGGGCAAGCTGGATGCATTCTTCCATGCCCTGGAAGGAATCGACGCCGCCGGGCCGCTGGACGTGGACGCAGCCATCCTGGAAACGGTGGAAGGCCTGGATCATGCTGCCGGTCGGCGTTGATACCAACGTTCTTGTCCGGGGTCCCCTGGCCGACGATCCGGACCAGCAATGCCAGGCCAAAAGCCTGATGGAAGCCGCGGCCCGGGGGCCGGGCCTGGTGGTATCAGCCTTCGCGGTGCTGGAGATGGCATGGGTGCTCCGGGCCCGGAAGATCCAACGCAAGGACGTGGCCCGGCTGATCCGAACCTTGCTGGACGCCGAAGGTGTGACCGTAACCCACGCGGAGATCCTGCATGAAGCCCTGGCGCGGTTCGAGGAGGGCAAAGCCGATCTTGGGGAATGCCTCATCTGCGCCGACGGCCATGCCTCTGGAGCCGGGAGTTTCGCCACCTTCGACCAGGTTCCCCGGGGAGAGGGCTGGGGAGTGGCACCCGCCAACCTCCTTGGCACGCCTTGAGGGTCGCACCGCATTATTGTCACTCCCCCAGGGCAAGGTCCAGCACCTCCCCGAACACCCGCATGAGGTTGCCGCCCCAGATCTTCCGCAGGTCCAGGACCGCGTAGCCGCGCCGCAGCAGTTCGGCGGTGAGCGCGGGCAGCTCCGAGACGTCCCGGCAATCCTCCAGCCGCCCGCCGCCGTCAAAATCGCTGCCGATGCCCACGTGGTCGATGCCGGCGAGCGCCACCGCATGGTCGAGGTGGTCCGCCACGTCCTTGATGCTGGCCTCGGCAAGCGGGAAGCGCCGCAGGAGGCCCGCGTGCTCCGCTTCGAAGGCCGCGTCCAGCCGCAAGTCCTCGCCGATGGGGTGCGCGCCGTAGTGGGCCTTGGCCCGCCGCCAGAGGTCGGACCAGGCCTGGTCCGCCGCGGGGTCCGGCGGGACCGGGCGCAGGAATTCCGGCACGAAGCAGACCTGGACCACGCCGCCCTGGGCGGCGATGGCGCGCAACTGGCCGTCGGTGAGGTTCCTGGGGTGGTCGGCCACGGCCCGGGCGCCGGAATGGGAGGCCACCACCGGTGCCCGGCTGAGCCGCAGCACCGCCTCGACGGTGCGTTCCGAGGCGTGGGAAACATCCACCATCATGCCCAATTCGTTCATGCGCGCCACGACCTGGGCGCCAAAGGCGCTGAGGCCGGAATCCCCCTGATCGGAGGTGCAGGAGGCGCAAAGATCGTTGTCGCGCGCGTGGCAGAGGGTGAGGTAGCGGATGCCGCGCCGGTGGTAGAGCTCCAGCAGGCCCAGGTCCAGGCCGAGCGGATAGCCGTTCTCCATGCCCAGGAAGATGGCGCGCTGGCCCGCGGCGTGGATCCGCATGGCATCCGCCGGCGACAGGGCGAGTTCGCACTGCGCCGGGTAGTGCCGGAACATCCGGTCCAGCCGGTCCAGGGTGGCCAGGGCGGCGCGCCGCGCCTGGGCGAAGCCTTCGGGGGTGCGGGGCCCCTGGGCTACGTACACCGCGAAGAACACCGCCGCCAGGCCGCCCTCGCGCATGCGCGCCAGGTCGATGTCGCCGCCCAGCAGGGTGCGGGCGGCGTGCCGGACGCCGATATCGTAGCCCTTCAGGGCCAGGGACGACGGCGTGTCGCAGTGGGAGTCCACGGTGAACAGTCCAGCATGGATGGTTTCGGCAGGGGTGGGCATCACGGTCATCTCCAGTTCAACACCAGACTTCAGGCACGGCGACCGGCACCTTGGCCACCCGGTCCCAGCAGAACCCGGGCACCAGGTCGGCCGCCGTCACCGGTTCGGGCCGCGCCAGGCAGCCCAGGCTCCAGCCCAGCCAACCCAGGACCTGGGGCACGGCCACGCCCCGGTGGGCCAGGAGCGCCAGCCCCAGGGCGCCGTCGCGCTTGCCCAGCCGGGCGCCGCCGGGGCCGGTCACCAGGCCCAGATGGGCGTAGGCCGGCCGGGCCAGGCCGAGGGCCTCCTGCAGCCGGATCTGGGTGGCGGTGACGCCGCGCAGATCGGTGCCGCGCACCACCTCGGTGACCCCCTGGGCGCCATCGTCCACCACCACGGCCAGGTGGTAGGCGAAGCAGCCGTCCCGGCGGTGCAGCAAGGGGTCGCCGGTGAGCTGGGCAGGATCGTCCTCCTGGGGCCCCAGCACCCGGTCGGTCCAGCGCACCGGACCCTCCGGCAGGCGCAGGCGCAGCGCGTCCGGGCGCAGGAATGGCAGGGGCCGGCGCCGGCAGGTGCCCGGGTAGGGCCGCAGGCCGTCCGTCCCGTGCGGCGCCGAACCCAGCACGGCCAGGTCCCTGCGGGTGCAGACGCAGGGATACAGGCCGCCGGCCTGGAACAGCGCCTGCAGCGCCGCCTGGTAGGCGCCATGGCGCCGGGACTGCCAGAGCACCGGACCGTCGCTCTCCAGGCCGAGGGCCGCCAGGTCGCGCAGTTGGGTCTCGCCCAGGCTGCTTCGGCTGCGGGCGGTGTCCACGTCCTCCATGCGGATCAGCCAGCGGCCGCCCTGGGCCCTGGCCGAAAGCCAGGAGGCCAGCGCCGTGCGCAGGTTGCCCAGATGCAATTCACCGGTGGGGGATGGCGCGAAGCGGCCGATGCAGGTCATCTCTCAACTATAATGGGCGGATGCGTTCATGGCCCCCCATCTTCCGCGCCGGTCTGGCCCAGGCCGTGGCCTTCGGCCTGGTCGCCCTGGTGCTGCGCGCCGGGCTGATGCCCCGGGCCTTCCACGGCACGGCGCTGCTCCTGCTGCTGGGCATCCTGGCGGTGGGCGCCGGGCGCGGCCTGGCCCTCGGTCCCCGCTGGATCCCGTTCCTGCTGGGCTTCCCCTGGCTGCTGCTCCTGCTGCTGCGCCACCCCGCCCCCGGCTGGGTCTGGCCGGCGGCCCTGGCCGCCCTGCTGCTGGTCTACGGCGGCGGCATCCTCACCCGGGTGCCCCTCTACCATTCCAACCAGGCCGCCTGGGAGGCCCTGCTGGCCCTTCTGCCGCCGGGCCCCGCGCGCTTCGTCGACCTGGGCGCCGGCCTGGGCGGCCCGCTCTGCTTCCTGGCCCGGGAACGGCCGGATTCGCGCTTCCAGGGGGTGGAAGCCTCCCCCCTGACCTGCCTTGCCGCCTGGCTGCGCGCCCTGCCCTGTCGCGCCAATTGCCGGATCCGCTGGGGCAGCCTCTGGCGCGAGGAACTTTGCGACTACGACGTGGTCTACGCCTTCCTGTCACCGGCGCCCATGCCCGAACTCTGGGCCAAGGCGGCGCGGGAGATGAGGCCGGGCAGCCTGCTGGTGAGCAACACCTTCACCGTGCCCGGTCACGAACCGTTGCGCCGCATCCCGCTATCCGGACGGGCCGATGCCTGTCTGCTGGTCTGGAAATTCTAGGAGCCCGTCTACGTATTGATCCGTGTCCCCGATTTTCGTCAGGGTCGTTTT
>CAZVHQ010000016.1:0-69943 GCA_964627225.1 uncultured Mesoterricola sp.
GAATCCCGGCCGGCCTATACCGCCGGTTACCCACACGAAATAGCGACGGACCCTTTTCCGCCTGGTCGGCATCCCTGGCCGCCATGGTGAATTCGGTCACGGCGCGGGGATCAGGAGGAATATCCTTCAGGAAAGCCGCATCCCTGCCGGCATCGGCCGGCGGGGCCGGGAAGGTGGCCGGGCCCCGGCCCGGCTTGACCCTGGCAGCGTCCATCCGAAGTTTTTCCAGGCCCTGGTCGACGGTGGCCTGCATCAGGTTCAGCGACTCGACGAGATCTTCCGTCTGCACCAGCAGAACGCTGCCCACGGGGCATCCCGGGCCACTGGCGGCCAGCACCTTGACCTTCGCGCAGGCTTCACCCGGATCGAGGGTGGCGGTCAGTGCAAGCACATCTCCTTCAGCCAAGGGGATCTCCGCGTTCCCAGGAGTCACCCCGGTCAGGGCGGCCGAGACCAGGAACACCCGGGGTCCCTGGTCGGTGAACAGCGCCGGCATGGCCCAATCCGCCACAGGGGTCGATTCCCCCGCGGCCTGATCCGTCTTCGCCTGCCTCATCTGCCGGCGGATTTCGTCCGCGAGGGCGCGCTTCACGGCAGGCGTCATCGCGGCATGGGGAGCCTCGGCGGTGAGCGCCGAAGCCGCGGCCACGGAGTCCTCCTGGACGAATGGCGCGGTGGTGGAATCCCCCTGGGCCAGGAAGGCCGACTGGAGGGTCGTCGCCAGGGTGTAATCGGTCAACCAGGAGGCCGGGCTAGCATAGCTTGTATCGGGCTGGAAATAGGCAAGATAATGCTCATACCAGGCACTCTCCTGCCATGGCCAAAGGTAGGGAAAGGAATGCTGAAACGGGGAGGCGGCCCAAGCATAGAACCCAGGGCGGTGGTAATGACTGCGCATATAAAAGTGGTACTCGACCTCCTGATAGGTCCAGGGGCGGTAGAACCGAGGGGTGGCGATGCCGGCGCGGATGTAGGTCCTCTGGACGAAACTTTGATTCTGGGATTCAAAGGGCCGCTGGATGTAGCCATCCCTGCCATGGCCCACGAACAACCGGCCATCCGGGCGCTCCCATTCGAAATGCCGGACCCCGGCCGGAGAATGCCAGATCACGGCCCCATTGGCGGCATGAACCTCCAAGACCTTCCCGGAGGGATCGCGATGGATGGCCGAACCATCTTTGAAGGCAGTCATGGGCTGGCCCGGCTTGCTGCCGTTCAGGGCGCCGGAGGGCTGCCCATGCCTGGTCGTGGCCGGCTGAGGCCCAGCCAGGCGCCCTTTCGGTTGGGATGAGTTGCCGCCAGGTCTCATCGTGGGCGCCGCCTTTGACGGAGGCGACCAGATGGACGCGGGTCGCTTCGGGTCATCACCGGCGGCATGGGTGCCAAAGAACAAGCACCCCAGCGATACAGCGAGAAGGACCTGGAACGATGCCATCCAATGCCCCCTTCAATGATTCAATCCAAACGGATTGAATAGACTCACCCGGGTGTGCTGGCGAATGCCGTTGAATTTTTATCTTGTTGCGCCATGCTATCGGATATCCCGTTCCATTGGAAGGGCTACCGCGCCCAAGGCGGTTCCATCCCATCGGTCAGGGCGCCATCTCCTCGTGCTTGGCCATTTTCAGCAGCTTTTCCCCGACCCTCTTCACTTCCTGCACCATGGAGGTGATCTCCCGGGTCGCCTGGGTCTGCTCCTGGGTGGTGGAGGCCGAACGCTGGGTAAATTCCCCACAGCGTATGCGCGGCCCAAATGAATCGAGGTGCCGTTGAAGCTCCCTCAGGCTGAAGGGTTTAGGCAACAAGGTAACGAAGGGGTAGGCATCAATGAGGTCCTGGGCGACCTGATCGGCCCGGCCCGTGGCAAGCAGGACAGGTACCGCAGGGCACAAGGCGCGCAGGCGCGGCATCGTTTCGGCACCACCCAGCCCCGGCATGTTGATGTCCAGGATCACCACATCGGGTCGCAATCCCGCTCGGAGTTTCGCCAAAGCCTCTTCGCCGCTCCGGGCCGCAGAGGCCTTGTGCCCAAGCACCTCCAGGACCTCCAGAATTGAACTCTGGACCAGGTTCAAAAGGCTTTTCACTCTTTTGCCGCCCCGTTCGGCAGCCTTGATGATGGTTTCGAAAGCCAAATGCGCTTTGCTTCCTGCGCCCTGGCCATCGATGTTGGCGGAGGCCAGGCCGAGGATGGCGCCCAGGACATTGTTCATATCGTGGGCGACACCCCCCGCCAGCAGGCCTAGACTTTCCATTTTCTGGGATTGTTGGAGCTGTGCTTCGAGTAGCGCCTTCTCTTTTTCAGCCCGCTTTCGCTCCGTGATGTCCTCACCCGAACTGAGGATTCCGGTGATCTTCCCAGCATCGTTCTTGAGGATGGAGTTATGCCAGGCGATCAGGCGCCTCTCGCCGTCCTTTCGGAGGATGTCATTCTCGTAGTATTCGACCGGTTCCAGGTCCCCGAGCAGGATGTGCCGGAAAACCCCTGACACACGATCGTATTCCGCCGGCGGCAGGCAGGCTCGGAACCAGTCCTGGCCGAGCAACTCCCCATCCTCATAGCCAAGGACCGAATAGCCCTTCCGGTTGAGCATGGTCACGTGGGCCTCCGTGTCGAAGGCGACCAGGATGACTTCGGCGACGGTGAGGTAGTGTTCGGCCATTTCCTGTTCCGTGCGGAGGGTTTGCTCGGTTTGCTTGCGTTCAGTGATGTCTTGGATCAGACCGTCATAACTCACGAGAAGGCCTTGCTCATCACGGTGGGGGACAAGGGTGGTTTTCACCCAACGTTCTGATCAATTTTTATGGATGATCCGATGTTCAACGGGAGGTGGATCTTCGCCAGCGAGAATCCGCTTTACCTGCTCCTCGACTCTGGAGCGATCCGCCTCCACCACCCTACGAATCCACAGGAGTGGATCATAAGCATATTCATTCGTCTGGTAACCGGTAATGGCCAGGCAACCTGGACCGTATGTCGTTTCCCAACCGCCTGCACCCGTCTTGCGAACAGTGTAAATGTAATCAGTAATGGCCTCGGTGATCCGCTGGTACCGTTCCTCGCTTTTCCGGAGATCTTCCTCCGCTCGCTTTTGATCGGTAATATCTTCGACAATCCCCTCGAAATACATCAAGGCCCCAGAAGCGTCGTGGACAGCCCGCGCGCTTTCCCGTAGATTCACTATGTCTCCGTTGAGTTTCGTCCAGATCGATTCGAGGCGGGCAACGCGGGACTTTTCAGCTAATTCCTCGAGAAACCTGGATCTGGAATAGGTTGGGTTGTTATTAAAATTGCATTGCACCAGATCTTCAAAGGAAGAGTATCCAAAAATGCCACACATGGCCTGGTTTGCCATCAGGATCCGGCCATCGCTGGAAGTCCCGTACAAGCCCAGCATGGCGTGCTCGAAAAGGCCAGCGAAGCTCTCCTGCGACTGCGGCATGGCTTCCTCCGCCTGCTTCTGGCCGACGAGGTCCTGGGTGGTGCCCTTGCAACCAACGATCGCCCCTCCATCGTCCCTGATCGGGACGAGGCCTGAGATGCACATTTCCCTGGGTTCTATGGTCATCCCTTTCACTCTGCGGAGTTCATTTCCCAAGAAGAAGGAGAGTGGATAGAACTGTTTTCATGTCGGCTTAGCATTCTTCTACTGGGATCACTCTATTAGGCCCGGGTTCTTCCGGAGGATGGCGAGAACCCGATCCGAGTGATTTCTTTGGTGGATCTGCTTCTCCGGCTGCGGGAAGTCCCGAGGTTCGCAATTTGGGCAAATCGTATCAATGTACGATAAAGGGCGACTACGACGCTCATGGTGCCAGTTATCGCCGTTTTTGATCTTTCCGCACCAAGTGCAGCGGGTAGTGAAACCTGCCTGGTCCATTCGTGCTCCTCCATTCCCGATTGCTTTTTATTTCGAGATCATCATGGATTACACAACCTCAGCATTTTTTTCATCTACGTCCCCACTCGAAGCAAGGGCAGCTAATCCACATGAAGCATATGGTATTCCATGTATCTTCCATGCTTTGAACGTGACAATTCTATATTTCATATTTTATTTATTATTGTTGTTGGGCCCTTTTCGCCCAGCCATTGCTGGAGGAATTCCACACATACCCGCACTTTCGCAGACTCCGCCAGGCGAATCGGATAGACCGCCGAAATGGGCGCGTTCTGCTGGTATTCAGGAAGCACCCGGACCAGTGAGCCATCGGACAATTTTTCACCAACGTCCCAGGTGGAACGAAGCGTGATGCCATGTCCATCAAGGGCCCACTGGGTCCCGATTTCACCGTTGCTGCAAGACAAGGGGCCGGACGCCCGGACCGTCTCAACGCCCCTGGGGCCATCCAGCTTCCAGATGCCGTAGCTCTGCTCGCGCTCCCGGACGACAATGCAGTCGTGCTTTTCCAGTTCATCAAGGTTGGCCGGCATGCCGCGCTTGGCCACATAGGCAGGGGCTGCGCAAAGGACCCGCGCATTGGCCTTGATGCGCTTGACCATCAGGTGCTGCTGGGATTCCCCTCCCACGGTCAAATCGAGATCGAAGCCCTCGGCAATCAGATCGACCTTTCGGGTGAACAGTTCAAGCTGTATGCGCAGGGCCGGGCAACTCAGCGCCAGCGCGGAAAGCGCCGGGCCGACGCATTTCCGCCCAAAACCTTCGCTGGTGCTTATTCGCAGTAGCCCTCGGGGGGTCATCTTCGTGGTGCTGATGGCCTCGGTCATCTGGTCGGCATCCTCGAGGATCCGTTGGGCCCAGAGGAAAACGGTTTCGCCTTCTTCGTTCAGGCTCACCTGGCGGGTCGTGCGGTTCAGCAGCCGCACCCCCAGCACCCCCTCCAGGAGGGCTATCCGTTTGCTGACGTAGGCGGGTGAAACCCCCATCGCCTTGGCGGTGGCGATGAAACTCCGGTTCCTGGCCACGATGCAGAACAAGTGGAGGTCTTCGAGCGGAGGGAGATTGTTCATGATTCGTGTCCTTTGTCATTCCATTTTATTCAATTGTTTCCATTTCCTCCAAACGTATTCTTTACTCTACCAAGGTAGTAAAGATCCACGCCGTGGAGCCACCTTGGTCCGGCCGAGCCGGTTTCCCAAGGAGATTTCCAATGAAGAAGCTCGTCATCCTCCTCATCGCAGGTGCCCTCGTGAGTCCCGCCTTTGCCGAACCCCGATCCGCAAACACCGACTCCCACAACAATGCCCAGGCCGTGGCTGGTGCCAAGGCCGCTGCGGACGCCCAGCCTGCCGCATGAATTTCCAGAACGCCAACAGCGCTTCCGCCAAGGCCAAGGCTTTGGCTGAAGCGCGCAGGAAGTTGGCTGGAAATGGAAAAGGGCTTCTTGAATCTAGCGGTACAGCAATTTTAACACGTCATGAATAATTTAATACGTTCATCGGTAGTGGAGAGCAAGCTCCAAAACGTCAACAGATCGGGGTAGCTCGATTTCTCCTCCTCGAACTGCTTGACCTTGACCAAGGTGAGGCGATAAGTGGTTCCATCCGAAAGTTTAAATCCGATTGCCTGCCCCAACTGGTTGTCCGGAGCGGCGGAAACCAGTCGGGCTCCACGTTTTTTTGCTGCACGAAGTTCCTCAATCAGGTCCGGGAAAGAGTGGCAGGTCGTGATGGCATTCATCTTGAATCCTCCAAGAACGGCATGGGGAAGAAAAAAACCTTTGATTTCCCTCTCGACTCCCATCAGCGATGGGTTGCGAAGCATCATACAACATCCCCAAAAGCCATATATTTACGCACTTTGGGATAAACGCAGGAAAGGCTGACGGGTTCCGATTTTGATTCAATCTCTCCGCCACGACTGCTCGGAGGACCAAAGGATAGCTGGAGCATACTCATCCCCGGCCATTGATGGCAAGCAGCTTTCAATCCTCGCTGGTTTCCCGCCGCACGTCTGAACCGAAGCGGGCACCAGCCGGCGCTTCGTCTCCAGGAGGTGCAGGAGGGCTTGAAGGCGGCGATTCGCCGGGTCAGGCGCATCCGGGCTGCTCGAGCCTGCCGATGCGCTTTTGCCGTTTCCGGCGCCGCTCGTCGAGCTGGGCCAGGCACTCGTGCTGGGCAGATCCTCCACCCGCTCCTCCTGAGGGGTGGCTGCCCCCGGCTGCTCATGGATGACCAGACCGACCCCGTGGGCCGTGAAATGGGTCTCGAAGTAGCCGTAGCCGAAGCGCGTGAGCCGGTCCCGGTGCGCTGCGTGAATCTCCGTCACGGCCCGGTCCTGGGCCTGACATTCAAGTTCGCCTTTCGGCTTCTGTTCCCGGGAGCTGATCCGGGCATTGATGGCGACCATGCCTTTCGGGCCGGCGGCGGGCGTTCCCGCAAGGCGAAGGCATGTCGCTGCTGCGAACCCTTCGGAGACCCGATAGGGCTGGCCTTCACGAAGCTCGACGCGGCTAATACCGGTTCGCTTTCGCTATGGCTCATGAGTGCGCCGCTCAGGACTTCGCGTTTCGGAGCCAACCCGATGAACGCCTAGCCGAACATTTATTCAGCGAGTTAAGCGGGTCGACATGCCTTTCAGGCTGCAAGGGCGACCGGGCCTGCTTGGAGCACCTGATGATCCTTAAAAATTTAAATGACCCTTGGTCAACTAGAAACGCTATGGCTCGCCATGGAAATAAGATCAGATTTTAAGATCTTCTTTCTTGCACCTTGCAATGTGCAGCATATCTTTCCATTCAGCGTTTCTGTACCCAAAAGGTGCTGGCGTCCACCCGAGTCGCAAATTCTGGCAGCCCAATAGGTGCTGCAAAGAGAGGGTCTGCGTTCCCGCGCGACTGTCCTGCCCCATCCATTCCCACCCTGATCATGGAGGACTTGATGCAGATTACTTGGCGATCCAGACTCGCGGCATGCGCCGCGGCTCCAGTGATCCTTTTGACCGCCTGCGGCGGCAACAGCACGGGCAGTTCGGTCAATGCCAGCGGCACCCCGGGCAGCCTGATCCAGAACCCGCCCGCACGCGTCCTTTCACTTACGGCGGCCGACCTAACGGCCGAACTCAATGCGACCAGCAACGGCCAGTCCTTGCTGGCCCTCGCCACCGGCCACGCCACCGGGGGCTCCTGCAAATATGGGGTCGACGTCTACTACCTCCAGTATGCCACCGTGGGCGGAGCTGGCGAGGCGACGACGGCCTCGGGCGCCCTGATCGTTCCCACGGGCGGCACGGGTGGCCCCGCCACATCCCTGGGGCCCGCTCCAATCGTGCTCTATGCCCATGGCACCGAGACCCTCAAAGCTTTCAACATGGCGAATTTCCTCACCCCCGTCGACGACACGGCGGACCTGGTGGCCGCGGTATTCGCCTCCAACGGCTATACCCTGGTGGCGCCCAATTATGCGGGCTACGACACCTCAGAGCTTTCGTACCATCCCTATCTCAACGCCCTGCAGCAATCCACGGAAATGATCAACGCCTTGACGGCGGCGCGCGCGGCCCTGTCCTCCGGCGCCCTGTTCGCATCGGCGCCCACGGACAACGGGCAACTGTTCATCACCGGCTATTCCGAGGGGGGCCACGTGGCCATGGCCACCCAGCGGGCCATGGAGGCCGCGGGCATGACCGTCACGGCTTCGGCGCCCTGTTCCGGCCCCTACGCCCTGGCAGCCTTCGGCGATTCGATCCTGTATGGCGATGTGGATTTCGGCGCCACCGGATTCGCGCCACTGATCACCTCCTGTTTCTACAATTCCTACAAGAGCAACCCGGCGATCGGCAACATCTACAACGGGACGACGGGAACCTCGGTAGACGCCTATGCGCCCGCCTGGGCCGCTGGCATCGATGCACTCTTTCCCGGGCCGGTGTCGGCCGACACCCTGATCCTGGGTGGCGAGTTCCCCCTTGCCTTGTTCAATAGCACGCCGCCCAGCGCCTCGGACATCAATACCGGCGTGGTCGTGGACGACCGCCTGACCGGCACCACCGCAACCACCGTGACGGAAGAACTGACGGCGCTCTTGCCGGGCATCAGCCCGCCCTCTGGGAATCCCCTGTTCGCCTCCGGCTTCGCATCGACCTACCTGTGGCTGAATGCCTACCGGGTCGGTGGCCTGGCCGATGCGCTGCTGAACCCCGATGGCGTGGTCCCGACCCTGACCACCGGGATGCCTTCGGCGACCGCCGCGCATCCATTGCGCAAGGCCTTCATCTTGAATGACATGAGAACGCCGTTGGCGCCGGCGACGACGCTGTGGCAGCCCAAGGCTCCCTTACTGATGGTGGGCGGCCATAATGATCCAGAAGTGTTCTATCCCGTGAACACCGGCACCATGTCCTCCATATGGGGTGCCGTGCCTGGCCTGCATACGGTCCAGACGCCCCTCGATGTGGACCCTGGCATCAGTTTCACGGCACTTGGGCAAGTGGCCGCGGGGGCCTTCCTCACCGATGTGCAGGGAGAAATCACCAGTCCCGACCAGTTCGCCGCGGACATGAACACCGCCTTGGCCGCGGCCTTGGCGCCGGCCAATTACACCATCACCAATGCCTCCCAGCCGGTCTTCCTGCAGGTAACCGCCTTGGCCCTCGCCTCCCAGCTGACCGGCACGGCCATCAGCGGCCTCATCTCCCAGGTCACCCAGACCGGTGCGCCCTTCACGACCGCCGTCCTGGGAGCCAATGCCGCGGCCATTGCCACGGCCATAGGCACCACCACGGCAACGGTCCTCACCGAGGCCTACCACGCCGATATCGTCGAGCCCGTCGCCACCGCCGCCACCCTGCAGTTCTTCCAGCAATTCTGAGCCCTGAAAGGACTGGAAAATGAGCATCATGAAACTCCTCGCACTTTCCGCACTTTCGATGCTGCTGGCCAGCCAGGCCAGTGCCCAGGATCCCAACACCGTGCGCGTGGGCCTCTATTTTGTCCATTACGACGCCACGGGCCCCAATCTCAGCGGCCCTTTCACGCCCGCAGGCGTGAATTTCAAGATCGATAGCCTGACGACGCTCTACCTGGCCTACCTGCGCACCCTGACCGCCAATCTGAGCCTTGAACTGGCGGCCGGGGTGCCACCCAATACCAAGACCGTCGCGACGGGTCCCGCAACCGTGGGGTCAGTCCCGCTCAGTGGCCAGAATGTGGCCAACGCCAGGTGGTTCTCCCCCACGCTGCTCCTGGATTATACGTTCTTCGACCCGAACACCTTGGTGCGCCCGTACCTTGGGGCGGGCGTCAACTACACCAAGTTCTACGACAGGGTCTCAACGGCGTCCGGCGATGCCGCCAACGGCGGCCCGACCTCTTTCACCCTGAGCGACTCCTGGGGACCGGCCGCCACGGCGGGGCTGAATTTCCGGCTCGGCGGCCACTTCTCGGCCATCGTCTCCTACTCCTACGCCCAGGTCAAAAGCAACTACGTATCCAATACGGGGGGGATCATCCGCACCACGACCCTCAACTACAACCCCACCACCTGGGTGGTCGCTTTGGGATATTCATTCTGAAGATCCTCTGGCCATGGCCACCAGGTGGCTTTCTGGAATTCAATGACTCCGGCCCTGCGGTTCCGACAAGACGGGGCAGCTCATTATTTCCTTTGACCTTCTCATCAGCCTTCCCTATTTTCTTATCAAGCCATCCTAATTGATCTCAACAGCCTCGGTGATTGCCGGTTTTTAAAAACCAATGGGGGGGAAATGTCGCTGGTCATCGAACAACAGATCATGCGCAAGTTGAACCTGAGGTTGATTCCGTTCCTGATCTTCCTCTATGTCGTGTCCTACCTGGACCGGGTGAACGTCAGCTTCGCCGCCCTGACCATGAACAAGGAAATCGGGCTCAACCCTTACATTTACGGGTGGGGCGCGGGGATCTTCTTCATCGGCTACTGCGCCTTCGAAGTGCCCAGCAACATCGCGCTGGTCCGGTTCGGCGCCCGCAGGTGGATCGCCCGCATCCTGTTCTCCTGGGGCATCGCCGCCGCCGCCATGGCCTTGGTCCAGGGCTCCACGAGCTTCCTGAGCATCCGCTTCATCCTCGGCGCCGCCGAAGCCGGCTATTTCCCGGGCGTCATCCTCTTCCTCACCTACTGGTTCCCCGCCCGTTACCGGGCCAGGATCATCTCCCGGTTCATGCTGGCCATTCCCCTCTCCCTGGCGGTGGGCGCGCCCATGTCTACCTGGATCCTCCAGCACTGCAATGGCCTGATGGGCCTGCGCGGCTGGCAATGGCTCTACCTGCTGGAAGGGCTGCCCGCCCTGCTGGGCGCCACCGCGGTCCTGCTGTTCCTGCCGGACAGCCCTGCCAAGGCGGGCTGGTTGAGCCAGGAGGAGAAGGCCTGGATCGCCCGGGAGCTGGTCATCGATGCCGAGAAGATCGACTCGGTGGCCAAGCCGGGCATCTGGCAGGCCTTCAGCAATCCCGTCATCTGGCTGTTCGGGTTCGTGTACTTCGCCGCCACCGGCAGCAACCTGGGCATCTCCATGTTCCTGCCCCAGATGATCAAGGCCCAGGGCTTCTCCACGACCCAGACCGGATTCATGTCGGCGGTCCCCTATATCTTCGGCATCATCGGCATGCTGGCGATCGGCCACTCCTCCGACCACTTCAAGGAACGCAAGTGGCACCTGATCGCCAGCCTCCTGCTCATCGCCGGCGGCCTGGGCATGGCGGGCTACCTGGGCAACGGGATGACCGCCCTGGTACTCATCTGCGTGGCTTCGGTGGGCATCATGGGCTGCAAGGGCCCGTTCTGGCCCCTGCCGTCCGCCTATCTGACCGGAGCAGGCGCCGCCGCGGGCATCGCCCTGATCAACTCTTTGGGCAACCTCGGCGGTTTCGTCGGTCCCTACCTTCTCGGCTTGGCCAAGCACTCCACCAACAGCTATTCGGGAGGACTCTACAGCCTGTCCGGCGCATGCTTCGTTGCGGTGCTCGTCACCTTCTTCACAGTGAAGGTGAAGAAGAGCGCGGCTGCCGCAGCGGTGGGCGGACTGACGGCAAGCAAGCTCCCTTCCGCTCAGTAATAAGGCAATTCTTCAGCAAAATGCCGGCCCTCGTACCTGAACCATGCCACCACATGCTTGAGCGCCTCCGCAGCCTTGGTGCGGGCCGCGACGTTGGAATTGAATCCCTGATGGGGTTGGACATATACGTTTCCCTTGCGCTCCAAGGCCATCGTCAGGATGGCTTTTGCCGCAAGCAAATCAGGATCATTGGTTCCTTCCCCGAGTAGCACCTGGGTGAACATTGCCTCATGGGAAAACACATCCAACCCCATCCCGATGATTTTCCCTTCCTGGTACAGATCGAGTAGTCCGGATTCAGGGGCGATCTCCCCCCTGGACACGTTGATGAAGATCAGCTTCTTTTGGGCCTTGGCCAGGTATTCCTTGGAGAAATAGCCCACATTGTGGAAGCGGCTGGCGGGGTCCCTGGTGAGGTTCATGGCGTTGATGATGCAATCAGTGGTAAGGATGGCCTCATCCTTCGAGACGAAACGGACCGAGTCGCCATAGATTCCGGCAAGCGTCTGCGCCCGGGCATCCACCCCTTGAACATTGAGGCCATTTGCTACCGCCAATTCATAAATGCGCTTTCCGATTTTACCAACGCCGAAGACGGTCGCCGTCATTTCGGGTTCAAGGGAAACGAAGGCCTGGCAAGCCTGGCGGTCGAACAGCTGGGCATTGTTGCAATAGTGATTCATCATGCCGGCGGAGGCATAGACAAATTTCATCGCCGTTTGGGCCACCGCATTGACACAGTAATCCCTGAGGGAGGCCACATGCAGTTTCCCAACGAGATGCTCAAAGTGGTCGTAACCTGCGCTTCGGGTTATGACCCCATTGCCGCCTTCCGCGATGTACCCTTCCGGCAGGCTGGAATGAGTCTTGGTGGTGATCAGGCTGGGCAGCGATGTGCCCGGGTTGCCTTCGAGGAAGCTTTGGAGCGTCAAAGGGGTGATCAGACATCTGTGGGTTGGTGGAAGCAGACCCGCTCCTTTAGCCTTGGCTGTTTCTTCCTCCAGGTGGGACGCCTCGGGGCCCAGGGCCTCGAAATGAATGACGTCGTAACTGTTACTGCCCATCAAGCCCCTCCTCATGCAGAGCAAACCTGTCGATTCTTCCCATGCTACAACCATGGTCCCCTGGTCCCTCGAATGTTCCTCCGGACCACGGCCAGCCCGGAGAATACGCTCAAATCGAAGGAGAAGCTTCGGCGCCGTTACAATTGAGAATTCCCTGCAGGTGGGGACAACCTTCCTCAGGCTTGAAAACGCATTTCATCTCGCACATGCTGGGTCCCCGGCGCACCCATACTTGCCCATTCTGGATATCGAAGATGATGGTCCGGTGCTGGCAGTGCCCCACATCAGCGTTCAGGATCTGAAAACCTTTTTCTTTAAGAATCCTTGCTGCGATTTCGATATTTTTAACCCCGATTGACTGGATATCAGGATTCGCCAGCCCAGGCGACATGTTGGATCCGCCAAAAATCTTCACCTGGAGGAGGCTGGGCAGGAAACCCTGCACTTGGAACCTCTCTGTAATGAATTCGATAACTTCGTCGCCATAGCGCCCATTCATGGGCGAATCTGATTCGGGGAGGCGGCTTGGCAACATGTAGTGACACATCGCGCCCATTTTCATCTCCGGGTGCCAAAACGTCACCGCCACGCATGAACCGAGGATCGTGCGGATGCGAGTATTCTGGTCACCGAAGGCAAAATCCCCCGGGTTGAGGAAGAGTTCCCGGGGTTTCGAGTTGTCTGTGACTGACTTGCGGCTCCAGACATTGGGCATAGTTTCCCTTTGATTCATTATTTAAAATCCATTCTAACCTCGGATGGTCCCTCCCCAAGTTGGAGTTCCGGCGAAAAACCGGGATCCGGGGTCAGCCCAGCGCCCGAGCCGTCGAGAGCCAGTCGGTCAAGACGACCGAAAAATATTGTACGAAAGGGCTTTAACAATTGTTTCAATTCGATTTAAACTGAGCAATCGCAACCAAACGCTGACGGGAGCAGCATCGTGATGAACCATGTATGCAACATGCGATCGGCCGCATTTTCGTTGCCGCTGGCGCTGATATCCCTGGTGGGCTGCTCGTCCTCCAGCGACAACACCGCTTCAAGCGGCCCTGTCCGCACCTTCGCTGCGGGAGCCAACTGCTTCGACAACGCCATCGACCGGGATGGGAACATCTGGGTGGCGAATGGGGGCAACGGCATCCCCGGAACGGCTCCGGGCAACAGCAACCTCATGAAACTGAGCCCCTCCGGCGCTCTCCTCGGCACCTACCCTGCGGGAACCTTCCCCATCGGCATCGCCATCGACCAAACCGGTAACGTATGGGTCGACAACTACGGCAACGGAACCGCGGGAACCGCTCCTGGCAACAGCAATGTCACGGAACTCAGCCCCTCGGGCCAGATCCTCGGCACCTTCGTCGCGGGAACCTACCCCGCTGGAGGCATTGCCGTAGACCCGGCCGGCAATATCTGGGTGACGAACTGGGGTGCCGTTTCCGGAACTGCGGGTATCCCGGGTACGGACCCGGGGGATAGCAACGTGACGGTGCTGAGCCCTACCGGCACGCTCGTGGGAACCTACGTCGCGGGGAGTTCTCCCGGAGGCATCGCCATCGATGCCCAGGGCTACGCCTGGGTGGCGAACAAGGGAAGCGGAACCCCAGGGTTGGGACTGACGGACAGCAACGTTACGAAACTGAGCCCCGCGGGCGCCACGCTCGGCACCTATGTTGCGGGCAGCCATCCGGAAGGCTTGGCCATCGACCCCGAAGGCAACGTATGGGTGGTGAACAAGGGCAGTGGCTACCCGGGAACGGCTCCTGGTGACAGCAGTGTCACGAAACTGGACGCCAATGGAAATCTGATCGGTACCTACCTTGCAGGAAGTCTTCCTGAAATCGTGGCCATAGACGCCGCCGGGAACGTGTGGGTGGCGAATGGGTATAACCGGGGAATTGACACGTCTCTGACCACCAGCAGCGTTACGGAACTGAGTCCCTCCGGTGCCATCATGCAAACCTTTGCCACCGGATACCAACCCTACGGCATCGCCATCGACAATGCAGGGAACGTCTGGGTGACGAATTTCGGCAACGGAACGTCAGGATTGGCTCAGATGGACAGCAACATCCAGGTTTATGCGGGGGCGGCGAAGGGGCCGCAGTATTTCCCTTATGCCGGACCCCAGTGGCCGGGCGCAGAGTGATCCGGATACCGCGGAACCGTTCCCGCACCCTTGGCCAGCAGCGCTGGATGCACGGGTAAAGCACCAATTCTTCGGGGCAGCGACGCTGGTAGGCGGCAGGACTCGACACGTCGCCATATTCGTGTTTTTCGTTTTTATTACCCGGATCCGCTCGCCAAAAGCAGACCACCTCGGCTGATCTCGAACCATCCAACGGGGTCTGGCCCTGGCATACGTCAAATCTCTACGAATTTTCTCCTGGACCAAGCCCCAGGTCCAAATCCCCAACCCCATGCCATATTTGATTGCACCCCCGTCTTTGGAAAGTCTGGAGCCTCTCCCGCTTTTCTCCACTTATCCCGAAATTCCGTTCCCCTTTTTTGTTAATTTCGCATTTCCTTCTTGACATGCAACGCATAAAAAGCAAAATTGGTCCTGTGGAAGGTTCAACGACTCGACCGCTTCGGGGGTTCCCAATGTCCAAGTCCTTTGGCTACAAGCTTCCTGGTTACTTCATGAACTCGGGTGATGCGTCAAATGGTTGGGGTTAGAAAGGTTTTGCCAGATTTGATTCCACGGCCCCCGATTGGGGGATTTATCTTGTACGGTCGCAGATCTCAATTCTTATCATGCATAGGCGAAACGGCTGAACTTCAGCAGATGAAGCTCAAACCAGGCTACCGGGGCCAATTCCAGGCTCTTGGTCGACACACTTAAGGGGGAAGGCGGAATTCGGGATCATTGACTGATCAGCCTCGACGTTCGGCGCAACAGGGATGCCTACGGCCTGAGATTGGGATTTTCAGAAGAAATGAAGATTTGGATGGATGTGGGCGTGTGCTAGGGTTACTCTTTGCTCATCAATTAATCGAAATTCCCGTTCACCTCCTTGCCGTGGCCATGTCTAAATCGGGGTTAAGCCGAAGCATAGCACTTTGAAGTCAGGAGGCTTCCTTTGAAACCAAGAACGATCATCAACCTTGTTGGATGGGTCTGGATCTACTCAGGATCTTTATTGTTCCTGCTCGGTGCTGCGTTCCTCAGTTATGTTCTCGCAACCAATCACATCCATACGACACCAATTAAGTTATTTTCAACAAATATCACCTACCTCGCACTAGGAGGATTCACAGTTTATTTTGCTATAATGTTGCTTCGACTCCGGGCATGGGCCAGAGTTGCAACTCAAATAGTCCTGGGAATCTATTTGATCGAACACATAATAGTTGGAATTCAAAGATCTCCATGGAAAATGATTCATGACATTAGATTTTCAATGACAGATAAGATTTTTTCACTTTGTTACTTTATTATCTCATTTTTAATTTACGCGGCCTTCATCCTAGTATGGATATATCTATTAAATTTAAATAGCGTAAAATCCGAATTTATCTCAGCGAATTCTCCTTCTAGCCACATCACTATCGAGACTGAACTAGATTTTGAAAGTTCACGTGAAAGGCAATTAAAGCCATCTCCATATAGTCGGTTCTTACCCTATGCAGCCATCCCTTTGTGTTTGATCAGTTCTATCATCCTTCCATTTCTTACATTTTTCTTCAATGCTTTTCTGCCTCCTACCCTCACTGGTCTTTCAATTTATGGGCCTCAATTCTTGTTTGGGTTTGGCGGGGTTACCAAATCCGGTCCCACGGGGTCATCTCATCTTTTCCCTAATTCAACCGCATTTATTTTTGGTATTTGTTTTTGGGGTTTACTCTCATATGGGTTTGGATTACTATCCAACCGATGGCGAAAATTCTTACCATTTGCACCTTTAGTAATGATTATTGCTACCATAACTCTTTATCTTATTTTCTCTTGGTTCGGCTTTTCTCTCCAACCTGATTCCTTATAAACAACAGTCAGATCCAAAGCATTGGCTTAAAAGGGCTTTCCATTAGTATGGTCATATTGGGTTGGATAATACAGATGTGCCCATAATGAAACCCCACAAAGGCAAATAATGAGTATTATTGAAATATATCTCTTCAATCGTGAATTACCAGCTAAGCTCCGAATGACCATAGCTGTCGGGATCGCGATAACAAGTGGCATCCAATTACTCAAGTTACCGATACCATTAGGTTTTTGGTTTTAGGTTGAAGACTGCAACCCAGGCTGAAAATGGGACGAGGAATACCAAGAGTTCCCATAACTCATAATGGGCAAATTTTCTAGTGATCCAGAAGACAAGAGAAGAAGGCGCCGCGAGATAAACAACCTGCACAGCCCAGAGATATACGAAGACCTGAATGTTTTCTAGACTCATGTTTCACCGTTCCCTACATCAGGACCACCATAGGTTTTTCCGGTTGACTCTATAAAAATGCCAGATTATTACAGCGACTATTCCCCATTGAATGCAACCAAAAGCCCAGCCCACAGAAGCATCAAATATCATTGCAAAGCGGTCGTTGACAAGTAAATTTAAGAACTGGGCAATCCGGGCCCTCGTCTGCATGTAGCCAATGATATTAATTATCGAACCAGTCGGCATGGAACTGATATATATCATTATTCCAGCATCATTAGGAACTCGCCCGCAGGCAGCTATGTAAATCAGCGGCGATATCAGAATTGAATATGCGCCAGCACCAAGTGCGAACGGTTTGAGGATTTTGGGCATTGTTGTTTTTCCCAATGGACTTCGGTTATTGATGCCTATTCTACCGCCTCGGGCCGAAAATCAGTCATGTCTTTTTAGGAGCCCTATGTATGATGGTGGATTAAGTGCCACGAGCTAACCAGGGCATTGAATACCGAGTAATCTTCATTGTATCGTTTTTCGGTTGTATCGAGACCAATCTTGTACATGATTCCATTTTTGATGATTGCCGATAGATGCTTAACGCGATCAACCGGATAGGCATTACATTTATACTGGATAATTACTTGGGTTGAGAATATAAACCCATGCTTGATCCTATAAAATTTTGTAGATTTAATTTTGGCCCCATCCTGATTCATAAACTCAACTAATTGTTCGAGTGCTGCTTTAGCATCGGGGAGATCGGTGGAATTGTAAGTGCCGTCTACCCAGATATAGCTGCGTGGAGTCCAGGAGAGAACGATACCAAAACCGTGGTGAGGCATTGGTGGTGGAGCATCATGCCCGGTCAACCCAGGCGGAATCGTAACCCCAAAGTAGTAATTTGGATTTTCATAACGGCCCTGGAAACTCCTCATATCGGGACCATCGAATCCAACATCAGGGAATTCTCCGCACGCTCCCTGAGCCGAGATGGAAAGAGACGAATATGCCAAGCAGAGTGCGAGAAGAAATCTTGATGACATGGTGATACCTTATAAAAATTCCATGACAAACCGGAAGCCCGAATCTGTCGCAAGCGGTCCGAGCCAGATCAAAAATAATATGGCGTTCTCGCTGTCCATTCGCTATTTGGATATTTCCGATGCAACAGCTGGAAACATTTCCGAGAGATGCTGGTGACCTCATTTGACGAGCAGGATAGTCGCGTGATGACCACCACCTGATGCAGGGCCTCAGGTATCCTTGGGTCCCCAGGGTGGGTCGAGGCGAAAGCCAGCACAGCGTTACCGAACCATATCGGAGCCGAGGGAATCATGGGTATCTTCTCCAATTCCTCCGATTCCAATTCCCTTGAATCCGCGATTTCGCCTTTTCGCGAGATCGAGAAATATTTTTCGCTTTTGGCCTTGCGCTATGACGGAGAAAAAGCGAAACTTGAGGTTGTTCAGGTGCCACAGAGTTCCCACAGAGTTCAAAGACCCTTGGTTCAAATCTGGAGCAGACCATGTCCAAGTCCTTTGGTTACAAACTTCCTGGTTACTTCATGGAATACGGCCCGGTTGAGGCCTGCAGCGAACATGGCGCGCGCACGCTGATCCGCAAGCGGCTTGGGCTGGGCCGGTTGCCCTGGGGCATTCAGGTCTGGGACCTCAGCGTGCGGCCGCTGACCCGATGGCGGGTGGATCAGGCTTCCTAGGAGTCCAGGGTCAGGCTCACCAGGAATGGGTCGATCCGGACGATAGCTCCTACCGGTAGGCGTCCATGAAGTTCATGATCAGCGTATCCAGTGCCTTGTCCACCATCAGGCTGCCGCAGAAACTGATGGACCCTGCCGAAAGCACGGCGCCTCCCTGGGGGGTTTCGAAGAACACGATATCCGCGCCGCCCTGCCCCGGATTCAAGCCATGGGCCAGATGCACGGCCCCGGAAGGGGTCAGGGAGCCCACCTTGTCCTCCTCCCCGCCGGAGGCTCCCCCTTCGTTCAGTCCCTGCACCCCGATCAGGTCGCCCGAACCCAGGCCGGCGCCCAGAAACAGCCAGTGGGATGGCTCCAGCACCTGGAAGGCGGCGAAGGTGTGGATGCCCCGGGGATCCGAACCCACGCCCAGAATGGGCTGGCTGGGCCGGCCCAGGTCCTTCCATTTGCCGCCCCGCTCGCCGGTCTGGGAATGGATGCCCTTGTCCTTGCGGCACTCCAGCTGGTCGCCCTTGAGGGTGACTTTCCACCAGATCACATTGCCGGAGAGGTTCAGGACCCGCCCCCCGCTCCCCAGGAAAGCCTCCAGGCGGTCGATCATCTCCCGGGTCCAGTATTCCGAGTGGGTGTTGATCACCAGGACCCGGTAGCCTTCCAGGGCCGTGGGATCCTGGTGCAGGTCGAGGTCCGAAATCTGGTGGTAGGCGATCCCGTGGCGCTGGAGAAAGGTATGGATGTGCTTTTCCGCGTAGCCCGTGTGGCCGATGGGGGTGTCCCGGGAGGCGGCCAGGTTGGGCCGCTTCAGGCTGATGATTGGTTCGTAGCTGTCCTCGGGCGCCCTTGGGTGGTCACCCTTGTAGTAGGAGCCGCCGCCCCAGGCATTGTAGGCCTGCCAGGTGAAGATGTTGGACATGACCACCACGGAAGGCATGCCCGGCCCCTTGCGTCCCCGAAGCACGAAGGGCATATGGAACACGTCCTCCGGTGACTGGCTCCGGACGGTCTTGAGCTTCACCATGTAGAGCCCGGAGGGCCAGTCGTCGGGCAGGGTGAAGGTGCAGGTGGCCGCCCACCCGGCCCCTTCGGCGAAGGCCCGCGGCGGGTAGACCTGGGCGTTGGCGGCCAGGTTCTCGGCGATGACCAGGGGCCGCTGGTCCTGCCCCAGGCGGAAAACGGAATAGGAGAACGCCCCCGCCAGGGCATGGACGTGCATCCTCACCTCCTCGCCGGGAGCGTAGCTGCTGCGATCGAGGTAGCCCTCGAGGGGGGCATGGTCGGCCGTGGCAGCTGGCGGTCCCGGCGCCCCCTGGCAGGCCAGGAGCGGAATGAAGGAGAGCAGGCTCAACAAGCAGGCGATGGGTCCCATGGAGCGTTGGATGCTCCCGATCCCCATTCGTTCCAGCTAGGGCTTCAGGGTCAGGCTCACCGGGCAATGATCGGACCCCATGATGTCCGTGTGGATGGTCACCGCCTCGACCTGGTCCACCAGGGCCTGGCTCACCAGGAAGTGATCGATGCGCCAGCCGACGTTCTTGGCGCGGGCGCCGCCCCGGGCCGTCCACCAGGTGTAGAGGCCTGGCACGCCGGGATTGCGCTCGCGCAGGATGTCCACCAGGCCTTCGGCCAGGTAGGCGCGGAAATCCTGCCGCTCCTCGTCGGTGAAACCCGGGCTGGTGCGGTTGTCCTTGGGGCGGGCCAGGTCGATCTCTTCGGGGGCGACGTTCATGTCGCCGGTGAGGATGATCCTTTCGCCCTGGGCGAGCCGGGACCGGATGATGGTGGCCAGGTCCTTGGCGAACTGCCGCTTGAACTGGAGCCGGACCAGGCCGGAGGAGGCGTTGGGGAAGTAGCCGGCGATGAAGGTGAGGTCGCCGCGGGTGCTGATGATGATCCGGCCCTCGGCATCGTAGGCTTCGATGCCCAGGCCCTTGCTGTGGCTGAAGCCCAGCTCGCGCTTGGTGAGGGTGGCGGAACCGGCATAGCCCTTCTTGCCGGACGAGGGGAACCAGCAGATGTCGAAGGCCGATTCCAGCTCGCGCCGGGCGCCCAGGTCGACCTGGTCCCACTCGGCGCGGATCTCCTGCAGCGAGATCACGTCGGGATCGGTTTTTTCCAGCCAGTCCATGAAGCCCTGGGTGAGCGCCGACCGGAAGCCGTTGACGTTCCATGTGTAGAATTGCATTGATTGGCCGCTCATAGCTCCCTCACCAGGCGATCCAGGAGCCGGTCCGTGCGCCAGCGCATCCAGCCCAGCAGCAGGAACGCGCTCCAGCCCCTCACCCGCCCATTCAGCCTGAGGTGGGAGCCCTGTTCATGGGGCATCACCCGCAGGGTGCCATCCTCAACCGCGCCCAGGCAGGTGCGGTGCCAGCGCAGCGCCAGCTCCTCCCCCTCGTCCTCCAGCGGGTGCAGCCCGCGCCAGGACTTGAAGCAGCGCAGGCTCCCCGGCGCCGCCAACCGGAGGCGGAAGGCGGCCACCGGGGCGTCGGTGAGCCGTTCCTCCTGGAACCGGAATACGGGCGTCTTGAGCACGATCAGCGGACCACGTACCCCGGCTTGGCATCGTCCGGCGGCGCCACGAGGTAGGGTTTCGAGTTGTTGTCGCTGGCGCACAGGAGCATGCCGTGGCTCATGCTGCCCATCAGCGGCCGGGGCGCCAGATTGGCCACCACCACCACCTGGCGGTCCACCAGCTCCTCGGGGGCGTACGCGGTGCCGATGCCGCCCAGGATGGTGCGCGTCTCGAACCCCAGATCCACGGTCATCTTGATCAGCTTCTTGCTCTTGGGCACCCGCTCGGCGGTGAGCACGTGGCCCACCCGCAGGTCCATGAGGGCGAAGGTCTCGTAATCGATCTCGTCCTTCAGGGGGGGCAGGTCCGCTTCCTCCGGCACCGCTTCGGGAGCGGCGACCGGCGCTATGGATTGGGTTTCTTCTTGCATGACGGCCTCCTTGTCGATGCGCTGGAACAATGGCGAGGGCTCGGCCACGGGGGCCGGGGCGGGTGCTTCGTACAGGAAGTCGGCGAAGCGCTGCTCGGCCACCTGCCCGGGCATGCCCAGGCCCGTCCACAGTTTCTGGGCCAGATCGGGCATCACCGGCGCCGCCAGGATGGCCGTAGCCCTGAGCGCGCGGTAGAGCTGGCAGAGCACGGTGTCGAGCTTGGCCTTGTTGGCCTCGTCCTTGGCCAGCTTCCAAGGCTCGGACTTGACGATGTAGCCGTCCAGGCGGCGCAGGTAGGTCCAGAGCAGGTCCAGGGCACCCTGGAAATCATTGGCCCGGGCCTTGGCCAGGTAGGCCGGGGCCAGGGCGCGGCCCTCGGTCAGCACCTCCTGGTCCTGGGCATCCAGCACTTCGGCGACCGGAACCACCCCCTGGCGATAGCGCTGCAGCATGCTCAAGGTGCGCGAGGCCAGGTTGCCCAGGCCGTTGGCGAGATCGGCGTTCAAGCGGTCCATGAAGCCCTCGAAGGAGAAACTGCGGTCCAGACCCACCTGCATTTCGCGCATGAAGAAGAAGCGCGCCGCGTCGTTGCCGAACTGCAGGAGCTGCTCCGGGCGCACGACGTTGCCCTTGGACTTGGACATCTTGTCCTCGCCCATGAGCCACCAGCCGTGGGCCAGGATGGTGTGCGGCAGCTGTTCCCGGATGCGCGCGGGCAGCGGGCCGGCAAGGTCGTCCCCGGCCTCCCGGAACATGGCCATGAGGAAGGCCGGCCAGTAGATGGCGTGGAAGCGCAGGATGTCCTTGCCCACCAGCTGCACGGTGGGCGGCCAGAAGCCCTCGCGGCAGGCCGACAGGTAGTTGAGCAGGGCGTCGAACCAGACGTAGACCACGTGCTTCTCGTCGCCGGGCACCGGGATGCCCCAGCTGATGCTGGTGCGGCTGATGCTCAGGTCCTGCAGGAAGCCGCGCTCGCCGCCGGGGGCCACGAACTGCTTCACCTCGTTGAGGCGGAAATCCGGCTGGACGAACTCCGGGTACTGTTCGTAGAGCTGGACCAGCCAATGCTCATAGGCGGAAAGGCGGAAGAAGTAGCTCTCCTCCTCCAGTTCCACCAGCTGGTGGGCCAGCCCCTGGGCCTGCATCTCCTTGGCCTGGGTCTCGGTGACGTAGGCCTCGTCGCTGACCGAGTAGAGCCCCTTGTAGGTGTCCTTGTAGATGTCGCCGGTGCCCTGCAGCTGGCGGAACCGTTCCTGGATCACCGCCTTGTGCCGGTCGTCGGTGGTGCGCACGAAGAAGTCGTTGGTGATCTCCATCCGTTCCCAGAGCCTGCGGAAGTTGGGCATCACTTCGTCGGCCAGGGCCTTGGGCGTCATGCCCCGGGTGGCCGCGGTCTTCTCGATCTTCTGGCCGTGCTCGTCGGTGCCGGTGAGGAAATAGACGTCCTCGCCCATCATCCGCCGGTGCCGGGCGATCACATCCGCCAGCACGGTGGTGTAGGTGTGCCCGATGTGGGGCTTGTCGTTCACGTAGTAGATGGGGGTGGTGATGTAGAAGCGTTGGGACACGATGACTCCGCAGCCGATGGGAATTCGGCACCATGGAACGACCGGCCGCGTTCCAGGGGGAAAGCTGGCCTAGTCTTCGACGACCACGGCCTTGATGATCCGGTCATTGGCCTTGATCGCCTGGACCACCTTGATGTCCTCTTCGCCGACGCACTTGCCGAACACGGTGTGGACCCCGTCCAGGTGCGCGACATTGCTGCGATCGCCGTTCACCACGAAGAACTGGCTGCCGCCGGTGTCCTTGCCGGCATGGGCCATGGACAGGGCGCCCAGCTCGTGCTTGTGCGGGTTGCCGGCGGTTTCGCACTTGATCTTGTAGCCGGGGCCGCCGGTGCCCGGGGTGCCCTTGGCGCCTTCGCGGGTGTTGGGGCAGCCGCCCTGGATCACGAAATTGGGGATCACCCGGTGGAAGGCGAGGCCGTCATAGAACCCCTCGCCGGCGAGCTTCACGAAATTGGCCACGGTGCCCGGAGCGTCCTTCTCGAACAGCTCCACATTGATCGTCCCTTTGCTGGTCTGCAACTGTACCCTGGTCATGCCTACTCCTTGATCAAGACTCAAGCATAGCCCAGGTAGCCACGGAACGAGAACAACAGTGGCCAGGGCGGCGCGGAAACGCTAGGCTCAAGGATTGGAGGCACCCATGAGGGGATCCCTGAGACTGGTCTTGCTGGCAACCTGCATCGTCCTGGCAGGCTTGGCCTGCGGCAAGCCGCAGCCCATCGTGCCCCGCCGGCCGGTCCCCGTCGGCACGGTGCTGTTCCAGTTCACCCGGAAGGTGGAGGGGCCGTTGGAACTCACCATCGACGGCAACCGCATCCCGGTGGCGAAGGTGGGCAAGAAGAAATGCCTGCACCTGGAAGTGAGCGGCTTGGCCCAGGGCCGGCACCGCTTCGTCCTGCTGAGCCCCCTGGAGGCCTTCGGCCCCGACCAGATCGAGCTGGAGCTGGGCGCGGACAAGGGCGCATTCAAGGTGCTGTTCGCCCAGGAACTCAAGTCCGTGCTGTACGGCAAGCCCGAGCCCCTGCCCTCCTCCTCCGGCATCCCCGGGGTCCGGGCCCAGCTGGTGCCCTGAGCCGACCGTGACTGCTTTTCGACCCCGGTCCCGCACCGGTTCGGCTTTGCTGCTTGCCGCCCTGGCCATGCTCGGCACGGCCGGGTTCGTCGGCTACAAGGTCTGCTCCGTGGCCCGGGAACTGATCAATCCGCCGTTCTACCAGCCCCAGTCCCTGGTCCGGGTGGATGCCACCTACCAGGAGCTGGCGGCGGGCAACGGCGCCGATCCCGGCGGCGTCTGGGAAACCCATGCCATCGGTCCCCAGGTGCTCTGGCGCCTGCGCCGCCGCGCCCCGGCCCCGGGGCTGGTGCTGCTGCTGCACGGTTTCGGCGATGACCGCTGGGGCACCAGCCCCGCGCTGCGCTGGTTCCCCGGGCTGGACGCCGCCATCTTCACCTACCGGCGGCGGGACGAGGCCATCCGGGCCGGCCGGACGCCGGCTCCGGTGACCTTCGGCGCGCGGGAAGCCGAGGAGGTGGTGGCCATCGTCCACGGGCTGGAGGCCGAAGGCACCCCGCGCGGGCGGATTCTGCTGATGGGCCGGAGCCTGGGCGCCAGCGTCGGGCTGCTGGCCCTGGCCAGGCTGGAGCGCGAAGGCAAGGGGCCCCTGGGCGGCATCATCTGGGAAGGCGCCCCGGCCAGCAGCCGGGATTTCGCGGAAAGGCTGGTGCGCGGCCCCAAGGACCGGTTCTGGCATCCCCTGTTCGCCGGACTCATCGGCGCCCTGGGCAGCCGTCTCGCCGGATGGCGGGGCCACTACCGTCCGGCCGACACGGACCTGCTGCTGCAGACCGCCGGCCTGCGGCTGAACACGCCGGGCCTCTGTTTCATCGCCACCCAGGATCGGCTCGCCCCCCCGCCCGTACAGCGGGAAATGGCTTCCCGGTTCAACGAGATCCGCACGGTGGAAGTGCCCACCTGGCACCTCCACTGTTCGGAGATCCTGGGCGCCGGATACTCCGACGCCATCCAGGATGCAACCCGGCGCTGGTTCAAGCCGTGAATTAAATCAAGAAAAAATACAATGACTAATCGTCGATCAGCCGACTGCGCAACTCCTTGCCAAGCTTGAAGTAGACAACCCGCTTGGGCGGAACGTGGATCGACTGGCCGCTGCGTGGATTGCGACCCTGCCTGGCCTTGCGGTCCCTCAGGCGGAACGAGCCGAAGCCGCGCAATTCCACCCCTTCCCCGCGGTGCAGGGAGCCGACGATGCTATCAAGGAAGGAGTTGACCAGGATGTCGGCATCCTTTTTGGCCAACTCGAGATTCTCAATGAGGTGCTTGGAAAGATCTGCCTTGGTAAGGGTTTCCATGGTCTCAACTGTTTCCATTTGGTTCTCCAAGCAAAGGACCGAGATACGCGTCAACCATAAGATCCTCTAGTCTGGGTTCAGGTCAAGAGGACAAAAGGCATTGCATAAAAAAATAGAGGGGAGGAGGTCCCCTCTATCCTTACCGGTCCAGTTAAAATTCAGATGCCTAGGCTTAGCTAAATTAATTGTTAATAAAATGAAAATTTATAACTTGATTTTGGCAACGTATGAATAAACTGGTGAGAGCTTTAGCTATTGATCCAATCCAGCAACCAGCGGGGGCCTTCACCCGAGGCACCGTTGCTCCGGTAGTCCCGTTCGCTGGTGGACCAGCCGCCCGCCAGGTCCACATGGACCCAGGATTCGGTCTTCACGAATTCCTTGAGGAACAGGCCGGCGGTGATGGCCCCGCCCCAGCGGCTGCTGGTGACGTTCTTGATGTCCGCCACGTGGCTCTTCAGGCCTTCCCGGTACTCCTCCACCAGGGGCAGCTGCCAGAGGTATTCGCCCGAACGCGAGCCTGCGTCCAGGATGCGCTCTACCAGCTTCTGGTCGGTGCCCATGACGCCGGAGACGCCGTCGCCCAAGGCGACCACGCAGGCGCCGGTGAGGGTGGCCAAATCGACGATGTGGTCGCCGCCCATTTCGGATGCGTAGTTGAGCAGGTCGGCGAGCACGACCCGGCCTTCGGCGTCGGTGTTCAGCACTTCGATGGTCTTGCCGCTGCGCGAGCGGATCACGTCGCCGGGCTTGTAGCTGGTGCCGGACGGCATGTTCTCCACCAGCCCCATGATGCCGGTGACCGCCACCGGCACTTCCGCCTGGGCGCAGGCGGCCAGGGTCGCCAGGACGATGGCCGCGCCGGTCATATCATCCTTCATGGTCTCCATGCCCTTGGCGTCCTTCAGGGAGAGCCCGCCGGAATCGAAGGTGACGCCCTTGCCCACCAGCACGATGTGCCGCTTGGCCTTTTCCTTGGGCTTGTACTCCATGCGGATCACCCTGGGGGTGCGCGCGGAGCCCGCGCCCACCGCCAGCACGGCATTGAAGTTGCCCTTCTGCAATTCTTCGGGGCCAAGGACTTCGATCGCCAGTTTGTACTGCTTGGCCAGCTTCTGGGCCTGCTCGGCGAACGCTTCGGGGTAGAGGTCCCCGGCCGGGGTGTTGGCCAGGTCCCGGACCCGGTGGCATGCGGTCACACCGGCTTCGACCTGGGGCAGCCGGCGCCGGGCCTTGCGGGTATCGTCGCCGTTGGTGAATACTTCAATGCGTTCGAAGCGCTTGGGTTCGGGCGAGCCCTTGAAGGCGGCGAAATCGTAATCGGCCAGCATGGCCCCTTCCAGGACGGCGACCTGGACTTCATCGTGATCCAGGGAGGAGGTGGAGGGAGAAACGACGCCGACCTTTTTCCAGCCCTTCTTGAGCGCGCTGCGCGCGGCGGTTCCAACGGCCTTGCGGATTTTGTTGTGGGTAACGAACTCTTCCTCGCCCAATCCGACCAGAAGCATCCACCGGGAATCCTTCACTCCATTGGGATGGTGCAGGGGAACAACTTCAAGATAGTCGGCCTTGAAATCATTTTCGTCCATGACCTGCCGGGCGACTTTGCTGATGGCCAGGGGAAGCCGGTGTCTTTCTCTTCCAGAGAAGACCGGAACGATGAGCACGTCGCCGGAGAAATCCTTCCCCGTCTGAGAACTGATTTCGATGGTGGGCATAGACGCTCCTTGGTGGTTCATAAGGTGATCTTAATACATCGGAGCTCAGACAAAGAGATTTTTTTTGTCCCTCACGGGCTTCCGTTGAAGAATCATTAGGGATCGTTTTTTGTTGACGGGCTCCCCCCTGTTGAATAACCCCTTGGAGTTATCAGGGGATTCCGGGTTCAGGAGGCTGCCCCGCAGCTTGCCAGGGACCGGTTTTTCGCCCATTCTTGAGGCTGGAGCCAGGGATGCGCGATCGCGAAATCATCCAGCGCATCAAGGATGCAACAGACCTTGCAGCGCTGGTCGGCCAGGCGGTGAAGCTGCGGCGCCAGGGCTCGGCCTGGGTGGGGCTCTGCCCGTTCCACAGCGAGCGCAGCCCCAGCTTCCAGGTGGTGGCCGACCGCGGCTTCTACCATTGTTTCGGTTGCGGCAAGCACGGCGACGCCTTCACCTGGCTGATGGAACGGGAGGGGCTGGCGTTCCCCGAGGCGATGGAGCAGCTGGCCCAGGCGGCCGGCATCGAAGTGCCGCGGCAGCGGGAGCGCCCGGCAGCGGAGCTCGACCTGGAAGCCCGCCTGCGCCTCGCCATGGAGGCCGCCCAGGCGTTCTACCAGCGCAAGCTGGCCGAATCAGCCAAGGCCCAGGACTACCTCAAGGGCCGCGGCATGACCCCGGCCTTCACTCTGGAATCGGGCCTGGGCTACGCCCCGGACGGCTGGGAGGCGCTGCTGAACCACCTCAAGGCCCAGGGCTTCTCCGCCGAGGTGGCCGAGCAGGCGGGCCTGGTCTCGCGCAGCGAGCGGGGCAACCACATCGATTTCCTGCGCGATCGCCTGGTCATCCCGATCATGGACGCCCGGGGGCGCATCATCGCCTTCGGCGGCAGGGCCTTCGGCACGGCCACGCCCAAGTACCTGAACACCCGGGAGACCCCGCTGTTCAACAAGAGCGCCGTGCTGTTCGGCTTCCACCGGGCCAAGGGCCAGCTGCGCGACGGCGCCCTGGTGGTGGAAGGCTATTTCGACGTGCTGCAGCTGCACCAGCAGGGCCTGCACCTGGCGGTGGCGCCGCTGGGCACCGCGCTCACCGAAGGCCACATGCAGCAGATCGGCCGCTTCACCAAGCGGGTGATCCTCTGCTTCGACGGCGACGCCGCCGGTCTGCGGGCCATGGAAAAGGGCCTCAAGCTGGCCCTGCCCATGGGCTTCGACGTGCGGCTCCTGCTGCTGCCCCAGGGCGAGGACCCGGACACCTGGTGCATGGCCCTGGGCGCCGAGGCCTTCCGCGAGCTGATCCGGCAGGCGCCGGACTGGACCAACTTCATCATCAACCGGGCCCTGGACGGCAAGGACCTGCGCCGCACGCCCGAGCGCATGGAGGCGCTCCGGGAACTGGCCGGCTACCTCGCCTACCTGCCGGCGACCGCCGAACAGCGGGAACTTTTCGCCAGCCTGGCCCACGAACTGCGCATCCCGCTTTCGGAGCTTGACCGGGCGGTCAAGGCCCGGACCACGCCCGCCGAGGAGGTGCCCCTGCCCGAGGCGCCCACGGCCGACGTGGACGACCTGCTCAGGCCCATCCTGATCCTTTGCCGCGACCCGGCGTTCCTGGCCCGGGCAGCGTCGGTGCCGCCGGCCTGGTGGGAGTCGCTGCAGGGCGCGGGCCTGCTGCAATGCCTCATGGATGCCGCCGGCGATGAGAGCCAGATACCACCCGAAGCGCTCGCTCAACTCCGCCTGCTGGAGGCCAAATGGTCGGTCAAGGACGACGCCGAATTACTACCCGACCAGCTATTCATGAAATTGGAGCTGGGGTTCGTGGAACGGGAGAAGCAGGCCCTCAACCGGCAACTGCAGGACCCCGGGGTCATGGTGGACCCGGCCATCCAGGCGCGACTGGCGCAAAGCCTGGAAAATCTTTTACGCCGCGGCCGCCAGCTTCGTGGTCAGATGATGGATCAACGGCGAAAATCATTTTCCCGGTAAACATTTGGTTCGAAAGACGCATCTCATTATTGAAATGCCCCCTTGCCAGGGCCTTTCGCTCCTGTATACTGAGTGGTTCCGGGTGGCCTGTCATAATGGGTTTGCTCTGCCCTCGAAGGGCTGCCCCAGTTCCCAGCGCGAAATAAACACCTTGGATCCCGTGGTCCCATGGTTCTTTGAGGTCTTGATGGTCCCAGCCCCGGCCCGTGAAAGCTACTACCAGCTCACGAAAGCACTCATCACTTTGGGCAGATCCCGTGGATTTGTCCTGATCGATGAGCTCAACTCGTTTCTACCTGGATCCGCCTCGTCCCCGGCGGATCTTGAAAATATCATGTCGATGTTCAACAAATTGGGCATCGGCGTGGGCGCGACGGAGGCGGAAGCCCTCATTTCCCGCGAACAGCCCGAAATGGAGGCCCTGTTCGCCGACGCTCCGCTCAAGTCCGACAAGGAGATGGAGATCGACATCGACGGGGCCGATGGCGACAAGTTCAACGACCCGGTGCGCATGTACCTCAAGGAGATGGGCACCGTCCCGCTGCTGAAGCGGGAAGACGAGGTGGAGATCGCCAAGCGCATCGAAGTGGGCGTGCGCAGCGTCATGCGCGCCCTTTCCCGGTCGCGCCTGGCCGCGAGCCTGCTCATCGACATCGGCAAGATGCTCAAGGAGAACCCCGGCAAGATCCGCGAGGTGGTCGGGCTGTCCGACGAGGTGGACGAGGACGAGGATGCCGAGAACACCTCCGCCACCCAGCACGTGCACCACCAGTTCGAGAAGCTGCTGGTCCACGAGCAGGCGCTGCAGGACCTGCTGGAGCTGAAGGTCACCGGCAAGCCGCTGCCCAAGAAGCGCAACCTGGACCGGGAAATCCTGGCCGGCCGCGCCATGGTCAGCCGGCAGATCCGCCGCCTGGGCCTCAACAGCCTGGCCGTCACCCGGCTGATCGACAAGATCACCCACCACCACGGCCAGGTGATGAACGGCGAGCGCAAGCTGCGCGAGCTGCGGGAACGCCTGAAGAACCCCGCCTTCGTCAAGCTGAAGGAGCGCTACACCCACGACATCGAGCATATCGAAGCCGAGCTGGCGCGCTTCTTCGCCAAGTACGAAACGGTTTCCGAGCAGTTCCACGTGGATTTCAACACGCTCAAGCAGGCCGAAAGCATCAGCCGCTCGGCCAAGGCCGAGCTGATCGAGGCCAACCTGCGCCTGGTGGTGTCCATCGCCAAGCGCTACACCAACCGCGGCCTGCAGTTCCTGGACCTGATCCAGGAGGGCAACATCGGCCTCATGAAGGCAGTGGACAAGTTCGAGTACAGCCGCGGCTTCAAGTTCTCCACCTACGCCACCTGGTGGATCCGGCAGGCCATCACCCGGGCCATCGCCGACCAGGCCCGCACCATCCGCATCCCGGTGCACATGATCGAGACCATCAACAAGCTGATCCGCACCCAGCGCGAGCTGGTGCAGAAGCTGGGCCGGGAGCCCTCCAGCGAGGAGATCGCCCACGCCATGGACATGCCCGTGGGCAAGGTGCGCAAGGTCATGAAGATCGCCCAGGAGCCCATCAGCCTGGAAACCCCCATCGGCGAGGAGGAGGATTCCCACCTGGGGGATTTCATCGAGGACAAGGGCGTGGTCTCCCCGGTGGAGCAGGTGGTGAGCCAGCGGCTCAAGGAGACCGTCAACCTGGTGCTCCAGACCCTCACCGAACGCGAGGAGAAGGTCCTGCGCATGCGCTTCGGCGTAGGCGACGAGGCCTCGGAGCACACCCTGGAGGAGGTCGGCAGCGAGTTCGCCGTCACCCGCGAGCGCATCCGGCAAATAGAGAGCAAGGCGCTGCGCAAGATCCGGCACCCGCGCTATTCCAAGACGCTCAAGGCGTTCCTGGGCTGAGACCGGGGAAAATTCAGGGCGAAGTTGGAGGGGAGGCTCACCCCGTCGTCGCAGACGGCGATGTGGGTCTCCTTTTCATTGACTTCCGTCATACTCCAAGGGACGCTCATGGTGAGGAACACCGTGCTTTCCAAAGACCAGACCTTGGGCAAATACCAGATCATCGATCGCCTCGGCGCTGGGGGCTTCGGCTCGGTGTACCTGGCCCAGGACCGCCTGCTGAACCGCAAGGTGGCGCTCAAGGTCCCGCACCACCAGTCGGATGAGCAGGGCCTGCTGCTGGAACCGCGGATCATGGCGGCGCTCAAGCATCCCAACATCGTCGAACTGATCACCGTGGAGAAGAAGGACGACACCTTCTTCATGGTGCTGGAATACGTGGACGGCGAAAGCCTGGACAAGCTGATCCGCCGGGAGCGGGCGCTGGCCCCGTCGCGGGCCCTGGAGATCGGCATCGACGTGTGCTCGGCGATCGGCTTCGCCCATGCCCACCAGGTGATCCATCGGGACCTGCGCCCGGCCAACATCCTGCTCACCCGGGACGGGGTGGCCAAGGTCACCGATTTCGGCACCAGCCGGTTCCTGGAGATGCAGCGGGACGGCTTCGCCCGCACCCGGATCGGCTCGCCGCCGTACATGGCCCCGGAGCACTTTCGCGGGCGGGCGGTGTTCCAGAGCGATCTCTGGTCCCTGGGCATCACCCTGTATGAAATGCTCACGGGGACGGTGCCGTTCTACGACGCGGATCCCATCAAGATCGCCCAGTCCTTCCAGAACACCCCGGTGGTGCCGCCGCACCTGCGCAACGCGGCAGTGCCCAGGGCGATGAGCGAAGTGGTGATGAAGGCCCTGGCCATCAACCTGGGCGACCGCTACCTGTCGGCCCAGGAATTTCTCAAGGCCCTGAATGCCCTCAAGGAAAGCATGACCCGGGAGACCCGTCCGATCGGCAACGCCATCCTGGCGGCCCACCTGAACACCCCCGGCGGCGCCCAGCGGGTGCCGACCCCCACCCAGCACCGACTCTGCCGCTTCTGCTACCGTCCGCTGCCCCGGATGGCCGTCACCTGCCCTGCCTGCGGCGAAAAGAACCAGTGATGGCCGAACAGCCCGCTCCCGTCCTCCGCTCCGGCATCTGGTCGCGGCGCTGGTTCCGGCGCGTGACCTACCTGATCGCCTCCGGCGCGGTGCTGGCCGGGATCGGCGCCTGGGTGGTCACCCGGCCGGAAATGGACCGCTGGTTGATCGGCAAGCTGGATGAGCTCACCCGGCGCGAGACCGGCTTGGCGGTCCAGGCCGAACGCCTGGAGGTGCACCCCTTCCAGGGCCGGCTCATCCTGCACCGGCTGACGCTGGGCGGCGACCTGCTGCAGGCCGGGCTGCTGGAGGTCGATCTGGAATGGGCCAGCCTGCGGCATACGCCCCATATCCGGCGCATCCTGCTCCAGGATCCCATCCTGAACCTGGACCAGGCCCGGTTGGCCCAGATCAGGCTCAAACCGCACCCGGAATCCGCCAAGACGCCCCGGTTCCAGCTGGACCGGCTGGAGATCCGCAACGGCCAGGCACATGTGCGGGAAGCGGCCTGGGGGCTGCCGCGCGGGGATTGCCGGTTCGAAGTGATGGGCAAAGGCTGGACCTCCAACCAGCTGCGGGTGGAAGCGCGGCTGCCGGAGATCGCCCTCGGCCAGGGCCGGGAGGCCTTCCAGGGCGATCTGGCGCTGACCGCCAATCTCACCGACCGGCGGCTGGAGCTGGAGCACGGCCAGTTGCGCCTGGGCGACAACCGGGTGACGCTCAAGGGAGCCTACCGCTACCGGGACCGGTTCCTGAACCTGGGCGCCAACGGCCACCTGGATCTGCCCCAGCTCCAGCGGCTGGCCAGCCTGGCCAAGCCGGCCCAGCCCACCGCAACGGGCCTGCTGGATTTCCAGGCCCAGGTGGACGGCCCGCTGGACCGGCCCGCCTGGAACGGCACCTTCCAGGGGACCCGCCTGCAGGTCAAGGGCGTGCCTCTGCGCCCCGGCAACCTGCTGGCCGTGGCCCAGGGCGGCCCCGCCGAGATCCGCCTGGACAAGCTGGCCTGGAATTCCGCGGACGGCAGGCTGGCGGCCAGCGGCACCTGGAGCGCCAGGACCGGCTACCTGCTCAAGGCCAGCGCCAGCGCCATCCCCCTGGCGCCGGTGGCGGGCTACACCCGCGCCGGCTTCCTCAAGGACGTGACCGCGAGTTTCGTCGGGGAAGCCAAGCTGCCGGCCGGGCTGCCCAAGGCGCCCTGGACCCTGCCCGACCTGGGGCGTTTGAGCGTCCACGGCACCGGTGAGTTCCTGCAGGCCGGCCAGCGGATCGGCGGCCTGACGGCCGACTTGGAGCACAACCGGTTCCAGGTGCCGGCGGTGGATCTGCAACTTCCGGAACTGGTCATCCACGCCAAGGCCAGCGGGACCCTGGGCCGGCGCGGGGTGGACGAGGCCCTGGCCGAAGCCAGCGTGGCGACCGGCGCCGAGGATGTGGCCGGGATGCTGCTGGCCTGGGATATCGGCATGACCGACGATGCCGGCAAGCGCGCCGCCCTGGACATGGCGGGCGCCACCCAGGTGGCCGCCACGGTCGGCTGGACGCCGGGCGGCGGGCTCCAGCTCAAGGGCCAGATCGCCGTCGACGCCCCGCGCTGGCACGGCGCCCGCGCCGACCGGCTCAAGGCCGACGTGGCCATCGACCGGGACGAACTGCGGGTCTCCAACATCGATCTGGACAAGGGGACCGGCAAGGGCGCCGGGGAGCTATGGCTCACCTGGGCCGCCGTGGCCCAGGGCCAGGACCAGATCGATATGACCTACCGCGCGATCGGCCTGCCGGTCCAGGAGGGGCTCAAGGCGGCGGACCTGGATCTGCCCCTGGACGGCACCGGCACCGGCTGGGTCCGGCTGCATGGGCCGTTCGACCGCATCCTGATGGAAGGCCACGCCATGGCCGAGCAGGCCGAGGTGTTCGGCATGCACGTGCCCGCGGTCTCGGCGGATTTCTTCATGGACATCGACGGCGACCGCCTGCGCACGACGGACGTGCGCATCGCCGACAGCGTGGCGCACCTGGGCACCGGCAGCGAAGCCCCGTCCGGAACGCTGGCGCTGCTGGGCAGCATGGACATGGACGTCAAGCGCAACACCTGGGACGTGGCCTTGAAGGGGGCGGTGGACTCCCGCGTGCTGGGGTTCAAGGGCCCGGACTTCCAGGCCCAGGTGGAGAGCCGCCTGGAAGGCCCCTTCACCGCGCCGCTGGGGCCGCTCCAGATGCCCACCGGCAGCATCGAAGTGACCCAGGGCCGGGTGGCCCAGAGCGGCCAGACCCTGGAGGGGCTGGAGGGCTCCGCCACCTTCGCCGGCGGCAACCTGAAGGCGCGTCTGGGGCTGGCCGGCAAGCCCTTGCGCCTGCTCACCGTGGAGGCCCGGCAGGGGGGCCCGGACCGGATGAGCGGCACCCTGGACCTGGAGCTCGGCCCGGAGTCCGCGGATACCGCCGAGCTGGCCGCCCGGATCACCCAGGACTTCCTCAAGGACGCCCATTTCCGGTTCCACGCCCAGGGCGATTGGAGCCCCAAGGGCCTGAGCTGGCATGGCCAGATGGAACGGTTCAACGGGCAATTCGAGGGGTTCTACCTGGTCCAGTCCCGCCCCGGACGGTTTTCCGGGGATACCACCGGGATGGACATGAGCATGGAACTGCAGGGCAGGACGGCGCTCACGCCGGAGCAGGGGCCCCCGGCCGCGCCGGCCCGGCCCGGGCGCGGCAAGGCGCTCGCCGCCACCGATATCAGCCTGAGCGGCCGGATCCCGTTCCTCCCCGGCGGTGCCATGGCCCTCAAACTGGCCGGCTCCAGCAACCTGGCCAACCTGAAGACCATCCTGGACCGCGTGGTGCAGCCGGGCCAGTACAGCCTGCTGGCCGACCTGCACCCCGAAGGCAGCGCCCAGTTCGACCTGCACCTGGGCGGCACCCTCCAGGACACCACCATGGACGGCTCCCTGTCGCTCAAGGGCGGGCGGGCGGTGGTGCACAGCTACCCGCTCAGTCTCGAGAACCTGGACTTCACGGCCCAGTTCAAGGGGCGCGACATTCTCATCCCCAGGACCGCGCCGCTGCGCGCCACCCTCGCCCAGGGCGCGCTCACCGCCTGGGGCCAGCTGACCTGGCACCTGGGCGGGATCTCCGCCTACGACCTGCACACCACCCTGGAGGACTTCCAGCTGCGCGACCTGCCCGACGGTTTCGAACTCCAGGGCAGCCTGGACGCCAGCCTCAAGGGCAGCGACCAGAACGGCGGGCGGCTCAGCGGCAGCATCTGGGCCAAGCGGACCCTGTACCGCACCGAGATCAACCTCACCGACCTGATCCTGGCCAACGCGCTGGGTCCGGCCGCCCACCTGGCCACCCTGGACCCTTCCGACCCCCTGTCCAGGATCGACCTGGACCTGGAGCTGCACCTGGCCGAACCCTGGGAGCTGGACACCAACCTGCTCAAGCTTCAGGGCCGGCCCCATGGCCCGTTCTGGATCCGCGGCAACCTCGTCCAGCCTGGGCTCAAGGGCCGGATGGAACTGCTGCCCGGAGGCCGGCTGACCAACCTGTTCCCGGCCGGGGACATCGTCATCGAGCGGGGCACCGTGGACTTCGCCGACCCCACCTTCTTCAACCCCAACTTCGATGTCCAGGGCCAGATCGACATCCCGCCCTACCTGGTCACCCTGACCATCTCCGGCACCATGGACGCCCTCCAGGCCAGGCCCTTCTCCACCCCTTCCCTGCGCCAGGACGAGATCTTCGCCATCCTCATCGATCCGGCGGCGGTGACCCTGGTGGGCGGCGCCCCGGGCTCCTCGACCCAGACCGCCATGAACACCGGCCTGGCCAGCACCAGCACCGGCCTGCTCACCTCCCTGGCCCTGGCCAACTTCCAGGAGCAGCTGCGCAAGGCCCTGAGCCTGGACCGGGTGAGCGTGGCGCTGCGGACCGGCGTCGGCGCCCCGGAGACCTCCATCACCCTGGGCAAGAGCATCAACCTGTTCGGCTACCACACGCCGCTGGTGTTCACCCACGACAAGGCGGGTGAAGTGACCACCATCAGCGGCGAGGTGGAATGGCGCTTCGGCAATTTCGTGTTCCGCCTGGGCGCCAGCCAGAGCACCGCCGACAGCCTGGCCCCCTCGGGCGAGATCCGCCACAGCTGGAGCCCCCGATGATCACCCTGCGCGCCTTCGCCCGCTACCGGGAACGGCTGGGGTTCGACCGGCTGGAGCTGGAGCTGCCCGAACCCGCCACCCTGGCCGCCCTGCTTGCGCATCCCCGGCTGACCGGGCTGCCGCCGGATGCCCTGTTCGCCGTGAACCAGGCCTTCGCCGGGCGCGACGCCCGGCTGTGCGACGGCGACGAGGTGGCGCTCATGCCGCCGGTGAGCGGGGGTTAGCGCCGCGATCGGAATGGCGGCGCCAGCTTTTCGTTGCCGCCCCGCCCTCCCGCGGTAAGGATAGTATTGGTTCCATTTCAACTGTGATGGAGGTTGTCACGTCCACCCCCGGGATGTCCCGTTCTCCCAAGCCCGCTTTGACCCGGGCGGCCGCCCTGGTGCTGGGCCTTTCGGCGGCCCTGGGCGTTTCCTGCGGCCCGGCCAAGCAAGCCGCCGCCCCCCCGCTCCAGGTGCAAGTGGCGAGGGCGTCCCAGCAGGACGTGCCCGTCGTCCACGAATGGATCGGCACCGTGGACGGCTCGGTCAACGCCGAGATCCGCCCCCAGGTGGAGGGCTACCTGCTCAAGCAGGTCTACCGCGAAGGCTTTCCCGTGAAGGCCGGCCAGGTGCTGTTCCAGATCGATCCCCGGCAGTTCCAGGCGGCCGCCAACGAAGCCAGGGCCGGCATGGCCCGGGACCAGGCGTCCCTGGACAAGGCCCAGCTCGACGTGGACCGCTACACCCCACTGGTGGCCCAGAAGGCCATCTCGCAGATGGAGCTGGACAACGCCCGGGCCGCCCTCAGCATGGCCAAGGCCAACCTGGACGCTTCCCGGGCGGCTTTTGAAAAGGCCAGGCTCAACCTGGAATGGACCCGGATCGTTTCGCCCATCTCCGGCATCGCCGGCATGGCCAAGGTCCAGGTGGGCGATCTGGTCAACGGCCAGAAGGTCATGACCACCGTGTCAACGGTGGACCCGGCGAAGGTGTATTTCAGCGCCAGCGAGGCCGAGTACATGATCTGGGCCCAGGCCTGGAGCGCCAAGGGCGGCGGCAAGGGCACCCTGCAGCTGCTGCTGTCCGACAACAGCGCCTACCCGCACAAGGGCGACCCCTTCATGACCGACCGCAACGTGGACCTGAAGACCGGCACCATCCAGCTGGCCGGCATGTTCCCCAATCCCGATCACCTGCTCCGCCCCGGCCAGTACGCCAAGGTGCGGGCCACCGTCGGGGTGGAGAAGGCCGCGATCATGGTGCCGTTGCGGGCGGTCTGGGAGATCCAGGGCGTTTCCCAGTTGGCCGTGGTGGGTCCCGACAACCGGGTGGAAATCCGCCCGGTAACCCTGGGAGCGCATGTGGGCGCCCTGGTCGCCATCGAGAAGGGGCTCAAGCCCCAGGAACGGGTCGTGGTGGAGGGGGTCCAGAAAGTGACCGCCGGCCTCCTGGTCCGGCCTGTTCCAGCCGCAGGATAGCCCCATGCCGAAGTTCTTCGTCAACCGCCCGATCGTCGCCATCGTCATCGCCATCATCACCCTGATCGCCGGGCTGGTGTCGATGTTCGGCCTGCCCATCGCCCAGTTCCCGGAGATCGTTCCGCCCCAGATCCTGGTCTCCACCTCCTACACCGGCGCCGACGCGCTCACCATCGAGCAGTCGGTGACCGCGCCGCTGGAGCAGCAGCTGAACGGCGTGGACAACATGCTCTACATGCAGTCCATCAACGCCAACGACGGCACCATGTCGGAGATCGTCACCTTCGACGTGAGCACCGACCCGAACATGGACGAGGTGAACACCCAGAACCGCCTGGCCCAGGCCGAGCCGTTCCTGCCGCCGATCGTCAACCAGTACGGCATGACCATGCGCAAGTCCACGGGCATGCCGCTGCTGCTGGTGGCCATCTACTCCCCCACGGCCAACTATGATTCCCTCTTCCTCTCCAACTACGCGACCATCAACCTGGTCGACCCCGTCTACCGGGTGCCCGGGGTAGGCCAGGTGCTGGTGTTCGGCGCGGGCGACTATGCCATGCGCATCTGGCTGAAGCCGGACCTGATGGCCAAGCTGGGCATCACCGCCAGCGACGTCAACCAAGCGGTTCAGCAGCAGAACACGGTCAACCCCGCCGGGCAGATCGGCGCCGAGCCTCTGCCCAAGGGCCAGGAGATGACCTACACCGTGCGCAGCCAGGGCCGGCTGCTGACCCCGCAGGAATTCGAGCGGATCGTGTTGCGGGCCAATCCGGATGGTTCCATCGTGCGCCTGGGCGACGTGGCCCGGGTGGAACTGGGTGCCCTGGCCTACAAGCAGATCGCCCGCCTGAACGGGCAGCCCAGCTGCATGCTGGCGATCTTCCAGAGCCCCGGGTCCAACTCACTGGCGGTGGGCGACGCCGTGAAACGGGAGATGGCCCGGCTCAAGCCCCGGTTCCCCGCCGGCATGGACTACGCCGTCTCGGTGGACACCACCCTGCCCATCACCGCCGGCATCAAAGAGATCATGTGGACCCTGCTGGAAGCCATGACCCTGGTCATCCTGGTGGTGTTCCTGTTCCTGCAGAACTGGCGGGCCACCCTCATCCCCATGATCGCCGTGCCGGTGTCCCTGATCGGCACCTTCGCCGTGTTCCCGCTCCTGGGCTTCTCCATCAACACCCTCTCCTTGTTCGGCCTGGTGCTGGCCATCGGACTGGTGGTGGACGACGCCATCGTGGTGGTGGAGGCGGTGGAGCACCACATCGAGCAGGGCATGCTGCCCCGGGAGGCCACCCTCCAGGCCATGAAGGAAGTGTCCGGCCCGGTGGTGGGCATCGCCCTGGTGCTCTCCGCCGTGTTCCTCCCGGTGGGCCTCATGGGCGGCATCCAGGGCCGGCTCAACCGGCAGTTCGCCGTCACCATCGCCGTATCGGTGCTCATTTCCGCCTTCAACGCCCTTTCCCTTTCCCCGGCCCTTTCCGCCTTGATCCTCAAGCCGCGGGAGCAGATGAGCGGACACCTGGGCCGCCTGTTCAAGGGCTTCAACGCCGGGTTCGCCAAGGCCACCCGCGGCTACGTGAGCCTGTCGCACACGCTCATCCGCCGCTCGGCCATCGCCCTCGCGGTCCTGGCGGGCTTCTTCCTGCTGGATGGCGCCATGGGCCACGCCCTGCCCACCAGCTTCGTGCCCACCGAGGACATGGGCTACTTCTTCCTCAACGTCCAGCTGCCCCCGGCCGCCTCGCTGCAGCGCACGGACGCGGTCGGCCGCAAGGTGGAGCAGATCCTGTTCCAGACCCCCGGCATCCACTATGTGAGCAACGTGGAAGGGTTCAGCCTGCTGTCCCGGGTGTCGGCCTCCTACAACGGCTTCGCCTTCGTGGCCCTGCAGCCGTGGGACCAGCGCAAGAAGCCCGGCATGGAGGCCGAGGCGATCATGCGCCGGCTCAACGCCCGGTTCAGCCGGGAGATCCCCGACGCCAACATCTTCGGGTTCCTGCCCCCGGCCATTCCCGGCATGGGCAGCTCCAGCGGTTTCTCCATGTGGCTTCAGGACCGCAGCGGCGGGGACCCCGCGTACCTGGCCTCGAACCTGCAGAATTTCATGGCCGCGGCCCGCAAGCGGCCCGAACTGGCCGGTGTCAACTCCCTGTACTCGGCCAGCACGCCCCAGATCTTCGCGGACGTGGACCGGGACAAGGCCATGAAGCAGGGCGTGCCGATCGCCGACCTCTACCTCACCCTGCAGACCTACCTGGGCGGGCTGTACCTGAACCAGTTCAACCGCTTCGGCCGGCAGTGGCAGGTCTACATGCAGGCCCAGGGGGAGGACCGCACCGGCGTCGAGGACATCGCCAAGTTCTATGTGCGCACCCATGATGGGGTCATGGTGCCGCTGTCCTCGCTGGTGACCATCCGCCGGATCCAGGGGCCGGAATACATCACCCGGTTCAACCTGATCCGAGCCGCCCAGGTGCTGGGCCAGGCCGCCCCCGGCTACAGTTCCGGCCAGGCCATGGCCGCCCTGCAACAGGTGGCCAAGCAGGTGCTGCCCAGCGACATGAGCTACGAGTGGGGCGACTTGTCCTACCAGGAGGCGAAGGCGGCCGGCACCACAGGCCTGCTGCTGTCCCTTTCGCTGGTGTTCGTGTTCCTGATCCTGGCCGCCCTCTATGAAAGCTGGTCCCTGCCCTTCTCGGTGCTGCTTTCGGTGCCGGTGGCCATCCTCGGAGCCTTCGCCGGGCTATGGATGCGGCACATGGATTTCGGCATTTTTGCCCAGATCGGCCTGATCATGCTCATCGGCCTTTCGGCCAAGAACGCCATCCTCATCGTCGAGTTCGCCCGGGACGAGATGAGCAAGGGCAGGCCGCTGGTGGAGGCGGCGCTAGCCGGGGCCCAGCTCCGCCTGCGGCCCATCCTCATGACTTCGTTCGCGTTCATCATGGGCTGCGTGCCCTTGTGGATCGCCGAGGGCTCCGGGGCCGTGTCCCGGCGCATCCTGGGCACCGTGGTGATCGTAGGCATGCTGGCCGCCACCCTCCTGGGCGTGTTCCTGATCCCGGTGCTGTTCGTGGTGGTGGAACGCATCACCCTGTCCAAGACCAAGACCAAGGCGCATACCGTCTCCGACGAAGGCATCATGGATGATGAGAGCTGAAGTGAAACCACTGGCGCTACCCCTTCTGCTGGTCCTGCTCACCGCCTGCGAGGTGGGCCCAAACTACAAGCGGCCGCAGCTGGAGTTCGTCGGGCAGTTCCGGGCGCAGGCCCAGGCCGAGGCGGCCTCCCTGGCCGACCAGCCCTGGTGGGAAGTGTTCGGCGACCCGGTCCTGAAGAACCTGATCGGCCAGGCCCTGGGCAACAACTACGACGTGCGCACCGCCGTGCAGCGGGTGGAGGAGTACCGGGCCCTGGCCAGCATGGAGCGCACCGACTACCAGCCCGCGTTCACCCCGGGCGCCGGCGCGGAGCGCGGCCGCAGCTCGCCCTACACCGCCGGCGGCGGCGCCTTCGGCAACAGCCTGAACGCCCAGATCGGGCTGAGCTGGGAACTGGACATCTGGGGCCGGTTGCGGCGCATGAACGAGGCGGCCCGGGCCCGGTTCCTGGCCTCCCAGGAAGCCCGCAGCGGGGTCTACCTGGCCACCGCGGCCCAGGTGGCCCAGGCCTATTTCGAGCTGAGGGAACTGGATTCCCGGCTGGCCATCGCCCGCTCCACCACCCAGGCCTTCCAGGAAACCTGCGAGCTGTTCGACCAGCGCTTCCAGGGCGGCGCGGCCTCGCGGCTGGAGACCGCCCGGGCCGAGGCGGCCCTGGCCGGCGCGGCCGGGTTCATCCCGGACCTGGAGCGGCAGATCCAGGCCAAGGAGAACCTGCTGAGCTATCTGGTCGGGCGCAATCCCGGACCGATCCCGCGCGGCACCGGCCTCCAGGCCCAGCCCCTGCCGCCCGGCATCCCGGCCGGGCTGCCTTCGGCCCTGCTGGAGCGCCGCCCGGACCTGCGCGAGGCGGAGCAGAGCCTGGTGGCAGCCAACGCCGCCATCGGCGTGGCCCAGGCCAACTACTTCCCCGTCCTCAGCCTCACCGGCCTGCTGGGCGGCGTGGCGCCCAGGGTCGGCCAGATGTTCGGCTCGGGCAAGGAATGGGACCTCGACGCGGGCCTCAACGGCCCCACCTTGCAGGGGCTGCGGCTCAAGTATCAGAAGGCCGCGGTGGTGGCCCAATGGGAGCAGGCCAGGACCCATTACGAAGCGGCCGTCAGCGCGGCGTTCGGCGAGGTGTCGTCCCTGCTGGTGGCCTACCAGAAGCTCGCCGATGTGGAGACCCAGGACGCCAAGGCGGTGGCCGCCTACCAGGAGGCGGTGGCCCTGGCCACCATGCGCTACCGGGCCGGGCTGTCCAGCTACATGGAAGTGCTGGAGGCCCAGCAGCAGCTGTTCCCGGCCGAGAACAGCCTGTCCCAGGCGCGCCTGAACCGCCTGGCGACGCTGGTGCAGCTCTACAAGGCCCTGGGCGGCGGCTGGAACCTGCAGGATCCGGGGGCCTGGAAGGCCCGCTGATGTCCGTTTCTGCTGGCAACCTGTCCGGCAATGGCCTTGCCGGCAGCATCCGGCAGGTTCATGTTTAGGTCCTGAGAAGGGACCCCCATGACCCCGCCGGAGACCGACATCTATTTCCTGGTATTGCCGGGAACGATGCTGCTGGATTTCGCCGGCACCGCCGAATCGTTCCGGGTCGCCGCGGACTTCGGCGCCCGGTTCCGGCTGCACTACATCGCGCCCTCCGGGCAGGCCATGTCCTCGCTGGGCCTGACCCTGGGCGGGCTGGAGCCCCTGCCCTCCCGGCTGCCCGCGGGAGCCATCGTGCTGGTGCCGGGAGTCGCCTGCTCGGCCGAGGACTACCAGCTGCCCGAGGCCCGGACGGCGGCCCAGTGGCTGGCGGACCAGGTGGGGCCCGGGCAGCTGCTTTGCACGGTCTGTTCCGGGGCCTTCCTGGCGGCCGAAAGCGGTCTGCTGGACGGCCGCAGCTGCACCACCCACCACAGCCTCACCGCCCGCCTGGCCCGGCAGTTCCCGAGGGTGAAGGTGGTGGAGAACCGGATCTTCGTGCGCGACGGCAACGTGTTCACCAGCGCCGGGGTCACCGCCGGGGTGGACCTGGCCCTGCAGCTCATCGCCGATCTGGCCGGTCCCCAGGTGGCGGTTGCGGTGGCCCGGCTGCTGGTGCTGTATTTCCGCCGGGCCGGCGCCGACCCGCAGCTCTCCCCCTGGCTGTGCCACCGCAACCACATCGATCCGCGGGTGCACAGCGCCCAGGACCTGGTGGTGCGCGACCCGGCCCACGGCTGGACCGTCCCGGAGCTGGCGCGACACGCCCATACCAGCCCGCGCCATCTCGGCCGGCTGTTCCGGCAGCATGCCGGCATCTCGCCCCAGGCCTACGTCCGCAAGATCCGCACCGCCGCCGCCCGGGAGCTGCTGGGGCAACCCGGGCTCAACCTGAACCTGGTGGCCGAGATGGTGGGCTTTTCCTCGGCCGAGCAGATGCGCCGGGCCTGGAAGCGCTTCGAACCTGCCACCCCGGCGCACCTGCGCCGCGAACGCCTGACCGGGTGAGCCCATGCGCCAGCCTCGTACCGCCCTGTCTTTGCTGCTGCCCCTGCTGCTGTGCTGCGGCCCGAAGCCCGCATCGGTGCGCATCAAGTTCGTCATCTACGACAACGACAACACCTTCGCCGCGACGGTGTACGCCCAGGAGGTCGCCACCGGCCAGACCACCAAGTTCGCCTACGGCCCGCACACCCCGTACCTGCCGGTGCAGATGAAAGTCCCCGGCACCTACGTGTTCTACGCCACCCTGGTGGAGGCGCCGGACGACTACCACTACGGCTTCACCGGCTACCAGGCCGCGGCCTACGGCCACATGACCCGGGGCGGCACCCAGGATCCCGCCACCAGCCTGATCGCCCTGGACCTCAAGCCGGGGGGGCAGTACAAGGTCTTCATCAGCGATCACTGGGCCAAGCTGCCGGAGCCGGGCAAGCCGGTCACTGTTGGCTGGCATCGGGAGACTCAGGCGGGCAGGTAGGGCCTTTTCTCGAAGACCACACGAACCTGCTGCCCGGTCCAGCGGCAGGTCAGGTAGCGCAGATGCGCGCAGGCCAGCACCACCGCGGGGGTGAACGCGGCCACGCAGGGCCCGTGGGCGGGATCGCGCACCGAATCGAACAGCACGCCCGCCGAGCCGGCCCTGGCCAGATCTTCCGCCAGGAGCCGCCCAGCCCGGTGGCAATCGGGATCCATGATCCCGGCGAAGGCCTGCGCCTTGGCGCCACGGACATCATGGAAGCTGCCTTCGATCCGGGCCGCCAGCACCCGCATATCGAATTCGTGCGGTTCGAGGCGGTCCTCCCGGCAGCGCAGCGCCTGGTAGTGGACCGTTTCGGCGATGGCCGCCGGCTCCCCGCGGGCCGCGTAGAAGGCCCCCAGGGACTCGGTCGAGAAGCGGCCGGCCCGCGGGTTGCTGAACGGCCACTGGATGAAGCTGGAGGCCGCCGTGGCCCCCTTGCGCAGCCTCGGGTTGGTGAGGTCCTCGATCTGCCCCAGCCGGTCCCACAGGTCCTTGGGCAGGCCCTCCCAGAGGTCCACGGCGGGAAACCGGGTGGCGACGATCCGGATCGCCTTGGCCCAGCGGATGGCCGCCAACTCGGGCGTTACCACACCCCCCTCCGGGCATCCAGGAGCCGGCGCACATCGGCCAGATCCATGATCTGCCCGCGGGTCAGGCGTACGATGGGGGCCTCGCCCTCGAACAACGGGTTGTCGTTGGGTCGCTTCACCCAGGCTTCGGCCTGCCGTCCGTCCGGGATCAGGATGCGCAGCGCCTTCCAGATGCCCAGCAGATAGCTGATCCGCTCCAAGGTGTCCTGGGGCAGCACGGCCTTGCGGGATTTCTTCCAGGCGAAGAAGGTGGACCGGGCCGGTTGGCCCAGCAGGGCCAACTGCTCGCGGGTGTCCAGGCCCCAGCGCTCGGCGATGAAGAAGAACCCGGCCAGGGCCGCCTCACCCATTTCCATGGGTGAATAGGCCCGGGTTTCCGGTTGCAGCGGGGAAGTGAAGTGCGGCATGGCGTCGCCTCAGCCCTTCAAGGTAGTCCCCATATAAATTTTGTCAAACAATTAGTCCAACCATAGACTTTGCTTCACCAACGCAGTTCGACTGCCGGCCGGAGGCCGTCCTTGGCGTTGGCCTGCTCCAGGCTGCCCGCCTTGGCCTGGATCACCAGGTAGGCCATCGGCTCGCTGCCGGAGGCGCGCCAGGCGCGCAGGCCCGCCGGGGCGATGCGCACGGCGCTGCCGGGGCGCAAGGGGATCCGCTCGCCGTCCACCTGCATCTCCCCCTCGCCGGAGAGGACCACGTACAGCTCCTCGTTCTGGGCGTGGGTGTGCAGGAAGGGGATCGATTCCCCGGGCAGCATGGAGCCGAAGGACACCTCCATGCCCGTGAGCCCCATGAGCGCGCCCAGGAAGACCTTGCCCTCCACCTTGCCCCGGCGCGGGTGGTCCTGCACATATTCCCGCCACCGGGCCGGGCTGCCGAACTGGGCGCTGGCGAAGTTGACGGACTGCTGGAGGTCCTGGGGGGTGAGCGGGGTGGGGGACATGGCGGCTCCTGGAAGAGAATATTTGGCACGAACGTTCGTATTAAATTATAACACTCAGAGCCGCTCCGCAAGGGGCCAACCTGGACGGCGATCGGAGATGCGGGCATATTGATCACTGGCCGGGACCCGAGCAAAGGGCCTGGACCGGAGGCAACCATGAGTCACGCTTCAAATGCTCAAAGCAGCGTCACGATCCCGGAGCTTCAGCGCTGGAAGGCCGAGGGACGGAAACTGGTGATGACCACCGCCTACGATTCGGTCACGGCCCGCATCGCCGAGGCCGCCGGCGTGGACATGCTGCTGGTGGGGGACAGCGTCGGCAACGTCTGTCTGGGCTTCGACAACACCCTGCCGGTTTCCATGGCGATGATGGCCCACCACCTGGGCGCCGTGGTGCGCACCCGGCCCCGGGCGTTCCTGATGGTGGACATGCCGTACCTGAGCTACCACCTGGGGACGAAGGAAACCATCCGCAACGCGGGCCGCTTCATCCAGCAAGGTGCCCAGGCGGTCAAGCTGGAGGGGGGCCGCAAGCGGGTCCCGGTGGTCCAGGCCCTGGTGGACGCGGAGATCCCGGTGATGGCCCACCTGGGCCTGACCCCCCAGTCGATCCACCGCATGGGCGGCTACAAGGTCCAGGGGCGGGCCGCCAATGCGGCCGTGGAGCTGCTGGAGGACGCGCTCCGGCTGCAGGACGCCGGGTGTTTCAGCGTCCTGCTGGAGGGCATCCCGGCGGAGCTGGCGGCCCGGGTCACCGAGGAACTGGACGTGCCGACCATCGGCATCGGGGCGGGACCCGGCTGCTCCGGCCAGGTGCTGGTGTTCCACGACATCGTCGGCCTCACGCCGGATCTGCCGCCGAAGTTCGTTCGGGTCTACCTGAACGCCTTCGAGCAGATCCGCGGCGCCCTGGCGGAGTGGGGCGAGGACGTCCGGGAAGGGCGGTTCCCCGGGCCGCAGGAATCATTCACCCTTCCCGCCGAAGCCCGCCATATCCTTGAGCAGTGGCAGTCGGCAGAGGACCTTGCGGTAGGGGCTTCGCTGCTTCCCTATGAGGGGTGATTTGGCGGAAAAAGGCGACAGCACCCGGACGCGGATCCTGGACGAGGCGGTGCGCTGCGCCAGCCAGGACGGGCTGGAGGGCCTGAGCATCGGCGTCCTGGCCGCGGAGCTGGACATGTCCAAGAGCGGCCTGTTCGCCCACTTCGGTTCCAAGGAGGCCTTGCAGATCGCCACCCTGGAGCACGCCGCGGCGCGGGTGGGCGAACGCACCGCGCCCGCGCTGCGGCTGCCGCCGGGCCCGGACCGGGTGCGCTTCCTGTTCCAAGCCATCCAGGGCTGGATCGATGATCCCGGCCTGCCCGGCGGCTGCCCCATCACCGGCGCCTGCATCGAGTTCGATGACCGGGACGGCCCGGTGCGCGAGGCGCTGTCGCGCATCCAGCGGCGCAGCCTGGCGCGGGCGGTGGAAGTGTTCGGCTTCGCCGCCCCCGGGCGGGACCGGGAGCAGCTGGCCTTCGAATTCAGGGCCATCTGCCTGGCCTACCACCATGCCGCCCGCATGCTGCGCGAACCCCGGGCCGTCCAGTGGGCCCGGAACGCGCTGGAGTCATTGATCGAGCAGGCGCTGCGCCCGTAGGTTGACCCCGGCGGCGGCCCCGGTCGCCAGGAACACGCCGGCCACCACCACCGCGCCGCCCAGCAGTTGCAGCGGGCCCAGCCGCTCGCCCAGGATCAGGTAGGCGGCGGCCACCGCGACCACCGGGATCAGGTTGAGGTAGATGCTGGCCTTGCCGCTGCCCAGGGCGTTCAGGGTGGCGATGTACAGCCAGTAGCCCGCCGCCGAGCAGAACACCCCCAGATAGCCCACGTTCAGCACCGCGGCGAGGCCGGGCATCCGCCACGCGGCGGTTTCGGTCAGGGCGAACGGCACGCAGCCGATGAGCCCGAACAGGCACTGCCAGAAGGACACGGCGATCAGCCCGTGGCGCTTGCCCGCCTTGCGGGTCACCTGGCCGTAGACCACCCAGGCCAGGATGGCGACCGTCATGTACAGGTAGCCGGTGCGGGAGGTGGTGGTGCCGGCGGACCGGGCGGCGATCAGGATCACCCCCGCCGTGGACAGCGCCGCGCCCAGATACACCCGGGTCCCGAGCCGGACCCCCTGGAACACCCGCTCGGCGAGGACCGACAGCACCGGGACGAAGCTGATGATCAGCGAAGATTCCGAAGCGGACAGCAGGGCGACCCCGTGGTTTTCCCCGTAGAAATACAAGGTCACCCCGGTGAACCCGCCCACGGCCAAGGCCGGCAGGTCGGCGGCGGCCACCCGGAGGCTCTCCCCGGTCAACCGGGCGATGACCGGCAGGACAGCGCAGGCGATGACGAACCGGGCCACCGCCATGGTCATGGGCGGAATCTCCACCAGGGCGACTTTGATGCTGAGGAACGACAAGCCCCACAGAACGGATACCAGGATGCCGTACAGGGCGGCGACGCGTGATTTGCTCATCCCCTATGCTAACCGGTGATCCGGGCGCCTACTGGGACGGCGCGGCCTTGAGCAGCCCGGCCAGCGTCTTGGCCAGCGGCCCGATCCGGTCCGGTTCGCTGAGGAAGGTGCCCCGGCACGCCACCAGCCGGGCCGAGGCCTTGCCCAGGGTGGTGAGCTCCACCAGGTGGTGGGCCAGCAGGGTCCTGCCGCTCTGCACCAGGTCGACGATGGCATCGGCCAGGCCCAGCACCGGGGCCAGTTCCACGCTGCTCTGCAGCGGCACCAGCTCGGCGGTGAGGCCCTCCTGGCCCAGCCAGCGCCCGGTGGCGCCGATGAACTTGGTGGCGATGCGCAGGTGCGGCTTGCGGCGCAGCATGTCCAGGGTGGTGCGCTCGGGGGCGCACAGGGACAGCCGGCAGACGCCGAAGTTCAGGTCGCTCAGTTCCATCAGGTCCACCGGGCATTCGTCCAGGATGTCCGAGCCGACCACGCCCAGGGCGGCCACGCCGCCGGCCACGTAGCGCGGCAGGTCCGCGCCCTTGAGCAGGATCGCCGCCAGGGACGGATCGGCCATGGGGATGCGCAGCTTGCGCGACTTGAGGGCACGCGGGTCCAGCTCGAAGGCGCTGCCCTTCAGGCGCGGCAGCAGTTCATCTTCCAGGCGGCCCTTGGGCAGGGCGATCAGCAGCGGCTTCATTTGTCACCTTCGTGGTTGTCGCCCAGTTCCAGCAGGGTGGTGAGGCGCACGCAGAATCCGGCGGCGAACCAGGGCCGGCCCATCTCCGGGTAGAGGCCGTCGTAGCGGCCGCCGGAGGCCAGTTCACGCTGGGCGCCCGGGGCCCACAGCCGCAGGGTCGGGCCGCTGTAGTAGCCCAGGCCGCGCAGGTCGCCCAGGTCCAGGCGCAGGGTGAGCCCTTGGGGCAGCTGGGCGGAAAGCGCGGACAGCACCCGGCCCAGTTGTTCGGCCTCGGTCTCCAGCAGGGCGCCGTAGGGGCCCCGGGCCAGGTCGGCCAGGCTGCCGGGACCGTCCGGGCCGGACAGCAGGATCTCGGCATGGGCCAGCAGCCGGGCCCTGGCCGGGTGGCCGTCCAGCAGTTCCGCGGCGCGGTGGATGGCGCGCCGGTCCAGCACCCGGGCCACTTCCTGGCCCAGCTCGGCCGGGATGCCCTCGGCCTCCATGGGCCGGCGCAGCAGGGCGGCGTGGCCGATGTGCAGCAGGCAGCCCTCGAGCCCCAGCAGGGCCGGCACCGCCATGAGCAGGCGCGCCAGTTCCCGGTCGGCCTCGGTGCGCTGGTCCGGGTCGGCCTGGATGTGCTCGCAGCCCACTTCCAGGCGCTCCACGGGGTCCCAGGAGTTGGCCGGGCGGCGGAACACCGGCCCGGCGTAGCTGATGCGCCGGGGCGGCTCCTGGAACCGGCGCACCAGGGTGCGGGCCAGGGCTTCGGTGAAATCCCAGCGCAGCGCCACCAGCTCGTCGCCGTCGAAGAAGCGCACGGTGGAAGGGTTGACCGGGTTGCGCATGACCAGGCTGGGATGCAGCTCCCGGTAGCCGGCGCCGTCCAGGTGGTTCATCAGCTGGGTTTCCCAGCGGCGCAGCCGGGCGGCGTCGTCGAACAGCAGGTCGGGGAAGCTGGGGGTGTGGGTCGGCATCAGTGACTCCGGGCCTTGAGGGCTTCGGCCAGGTCCTTCAGGCCGAGGCCCTGGTCCACCAGCAGCACCTGCAGGTGGAACAGCAGGTCGGCGGCCTCGTTGATCAGGTCGGTGCGCCGTTCGGGGGTGGGCTCATAGCGCAGGGCCATGGCGGCGATGGCGGTCTCCCCGGCCTCTTCCACCACCTTCTTGCCGATCCGCTCGGGGCCCCGGTGGAACAGCTTCTGGGTGTAGCTGCCGTCGGGGCCGGCGCCGCGCTTGCGTTCGCCCAGGGTGGCTTCCAGGTGGCCCAGCCAGGCCACCGGGGCCAGGCCGTCGAAGCAGGACGGGGTGCCGCGGTGGCAGGTGGGCCCCTGCGGTTCGGCGATCACCAGCAGGGTGTCGCCGTCGCAGTCCAGGAAGATATCCTGGAACTTCAGCCGGTTGCCGCTGGTCTCGCCCTTGACCCAGAGCTGGTTGCGGCTGCGGCTCCAGAAGGTGACCCAGCCGGTCTCCAGGGTGCGGGCGAGGGCGTCGGCGTTCATGTAGCCGACCATGCGCACTTCTCCGCCTGGGGCCTGGACCACCGCCGGGATGAGGCCCTGGGGGTCGAACTTGATCTTGTCCATTGCGGCGATGCTCATGGTCTAACCTCAATGCCCTCTTGGGCCAGGAATGCCTTCAATGCGGAAATGCGCAGCCGCTCCTCGTGGAACAGGGTAGCGGCCAGCGCCCCCTCGGCGCCGTGCCGGAACGCTTCCAGGAAGTGCTCGCGGCTGCCGGCGCCGCCCGAGGCGATCACCGGAATGGAGAGGCCGGCGGCCTGGTCGAGGATGTCCAGGTCGAAGCCCAGCTCGGTGCCGTCCCGGTCGATGGAGGTGAGCAGGATCTCGCCGGCGCCCCGGTCCTCCAGCTCGCGCAGCCAGGCGCCGGCGGCGTGCTCGGTGGGGACGTTGCCGCCCTTGGCGAACACCCGCCAGCCCAGCTCGGGGTCCCGGGCCACGTCCACCGCCACCACCACGCACTGCCGGCCGAAGGCGGCGGCGGCCTGGGTGATCAGCGGCGGATCGGCGATGGCGGCGGTGTTCAGCGCCACCTTGTCGGCGCCGGCCCGCAGCAGCCGGCGGATGCCCTCCACGCTGGAAACGCCGCCGCCCACGGTGAACGGGATGCTCAAGGTCGCGGCCACTTCGCGCACCCAGGCTTCCCTTGTGGTGCGGCCCTCTTCGGACGCGACGATATCCAGGAACACCAGTTCGTCGGCGCCCTCCAGGCCGTAGCGCACGCCCATTTCGGCGGGATGGCCCATGTCGCGCAGGCCCTTGAAGTTGATGCCCTTGACCACGCGGGCGTCCTTGACGTCGAGGCAGGGGATGATGCGTTTGGCGGCCATCAGTCGGCTCCTTCAGGGGCGGCCATGGCCGCCCGGACTGCCGGATCTTCCGGCGTCATGCGCCCGTCGAGCAGCGCCTTGCCCGAGATGGCGGCTTGCGCCCCGGGGACCGCGGCGATCAGGGCCAGGTCGTGCAAATCCCGCAGTCCGCCCGAAGCCTGCACCCGGAAGCCGAGCGCCGCCACCTGGGCCAGCGCTTCCAGGCCGGGGCCGGTCATGGCGCCGTCCCGTTCCACGTCGGTGACCAGGGCGCGGTCGATGCCCAGGGCCCTCAGGGGGGCGGCCACGGCCTCAAGGGACCGGGCCGATGCTTGGGTCCAGCCGCGCACCACCGGGGCGCCGGCACGCAGGTCCAGGGCGGCGATCAGCCGGGACGGGTCCAGGCCTTCGAGCGCCTCGGGCGTTTCCATGGCCAGGGTACCGAGCACGGCGTCGAAGCCGTCGTCCTGGACCCGCAGCACCGCCTCGCGCGAGCGCAGGCCGCCGCCCAGCTGGAAGCGCACGCCGGGCCAGGCCTTGGCGAAGCCGCGCAGGGCCCGCTGGGGCGCTTCCCCGAAGGCCGCGTCCAGATCGACCAGGTGGATGCGCCGGGCGCCGGCGTCCACCAGGCGCTTGATCCAGGCTTCGGGCGTGGTGGGGTAGACGAAGGCGCTTTGCCGTTCGCCCTTGAGCAGGCGCACCACCTGGCCGCCCAGGAGGTCCATGGAGGGGATCAGGCGCATGTCTCCCCCATCCAGCCCAGCACGCCGCGCAGCAGGCTTTCGCCGAAGGGCCCGGACTTCTCCGGGTGGCCCTGGAAGCCCAGCACCCGGCCCCGGGCCTGCATGGCCGAGAACGGCCGGCCGTGGGTCGAGGCCAGGACGGTCTCGGCGTCGGTGTCGAGCGCGTAGCTGTGCACGAAGTAGAGCCAGTCCTCCTTGAAGTCCGGCAGGGCGGGGTGGGCCTTCAGGGCCTGGACCTTGGCCCAGCCCATGTTGGGCACCTTCACCCCGGGCCCCAGGAGCCGGGAGACTCCGGGCAGCAGGCCCAGGCCGGCGGCGCCGGGGCTTTCCTCGCTGCCTTCGGCCAGCAGTTGCAGGCCCAGGCAAATGCCCAGCAGCGGGCGCCCGGCGGCCACCAGGGGCGGCAGCGCGTCCCACCAGCCGCGTTCCACCAGGGCGGCCCGGGCGGCGGTGAAGTGGCCCACCCCGGGCAGCACCAGGGTGCCGCCTTCCGGAGCCTCGGCCGGGGTCACCGCCCGCACGCTCTGGAAGCCCAGGCGGGTGAGGGCGCCCTGCAGGGAGTGCAGGTTGCCCGCGCCGTAATCGATGAGCGTGATCATGGGGACTCCTATGCGGTCAGCGTGCCTTTGGTCGAGGGGATGCCTTCGCCCTCGCGCCTGAGGGCGCGCTTGAGGGCCACGGCCAGGGCCTTGAACAGGGCCTCCAGCTGGTGGTGGGTGTTCTCGCCGTAGAGGATGGTGGCGTGCAGGTCGAACGCGCCGCGCTGGGCGAAGGCGATGAAGAACTCCCGGGCCAGTTCCGGGTGGAAGCCGTTGCCGAGGATCAGCGCCGGCAGCTTGACGTCGTAGTGGCACCAGGGCCGGCCCGACAGGTCCACCACGACCCGGGCCAGGGACTCGTCCAGGGGCACGTGGGCCTCGCCGAACCGGGCGATGCCGGCCTTGTCGCCCAGGGCCTCCTTCAGGGCCTCGCCCAGGCACAGGCCCACGTCCTCCACCAGGTGGTGGCCGTCCACCTCCAGGTCGCCGGTGGCCTCCACTTCCAGTCCCAGGCCGCCGTGCCGGGCCAGCTGCATGAGCATGTGGTCGAAGAAGGCGAGGCCGGTGGCCACCTTGGCGGGCCCGCCGTCCAGATCCAGGGCCACCCTGACCTTGGTCTCGCCGGTGACGCGTTCCAGCGTGGCGGTTCTCATGAGCGGGCTCCTTTCATGACCGACAGCAGGGCCCTGAGGCTGGGCGCCCGCAGGTCCACTTCCCGGGCGATGGCGTCGCGCAGCGGTCCCACCGCGGCGAAGGTCCACACCAGGTCGGGCCGGGCTTCCCGGGCCAGGCGCAGCGCCTGGGCGTCATCCCGGGTGTCGCCGACGAAGACGATCTCCTCGGCCTGGAACGCGTCGGCCAGCTGCAGCAGGCCGCCGGGCATGGGCTTGCGCAGGTGCGCGCCCGAATCGGCCACCGCCGGCAGGCGGAAGCCCAGCACCTGGAAGCCGGTTTCCAGCTCCTCGTAGTTGCGCCCGGTGAGCACCGCAAGGTCCCAGCCCAGCGACTCCAGCTCGGCCTGGCTGACCAGGGCGGTGTCCGGGGGCGGCACCGACTTGTACCAGCGGGTGACGGCCTCGGCGCAGGTGGGCTCCAGGGCCTGGATGCGCGCCTCCAGGTGCGGGAAGCCGGTGCCCGGGGCGGACCACAGGGTGTCCAGCTCGCCCCGCTCCGCCAGGGCCACGGCGGCGGCGCAGACCCGGTAGTCGTTGTTGAACCCGGCCACCTGCTTGAAGGCCAGATAGTGGGCGTCCATCCACGGCAGGTCCGGCACCAGCTCGCCCAGCGCCTTGGCCACCGCGTTCATGAAGCCGGGATCGCCGTCCACCAGCACGCCGTCCATGTCCAGGGCCAGCAGCCGGCGCGGCGTCAGGGGCCGGGGCTCGGCCAGCACGCCGCCCAGGGCCTCGGCCACGGCGCGGGTCTCGTCCTCGGTGCCCACGGTGATCCGCCCGGCGCCCAGCTCCGGCAGGGCCCGGGACTGGATGCCGGCCGCGCGCAAGGCGGGGCCGGGATCGGGGCGCACGAACAGGAAATTGGCCGCGCTCACCGCGGCCACCCGCTCACCCAGGGCTTCGGCCAGGCGGTCCCGGCGCTCGGGCACTTCCCGGGCCTGCTGGGCGAACACGGCCCTGAAGTCCAGGGCCACGTCCAGGGCCTCCAGGGCCGGGGCGGGGATGCTGTAGGGCAGATGCAGGGCGGCCAGCGGCGCGATCAGCTCCGGGGCGCCCACCAGGTAGCCCAGGCGCCAGCCCGCGCTGGCCAGGGCCTTGCTGAAGGTACGCAGCAGGATCAGGTTGGGGTAGCGGTCCACCGCCAGGCGGTGGGTGAGCGGCGCGAATTCGGCGTAGGCCTCGTCCAGCACGATCAGCGGCGGATCCGGCAACGCCGCCGCCGCCTTCAGCAGGGGCTCCAGCTCCCAGGGCGAAAGCCAGGTGCCGGTGGGGTTGTTGGGCAGGGTGAGCCAGAGCTGGCGCGGTGGGTCCTGCTCCAGCAGCTTCTGCCAGGGTTCCAGCGGGAAGCCGTTGCCGATCGGCACCGGGATGCCGCGCACCCCGTGCCGCGCGGCCAGGGCCGGGTACAGGCTGAAGCCGGGCTCCGGGTAGGCCACGGCCTCGCCGGGCGCGACCCCGGCCAGCACCACCAGGTCCAGCAGCGCGCCGCTGGAGGGGCCCAGCAGCACGCCGCCTTCCGGGGCGCCCAAGGCCCGGCCGAGCCGGGCGGTCAGTTCCTCCTGGCGCTCCGGGTAGTGCTGGAACGGCTGGGTCTCCAGCCGGGCCATGAGCGCCTTGCGGGCGCTGTCGGGCCAGCCCTTGGCGGCTTCGTTCAGGTGCAGCCGGGCCAGGGTCTGTCCCTTGCCCTCGCCGTGGGGGCGCACATAGCCGTGGAGCTTCTGGAATTCGGGTCTGATCAGGGGCATGCGGCCTCCAGGGATGGACAGACGGAGCTTGAGGGGCGGGCCGGCGCTCAGGATATGGGAATCCGGCGCCGGCTGCCTAGGAATGATGCGAAAGGGTACGGCGCCGGGCGCTCTGGGCGTGGTGCGGCAGGCCTTCGGCCTCGGCCAGCCGGGCCACCCGGGGCGCCAGGGCGCCGGCCAGGGCCGGTTCCAGCGCCAGCACGGTCTGGCGCTTCATGAAGGTGGCCACGCCCAGGGGGCTGGAGAAGCGGCCCGAGCCGCCGGTGGGCAGCACGTGGTTGGGGCCGGCGCCGTAGTCGCCGAACACTTCGGCGCTGGCTTCGCCCAGGAACAGGGCGCCGGCGGTGGTGAGCCCGGGCAGCCAGGATTCGGGATCGGCCACGGAGAGTTCCAGGTGTTCCGGGGCCCAGGCCTGGGCGAAGGCGATGGCCAGCTCCCGGTCCGCCTGGATCAGCCGGCCGTGGCGGCCCAGGCTGACTTCCAGGATGGCCCGCCTGGGGCTCTCCTGGACCCGCTGGGCCAGGCGTTCCGCCACCTCCGCCAGCAGCGCCGGGGCGTCGGAGACCAGCACCGCGGCGGCGTCGGGATCATGCTCGGCCTGGGCCAGGAGGTCCTCCGCCACGGTGGCGGGGTCGGCGGCGCCGTCGGCGATCACCAGCACCTCCGAGGGCCCGGCCAGGGAATCGATGCCGCAGCTGCCCACCAGCTGGCGCTTGGCCTCGGCCACGAAGCGGTTGCCGGGCCCGGCCACCAGGTCCACCCGGGGTTCGCCGTAGACCATCCAGCCCACCGCCTGGGCGCCGCCCACGGTGTAGAGTTCTTCAAGCTCCAGCAGGGCCGCCGTGGCCAGCACCAGGGGATCGGGCCCGCCGGGCTTGGGCGGCGTGACCCCGACGATCCGCGCCACCCCGGCCTCCTGGGCCGGAATGACGGTCATGGCCAGGGTGGAAGGATAGAAGGCCCGCCCGCCGGGGATGTAGACGCCCGCGGTGCGCATGGGCAGCCAGCGTTCCCGGGCCCGGCCGCCGCCGGGGAGCGCCAGGTCCAGGTCGCGCAGGGCGGCCTTCTGGCCCCGGGCGAACCGGCGGATGCCGTCCACCATGCCTTCCAGGTCGCCGATGAGGTCCGGGGCGCTGGCGCGCAATCCCGCCAGGGCCGCCCGGGCCGCCGCGGGGTCCACCCGGAAGCTGCCGGCGTCCAGCGCCACCCCGTCCAGTTCCCGGGTAAGCCGGAACACCGCGTCCAGCCCGTTCTGGCGGACATCCTCGAGGATGCGCCCGACGGTCGCGCGGGTTTCACTTTCCACCTTGGTGTCCCTTGCCAGCTCGGCAAGTATTCCGATCAGTTGATCTCGATCACGCAGCTGGATTGGGATGAAGTAACACCGTTACACCTCTGGGGGGACTTCCACTTTCCCACGGCTGGGCGGCGAGGTCAACGATTTTCAGGCGAACGGGTCGGCGACGTTGCGACCGGCCCTGGCATGGTTCAGGGCGCGCAGGCCGATGTCGCGGCGCACCTGCATGCCCGGCCAGCCGACCCGGGCGATGGCCGCCTCGATCCGTTCCCGCGCCTGGGCCAGGTCGGGCGCCACGGCGACCAGGTCGAGCACCCGGCCCCCGTTGGTCAGCCAGCCACCGTCGGCGCCCCGGCGGGTGCCGGCATGGATGACGGTGGCCGCGGGATCGGCGAGGCTGATGGCGACGCCCTGCTTCGCGCTCTCCGGATAGCCCTCGGCGGCCAGCACCACGGCGATGGCGCAACCATCGCGCAGGGCCAGCGCGCCGCGCTCCAGCCGGCCCTGGGCCACCTCCAGCAGCAGCGGGGCCAGGTCCTCGTCCAGCAGCTCCATGAGCACCTGGGTTTCCGGATCGCCGAAGCGCACGTTGTACTCCAGCAGCCTCGGTCCCCGGGGCGTCCACATGACCCCCAGGAACAGCACGCCGCGAGCCGGGAGGCCGTCCTCGCGCAGGCCGCGGATGGTCGGCGCCACCAGCTCCTCGGTGAGCCGGTCCAGGTCCTGAGGGCGCAGGAACGGCAGCGGGCCGAAGGCGCCCATGCCGCCGGTGTTGGGCCCCTTGTCGCCGTCGAAGATGCGCTTGTGGTCCTGGCAGGGCGGCAGCACGGCGAAGGCCGCGTGCTCCGCGTCCACGTCGGCCAGCACATGCAGGGACAGCTCCATGCCGATCAGCGGTTCCTCCAGCACCACGGTGCGGGAGGCGTCGCCGAACTGGCCGGCCATGAAGGCGCGCAGGGTCGCCAGGGCCTCGCCCTTGCTGGAGGCCAGCACCACCCCCTTCCCCGCCGCCAGGCCGTCGGCCTTCAGGACGATGGGGAAGCCGTAGGCCCAGCCGCGGACAGCCGCCTCGGCCGGCTCCAGCTCGGTGAAGGTCGCGCTGGCGGCGCAGGGGATCCGGTGGCGGAACATGAAGTCCTTGGCGAAGGCCTTGCTGCCTTCCAGCCTGGCGGTGGCCCTGTCGTGGCCGAACACGGCGATGCCCTGCGCCCGCAACCGGTCCGCCAGGCCCGCCACCAGCGGCGCCTCCGGCCCCACCAGCACCAGCTCGGGCCGGTGCTCGGCGCACCAGGCGGTGATCCCCTCCAGGTCCCCGGCCTGGAACGGCAGGCAGATGCCCAGCTCGGCCAGGGCGTCGCTGCCCGGGGCCGCGAACAGCTCAACCGGCAGGCTTCCCGCCTTCAATTTCAAAGCCATCGCGTGTTCCCGGCCGCCGGAACCGATGAGCAGGATTTTCATGTTGCCCCCTGCTAGAGCCTAGCAAAAAGCCACCACGTTGGCGCGGACCCCGCGCGGCGAATGCTATATTGTCCCCATCATCCAGGCCGCGACCGGGCGGCCCTCTTCATTTTTAGGGAAGCCGAAACCATGACCGCCATCCGCCGCCTCTTCGTGGAAAAACTGCCTCCCTACGCCGTGGAAGCCGCCAGGCTGCTGCAGGACCTGCGCGAGCACCTGGGCATCACCGTGCTGGCCGGGGTGCGGCTGGTGGTCCGCTACGACGTGGAGGGGCTGTCCGACGCCCACCTGGAGGCGGCCCGCTGGACCGTGTTCGCCGAACCTCCGGTGGATGCGGTGTACGACGAGGAGCTGCCGCTGGCCCCGGACGAGACGGCCCTGGCGGTGGAGTATCTGCCGGGCCAGTTCGACCAGCGCGCCGACAGCGCGGCCCAGTGCCTGCAGCTGCTTTCGCACGGGGTGCGGCCCTGCGTGGCCGGGGCCCGGGTCTACGTGTTCCGGGGCCCGCTCACGGCCGGCGACCTGGCCCGGCTGCGCGGCTACCTGATCAACCCGGTGGACAGCCGCGCAGCCTCGCCGGCCAAGCCCGCCACCCTGAGCCCGGCCCTGCCCGCCCCGGACGAGGTGGAGATCCTGGCCGGGTTCCGTTCGGCCGCGGAAGCCGCGCTGCTGGAACTGCACGGCCGCATGGGGCTGGCCATGACCCTGGCCGACCTGCTGCACACCCAGGCGTACTTCCGGGACGAGGAACGGCGCGATCCCTCGGAAACCGAACTGAGGCTGCTGGACACCTACTGGTCCGACCACTGCCGGCACACCACCTTCCTCACCCGCATCACCGGCGTGGCGGTGGCGGAAGGACCCCTGGCCGAGCCCATCCGCCGGACCTACCAGGACTACCGCGCGCTGCGGGCCGAGCTCGGCCTGGCCGACAAGCCCGAGTGCCTCATGGACATGGCCCTGCTGGCGGCCCGGGCCATGCGCAAGGCGGGCCGGCTGGAGGACCAGGAGCAGACCAGCGAGATCAACGCCTGTTCGGTGATCGTCGACATCGACCACACCGGCGCCCCGGGCGGCCGGGAGCCCTGGCTGCTGATGTTCAAGAACGAGACGCACAACCACCCCACCGAGATCGAGCCGTTCGGCGGGGCCGCCACCTGCCTGGGCGGCGCCATCCGCGACCCCCTGAGCGGGCGGGCCTACGTCTACCAGTCCATGCGGGTCACCGGCAGCGGCGACCCCCGGGCCGCCGTGGCCGAGACCATCCCCGGCAAGCTGCCCCAGCGCAAGATCACCCAGGAGGCGGCCCAGGGCTTCGCCTCCTACGGCAACCAGATCGGCCTGTGCACCGGCCAGGTGACCGAATACTACGACCCCGGCTATGTGGCCAAGCGCATGGAGATCGGCGCGGTGGTGGGCGCGGTGCCCCGGGCCCAGGTGCGCCGGGAGGAGCCGGTGCCCGGCGACGTGATCATCCTGGTGGGCGGCCGCACCGGCCGGGACGGCATCGGCGGCGCCACCGGCAGTTCCAAGGCGCACACCGAGCAGTCCATCGAGAAGTGCGGGGCCGAGGTGCAGAAGGGCGATCCGCCGATGGAACGCAAGCTCCAACGCCTGTTCCGCAGCCCCGGGTTCTGCCGGCTGGTGAAGAAGTGCAACGACTTCGGCGCCGGCGGCGTGGCGGTGGCGATCGGCGAGCTGGCCGAGGGCATCCGGATCGACCTGGACCAGGTGCCGCGCAAGTACGAAGGCCTGAACGGCACCGAGCTGGCCATCGCCGAAAGCCAGGAGCGCATGGCGGTGGTGGTGGCCCGGGCCGACGCCCCGGCCTTGGTCGCCCTGGCCGCCCAGGAGAACCTGGAGGCCACCCTGGTGGCCGAAGTCACCGCCGAACCCCGGCTGACCATGGCCTGGCGCGGCCGCACCATCGCCGACCTGAGCCGGGCCTTCCTGGACAGCAACGGTGCGCCCCAGTTCACCGACGCCAGCATCCCGGCCCCCGACCCGCTGGCGGACCCGTTCCGCGGCCCCGCCGTGGCCGGCCTGGCCCAGGCCTGGACCGCGTCGCTGCAGGACCTGAACACCTGCAGCCAGCGCGGCCTGGCCGAGAAGTTCGACTGCACCATCGGCGCGGCCTCGGTGCTGGCGCCCTACGGCGGCAGCCGCCGGCGCACGCCGGCCGACGCCATGGTGGCCAAGTTCCCGGTGCAGGGCGGCGAAACCCTCTCCGCCAGCGCCATGGCCCACGGCTTCATGCCCGCCGTCAGCCGCTGGAGCCCCTTCCACGGCGCCGTCTGGGCCCACGTCCAGGCCGCGGCGCGGCTGGCGGCGGTGGGCGCGGACCACCGCGCCCTGCGCTTCACCCTGCAGGAGTACTTCGGCAAGCCCGCGGCCGACCCGCTGCGCTGGGGCCAGCCCATGGCCGCGCTGCTGGGCGCGCTGCGCGCGGAGCTGGAGCTGGGCACCCCGGCGATCGGCGGCAAGGATTCCATGTCGGGCACCTTCAAGGACCTGGACGTGCCGCCCACCCTGGTGGCGTTCGCCGTGGCGGTGGTGCGGGCGGACCAGGTGGCCAGCCCCGAATTCAAGGGCCCGGGCCACGCGGTGGTGCTGGTGGAGCTGCCCCGGGACGCCGAGGCGCTGCCCGACTGGGCGGCGCTGCACGCGATCTACGCCGGGGTGGGCAAGGCGGTGCGCGCGGGCCGGGTGCTGGCGGCCAAGGCCCTGGGCCTGGAGGGCCTGGCGCCGGCCCTGGCGGTCATGGCGTTCGGCAACGGCGTGGGGCTCGAGCTGGAACCCCGGCCGGACGCGGACTGGTTCGCGCCCCGGCCCGGCGGCTTCATCCTGGAGCTGGCCGGCGATCCCGCCGCGGCGCTGCCCGGGCTGGCCTGGACCCGCCTGGGCGGCACCACCGCTGCCGGGCAGATCCGGGTATCCGGCCAGGCGCTGGAGCTGGAGGCCCTGCTGCGGGCCTGGGAGGCCCCCCTGGAAGCCGTCTTCCCCACCCGGCTGGCAGCAACCGCCCCGGCCCTGGCGCCCTTCGCCCCGGTGCCGGCCGCGGGCCGGCCCAGGCCCGCCTGGAGCTCCGTCCGGCCCCGGGTGGTGCTCACGGTCTTTCCCGGCACCAACTGCGAGTACGATACCGCCAGCGCCTTCGAGCGGGCCGGCGCGGTGACCGAGACCGTGGTGTTCCGCAACCTCGACCCCCAGGCGGTGGAAGCCTCCCTGGAGGCCCTGGCCGGGGCCATCGACCGGGCCCAGATCGTGGTGATCCCCGGCGGCTTCTCCGCCGGCGACGAGCCCGAAGGCAGCGGCAAGTTCATCGCCGCCGCCTACCGCAACCCGCGGGTGCGCGACGCCGTGCACCGGCTGCTGAAGGCCCGGGACGGCCTGATGCTGGGCATCTGCAACGGCTTCCAGGCCCTCATCAAGCTTGGCCTGGTGCCCTGCGGCGAGATCCGCGAACTGGGCCCCCAGAGCCCCACCCTGACCTTCAACAACCTGCGCTACACCAGCCGCTTCGCCTGGACCCGGGTGGTTTCCGACGCCAGCCCCTGGCTGGCCCGCCAGCGCCCGGGCGCCATCCACACCGTGGCCATCGCCCACGGCGAAGGCCGCATCGTCGGCCCGGACGCGCTGCTGCGCGACCTCCTGGCCCGGGGCCAGGTGGCCACCCAGTACGTGGACGGCGCCGGCAACCCCACCCTGGACCTGGAATTCAATCCCAACGGCAGCGCCCTGGCCATCGAGGGGCTCACCAGCCCCGACGGCCGGGTGTTCGGCAAGATGGCCCACCCGGAGCGCTACACCCCCCACGTCTGGCACAACGTGCCGGGCGAAAAGGACATGGAGATCTTCCGGTCGGGTGTTGAGTACTTCTCCTAGGAGACTTTCCCGATGATCGGTCGGCTGCGCGGCATCCTCATCCAGAAAAGCCCGGCCCACGCCCTCGTCGAGTGCGCCGGGGTCGGCTACCTCTGTGCCATTTCCCTGGGCACCTACGGCCTGCTGCCGGAGGAGGGGCGCGAGGCGATCCTCCACGTGGAGACCCTGCTCCGGGAGAACGACCTGAGCCTGCTGGGCTTCGCCACCCTTGAAGAGCGCCAGCTGTACCGGCTGCTGGTCAAGGTGGACGGGGTCGGGCCCAAGCTGGCCCTGGCCGCCCTGGGTTCGCTGCCCCTGGCCGAACTGGTCCAGGCCATCCGCGGCCGGGACGTGAAGGGCCTGTGCCGGATCCCCGGCGTGGGCAAGAAGACCGCCGAGAAGCTGTGTTTCGAGCTTTCCGAAAAGCTGGGCGGCCTGGGCGGGCTGGACGGCCTCGCCGGCTCCGCCGGCCCGCGCGACGCCTGGGAGGCCGACCTGAGATCGGCCCTCACCAACCTGGGTTTCCGGGAAGAGGTGGTGATCCCCATCGTGGGCGAACTGAAGGCGGAGCGGCCGCCCCTGGCCGAAGCCATCCGCCTTTCCCTCCGGGCCCTGCGGCGCTGAGGTTTCTTTGCGATGGCATCCGCGCGGTCCTGGAGGGTAAGCTGGGGTCATTCCGCTGGAGGTATGCAATGCTCCGTCAATGGCTCCGGCTGCTCGACCCGAGAATCCATGAATTGAAACAGGGGGCCGGGGTTTCCCCCGAGTCCCGCCTCCAGTTCGTCAGGGCCCTGAACGGGCGCTGCATGCATGAGGAAGCCCGGACGGTCCTCGAGAGCAGCCTCACCGAGAACAAGCAGGACCCGGACCTCTGGTTCGAGCGGATCATGGCCCTGGGCGACCACGCCGCCGCCGAGGAGATGGAAGACCTGTACCGCCAGTTGGCCGGCCTGCGCGATGCCAGCCCCGAGAACGCGCCGGTGCTGCGCAACCTGGGCTTCGTCCGGCTCCTGCAGCAGCGCGGCGATGAGGCCGAGCGTTGGCTGCGCGCGTCCCTGGCCCTGAACGGCAGCGATCCGCGCGCCCTCGAGCTCATGGGGCTGCTGTGCGTGCAGCGGGACAACTCCCAGGAAGCCAAGACCTGGCTGCTGAAGGCGCTCAGCCTCCAGCCCCGGGATCCCCGCACCCTGCGGCTGCTGGGGATCACTTGCGAGCACCTGGGCGACTTCAAGTGCGCCGAGTCCCAGTTCCTGGCCGCGCTGGAAGTTGATCCGTTCTATTTCTGGGGCTGGCACAGCCTGGGCGAGCTGCTGCTCAAGAAGGGCGAACTGGAGGACGGCCTGCGCTGCATCCACCGGGCCCGCAGCATCCAGGCCAAGGAATCCGCCAGCTACTTCATCCTTTCCGAGCTGTTCGCCGAGCAGGGGCACCTCGAGCTGGCCATGGCCGAACTGCACCACCTCACCGCCCTGGCCCCGCCCCTGGACGCCCTGGCCGAAGCCTACGCCATGCTGGGCGAGCTGCGCCGGGACATGGGCGACCAGGAAGGCGCCACCTCCTACTTCTCCCTGGCCACCGAGACCGATCCCCAGGCGCCCGACCCCTGGGCTGCCCTGGGCGACATGGCCCGCGCCGACAGCCGCTGGGACGACGCCCTGCACTGCTACCGCGAGGCCCTGCAGCGCAAGCCCGACGCCGCCGACCTGCAGGTGCAGATGGGCTACATCCACATGAACAAGGGCCAGTACGCCGAAGGCGAGCGGCTGTTCCTGACCGCCCTGGAAGCCGATCCGGGCGAGTACAGCGCCTACCTCGGGCTGTCCGAGTGCTACCGCAACCTGCAGCGGCCCGAGGACCAGCTGGCCATGGTCAAGCAGGCCCTGACCCTGGCCCCGGAAGACCCGGACGTCTGGAACGCACTGGGCGTGGCCCAGGAAGTGCGCGGCCAGTGCGTGGAGGCCACCCAGTCCTACGAGCACGCCCTGAGCCTCTCCCCGCTGCACCGCAAGGCCGCCAACAACCTGGGCTTCCTGCTGGAGAAGCGCATGCAGGCCGGTGAAGTTGACCTGCGCAACAGGGCAACCGAGGCCTGGAAGCTGCGCCTGCTGATCTGCCGCGACGAAGGCCAGAGCATCAAGAAAGCCACGGAGCACCTGACCAAGCTGGGCGTGACCGACGAAACGATCCGCTGGTGGTTGGAGCATGACCCAACGCCCGGTTCCTGATAAGATGGGGGGTTCGGAGTATTCATGAGTGGATTTCTTTTAACGTTGCACGTGATCGTGAGCATCCTGCTGGTGGCGGTGATCCTGCTTCAGCCCGGAGCCAAGGGCGGAGGGCTGGGCGCCTCGTTCGGCGGCGGCGGCGCCAATTCGGCCTTCGGCGCCCGGGGCTCCGCGCCGTTCCTGGCCAAGTTCACCTATTGGCTGGCCGCGGGCGTCATGGCCACCTCGCTGGTGATTGAAGTCATCATCGTCAAGGAAAACCGCTCGGTCCTGGACCGCAGCGTGACCCCCCTGTCGGCGCCGGCTCCCAAGCCCGCCGTCCCGGCCGCGCCCGCCGTTCCGGCAGCGCCGGCCGCACCCGCCCCATCCCACGGCTCGACCCCTGCCAAGCCGTGAAAGTGAGTGTTGACGGGTGCCGCATGCCATGGCATCCTAGATAACTGGCCCGCGTGGTGAAATTTGGTAGACACGCCATCTTGAGGGGGTGGTGGCCACAAGCCGTAGCGGTTCGAGTCCGCTCGCGGGCACCAGAAAAAGGAAAGCGCTCTTCGGAGCGCTTTTTTTTGCCTTCAAACGAGTGTGTCGTTCAAGTCAGCGCATGCGTTCTTGAGGGTGGTCAGCATGGTCGGGTCCGTCAGCATGCGATTGAAGCTCGGACAGGCGGGCATCGCCCTCTCCACCCTCGTGTCGAAGGCGATCAGGCAGGGGGCTTTGCAAGCCCGGTCCACAACCCGTGTCTCCTGGAAAACCTCAGTGATGGCGGTAAGGCCTGCCTTCGGGCCGATGGCTCCGTAAAGGATCTCCCGGGCCTGCCTGGATGGCGGGACCGAGACTGGCAAGCAAGGGACCAATCGCGTTCCTTGCCCTCCTTGCCCGACAGCTTTTTTTGCCTAGCCTCCTATCGCACGGAAACCCATGAAACCCGCAGCCCCTTTCCGGCATCCATGGATCAGCCCGCGCTAAATCCGCCGCCTCCGTACCCCCACGCCAGCGGCATTGGCAATCTCATATTCGATGGAGCGCAACTTGACCCGACAGCCGTCCCGCCATTGGCGCCTCCCGCATGCCTGGCTTGCCGTCCTCCTCGCGCTCCTGGGCACCTTCGGCTGCGTCGGCGACGACAAGGGCGGCGGCCTGTACCTGTTCGACAACGCCACCTCCACCGTCCAGGTCTGGCAGGACGTGGAACAGCTCCACCACGCCGCCCAGAGTGGCGCCGCCATGCCCGAGGCGGTCCGCAGCATCAGGAGCGACCTGTTCAAGGGCATCAACCTGGCCTGGGGCGGCCTGGTCCTGGATGACCGGAACAACCGGCTGTACCTGGTCTCCGAGGAGGGCAAGGTCTACCTCATCGCCAATCCCAAGACCTTGAACGGGAGCATTTCGGGAAAGAGCAGGATCACCTCCTTCAGCCTGGGCTCCAGCTCGGACCGCTACAACGGCGGGTCCGTGTTCGGGCAGGCCTCGGTGGATCCGAACGGGGACTGCCTCTACGTGATGGAGAACGCCAGGACGGGCGAGGCGGCCAGGGTGTGGATGGTGCGCAACGCCAGCAAGGTTTCCGCCGATACCGTGGCCAAGGACCGCCACACCTTCCTGGTTGAGGGCGACCATGACGGCGCGGGCGTGGCCGCGGGCACCGGGAACCAGGTCTACGCCCTGTTCGGCGGGGGCAAAAACTTCGAGGACATCCATGGGGAATACATCATCGGTGCGCGGCTGCGCCTGGGGGCGGATGGCGTCTTCCCGACCAGCCCCTTGCACAAGAATCCCATCAACACCCTGGTCGGCAAGCGCACCCAGCTGCCCGACGGCTTCGACTACGGTTCGGTGGCCTTCGATGGCCGGCATCACAGCGTGTATGTGCTGGTTCCACCGGTGGCGGGTGTCCCGCCGGCGGAGGACAAGCCCGCCGCGCTCCTGGTGTTCGGCGAAGCGCAATTCCACGGCCAGCACGACCAGTCGCCCAACCGCACCCTGCCCGAGCCGCCCAAGGGCCTGCGGATCATCGTCCATCCGCCCCAGGCGGATTGGCTGCTGGGGGCCGCCTTCAGCAAGGGCGACAGCCATGGGCGGGGCAAGGGCAAGGACTCCCTCTACCTCTGGAAAGCCCCCAGCGAGGGTGGAAGCTTCGTCGAGGTCCCGGCCCTGCCCGGGGTGAAGGAGCTGCGCGGCATGGCCATGGCCACGGACTGAATGTTGTTGCGGCGGGATGGGCCCCTGGGGTTCACTGTCCCCATGCCCTGGCCCGACGCGAAACTCCTCCTGGCACCCCTGGCTCCCTGGTTCGAGCAGGTGAAACGCAGCCTGCCCTGGCGCGCCGAAGACCTGGACCGGCCGCATCCGGACCCCTATGCCGTGCTGGTTTCCGAAGTGATGCTGCAGCAGACCCAGGTGGCCACGGTCATTCCCTATTTCCGGCGCTGGATCGCGCGCTTCCCCGACCTGGCGGCCCTGGCCGCGGCGGAGGAGGACGAGATCCACGGCTTCTGGGCCGGGCTCGGCTACTACCGCCGGGCCCGCAACCTGCACCTGGCCGCGGGCATCCTGGCCCGGCAGGGCTGGCCGGCCGACCTGGAGGGGCTGATGGCCCTGCCCGGCCTCGGGCCCTACACCGCCGCGGCCGTGGCCGCCCAGGCCTTCCAGTGGCCCACTCCGGCCCTGGACGGCAACGCGTTCCGGGTGGCGGCGCGGCTGCTGGGCCTGGAGGACGATCCCCGGCGCGCCGCCCCGGCCCTGCGCGCCTGGCTGGAGCCGGCCCTGGCCGCCCACGGGCCGTCCCGCCTCACCCAGGCCATCATGGAGCTGGGCGCCACCCTCTGCGCGCCCGCGCCGAGCTGCCAGGCCTGCCCGCTCAGCCCGGCCTGCCGGGCCCGCCAGGAGGGCAGCACCGGCCGCATCCCCCCCGTCCTGCCCCGGGCCAAGCCCAAGGAGGTCGAGCTCTACCTGGTGGCCATCGAATCCCCGGCCGGATGGCTGCTGCGCCCTCCGGAACGGAGCGGCCTGCTGGCCGGCCTATGGAGCTGGCCCTGGGTCCTGGCCGATTGCGCACCGGGGGCGGCCGAAAGCGCCATCCCCTGCCGGGCCGCCCAGGGCCGCTCCTGGCCCGGCTGGGTGCAGGTCTACACCCACCTGCGGCAGACCGTCCACCCCCTGGCCCTGCGCCTGGAGGCCCCGCGCCGGGCCCCGGAGGGCCTGGCCTGGGTCGGCGCCGACGCGCTGGCCGCCCTGCCCATGGGCAGGCGCGACCAGCGCCTGCGCGAGCACCTGGCGCAGCCCTCCAGCTTCCTGCCGCTCAGCGCCGAGGACTGGGGCGCGGCGCTGGCGATCCTGGGGCGTTGACCGGATCGACTCGAGATGCCGCTCGGATGGGGCGGAAGGGGACCGGGTGCTCCGGCGCGACGTCACCGGCCTGGACCGGCTGGAGTTCGGCTTCCGGGAACCGGTGCAGGAGGTGTCGGTGGAATCCCTCAGCCCGGACCCGGAGCGGCCCGGCGGCTTCGTGAGCCTTCTGGCAACGCGCAAGGTGCTGGTGAGGGGGGTGCTGCCCCTGGCCGGGAACCCGGATCGGATCCCGGATCGAGCCGATGCGGCCGTCGGCCAGGACCGCGGCATCAGCGCGCGGTTCGAGGCCCCCTGGGGCACGCCCTACCTCCTGGTGTTGCAACGGGAGCAGAACGGCGCCTTCGCCCAGCAGTCCCGCCTGGAGGATGGCAAGCACCGGAGCCAGTCCTTCGCCGCCACGGCGAGCCACGGCCATTACCTGGGCGGCCTGAAGGCAGCGCCCGCGGGCGACCCCAAGTACATCCGCATCCGGCCCGCGCTGCGCGCCGATGGCTCCATGCTGGGCCCCGAGGGCCTGGCCGAACTGCAGAAGTCCATCCGCTACGAATCCGACGGCTACGCCATGGACATCCTGGCGAACGAACTGCCGCGGCCCAAGTAGACAGGACCCTCCATCCACCGCGCCTTCAGGTCCGGATGGCGACGCGCCATTCCCCTGGCGCCAGCACTTCCACCTCCGTCCCGACGCACCCCAGCTCCCGGGCCACCTTGGGCACGTCCTCGGGGGCCGAAGGGCAGTCCACCAGCAGGTCCAGCCGGCCCCGGGCCGGGAGCTTCTCCATCAGCCCCGCGACCGCGTACTTGGGGAACGGACAGACCCAGCCGCGCAGGTCCACTTCGAAATGGTTGGTGCCGACTTTAACGGCTTTGAAGGTGCGCATGACGGCCCGCCTCGATCCAGAGAATGAAAACATAGAACGCCGCCAGGAAGCCCAGCACCGCCACGGTGCCCCAGAACCAGCCCAGGGTCTGGCCCAGGGAGACCGGCCGGCCGTACAGCCAACCCTCCCCCACGTGGTGGTGGTAGATCAGCATCCAGCCGCCGGCGGTCACCATGCCGGCCAGGATGGCCACCCAGGCCCGCACGTAACCCTCGGCGGCCCGCCACAGGATGCCGACCCCGCAGCCGCCGGCGATGGACATGCCGACCCCGAACAGGAAGCCGCCCACCACCGTGTGCACGCCCACCGGGAACACCGCGGACATAGGCTGGTAGCCTTTGGCCTTGAGCAGGGCCATGCCCACGGTGCCGATGCCGATGCTCAGGAGAATCCACTTCATGGTCGTGCCGTTGCGGCTGATGAAGATCTCCCGGAAGGCCGAGGTGAAGCACAGGCGCGAGCGCTGGAAGATGATGCCGAACAGGGCGCCGAACAGCAGCAGCCCGGCGCACCGGGTGAGCCCGGCCCGGGCATAGACGGCCGCGGCCGCGGCCATGGCCAGCGCCAGAACCAGGGCCACGTACGGCTGGCGGGAACGGGTCCGGGTCACCGCCGGGGCGCCCAGGTCCAGGGTCTCGAAGGAGAACTCCGCCATCGCCTGGGCGGTCTGGCGCTTGAGCAGCAGCCCGCCCACCCAGGCGCCCGGCAGCAGGCCCAGGACCGTCAGCGGCCCGCTCAAGGACAGCGACATGGTGGCCGAAAAGAACCCGCCCACGTTGCAGGGGGGCATGATCACGGTGCCGAAGCCCATGAGCGCGCCGCCGCCCAGGGCGGTCAGGTAGCTGCCCCAGTTCTCCCGGCGCAGCTTGAACTCCTCCGCGGCCAGGGCCGAGATGCCCGCTCCCAGCATGAGCCCGAAACAGATCATGCTGTGCCCGTCCAGCAGCACCGGGATGCGCGGGTAGGCGAGGAAGGGCGCGTCCACCTTGACGCCGGCCAGGTGGTAGAGCCAGTTGCCCCACATGGACATCTGCGGGAACACCCCCAGGACCCGGGCGTAGGAGAACATGAACACATTGGCCAGGGCCAGCGCCACGGCGCCCACCCAGACCGGCCAGGCGCGCCGGAACACCGGCTGGTAGAGGTCCGCGCGCACGCGCCGGGCCAGGGATGCTGCGGTCATGCCAAAGTCCTTTCGTAATCGTCCATCCAGGCCAGGGTGGCCCGGATGATGTGCAGGCGATGGGTGAGCACCACCCGGGTGTAGTCACCGGAGGCCTCCAGCTTCGCCTGGACGTCCGCCTGCCAAATCCGGCAAGCGGCCCGTTGCCGTTCCACCAGATCCAGGGCCTTGCCTGGACCTTCCCGCCGGCAGAAGTACAAGCGGGCGAAGAAGTCCTGGCGCATGCTGCGGATGCTGTCCACCGGCGCGCCCATCCAGGCGGCCAGGGCCTCCCGCCCGGCCGGCGTAACCCGGAATTCCCGCCGGGACGGGTGGGCCTCCCCGGTGATCAGGTTGCCCACCACCAGCCCCTGGGCCTCCAGCTTGTCCAGCAGCGCGTACAGGGCGCTCTGCTTGACCTTCCAGATCAGCCCGAAGCCATCCAGGTCGCACACCGCCTTGAACAGGTTGTAGCCGTGCATGGGGGTCCGGTCGAGGATCCCGAGCAGGGTCAGTTCAAGGGTGAGGGGCGCGGAGCTGCGGGTCATAGTCGATTAATGAATATCCAAATATTGAATATCCAGGATACCCCGGCCCGGGCGGGTGGCGCCGGCGGTCTGCGGGGATGTGGCGCCGGTCACAATGAATCAGGGATGGGCGCGGGATTTTTCCAACCAGGAAAGGGAACCCGGGCTGGGGCCAAGCCTTTTTACGCCATTGACAGGCAGAATTAATAAATTATTTTTTCTCCGCAGCTGCCCTCACCTCGTTCCCTCAGGAATTTCAAGAATCCCCTCCGTTCCAACGCGGCGGGCCCACCCCTCAAGGAGAAGAAATGAAAAAAATATGTCTCGTTCTGGCCCTAGGCTTGGCTCTGCTGGGAGGCACGGTGGCTTGCGACCCCACCGGCACGGGCTCATCGGGCTCGGGCGGCACCACCAAGCCAACGGCCCCGTGATCGGTATGAATGGGCATGCCGGGCAATCGGGCCAGCTGCTCACTTGCGTCAGCTTTCAATGGGCTTCGCCATAGACCCGGCCATGGTAGGAATCCAGCAGGATCTGGCGCAATTCGCTGATGAGCGGGTAGCGCGGGTTGCTGCCGGTGCACTGGTCGTCGAAGGCCCCCTCGGCGATCTGGTCCAGCTTGGCCATGAACGCGGCCTCGTCGACCCCGGCCGCGTGGATGGACGGCGGGATGCCCAGGGTGCCCTTGAGCTCCTCCACCCAGTCCAGCAGGCTTTCGATCCGTTCGGCGGTGTTGCGGCCCGGCAGGCCCAGGTGCCGGGCGATCTCGCCGTAGCGGTGGCGTGCCTGGGGCCGGTCGTACTGGCTGAAAGCGGTCTGCTTGGTGGGCGTGTCAGTGGCGTTGTAGCGGATCACGTTGCCGATCAGCAGGGCGTTGGCCAGGCCGTGGGCCAGGTGGAACTCGGCGCCCAGCTTGTGCGCCAGGGAATGGCACACGCCCAGGAAGGCGTTGGCGAAGGCGATCCCGGCGATGGTGGCGGCGTTGTGCACCT
>CAZVHQ010000017.1:0-69871 GCA_964627225.1 uncultured Mesoterricola sp.
TAACTATAAGCAGGAAGGCGGCTCAGTCAAGAGCTAACCGAACAGTATTGGGGCTTGAGGTCATTTGTGGCACCGGCTACCAGCTTCTGCTGCTCTTCTTTGGTAAGGAAGCGGACCCGGTTGGAACCCACATTGGCAAAGGGTTTGACACGCCGCCAGGGATCCTCTTCGACCTTATGTTCGCGGTAGGCAAAGTTCAGCGCAGCTTTGAGGTTGGTGAGAATCCTGTTGGCGGTATCCCGCCGCCTGCGGATGTCTTCATCGTCCTTTGCGGCTTCCATGAATTCCGGCTTCTCACGGGTCTTTCCGGTCTTGCGCTTCCCCATCTCCGCGAGGTCTTGGTGCCACAAGCGTATCCGCTTTTCCGTGAGTCTTCTGACCTCGATGTGGCCTAGGGCAGGGTGTATCTGTGCCTCAAAACTCTTATGCATATTATAGATCCCAGTAACTCCCCTCCGCTGGGCGTCAGTGATGTAATCGGCCCACGCTTGGTCAACGGTGTAGCTGCCGGTGAAGATTTCCTCCCCGCCAGCAATGAGATCAGCCTCGCGGAGCATCGCCTTCAGCTTTCCATCAGCCGCCTTGACGGCCTGATCGTGGGTGAGGATGTCAGTTCCGTTGGCATCGAGGACATCGTCAGCCATCGCCAGCTTGGCCATGGGGCTTTTCTTGGCCCCGGCGTCCCAGTACTTCACGGACCAGATGCCGGTTTGCACACTGGGTGATCTCCGGTAAACTAGATATCGGCCCTCAGCGAGGGTCTCTTGGTGCCGCTTCCCAGGTTCCAAGGATTTTCTGCTGGTCTTTGAACCCAGGTCGCTCATGCCCCCATAATAGGTCTTTCGTGTCACGTACGTGTCACAAATAGCCCCCAGCAGGGCGAAAACTCTGGTAGACTCTGACAGCAAGTTCAACTGAATTCAAAGCACTTAACTTCCTTGAAAATCTCACAAATTCACCAAGTTTTCGTTGAATATTCGACTTTTATGACCTTGCCAAGGTTGAAGTCGAGGGTTCAAATCCCTTCACCCGCTCCAAACCACAAGGCTCCGAAAGGAGCCTTTTTGGTTTTACAGATCCCGGACCCGGAAGCCGCCTTCGATCCCTTTGGGGCTGAGGACCAACTGCCACAGCTGGAGGTTGCGTGCCCGGAAGGCTCCGGCGCAGGACAGCAGGTAGTAGCTCCACATGCGGAAGAAGCGCTGATCGAACCGGTCCTGCAAGGCGGGCCAGTGCTCGGTGAAGTTGGCGTGCCAGGCCATGAGGGTGTTATCGTAGTCGGCACCGAAGTTGTGCCAGTCCTCCATGACGAAGCGCCCCTTGAGCATCGCGCTGACTTGCGCCAGGGAAGGCAGTTCGCCGTTGGGGAAGATGTACTTGTTGATCCACGGGTCGCATCCGCCCTGGGTGCCCTCGCCGCCGATGGTGTGCAGCAGGAAGACCCCGTCCTCGGCGAGATGCCGGCGCACCCCGTCCAGGAAGGCGGCGTGGTTCATGCGTCCCACGTGCTCGAACATGCCGATGGAGACCACCCGGTCGAAGGTTTCGTCGGGCAGGTTCCGGTAGTCCTGCAGCCGGAACGACACCGGCAGGCCCTGGCCCGCTGCCTCGGCGTACTGCCGCTGGGGTTCGGATAGGGTGATGCCCACCACCTCCGCGCCGTAGTGCCGGGCGGCGTGAATGGCCAGGGCGCCCCAGCCGCAACCGATGTCCAGCAGGCGCATGCCGGGCTTCAGCAGCAGCTTGGCGCACACCAGCTGCATCTTGTTCCACTGGGCCTCCGCCAGCGTCCGGGCGCCCTTCCAGTAGCCACAGCTGTAGTTCAGGGTCGGGTCCAGCATGGCCTGGTAGAGATCGTTGCCCAGGTCGTAATGCCTGACCGCCACCTCCTTGGCCCGGCGCAGGCTCTGGAAGTTGAACACTCGGTGGAGCAGCGTCCTGGCCACGATCTTCGGCGACAGCTTCAGCCGTTCCTCCACCCCGGCCCGCAGCAGACGGCAGAAGAACGCGTCCAGCTGGGGGCAGTCCCACCAGCCGTCCATGTAGGCTTCGCCCATGCCGAGGTTCCTGCGCATCCAGGTCTGGCGATAGAACTCGGGGTTGTGGACACTGATATCCCAGGGGCTGGAACCGCCCTCCTCTATGCCGGCCAATCCGAGCAGCTGTTCCACGGCTTCACGCATCTTTCCGCTCCTTCCGGATGAATGGCAACCGCCGCCGGTTCATTGCGGGTGGCGGACGGTCAAGGCTGTCATAGGTGGATGCCTCATTCTATAACCAATGCTCATCGCCGGCGTAACCGCCAACAGCCATGAAGATCCCGAAGCCGTTGGCCTGTCCGCGCCCAGCCGATTGCATCCCGCAGGCGTAGAAGCTATAGTGATTGAGGCGAGCCGCCCGGGGGTTACTCCAGTGCTGTGAGTCGTTGTCAAGGTTGAAGTCGAAGATGCAGCGCTTCATCCATCCCACCCCTTGAAAGCCAGGGCGACGTAGCCAAGTGGTAAGGCCGCAGACTGCAAATCTGCCATTCATCGGTTCGATTCCGATCGTCGCCTCCAAAAAACCCCCGTCCGGTATGGATGGGGGTTGTTTTTTATCGGCGTGAGTCCGAGGGGCTCAAGTCCCTGTAACACACCCCGGCCACATCCGGATCTGGAGCAAAAAAGTTAGGGCCGGGTGTGGTACCCGGCCCTTGTCGTCTGGCTGCCCGCCACCATTTCGCTCAGGTGATCAGCTCGCGCCTTCGACCAGGAAACCCTTCATCTCCCGGGCGATCTGGCTCCACGAGGCGCCCAGATCCAGGGTGCAGGCCCGGACCCGTTTCCCGGATAGAACAAAATCCTCAAAGAGGTGGGGCCCCACCACCGGGTACACCAGAAGCCCTTCGACCCGGCGGCCTTGGCAAGTGGCCTGGAGGTTCTCAAGGTAGCTGGTGAGCTGGTAGAGGTGGGCCGAATGCAGCTTGGACCGCCCGCCCCAGGGCCCGGTCTGGAGGGTCTCCTGGTAGTACTTGCACTCCACCACCACGGCCCGGTCCTGCCGGCGGAGAATGGCATCGGCGTGCATCTCCGGGAGCAGATCGCCGCCCAGTGGTGCATCCCAGGGGATGCGCTCCTGGGCGGTGACCCGCCAGTGAGGGTCCTTGCCATAGAAGTTGGCGACGAAGGCCTCGAAAAGCTTGGCCATCTGCCGGTCCTCGCGGAGGAAATCACGGAAGAACCGGTGCCCGGTCTGCTCGTTGACCCGATGCGGTTTTCCGGGAATGCACCTCTGGATGCCCTTCCCGACGCGAACCACCCGGCCGCCGCGGTGGGCCGGGGGCCGGATTCCGGCAATCTCATTCCAATGGTGCAGACTCTGAAGGCCGAGGGGCCGGTGAAAAGAGATTTAGGACTTCATCGTCATGGAGCAGTTTGCCAGGGGCAGAAAGCAATTCGTAATGGACGTGTGTCGCAGGGTATTGCACCTGCACAAGATCGTGGTCGACCAATGGCATCCTGATGAACCTGATGCTTTCGGCACCCTGGGCTGCATGGCGTGAAGCTATGGCGTCAAGGGTTTCTGCCAGCTTCCCATCCCGGGTTTCCACCACGCACCACCGGCCAGAGATTCTTGCCAAGGTCAACAGAGCCATGGGTCGTTGGCCGGCCATCACAGCAAAATGCCAGGTTCCGGTGGGCTCCACATGCTGCTCAAGTGGAAGACGCAATTTTAGGATGGCTGGCGAAATCGTGAAGACTTCAAAACCCAGACCGATGGTCGCTGTGCGGAGTTCCTCCAAGGAGTGGGCACCGAAGGGGAGCCTTGTCGCTACCCCTCCGGAGTCATCATTCGAGAATCTGGCAATTTGCCGTGCGAGGTTGGCCTTGGCCATGGCACGACACTCGAGATAATCCGAATCACTGGTCTTGGGGAAAAGATCTCCAGGAAAAGCTGCCGAGGATGACGCCATTGACGCCTGGCCACCCATGATTGCAATGCCAATAAGCAGCAAATAAGACGCTGCCCGTTTTAAACCTTTGATCATTTGCACTTCTCCAAAAAGGGGCTCGGGTACTCAAGTCGGAAAATGCAGCCAAACCGTCGTGCCGACCCCAGGGTTGCTGCTGATCTCCACATCCCCGCCATGCATGCGGGCGATGGATTGGACGATGGCGAGCCCGAGGCCGGTGCCGGTGCCGGGGCTTTTCCGGTCGACGGCGCCGGAGACGCGGTGGAACCGGTCGAACATGAAAGGCAGTTCCTCCGGGGGGATGCCCCTGCCGGTGTCTTTGACTTCCATTTCCGCCTGGCCTGACTGGACGCGCATATTGACTTGGATCTCCCCACCTGCGGGGGTCGCCTCCAAGGCGTTGGCCACGAGGTTTCCCAAGGCCTGCCTCAGGATCTCCGCGTCTCCCAGCACGGAGCCGGAAGCCTCGCCCGAGAGTCGCACGCCCCCCTCCTCCGCCATCGGCTCGTAGTAGGCAAGCACTTCATCAACCAGGCGGCTCGCCTCGACGGGAAGGGCCTTGATGACGGCGGTGGGATCCTCCACCCGTCCCAGGAAGAGCATCCGGGAGATCAGCGCGGAAAGCCTCCGGTACTCCTCCATGTTCGACTCCAGGACCTCCCGGTATTCCCCGGCGGACCGGCCCTTGACAAGGATGACCCCGCCTTCGCCCATGAGGTTGTTGATCGGCGTCCGGAGTTCGTGGGCCAGGTCGACCGAGAAGCGGGAAAGCCGTTCGAAGGCCTGGTCCAGGCGATTGAGCATGCCATTGAGGGCAAGCACCAGGTCGTGCAGTTCCTGGGGCACTTCCCCGGGGTCCAGACGCTGCTTCAGGCGCATGGCGGTGATCCCTCCGGTGGATTCGGCGATGGCTCGCAAAGGCTTCAGCGCTTGATGGGTCGCCCACGCCCCCAGGAAGGTGAACCCGAGGCCCATCAGCAACAAGGTGTTCAACATCTGTTTGCGCAAAGACCGGGCCAGGCGGATCTCCTCGGTGATATCCATGGCGCCTTGGGTGAGGTAGGCTCCGTCAGTCCGTTCCGCGACCAGGAAGTCGCGGCCCAGGATGCTGACCAGCGGCTTTCCCCGGAGCGACCCAGACGGCAGCAAGTCGCCCATTCCCCCTGATTCCAGAATGAGCTGGCCGTGCTTCAACACCCGGACGAAATAGTTCAAGGGCGCATCGCCCAGGGCTTCTTCTGCCAGGGCGACTGGATCATCGGGATGCCTCGCCAGGACCGTCGCGATGTCCTGGAGTTTGCCCGTCAATAGCTGCATGTTCCTGGCCCTGATTTCATGGTGGAAGCGTAATTCCATGAACCCCACCGCGACCAGCAGGATCGCTAGGCTCCCCGCCATGCAGATCAAGGCCATTCGGGTTTTCAGGCTCAAGGCCCGGCTAGCGGACTTCCATGACATATCCCAGGCCCTTCACCGTGTGGATGAGTTTCACTTCGAATGGATCGTCCACCTTCCGGCGCAGGCGGCCGATGGCCACGTCCACGACGTTGGTGAGGCTGTCGAAGTTCATGTCCCATACCTGCTGGGCGATTTCGGCCCTCGACAGCACCTCGCCCCGGCGGTCCACCAGAAGGGCCAGCAACAGGAACTCCTGCCGGCTCAGGTTCAAGGACCTCCCGCCGCGCCAAGCGTCAGAGCGGATCATAATCAGGTCCCCCAGGCTCACCGACTCCGGCTGGCGCAAGGGGTGGCGCCGCAGAAGGGTGCGCACCCGCGCCAGCAGCTCGGAGAAATCAAACGGCTTGACCAGGTAGTCGTCGGCACCCAGATCCAGACCCCGAACGCGATCGACGACCCGGTCCCGGGCCGTGAGGAAGATCACGGGGGTCGTGCAACCACCGGCGCGCATTTCCCGGATGACCTCCCAGCCCGAAAGCCCCGGCAGCATCACGTCGAGGATGACCAGGTTGAAGGCGCCGCTCCGGGCGAGTTTGAGCCCTTCATCCCCGTCCAGCGTGGCGTGGACCGGAAACCCGTTCTCCTCGAAACCCCGCTTCAGGTAGGCCATGGTTTTAAGTTCATCCTCGACGATCAGAAGCTTCATGTCCGGACCCGCTGTCAGAATTTCCCGCTTCATCCAGTTTATCCCTGCAAAATCCCAGAAGGAGCGTGCGCCCCGCCTGGGCATGGTTTCCATTCATCCTGCTCAGGCAAGAAGATTGACCCCTTTCCCCTGATTGGCGGATCCCGCCGGAGTTGCTTCCGGCTTCGCCCTGATCACCGCCGGAGATTCCTGGGACTCCCGTGCCGTGCTTTCCTGTGGCAAAGACGGAGCTTTCTGTGCGACCTGTTTTTGGGCAGCGGCGACCGCAGCCAGGGCGGCACTGGATCCTCCCTGAACACTCTGGATCGAACTCATGGGCATCCTCCTTGATGCTTGGGGCAGCGGGCCCCAGGTATCTTCCTCATCGGCCCGAGCATCTGGGGATCTTATCGATCGGCAGCACATAACCGAATTGTCATCTAGCCGGCGAGGCTAAGCCCCCTCAGGGCCAGCAGACCACCCCAACCACGCTCACTGTGGCCGATGACAAGGCGGCGATCACCCATTCGATGCAGGACGTGATCAGCAAATACAACACGCTGGTGAGCAACTACAAGGCCGCGTCGACTGCGGCCAGGGGAGCATCCGGCAACGTCCTTCCGGCTCCCCTGTCCAATGATACGGGCGCCCGGCGCATGATCAGCCAATTGGGATCGGCGCTGACCGGCCCTCCGGTCGGCATGGCGGCTTCGGCCTTCAGGTCGGTCGGCGATCTTGGCATCACCGGCAATTCGAACGGGACCCTGACCCTCGACACCAACGCTTTCCAGAAGGCTCTCGACCAGGACTCCGACGGCGCCAAACGGCTTTTCGCCTTCACTGGGTCCACCAGCAATGGCGTGGTCAACTTCAGCCAGGGCGCCGCCTCCACCACCGCCATGAACGTCGCCTTCACCATCTCCACCTTCGATGGCAACACAGGCATCTGGTCTGGGGTCCTGGCGGCCGACGGCGGCGCTCCCATTGCCGTGACCGGAACCAAGGATGGCAGCGTCAACGGTGTGGCGGGCACCCCGATGGAGGGTCTGCAACTCGCCGTGACCGGCACCGGGGCCGGAACCCTGTCCCTGGCCAAAGGGGCGGCCCAATCGACCCGGGATCTGATTTCCAGCCTGACCTCATTCAATGGGCAGATCTGGAATACCCAGCAGACCCTTACCCAGAACAACGCCTCCCTCGATGCCCAGGTCCAAAGCAGAAAGACCCTGCTGGACACCCAGCAGAAGCAATTGAAGCAACGCTTCGCGGAGATGGAGGCCAGCGTCAGCCAATTGCGGACCGCCAGCGGAGGGTTGGCCGGCCTCTAGGATCGGAAACCCGGAGCCGTGGTCGAAGCCTTGCGGAAGCCGGGGGTGCTCACGCGGGCCTCGCTGCCGCCAGCAGCATTTCCCAGGCCCCGGGGCGCAGGTGGGCCTTCACGTGGGCCGCCCAGCGGTCGATGCGCGCCTCCAGCGGATCCGCCTGCCGCATGGGCTGGGTGGGGAAGCCGCGGTCCTCGCGCACCCGGTTGAGGTAGGCCGAGCGCCAGGGGTCCGAGGCCAGAAGACCATGAAGATAGGCCCCGGCGGCCCGCTCCAGACGCCAGCCCACTTCCGCGCCACCCTCAGCCAAGGGCTCGCCCGACTCCGCCACCGAACCGGTCCGGCCGTGGTGGATCTCGTAGCCCGAAAGGCCGTGCCCTGGTTCGGGCCACCGGGAGCGTTCGGCGGACTGGCGGGTGATCTTCTCGGCCCGGAATTCGGTTGCGATGGGCAGCAGGCCCAGGCCGGGGAAGACGTTGGGCCCGCCTTCGCTGCCGCCCGGATCGCACAGCTCCCGCCCCAGCATCTGGTACCCGCCGCAGAGGCCCAGCAGCCAGGTTCCCCGCTGGGCCGCGACCCGCAGGGCTTCGGCCATTCCGGACACCGTGAGGTAGACCAGATCGCCCACCGTGGCCTTGGAACCGGGCAGCACCAGCAGATCCTGCTCCAGCGCCAACGCGGGGTCCGTGATCCAGGTGAGATGCAGGTCCGGTTCCGCCAGCAGGGGCGCCAGGTCCTCGGTGTTGCTCACCCGGGGATACATCACTGCGCCCACCTTGAGCTTGCCTTCAGGTGCCCGCTGGTCCACGGGAATGCGGAAGGGGCGGTCCTCCTCGTCCAGGCCGTGCTCCAGGTGCGGCAGGAGGGCCAGCACGGGCATGCCCGTACGGGTTTCCAGGATGCGGATGCCGTCTTCGAAGAGATCGGGGTCGCCCCGGAAGCGGTTCACCACGATGCCCAGGACCCGGGCCCGGTCCTCGGGGGGCAGGAGTTCCAGGGTGCCGACCACCTGGGCGAACACCCCGCCCCGGTCGATGTCCGCCACCAGGACCAGGGCGGCGTCCACTTCCCGGGCGGGGCTCAGGTTGACGAAGTCCCGCCCCATGAGGTTCAGCTCAACCGGGCTGCCCGCGCCCTCCAGCACGATCACCTCGTGCCGGCCCGCCAGGCGGTGCAGGGCCGCCAGGGCCACGTCCCGGTAGGGGTTCCGGTCCCGGAAGTAGTCCCTGGCCTCCTGGACCCCCAGGGACTTGCCCATGACGATGACCTGGGCGCCCGTATGGGTGAGGGGTTTGAGCAGCACCGGCCCCATGTCCACCTGCGGAGCCTTGCGGCAGGCGGCGGCCTGGAGGATCTGCGCCCGGGGCATCTCAAGGCCATCGGCGGTGACCCCGGCCTGGTTGGCCATGTTCTGCGCCTTGTACGGCGCCACGTCGAACCCCTCGTCCGCCAGCAGGCGGCAAAGCGCGGTCGCCACGAGGCTCTTGCCCACGTCCGAGGCCGTTCCAAGCACTGAAATCGCCCGCACCATGTTGCCGCCTCGATCGGATCGTTTGAGGATATTCATGTCAGTTCGGTGGCTCCGGCGGTTCCTGGGACGCATGGCGCCAGAAGGCGGCGTCCAGGCCGGGCAGGGCTCCGCTGCCATGCGCCCAGGAAAACGTTCGAATGATTTTCAGGTCCGGGATGGGGATCACCTCGAGGCTGCCGTTCGCCAGTTCTCGCTGGATGCTCCAAAGGGAGAGGAAGCCGATGCCGAGCCCTGCCAGGACGCAGGATTTGATGGTTTCAGTATCTCCGACGACCAGATCGGAAGGCCGGGTCTGGACCGGAATATGCGCCTTGAGGAAGGCGCGTTCCAGCACGGCCCGGGTGCCGGAACCAAATTCCCGGCGGATCAGGGGGACTCCGGCCAAATCCGCCGCCTTGCGCACTGCCGCCAGGTTGGGTGGTGCTCCGGCAGGACGCACGGCCACCAGTTCATCCTGGAGGTAGGGTTCCAGGGAAACGCCGGGGGCCTTGGTCAGCCCTTCCACCAGTCCCAGCGCGATCCGGCCGTCCCGGATCCAGCCGAGCACTTCGTCCGTATTGCCCACTTCCAGCGTGACCGTCACCATGCGATGGCTGGGCAGGAAGCTCTGGAGCAGCTTCGGGATGATATAGGCCGCGGCGGTGGTGCTCGCCCCCAGGCGAAGTTCCCCGGTCATGGCCTGCTCTCCCAGCATGCCTTCGGCTGCTTCCGCAAGGAGGTCGTGGATCTTGCGGGCATAGTCCAGCAGGCGCCGGCCGTGCTGCGTGAGCCGCATGCCTTTGGTGTGGCGCAAGAACAAGGAATGCCCCATTTCGGCTTCCAGTTGGCGGATCTGGGCGGTTACCGCGGGCTGGGAAAGGTTCAGCAGGCGTGCGGCAGCGGATACCTGGGCACTCCGGGCCACGACCAGAAAGGTTTCCAGCCGGCGGGAATCCAGAGCGATGGTTGGTTGGGCGGACATGCCTCATTCCAGCGGTTTGCCGCGGCATTGTCCATCAGAAAAGCTGATGGACAATATGAAGTATGAATTTGATCTTCGAATGTGGATGGACTACTTTTCAACCTTATGAGCCACACGAACCCTTCCTCCTCCCCCCTTTCCAGGATCGCCCTCCCGCTCCTCGGCCTCGGCGCCCTCCTCGCCTTGACCCCCCTGGCTTCCGCCGCGGTGGCCCTGGTCGCGGGAGCGGTGATCGCCTTGACCCTCGGCAACCCGGTGCACGCCCTGACCCATCGCTGGACCCATCGGCTGCTGCCCCTGGCGGTGGTGGGCCTGGGGGCGGAAATGAACCTGGGCACGGTGGCCCGGGTGGGACTCCATGGCCTCGGCTACACGGCGATCAGCCTGACGTTCGTCATGGCAACCGGTCTGCTGCTGGGAAGGTTCCTCAAGGTCGATGGCGACGCCGGGCTGCTGATCAGCGTGGGCACCGCCATATGCGGGGGAAGCGCCATCGCGGCCGCGGCTCCCGTCCTCCGGGCCCGTCCCCACCAGGTTTCCGTGGCGCTGGCTACGGTGTTCCTGCTGAACGGCGTGGCCCTGGTCCTGTTTCCGCCCATTGGCCATCTGGCCGGCCTGAGCCAGAATGCGTTCGGGCTTTGGGCGGCCTTGGCCATCCATGACACAAGTTCGGTGGTGGGTGCGGGCTTGGCCTACGGTCCCCGGGCCCTGGCGGTGGCAACCACGGTGAAACTGGCCCGGGCCCTGTGGATCGTCCCCGTGACCCTCGGGCTCGGCTATTGGGTCGCCAGGCGGCAAAAGCTGGCCGGGGCCGAGGGCGAGGATGCCTTGCCGGTGAAGAAGCCCTGGTTCATCGGCGGGTTCCTGCTGGTGGCCGCGCTGGTGACCTGGATCCCGGGACTGCAGCATGCGGGCCATTTCGTCGCCATGGCGGCGCATCATGTGCTGGTGTTGACCCTCTTCCTCATCGGTGCCGGCCTCAGCCGCGAGGCCCTGAGAACCGTGGGGTTCCGGCCCTTCATCCAGGGCCTGGTGCTGTGGCTGATCGTCGCCTCCCTTGGGCTGGGCGCGGTTCGGGCCGGGCTCTTGTCAGTGGGATAGGACGGTCCGGTCATGGAGGATGCCAAGAGCCTTTGCCTCCACCTTCCGCAACTGGCGCATCAGCATCCGGTCCGTCACCCCTGCGATGTTGCGCTTCAGGGCCCCCGGGACCAGGGCCCGGGTGGCGTCTGACTCGGCGCCGAACTCCCACTTCGTCTGGAAACGAATCGATTCAGGAACGCCGGCTCTTACTCTAATTCCATCAATTTTAATGACATCATATTGTTTAATTTAAAATTATGCGTAGGTAATTATAATTTTTTTTTTCAAGGGATTGCTGGACAGCCCATTTTGCGTATCTTCCAAACAGGTCAATGCTATTCATGCAGCAAAGGCCCATTTAAAACAGGTGTTGTCCGGGGCTCTGGTGAGGGAAGCGCGCGGGACGTTTCAGCCTCCTCGCGCTTTCCGGCCGGTTGCTCAATAGGGCAACAGCACCGTGAAGCTGGTGCCGAACCCCACCTGGCTCTGGGCCCGGATCTGGCCCCGGTGGGACGCCACCAGGCGCTGGACGATGGCCAGGCCCAGGCCGAAACCTTGCGCGGCATCCCGGCGTTCCCCCTGGCGGAACGGATCGAAGATGAAGGGGAGCTCGTCGGCGGGAATGCCGCGGCCGGTGTCGATGACACTGATGCGCAGGAAACACATCCCCGCCTCGACGCCGGAACCGCGGGCCAGGGCCGCTTCCAGGCGCACGGCTCCGCCCCGGGGGGTGAACTTCACGGCGTTGTCCAGGAGGTTGTGCAGCACGCGGTCCAGCTTCCCGAGGTCCCCCTGGAGCGTCGGCAGGTCGGCGGGAATGCTCTGCTGGAACTGGATCCCGGCGGCCTCGGCCCGGACCGCGAAAACGGCCGCGACTCCGGCAAGCCATGGGGAGGGCTGGTAGGGGCGGGTCTCCAGGGGCAGGCGGCCCTGCTCGCTGCGATGCAGTTCGAGCACTTCATTGAGAAGGGTCTGGACCCTGGCAAAGCTTTCCCCGGCCTGGGCGACGATCTTGGGTTCGAGGGGGGCGCCCGCCTTCATCAGATCCAGCACCAGGCCCACGGAGGTGAGGGGCGAACGCAGATCGTGGATCAGCATGGCCGTGAAGTTGGCCTTGATGACATGGATCTCCTTGAGCTTGAGGTTGGCGTCCACCAGCGCCTCGTTCTGCCGCTCCAGATCCTGCTGCAGGCGTCTGAGGCAGACCTGATGCTCGACCCTGGCCAGCACCTCTTCCGGCGCGAAGGGCTTGGTGACGTAGTCCCGGCCGCCCACCTGGAAGGCTTTCACCTTGTCCACGGGGGCATCCAGGGCGCTGATGAAGATCACCGGCACCGCGGCCAGCTGGGCATCCTCCTGCATGGCCTGGCATGTGGCGTAGCCGTCCAGGTCAGGCATGTTCACGTCCAGCAGCACCAGCTCCGGAACCTGGCGGCGCATGGCCGCAAGGCCCAGGGCCCCGCTGGTGACGGTGCGGACCCGGTGCTGATGCTGGCGCAGCAGCCTGGCCAGCACATCCAGGTTGGCCGGGTTGTCATCCACGAGAAGAAGGTCTGCTGGGGGCACGAGCATGGCACACTCCGCGAAGGCCTCAGCCCAGATGGTCCAGCAGGACCTGGAGGTCGTAGGCCTGCAGGTGGCCACGGAGGGTCTCCCGGAGGCCCGGATCGTCCAGGCTATCAAGGCAGTGCTCCGCCGCTTCCAGATCGCCCATGGCCACCTTGTCCCGGAAGCCCCGGCGCCAGTCCGCGTCCAGCGCATCCAGGGCGGCCTTGCCCAGGGCCTCCTTCGGCGCAGGCATGGGCCCCGCCTGCTCGAGACGCAGGTCCAGGAGCCCGGCGATCAGGGTGAACAAGGGGCCCTCCGCCACGGGTTTGGGCAGGTAGCCGTCGAAACCCCTGGCCCGCAGGGCCGCTTCGGACACGTCATAGACGCTGGCGCTGATGGCCACCACCGGGGTGCGGGGCAGGGCCCCGGCCACCTCCCGTTCACGCAGCAGCCGGATGGCCTCGAAGCCATCCATCACCGGCATGCGGAGGTCCATGAGGATGAGTTCCGGCGCCAGGGCCTGCCACTGTTCCAGGGCCTGGGCGCCGTGTTCGGCGAGGGCGGTCCGGAAGCCGGCCATGGCCAGGGCCCGGCCGAGGACTTCGCGGTTCTCCGGGCGGTCGTCCACCACCAGGATCCGCGGCTGGCCCTGGCCGCCGGCCAATCTGCGCGCCAGGCTGGCGGTGTAGAGGGTGGCGGCCACCTCGGGCTCCGGAAGCGGAATCTCGAAGCCGAACCGCGAGCCTCGGCCCGGGGCGCTGACCACGTCAATGGCCCCGCCCATGATCTGGACCAGGGACCTGGTGATGTGCAGGCCCAGTCCGGTGCCACCCTTGGCCAGCCCCGCTTCCGCCTGGGTGAAGGCCTGGAACAGCCGGGCCTGCTCCTCCAGGGTCATGCCGGGGCCGGTGTCCTCCACTTCGAAACGGGCACGGCCCTGGGCCCAGCGCCCGCGCAGGCGCACCTCTCCGGCATCGGTGAACTTGACGGCATTGCCCAGCAGGTTGGCCAGCACCTGGCGCAGCTTGGGCAGATCGCCTTCCACCTGGTCGGGGAAACCCTCCGCGGCCACGTCCAAGGCCAGCCCCCGGCCCCGGGCGGTGAGCTGGAAGAGGGCCTTGAGATCCTTGGCCAGGGCCTCCGGTTCGAACGGGGCAGGGGTGAATTCCAGGCGCCCAGCCTCGATGCGGGACAGGGTGAGCACGTCATTGATGAGCGTCAGAAGGTGCTCGCCGGCCCGGAGGATGTGGTCGAGCTGGCGCCGATCCTCCGCCGCGCGCCCCGGCTCGCGGGCCATCAGTTGGGCATAGCCGAGGATGGCCGAAAGGGGCGTGCGCAGTTCGTGGCTCATGTTGGCCACGAAGGCGCTCTTGGCCTGGTCGGAGGTCCTGGCCTGCCGTTCCAGCGCTTCCAGAAGCGCTGCCTGGTGCCGCAGCCGGCCGACGACGCGGGCCAGGTCCTGGCTCATCTGGTTCCACTGGCCATCCCTGGCCTGGAAGGGCGGCGCCGAGAGATTGCCCTCCGCCAGGTCCTGGAGGTGGCCCACCAAAGCCGTGGCATGGCGGCCGAGATCCCGGGAAAAACGGCAGGCCAGGAGACCCGCCAGGCTGCAGGCGACCAGGAGGCACGACCCGCCGGCCCAGTCCAGGCGCTGCTGCCTGTGGGCCATGGCCTGGAGCATGGCCCGGCCGGTGCGCTCCTGGAACTTGACGAGGCTGGTCAAGGTGCCTTCCAGGGGCCCCGCCGCATGAATGTAGCGATCGTTGAGCCAGGTCTCCAGGAGCGGATCCCCGGCCCGGTGGCTGGCCATCATGGCTTGCAGGTCATCCGCCAAGGGCGCGAGCGCGCCCAGTTGGGCTTCCGCCTGCTGGAGCCAGTGGGCTTCTTCAGGCAACAGATAGGTCGCCCGGTAGATCTGCCATTGGCGGCCGGCCTCTTGCCGGGCGCGCGCCAGGCTCCGGGCCCCTTCACTCCCCGCCAGCCGCCCGGTGGCGACCCCATTGGCCAGCCGCACCGGAACGGAGAGGTAGGCCTCCCGGACCGTGGTGATCTGGATGACGCAACTCAGGCGATCCTCCACCAGGCTGCGCGCCTCCTGCTGGTACTTCCCCAGGGCTTGCCAAGCCAGCAGGGCCAATCCTCCCAACAGCAGGATGATGCTGGCGAAAGCCAGGCCCAGCTGGACACCCAGGTGATTGCTTAATTCGAGTTTGATCTTGTTCAGCGGAATCGCCATCCATGCCCAAGGTGCGGCAGCCCGGGCTGAAGGTTGCAGGGTGGCCAAAAAATCAACAGGCTGGTCCCGTAGCTCCATATACTGGCAGCGCTGGATACGACCCAGGAGTTCTTGGCCATGGATATTCTCGACCGGATCAGTGTTCGCGCCAAGCTGTGGGTCCTCGGAGGCAGCCTCATCTTCATCGCGGTTTGCCTGTGGGCCGGGGGCTTCTGGTTCACGGCCAGGCTGGCCGACCGCGCGACCCGGATGCGGGTGATCCTGCAGGATGTGGCCAAGGCGGGCGACCTGGCCCGCCTGGCCGAGATCGAATTCAAAATGCAGGTCCAGGAGTGGAAAGACATCCTTATTCGCGGGCATGATCCCGTGCAGATGAACGACCACAGGGCCGGTTTTGAAAAACGGGAGAAGCTGGTGGATGAGCGGCTCACCGGGCTGAGATCGGCGCTGGCCGGCCTCGGCACCTCGACCGTCCAGGTGGCCGACCAGGCCCTGGCGGAACACCAGGCCCTCGGCAAGCGCTACCGGGAGGCCTTGGCCCTATGGCAGCCCAATGATCCCCTCACCTACCGCGCGGTGGACGGCAGGTTGCAGGGGATCGACCGGCCCATGGGCGAATCGCTCCAGACCCTTTCGGAAAGCACCTTCCTGCAATCCCGGCTGATCGAGCTCAAGGAACAGGCCGAGATCCGGTCCATCATCCGTTGGAACAGCATCTTCAATGGGGTTCTGCTGGCGGCCGGCATCGTCCTGGCGGCCCTGATCGTGCAGACCATCACCTCCAGGATTCGCCGCTCCCTGCTTGGGGTCACGGAGGGGATCGGGCGCATGGTCGAGGGCGATTTCAGCCGCGGCGTGCAGGTCCTTTCCCAGGACGAGCTGGGGCGGATGGCCGGCGACTTCAACCATCTGCTGGCCCGCTTCCAGGAGCTGTTCGGCCAGCTGCGGGATACCAGCTCCAAGGTGGCCTCGGGTTCCACCGAACTGAGCGCCACGGCTGGCGAAGTCGCCCAGACCGCCCGGGAGATCGCCCATTTCTCGGAGGACCAGCGCGCCTCGGCCGAGCATGCGGCCGCCGCCGTGACCGAGTTCGCGGTTTCCATCCAGGAGGTGGCGGGCCATGTGCGGACCAGCCATGCCCGGATCGACACCATGGTCGAATCGGTCGCGGACGGGACCCGGAAAGGGGCCGCCACCGTCGCGGCCATGCAGGTGATCAACCAGAATGCCAAGGCGATCGCCAACATCCTCGATGTCATCACTGAGATCGCCAACCAGACCAACCTGCTCTCCTTGAATGCCGCCATCGAAGCCGCCAAGGCCGGCGAGCAGGGCAAGGGCTTCGCGGTGGTGGCGGAGGAAGTGCGCAAGCTGGCGGAACGCAGCGGCGCGGCGGCCAGCGAGGTCCTCAAGCTGATCGGCGACACCCATGCGGCGATGGCCGAAGGCATGGCCACCGTGCAGGGCACCGAAGCCGCGCTGAAGGCCCTGCAGCAGGACATCCGGGCGATGGCCGGCATTTCGCGGGAAATCGGCATCGCCTCGGAGGAGCAGGACCGCACGTCGGGTGAACTCGCCCGCAAGGCCGAGGATTCCGCCGCCGCCACCGAGCGCAGCGCGGCCGCGGCCCATGAGCTCACCGCCACGGTGGAGGAGGTCAACAAGACCGCTGAATACCTGGCGCGGATCGCCGACGAGTTGGCGGCTTCCCTGGCGCGGTTCAAGACGACTTAGGGATGTATCGATCTATGCATCCATGCGGATTTTTCCCCTGCGGGCTCCGCGCAGCCCCGGGGAAGCCGGCGGGCACTGGATTTTAAAATAAATTTTGCTTGACAGGACCGGGTTGGATTGTAGTTTCTATGTATACATCCTAAAAATAGCTTGTCCACCCGTCTGCGGCTGGCCCGTGCCGGCCCAAGGATTCGCGCATGCCTCCTGTCCAGGCTCCCTTGAACATGGCCGACGCCGCCTACCGTGCCATCATCCGGATGATCCTGGAAAGCAAGGTGCGCCCCGGCGACGTGCTGCTGGAAACCGATCTGGCCGAGCGGCTGGGTTTCAGCCGGACGCCGGTGGCCGCCGCCCTGGGCCGCCTGGTGGGTGAAGGTTTCCTGGAGAAGCGCAAGAAGATGGGCTGCGTGATCCCGCTGCCTTCCGCCGAGGACGCCCGGAAGGTGTTCTACGCCCGCCAGATCATCGAAGGCCAGACCGCCGCGGCGGCGGCCCGCAACGCCAGCCCGGAGGAGATCGCCGATCTGGCGCGGGCCCTGGATGAACAGGACCATTCCCTCCAGGTGGGCAGCAAGGAGCAGTTCTCCGACACCAACGAGGCCTTCCACATGGGCATCGCCCGGATGGCCCAGAACCCCTACTTCGAGCGCTACTGCCGGCACGCCTTCTGGCGCTCGAACGCATACATCTTCTTCTTCGACAACTTCTACCAGAACCAGCAGAAGCCCGCGCCGATTTCCCGGACCGTGTTCTACCACCAGAAGATCTTCGATGCCATCTGCCGCCACGATCCCCAGGAGGCGGGGAAGTTGATGGAGCAACACGTGATCGTGACCTATGAGGGCCTGCTCATGCGCATCAGGTGAGGGCGCCCGGCAAACATCGAACACCCGTCAAGGAGGCTACCGCATGAAACATGTGCTCATCCTGGGAGCTGGCCGCATTGCCCGGCCTTGCGTGAAGTACCTGCAGCAGGTCGAGGGGCTGGAGCTGACCATCGTCGAGGCGTCCCGGGAGAACCTGGACCGGGTCACGGGGCGGCATCCCCGCACCACGACCCTGAACCTGGCCCTGCCCGCGGATGCGGCGGGCTTCCTCAAGGCCCAGAAGCCGGACCTGGTCCTGAGCCTGCTCCCCACCGAATTCCGCAACCGGGTCGCCGAGGCCTGCCTCGAGGCCGGGGCCAACCTGATGTTCCCGTCCTATTCCGACGCCACCATCCGGGCCATGGAGCCCCAGCTCAAGCAAGCCAAGCTCACCTGGCTTATCGAACTGGGTGTGGACCCGGGCATCGACCACATGTCGGCGGCCCGGACCATCAACCAGATCCACGCCGAGGGCGGCAAGGTGGAATCGTTCAAGTCGGTGTGCGGCGCCATCCCTTCGGCGGAGGCCAACACCAACCCCATGGGCTACAAGCTGTCCTGGGCGCCCGAAAGCCTGATCGGGGCTGGACGGCGCACCGCCAGGATCCTGGAGCACGGCCAGGTGGTGGAATGGCTGGACGGCGTGACCTACGAGCACGTGCACCTGGAGGAGGTGGCGGGGCTGGGCTGGTACGAGGTCTATGCCAACGCCGATTCGCTGCCCTACCTGGAGACCTACCACATCCCCGAAGCCGGCAGCATCTACCGGGGCACCATCCGCTACGTGGGCTGGAGCGAGACCATCGTGGCCATGAACGCCCTCGGCCTGTTCAGCCAGGCGCCCGAGGATCTGGCCGGGCTCACCTTCAAGGCCTTCACCGCCCGCAAGTGCGGCGCCGCCAAGGGGGCCAACGCCGAGCAGGCCCTGTGCGCCAGGCTGGGCCTCAAACCCTCGTCGGCCATCATCCTGCGCCTGAAATGGCTGGGCTTCCTGGAGGAGCACCCGCTGCCGGCCGGCGTCGCCTGCAGCCGCGACGTGGTGCGCGTGCTGTTCGGCGAGAAGCTGTTCTTCGAACCCGGCGAGCGGGACCTGATCATCCTCAAGGATGAGACCGTGGCCACCTACCCGGACGGCAAGCGCAAGCGCCACACCTCCACCCTGGTCGACTTCGGCATTCCCGGCGGCGATTCCTCCATCGCCCGCACCACCGGCCTGCCGCCGGCGATCGTCGCCAGGCTGTTCCTGGAAGGCCGGATCCCCGGCCACGGGCTGGTGCTGCCGACCCTGCCGGAGCTGTATGGCGCCTGCCTGGCGGAACTGGAGAAGGAAGGCATCCGCCTGCAGGAGACCGTTGTCGAACTCTGAACCGCAAGTCAACCCGAACGTCCGCCCCTAACCAAGGAGATCCCAATGCTACGGAAAACGTTAGGCCTAGGATTGATGACGGCCATGCTGCTGGCCGGGGGGGCCATGCCCGCCCTGGCCCAGGCCAGGCCGGTGAAGTTCCGGCTGGTGGCTTCGCTGTCCTCCCTCGACTGGGAGCAGACCACCAACACCCGCGACATGAAGGTCTGGCACCAGATGTTCGAAGGCCTCTACGGCATGGACGAGGCCAAGAACGGCTACTACCTGGAACTCGCCCAGAAGGCCGACCTGAGCAAGAACGGGCTGGTCTACACCATCACCCTGCAGCCCGGCGTCAAGTTCCAGAACGGCGAGCCCCTCAAGGCTTCCGACGTGGTGTTCAGCTACAAGCGCGCGATGAAGAACCCCCGGTTCAACTACCTCACGTCCCCCATCGCCGACGTGGCCGCGGTGAACAACAGCACCGTCAAGATCACCCTGAACAAGCCCTATTCCCCCATCGCCCACACCTTCTTCAGCGTCAAGATCATGAACGAGAAGGAAGTGACCAGCCAGGGCGCCAAGTTCGGCACCATGCCCCACAAGGCGGGCACGGGCGCCTATTATGTGACCAGCTACAACATCTCCACCGGTGTCAAGCTCGAGGCCTTCAAGGGCTACTGGCGCGGGGCGCCTTCCATCGGCAACGTCGAGTACATCGTGATCCCCGATGACACCTCGGCCCTCATCGCCTACCAGAACCACGAGCTGGACTACTTCGAGGATGTCCCGCTTTCCGCCTGGAAGGACCTGTCCAAGACCGCCGGGGACCACGCCAAGCTGATCAAGGGCAACAACATCATGTTCATGGCGGTGAACTACCTCTCGCCCAGGAAGGAGCTCGCCAACCTGAAGGTGCGCCAGGCGATCTTCTACGCCATCAACAAGCACGACATCAACCTGGCCGTCTGCGACGGGTTCGGCGCCGAGGCCACCCAGTACATGCCTTCCGAATACGTGGCCACCTCTCCGGTGAAGGGCTTCCAGACCTACCCCTACAACCCCACCATGGCCAAGAAGCTGCTGGCCGAAGCCGGCTACCCCAAGGGCGTCGATGTGGGCACCATCTTGACCTACGGCGCTTCCACCTCCAACAACGCCAAGATGGCCCAGGTGCTCCAGGCCAACCTCTCGGCTGTGGGCATCAACGCCGGCGTGAAGGTGATGGAAGCCTCGTTCGTCACCCCCAAGCTCTATGCCCAGGACTATGACATCTGCATCTTCGCAGACTCCATGAATTATGATTTCAACAACATCCGGCAGCAGGTGCACAGCGAGTCCAAGGGCATGTATGTGGTCAAGTACCAGGGCGGCCCCTTCGACTGGCAGGAGATCGAGAAGCTCGTCGACCTGGGCGCCTCCACCGCGGATACCAAGAAGCGCCTGGATTACTACACCAAGCTCTGGTCCATGGTCATGGACACGGCGACCATCCTGCCCTGCCTCCACCGGCCCGTCGGCATCGTCTGGTCCAAGAACGTCGCCATCGGCCAGCCGGTTCCCACCTACTACAAGATCAGGACCTTCACGAAAATCTAGCGGCTCCATGCGCTGCCGTATGGAAGGCCCTATCGAGGGAGTCGGAAGATGTATCGATATGTCATCAAGAGGATCCTGTTCCTCATCCCTACCATCCTGGGGGTCGTCTTCATCATCCTCCTGACGATGAACTTCACCCCAGGTGATCCCGCCCGGGCCCTGCTCGGCGAATCCGCGCCCCAGGCCGATGTGACGGCCCTCGACCATGAGCTGGGCTATGACCTGCCCTTCACCAAGAAATACCTGAATTACGTGAAGAACATGGTCGTGCACCAGGACTTCGGGACCTCCTACTTCACCAAGCAGTCCGTGTTCGACGAGATCTGGCCCCGCTACCAGATCACCATCAAGCTGGCCTTCATGGGGGTCTTCCTCGCGGCGGCCATGGGCATCCCCCTGGGGATCTACGCGGCGGTGCGGCAGTACTCGCTGTGGGACACGATCCCGTCCCTCCTGGCTTTCCTGCTGGCGGCGGTGCCGGCCTTCGTGCTGGGCATGGTCTTCCTGTTCTACTTCTCCCTGAAGCTGAACTGGCTGCCCTCCTACGGCATCGACACCTGGAAGAGCTACCTCATGCCCGCCTTCGCCATCTCCATCCCGCCGGCAGCCATGAACCTGCGCTTCACCAAGTCCTCCATGCTCGAGTCGATCCGCCAGGACTACGTGCGCACCGCCCGCGCCAAGGGCGCCTCGGAGCGGGTGGTCATCTGGAAGCACGCGCTCAAGAACGCCCTCCTGCCGGTGATCACCAACATCGGCCTGAGCCTGGGCAGCCTCATCGCCGGCGCCGTGGTCGCCGAGAAGCTCTTCTCCATCCCCGGCATCGGCAGCCTCATCGTCGACCGCATCAGCTACAAGGATGAGCCGGTGATCATTGCCGGGACGATCCTGATCGCCATCTGCTTCACCATCGTCATGCTCATCGTCGACCTGATCTACGCCTGGATCGATCCGCGCATCCGGGCCAAGTATGCAAGAACGAAAGGGTAGGAACATGGAAAGGGTCACCGCCGTCCAGGTGTACAAGAAGCAGAGCCAATTCAAGGAGGTCTGGCGCCGGTTCCGCAAGAGCAAGGGAGCCGTGGCCGGCCTCCTCATGATGACGATCATCCTGTTCCTGCTGGTCTTCGCCGATTTCATCGCGCCCTATGCCAACGCGACCACGCAGGAACTCGCCAACAAGCTGCAGGGGCCCTCGTTCAGCCATCTCATGGGGACCGACGCCTTCGGCCGCGACCTGTTCGCCCGCATCATCCACGGCGGCCGGACCTCCCTGTCCATCGCGCTGCTGGCCACGGTCTCCTCCTGCCTGCTGGGCAGCGCCCTGGGCGCCATCGCCGGCTATTTCGGCGGCAAGGTCGACAGCCTGATCATGCGCACCCTGGACATCTTCATGTCCATCCCGGACATCCTGTTCACCATGGCCGTGGTGTTCGCCCTGGGGGCCGGCTTCATCAACCTCCTCCTGGCCCTCACCCTCGCCTACTTCACCAACTACGTGCGCCTGGTCCGCTCGGCGGTGCTCAACCTCACGGATCTGGACTACGTCGAAGCCGCCCGGGCCGGAGGCTCGGGCAGCACGCGGATCATCCTCTCCCACATCCTGCCCAACGCCATGGGCGTGATCATCGTCAACACGACGCTCAACGTGGCGAAGATCATCCTCTACGAATCGACCCTCAGCTTCCTGGGCCTGGGCATGCCGCCGCCGGCGCCCGAGTGGGGGCTGCTCCTGGCGGACGCCCGCGAGTACATGCGCGCGGCGCCCTACCTGATGTTCTTCCCCGCCATGGCCATCGTGCTCTGCGCCACCTCGGTGAACCTGATCGGCGACGGCCTGCGCGACGCGCTGGATCCCCACCTGAAATCCTAGGAGTAACATGAGCGAAACCATCCTGGAAATCAAGGATTTGGTGGTGATCTACCAGACCGATCTGGAGACCGTCCATGCGGTCAACGGCATCGATCTGCGGATCGAAAGGGGCAAGACCATGGGCCTCGTGGGCGAGACCGGGGCGGGCAAGACCACCACGGCCCTCAGCATCCTCCGGCTGCTGCCGAGCAACACCGGCCGCATCCTCAAGGGCTCCATCGCCTTCCACGGCAAGGACATCCTGGGGATGAACGAGGGCCAGATCCATGCCATCCGGGGCGACAAGATCGCCATGGTGTTCCAGGACCCCATGACCAGCCTCAATCCGGTCATGTCGGTGGGCGAGCAGATCGCCGAGGCGATCCTCCTGCACAACGACGGTATCGCCAAGGCCGAGGTGGAGCGCCGGGTCGACGCCATGCTGGGCATGGTGGGCATCCAGGCTTCCCGCAAGGGCGAGTACCCGCACCAGTTTTCCGGCGGCATGAAGCAGCGCGTGGTGATCGCCATGGCCCTGGCCTGCGAGCCGGAGCTGCTCATCGCCGACGAGCCGACCACGGCCCTGGACGTGACGATCCAGGCCCAGGTGCTGACGATGATCAAGGAGCTGCGCAACCGCCTGGGCACCTCGATGCTCATGATCACCCACAACCTGGGCATCGTCGCCAAGACCTGCGACGACGTGGCGGTGATGTACGCCGGAGAGATCGTCGAGGCGGGCACCGTGGAGGACCTCTTCCTCGGCAAGCGGCACCATCCCTACACCGAAGGGCTGTTCGGCTCCATCCCGAGCCTGACTTCGCGGGCCACCCGCCTCACGCCCATCCCGGGCCTGATGCCCGACCCTTCGGCGCTGCCCGAGGGTTGCGCGTTCGAGGAACGCTGCGGGCACCGCATGGACATCTGCCGCCAGCAGCACCCGCGCAAGGCCATCGAGGGGACCCACGCGATCCTCTGCCACCTCTACGGGGAGAAACCATGAGCGCCACCGACCCCCGGACGCCGCTGATCGAGATCGACAACCTCAGGAAGCTCTTCAAGCTCAACGGCGGCGCCAGGCTGCACGCCGTGGACGGCATCAGCCTGAAGATCTATCCCCAGGAGACCGTCGGCGTGGTCGGCGAATCCGGCTGCGGCAAATCCACCCTGGGCCGCTCCGTCATCCGGCTGATCGAACCGACCTCCGGGGCGATCCTGTACAACGGACGCAACATCATGAAGCTGGGGGGCGGGAAGCTGCGGGAGCTGCGCAAGGATCTCCAGATCATCTTCCAGGACCCCTATTCCAGCCTCGATCCGCGCAAGTCGGTGATCGAAGTGATCGCCGAGTACATGTTCATCCACCACCAATACAAGACCCGGTCGGAGACCTACAACCGGGCCGTCACCCTCATGGATCTCGTGGGCCTGGCCAGGCGCTACGCCAATTCCTATCCCCACGAGCTGGACGGCGGGCGCCGCCAGCGGGTGGGCATCGCCCGCGCCCTCTCCCTCAACCCGAAGTTCATCGTCTGCGACGAGCCCGTCTCCGCCCTGGACGTGTCCATCCAGGCCCAGATCCTCAACCTGCTCATGGACCTGGAGGAGGAACTGGGCCTGACCTACATGTTCATCACCCACGACATGAGCGTCGTGAAACATATCTCCAACAAGATCATGGTGATGTACCTCGGGAAGTGCGTGGAGATGGCGACCTCGGACGAGCTCTTCGCCAACCCCCGGCACCCGTACACCCAGGCGCTGCTGAGCGCCATCCCGGTGCCGGATCTGTCGACCCGGGACAAGGACTTCGTGATTCTCCGGGGCGAGGTGAGCAACCCGATCAATGTGAAGCCCGGATGCCGGTTCGCCAAGCGGTGCGATTTCTGCACCGAGGCCTGCACCCTGGCGGACCCCGAAGCGGTGGAGGTTTCCCCGGACCATTTTGTGTCGTGTTATCTGATGAAGCGTTAGAATCCCTACCATGCATTCCAGGTTGGCGAAGCCAGGGCTCGGCATGATGAGCGGCCAGGGGGCCGACGGGCTGTCCCGCTGGACCGGGGAATACCTGGACCCGGAACGGGAGCAGGGCTACCTGCTGGACATCTGGCCGCGCCTGGGGCGGCAGATCCGCATCGTCGTGACGATCGCCGGGGCGCTATACTGCGCCGCGCTCTACCTGGACCTGGTGGCCATGGGCCCCGGCCTGCCGTTCCTGGCCATGGCGCTGCTGCGGGGTGCGGTGGGCCTGCTGATGGCGGCCTGCGTGCTGGCTTCCCGCCGCCCCGGGGCGCTGCTGCGCTGGCTGATGTTCAGCGCGCCCATCCTGATCGGCGTGGCCGAACTGGTGGAAACCTGGCTCACCCCCCCCGGGCCCATCGAGGTTTCGGGCCTGCCGTTCCTGCTGGCGCTGACCTTCATGGCCTACATCCTGGCGCCGAACCGGGTGTGGATGACCGGGCTGGCGATGCTGATCGCCTCCTGCCTGTACCTGGGGCAGCAGGCCATCCTCACCGGCTGGAACTCGCCGATGAGCTTCCTGACGCTGATCTACCTGCTGCTGGCGAACGGCACCGGCTACGTCTTCCAGCTGTCCTGGAACCGCGTGATGCGCCGCGACCTGGCCATGCGCCTGAAGCTGCAGCACGAGGTGGAGGAGCGCCAGCGGGCGGAAGCCGAGGCCAGGGCGGCCAACGCCGCCAAGAGCCGGTTCCTGGCGGTGATGAGCCACGAGATCCGCACGCCCCTGAACGGCGTGCTGGGCGGCGTGCAGCTGGTCAAGGAGACCGAGCTGCGCCCCGAGCAGCGCGAGATGCTGGACATGGTGGGCCAGAGCGGCAACCAGCTGGCGCTGCTGTTGGACGACATCCTGGATCTGGCCCGGATCGAGGCGGGCGGCCTGGAGCCGGCGCAGGAGGCCTTCTCCCTGGCCGAGCTGCTGGTCAGCGTGCAGGCGGTGCTGCATCCCCAGGCGCGCGCCAAGGGGCTGGCGCTGCGGGTGGAGCATGCCGCGGCGCTGCCGCCGGCGGTGCTGGGCGACGCGCTGCGCCTGCGGCAAGTGCTGATCAACCTGGCGGGCAATGCGGTGAAGTTCACCGAGCGGGGCGAGGTGGTGCTCGCCCTGGCGCTGGCCGGGGGCGCGGGGCCGGAGGCGGTGCGCTGCGTCTTCACCATTCGCGACACCGGGCCCGGCCTGACCGCCGGCGAGCAGGGGCGGATCTTCGAGCCGTTCGAACGGGGCGATGATGCCATCAGGATGCATTACGGGGGCACGGGGCTGGGCCTGGACATCAGCCGGAAGCTGGTGGAGGCCATGGGCGGCCGGCTGAGCCTGGCCAGCACGCCCGGCCAGGGCAGCGCGTTCAGCTTCACGGTGGACCTGCGGGTCTCCCTGGAGGCGCCCCCGGAGGCGGTCGAAGCCGCGGCCTCCGGCGATCTCTCGGTCCTGGTGGTGGACGACCTGGAGGCGAACCGCATCGTGGCCGCCGGATTGCTGGCCAGCCTGGGCCACCGGCCCCGGGCGGCGGCCACCGGCGCCGAGGCGCTGGAGGCCCTGCGGCGCGGCCGCTTCGACGCGGTCCTGCTGGACCTGCACCTGCCGGACGTGGACGGCATGGAGCTGTTCCGGCGCATCCGCGAGCTGCAGGGGGATCTGCCGGTGTTCCTGATGACCGCGGACACCGAACGGTGCCGGATCCAGGCCTGCCTGGCGGCGGGCATCCAGGGGGTCGTCGCCAAGCCCATCCGCAAGGCCAGGCTCGCGGAGCTGCTCGCGGGGGTGGCCGGGGCGGTTGACCCGGCCTGCGCTCCGGGGGAGGACGCCCTGGTGGACCCGGCCCAGGCGGGCAGGGTGCTCGCCGATCTGGGGCCGGAATTCTGGCGGGAGGGCCTCGCCGCCTGCCGGAGCGCGGCCGCCGACTGCCTGGAACAGCTGAACGATGCTGATCCGGCCGGCGCCAGGATGGCCCTGCACCGGCTGGCCGGCCTCTCCGGCAGCTATGGCATGGAACGGCTGTACCAGCTGGTGCGCCGGGCCGAAGACCTCCTGGAGGCCGGAGCGCCCTGGCCGCTGGAGGAGCTGCGCAGCCTGGTGGCCCGTTCCCTCACCGCACTGGAGGCCGTTCCGGTGGGCATTGCGGATGGACGGGAAGCCGAGCGGGTCTGATAATGAAATTTCATTCCCAGCAAACGGATCCCCAGGAGTCTTGATGGCAGAAGCGGCAACGGCAGCGCGTCCCCGGGCCCTGCCGCCACCCCCCGCCGCCCTGCGCTGGACCGTCGTTGCGGTGTTCAGCGTCGCGACCTTCTTCAGCTGCTACCTGTTCGATTGCATCGGCCCGCTGGCGCGGCTGCTGTCGGTCCAGCTGGGCTTCTCCAACGCCGACATCGGCCTGCTGCAGGCGGTCTGCAGCCTGCCCAACCTGGTGATGGTGCTGATCGGCGGGATCATCATCGACCGCATCGGCGAACGCCGGTCGGCCATCATCTTCGCTTCGCTGTGCCTGGCCGGGGCCGGCCTCACCGCTCTCAGCCCGCGCCTGGGCGTCATGGTCGCCGGCCGGCTGCTGTTCGGGCTCGGTTCGGGCAGCCTCAGCGTGGCCGTCAACACCGCCATCGCCAAGTGGTTCCGGGGGGTGAAGGTGAGCTTCGTGTTCGGCGTGAGCCTGACCATCGCCCGGCTCGGTTCGCTGGCCTCCCAGACCAGCCCGGCCTGGGCCAAATGGGCCTACGTCGGGTGGCGCGGTCCGCTCCTGCTGGCGCTGGCGGGCGGCGGCCTGTGCCTGGTGTTCGCCGTCCTCTACGGCGTCCTGGAAGGCCGGGCCGCCCGGCGCTATGACCTGGGGTCCCCGGGCGCGGGCGGCCCGATGATCTGGGGGGACCTGCTCAAGTTCAGCCGGTCCTATTGGCTGATCACCCTGCTGTGCATCACCTTCTATGCGGGCATCTACCCGTTCCAGACCTTTGCCCAGAAGTTCTTCATCGAGGCGCACGGGGCTTCCGCCTCCCGGGCCGCGTTGCTGGTGGGCATCCCCACGGCCATCGCCATGGTGACGACCCCCCTGTTCGGGCTGCTGGTGGACCGGATCGGCCACCGGGCCAGGTGCATGGCGCTGGGGACCGCCCTGCTGGTGCCCAGCTACCTGCTGATGGCCTACAGCCACCTGGACCTGGTGGTGCCGGTGGCCATGATGGGGGTGGCGTTCTCCCTGGTGCCCGCCGTGATGTGGCCCTCAGTGATGCTGATCATTCCCCAGGCGAAGCTGGGCAAGGCGTTCGGGCTCATGTCGCTGATCCAGAGCCTGGGGCTCACCGGGTTCAACTTCCTGATCGGCTGGGCCAACGATGCGCAGAGGGCCAGCGAAGCCAATCCGGCAGGCTATCGCCTGGGCATGTGGCTGTTCTCCGGCTCGGTGCTGCTCGGGCTGGGCTTCGCCATCCTGCTGTGGCTGCGCGAGCGGGGGCCCTCCGGACACGGCCTGGAATCCGCCAGCGGCCGGCGGCGCGCGCTGCCGGGCCCCGGAGACCCGGCCGCTCCGCTGGTCCCGTGAGGCTGCTAGGCTGGTATCCAGGCAAAGATCTTTGCATGGAGCTGGAATGAGTGACGTGTTGGTGGAACAAAACGACGGCATCGGTGTGATTACGCTGAACAATGCCAGGCGCCGCAACTGCCTGTCCCAGGCCATCCTGACCGGCATCGACCAGTCCATCCAGGACCTGGTGGAGAGCAAGGTGCGGGCCATCATCCTGCGGGCGCCCAAGGGCAGCACGGTGTTCAGCGCCGGGTTCGACATCCGCGAGCTGCCGGACCCTGGCGTCGATCCCCTGGGCTACAACGATGATCTGGCCGTGGCCCTGCGCGCCATCCAGAACTGCCCGGTGCCGGTCATCGCCATGATCGAGGGCAGCGTGTGGGGCGGCGCCTGCGACCTGGCGGTCACCTGCGACCTGGCCATCGGCGCGCCCAGCGCCACCTTCGCCATCACCCCCGCCAAGCTGGGGGTGCCCTACACCACCACCGGCCTCATGCGCTTCATCGGCGCCATGCCCATGCACATCGCCAAGGAACTGTTCTTCACCGCCCAGCCGATCAGCGCCGCGCGCGCCCGGGAGCTGGGCATCCTCAACCACCTGGTGGAGGCGGACGCGCTGGAGGCCTTCACCTACGGGCTGGTGTCGAAGATCGTCGAGAACTCTCCGCTGGCCATCCGGGTGCTGAAAGAGCAGCTGCGGGTGCTGGGCAATTCCTATCCCCTGAGCCCCGAGACCCAGGAGCGGATCCAGGGGCTGCGCCGGATGGTCTACCAGAGTTCGGACTACCGGGAAGGCAAGGCCGCGTTCCTGGAGAAGCGCAAGCCGCGCTACAGCAACTGAGTCCCATGGACGGTCCCCATACCACAGGGTTTGCCGCTTGTCCCTGCTGAAGAGTCAGGGCAGTCCATGAAAGCCCCGTCCCGCAAGGCCATCCTGGCCGAAGCGGGGGCTGCTTCCGCACGGGTTGCGGATTCGATCCACCGGGCGCGGGGCCAGGCTATCCTGGTGGAGGGGCTGACATGTTGTTGCCGGAGTTGCAAAGGCAGGCGGCGGATTTCTTGGCGAGCCGCCCGGAGAACCGGGTGGAACACCCGGCATCCCTCGCCACCGTGCCGGTTGCCGCCGGGCCCTTGCGGCTCTACGCCGAGCCGTTGCTGGCGGTGGCCGATGCCCGGGACCCGCTATGGGCCGGGCTGAAGGCGCCCAAGGTGGTCGGTCCGCGGCACCGGTCCCCCGGGGAATGGTTGCCGGAAGCCCGGTCGGTCGTGGTCTATTTCCTGCCCTTCAGCGAGCCGGTGCGCCGGGCCAACCGGAAGCCGGGAATCACGGCCACGGAATGGCTCTACGGACGCTGGGAAGGGGAAAGCTGCAACGTCGCGCTGGCCGGTTTCCTGGCGCGGCTGATCGAGGCTGCGGGCGGACGGGCGGTGGCACCCATGGCCGATCCCCGGTTCCAGGTGGCCGATATGAGGAGCAACTGGTCGGAACGGCACGCGGCCTTCATCGCCGGGCTCGGCACCTTCAGCCTGAGCCGGTCGCTGATCACCCGCCTGGGGTCGGCGGGCCGGGTCGGCAGCGTGATCACCGACGCCGCGCTGGAACCGACGCCCCGGGCCTACCAGGGCGTCACCGAGTACTGCGGCCAATGCGGGCGCTGCATCGAGCGCTGCCCGTGCCGGGCCATCACTCCGTCGGGCAAGGACCACCTGCCGTGCAAGGCGTACCTGGATCAGACCCGGGCCCTCTATGCGCCGCGCTACGGGTGCGGCAAGTGCCAGACCGCCGTGCCCTGCGAAGCCGGGATCCCGGTCAAACGCGCTTGAGCTCCAGCAGGGTCAGCTCCGGCGGCACCAGGAAGCGGCTGGGCGGCCCCCAGAAGCCGGTGCCGACGCTGGTGTAGATCCACAGGGCACCCTGCCGGCCCAGCCCCTTGGGATGCGCGTAGAGCGCCTGGACCACCAGGCTCCAGGGGAAGTACTGGCCGGCGTGGGTGTGTCCGGAGAGCTGCAGGCGCACCCCGGCGCGCTCGGCGGCCTCGGTGCCGGTGGGACGGTGGTACAGCAGGAGCCGGAAGGCGTCCGCGGGCACGCCGGCCAGGGCGCGGGCCAGATCGGGGCCGGAGCGGTCGGTGGGATCGGGCAGGCCGGCCACGGCCAGCAGGGCGCCCTGGTGCTCCAGCAGGACGTGCTCGTTGTGCAGCACGCGCCAGCCCAGGCCGCGGAACAGCTCCAGCCATCGGGCCACGCCCGAATAGTATTCATGGTTGCCGGTGACGTAGCAGACCCCATGGGTGGCCTGGAGCGCGCCCAGGCGCTCGGCCTTGGCCCGGATCCCATCGGCGTCGCCGTCCACCAGGTCGCCGGTGATGGCGATCAGATCGGGTTTGAGGGCGTTGCCGGCGGCCAGGATGTGCTCCACCTGGGACCAGCGCACCAGGGGGCCCAGGTGCAGATCGGAGATCTGCAGGATGCGCAGGCCGTCCAGGCCGGCCGGGAGGCCGCCGATGGGCACCGGCACCCGCCGGGTGGCCACCGGGCGCAGGGCGCTGGCCAGGCCCGCCAGCAGGGACACCAGGGTCGCGCCCGCGGCCAGCCCGTAGGCCCAGGCGCCCGCCTGGATTCCGGCAAAGCGGCCCAGCAGGGCCTGGGCCAGGTCCGCCACCGCCAGGTAGACGAAGAAAGTGGACAGGCAGCCGAACCAGCCGTAGCCGAGCGCGTGGAACGCGACGGTCCAGCGCCCCGCGCCGCCCTGGCGCAGGAACAGGGCGAGGAACAGCGACAGGGTGAGCAGCCCCGCCACGCCCCAGACCAGGGCAGGGTGGCCGGCCAGGGGCGGACAGAGCGCCAGGGAGCGCCCGGCCACGTAGGCATTGGCGCCGCCCAGCACCAGCAGCACGATGGTCAGGAAGATGGCGGTGCGCAGCAGCATGGTTCCCATGCTCCTATACTCGCCATCGGAAGTCACGCCAATGCTTGATTAAGGTCTTCTATGAGGTCCGCCGCGTCCTCGATGCCCACGGACAGGCGGATGAGCCCGTCACGGATGCCCGCGCGCTGACGCGCTTCCGGAGTCATGGAGGCGTGGGTCATGCTGGCCGGATGGGCCACCAGGCTTTCCACCCCGCCCAGGCTTTCGGCCAGGGTGAACCAGCGCAGGCCCAGCAGCAGCCGTTCCACCGCCGCCTGGGAGACGTCCTTCAGCTCGAAGCTGAGCATCGCGCCGAAGCCGTGCTGCTGGCGGCGCGCCAGGCCGTGCTGGGGATGGTCCGGCAGGCCGGGGTAGTTCACCCGGGCCACGGCGGGATGGGCGGTGAGCGCCCGGGCCACGGCCAGGGCGTTGCGCTCGTGCGCCTGCATGCGCAGGTGCAGGGTCTTGAGCCCGCGCAGGATCAGGAAGCAGTCGTGCGGGCTCTGGCTGGTGCCCAGCAGGTTGTTGAGGGCGGCGATGCGCTGGGCCAGGCCGGGCTGGCCGGGGGCCGCGACCACCGCGCCGCCCACCACGTCGCTGTGGCCGTTGAGGTACTTGGTGGTGCTGTGCACCACCAGGTCGGCCCCGGCTTCGAACGGCCGCTGCAGCACCGGGGACAGGAAGGTGTTGTCCACCACCAGCAACGCTCCGGCGGCCTTGGCGAGTTGGGCCAGGGCGGCGATGTCCGACAGCCGCAGCAGCGGGTTGGAAGGGGTCTCCACCCAGATCATCCGGGTGCCGGGGCGCAGGGCGGCCCGCACCGCGTCCAGGTCGGCCAGGTCCAGGTAGGTGGTGTCCAGGCCGTAGACCGCCCGGGCATGCTCCAGGGTGCGGAAGGTGCCGCCGTAGCAGTCCTCGGTGCAGAGCACGTGGCTGCCGTGCTCCAGCAGGTTCAGGGCCACCAGGATGGCGCTCATGCCGGAACTGGTGCAGGTGGCGCCGCTGCCCCCTTCCAGGGCGGCGATGGCCTGCTCGAGCCGCTCCCGGGTGGGGTTGCCGCTGCGGGTGTAGTCGAACCCGCCGTTGCTGCGCACATCGGAGAAGGCGAAGGTGCTGGTCTGGTAGAGCGGCGGCGCCACCGCGCCGAAGGCCGGGTCCGGCAGCGCGCCGGCGTGGACGCAGCGGGTGGCCAGGCCGACGCCGGGCAGCAGCCCGGTCCGCTGGGCCCAGCCTGCCACCGGCGGGGTGCCGGGCGGGACCACGGTGAAGTGGTAGGCCGGGTTGCCCGGTACATTGCTGTCGAGGTGCTGTTCGTTCAAGGCGTCCTCCAGGAAGGGAAGATCCCGCCCGTTCCCGCACGACTCAGATCAATTGCTGCGTCAGTCCATAGACTGCCCGGCATCTTTCCCGCGGCATGCGCCGCAGGCAGGAATTGGCACCACGCTCTCACGAGCAGGTTGCCAAGGTTTCACAGGGCCTGTCCCTCCACCTTTCTGGATATCGCGCTATGGAACTGACAAGGATCTCTGTTGAAGCCCAAGCTTAGCGTCCCGGGGCGCGGGCTGTCAACCCTGTTCCAGGCGCTGCAGGTGCCGGGCCAGGTGCGGCAGCAGCTGCTTCTTGCGGCTGACCACGGCGTCCAGCTGGAACAGGTGGCTGTCCAGGCGCGGGTACTCGATGGTGTCGATCACCCGCTGGTCGCCGGCCACCAGCAGCAGGCTGTTGTTCAAGGAGATGTCGGTCACCAGCAGGCAGCCGAAATCCAGCCGCTGCTCGCGCAGCAGGTCGGCCATGGCCGCCGTAAGGGCCTCCCGGTGGTGCAGGAAGTGCTCGAAGCCGATCTCCTCGATCTGCGCCACGGCCAGGCGCCAGGGGCCTTCGGCGTATTCCTTGCAGTCCATGCGCAGCGCTTCCCGGGGCGAGCAGAGCTGCAGCACCGAGCCCACCGCGAAGAACGCCTCGGCGAACGCCGCCGGATCGAAACCGCAGGCGGTGCCCAGCCAGGCGAGCATCTCCCGGTCCACCGGCGTGGTGGTGGGCGAACTGAGGTTGAGGGTGTCGGAGATGATGCCCGCCGCCAGGCACTGGCCGATGCCGCTGGGCGGCACCAGGGCCTCGCGCCGGTAGCAGCGGGTGACCATGGTGCAGGTGGAGCCGACCGTGTCGTTCTGGAAGCGGATCGGTTCCCGGGAGATCAGGCCGCCGCCCACCCGGTGGTGGTCCAGCACTTCCAGGATCTCGGCCTCCTCGGCGCCGGTGACCGCCTGGGCCAATTCGTTATGGTCCACCAGCACCAGGCGCACCTGCTCGGGGCTGGCCAGGTCGTCCTTGGAGAACACCCCCAGCAGGGTGCCGTCCTCCCGCTGCACCGGGAACAGCCCCTGGGTGGAGGGGTGGATCTCCTTGCGCACGGTCCGGGCCAGCTGGTTCTCCCGGAAGGTCAGGAAGCTGCGGTCGATGGCCGGGCCGATGCCCTTGGCGCCGCGGATCATCATGATGGTGGTGGCGGTGTCCCAGGGGCTGGAGATGACGCTGACCGCGTTGGCCCGCGCCGCCTCCAGCAGCTCGTCGGGGAGGCCGCAGCCCCCGGTGACCACCATGCAGCGGGCGCCGAAGCCGATGGTCGGGCGCTGGATGGTGGGGCGGTCGCCCACCACGATGAGCGACTGGCTGGCGGGGAATTCCCGCAGCCGCCCCTCGAACTTGGCCGAACTCATGGCGCCCACCTTGAGGAACAGCGATTCCGGCCGGCCGGTCTCCAGGGCGTGCAGGAAGCTGCCGGAGAGCGCCCGGCAGACCAGGTCCAGGCTGGTCTCCAGCAGCCGCGGGCTGTCGTTGGCCCCCTTGTCCGGCAGCAGCAGCGCCAGCAGGCGCGAAAGTGAAAGCATGCCCTTCAGCTGGCCGGCGCCGTCCAGCACCGGCATGGCGTGCACCCGGTGCGCCTGCATGCGCCGGTAGACCTCGAAGAAGGCCTCGTCCTCCCGGGCGCTGAATACCTCGCGCCGGCAGACCTGGCCCAGGGTGGGCCGCACGTCCATGACCAGCCGCGGCGGCTCGACGCCGGCCCGGCTGAGGACGAACTGGGTGCGCGGGTTGACCTCGCCGCAGCAGGCGGCCACCGCGTCGGGCAGGTGGGTCTGGCGCAGCAGGTGGGCGTAGGCGATGGCCGAACAAATGGAATCCGTGTCGGGATTCCTGTGGCCGATGACGTAGACTGGCATGCGGGCTCCGGGTGATTCCGCAGCGCGCCTGGAAGAAGACGTTTTCGGATTCAGAGATCAGTTTATCTGCCTACGGCCTTTCCTGCATCCCAGTGGGACAGAGACCGCTTGGATTAATGATGTATTATCTTTTTCGTATCTCCTTTTCGAGGGTGGGGTGGATCAGTCGATTCGCAATATGAGCCTTATCCGGGATGTTGTGGCGCACGTGTGCGCCCGCAACCAGATCCTGATCCTCACCACGCCCTACATGCGTTTCGAGTCCTCGTTCCTGCGCCTGGAGGAGGGGCGGTTCCATGCCCACGCCAACATGGACCTGGAGGATGCCAAGTACGGCCTGCGCTCGCCGGATCTGAAGATCCGTTTCCCGTACGCCGAGCATTTCTACGAGGGTTCCACCCGGCTGCTCGGGCTGGGCCGGGCCCAGGGCCGTCCCTCCCTGGTGCTGGCCATGCCGGTCGCCCTGGAGGATGGCGACTACCGCCGGGCCTACCGGGCCGACCGGGTGGGCCGCGTCCCGGTCACCTTCAGCACCCGGAAATATGAACTCCTGACCGGCACCCTGGTCAACATCAGCACCAGCGGGATCCGGCTGTTCCTGAACCGGACCTACGAAGAAGATGAGCTTCTCGTAGAAGACCGGATCCATGTGGCCTTCAACCTGGCCGAAGGCATCCAGATCAACACCACGGTGAAAGTGCGTTTCATCAAGGACAAGGTGTTCGGCGCGGAGTTCCGGCCGCCGCTGGACGGCGTGCTGCTGGACAACCTGTCCCGCTGGGTGTTCCAGCGCCGGGAGGAGGACATCCTGTCCCTCGGCCGGGTCGCCGCCGCGACCGAGGCGGAGAGCGCGGCCGCCGGCGAGGGCGCCGCCGGGCTGATCCTGGTCAGCGGGTCCAGCGCCCTGGGCGAGCAGCTGGCCGCCCTGCTGCCGGACGACCTGCCGCCGCTGGTGCGGGTCGCCCCGACCATCCAGTCGGTGCGCGATCTGGCTTCGGCGCGCCAGGCGCTGGTCCTGTTCCATGTGGACTCGGCCACCTGGGAGACCCGCAAGCGGATCAAGACCCTGACCGAGGCGCTCCCGCCCAAGATGCCCTTCGTGCTGATCGGCACCGGCCTGGATTCCGGCTACCTGTTCGAGATGGGCACCGACCTCAAGGCGGTCTGGACCTACCCGCTCCAGGCCAATCCCGGCAGCTTCTTCCCCAGGCTGCTGCAGGGCATCATCCGGAAGCACTTTCCGGCCTAGGCTTTCAACAAAGCCAGGAAATCCGCCCGCATGGGCGCGTCCTTGCGGTCCAGCTGGTGCACCGCCCTGATGTGGCGCACCGTGCCGCTGCGGGCGCGCATGAGGATCGAGTGGGTCTCCGCCCGATGGCCGATGAGCTTCACCCCCGGCAGCAGCGGGCTGTCGGTGATGCCGGTGGCGCAGAACAGGGCGCTTTCGCCCATCACCAGATCGTCCGCCCGGAACACCCGGGTGAGGTCCTCCGGCGGCACCAGGGCGGCCACTTCGGCCTGGTGGCCGGGATGCCGGACCGGGTCGAACCACATGCGCAGCTGGAGATCCCCGCCCAGGCACTTCAGGGCGGCCGCCGCCAGCACGCCCTCCGGCGAGCCGCCCATGCCGACGTAGAGGTCGACCCCCGAGTTGGCCAGGGAAGGGGCCACGGCGGCGGTGATGTCGCCGTCGGAGATCAGCCGCAGGGCGGAACCGACGCTGCGCACCTGGCGGATGATGTCCTCGTGACGCTGCCGGTCCATGGTGACCACCACCAGCTCGCTGACCCGCTTGCCGAGCGCCTCGGCCACGAAGCCGAGCACTTCGGCCAGGGGCAGGTCGAGGAAGGAGGCGTGGTCCAGCCCGATCAGCGCCTGCTTCACCGCGGGGCCGTAGGCGATCTTGTGGCTGAAGAAGCTGGGCAGGTTGCGCATGGCGTGGGCCGAACCCTTGGCCACCTGGGCCGCCGCCAGCACCGAGATGCTGTTGGGCAGGCCCTTGGCGACATTGGTCGTGCCGTCGATGGGATCCATGGCCAGGTCGAACCGGGTCGCTCCGGCGCGCCAGGTGCCCAGCCGCTCGCCGAGGAAGATGCCCGGCGCCCCGTCCTTGAGCCCTTCGCCGATCACCACCTCGCCCTGGATGTCCAGCTGGTCGAAAACTCCGGCGATGGCCGCGCAGGCGGCGGCGTCGGCCTTCTCCTTCTCGCCCCGGCCCGACCAGTGGATGGCCTGCAGGGCCGCGTTCTCCGTGGCCCGGACGAACTCGAACTCCAGGATGCGTTCCCGGTCGAAGGGGTGGGCGCGGGGAGTGGTCGGGCTGGCAGGGGGCATCGGTTCACCAATGTAGGCTGGGCGGGGAGTTCCGGAAACTATAAAGGTAACACCGGGGAAATTGCCGAGGAATGCCGGACTGGCGCATACTTTCCGGCAAGCCCCGGAGCGGATCATGGACGGACAGAAACCTGGCGGAAGCGACCTTCTGAGCGCGGCCGTCCGTTTCCCGGAAGCCCGGGTGCGGGACAAGCTGCCCGGCATCATCCAGCTGCGCCGCACGCTGCACGCCATCCCCGAGCTGGGCCTGGATCTGCCGCAAACCGCGGCCGTGGTGGAGGCGGAGCTGCGCGCCCTGGGCCTGCGCCCGCACCGGGTCGGCTCCGGCATGTGGGTGGATATCGGCGAGCGCGGCCCGCGCGTGGCCATCCGCGCCGACATGGACGCCCTGCCGCTCCAGGAATTGACCGGGTTGCCCCACGCCTCCCGCTTTCCGGGGCGGATGCATGCCTGCGGCCACGACGCCCACACCGCCTGCCTTCTGGGCGCGGCCGGGCTGCTGGCGGAAGAAGCGGCGAGCCTGCCGTTCCGGGCCCGGCTGATCTTCCAGGCCGGCGAGGAGGGCTGCTTCGGGGCCCGTCCGCTGATCGAGGCGGGGGTCCTGGAGGGGGTCGCGGCCATCGTCGGCGGCCACGTCGGTGCCGTGTCCTGCGAGCTGGAACCGGGCCAGGCCGGGTTCCTGCACGGCCCCATGATGGCCTCCTCGGACCGCTTCCGGGGCGTCTTCATCGGCTCGGGCGGGCACGCCTCGGAGCCGCACCGCACCCCGGACCCGGTCACGGCCCTGGCCGAGTTCGTCCTGGCCCTGAACGGCATGCGCGCCCGGGAGCTGGACCAGACCCGGCCCGCGGTGGTCTCCGTGTGCAGCGTGCGCGCCGGCGAGGCCTTCAACGTCATTCCCGAACGCAGCGAGTTCAAGGGCACCGCCCGCTGCATCCACCGGGATGTCCGCGCCGTCCTGGCCGAACGGATCGGCGCCATCGCCCAGGGCATCGCCCGGATGCACGGCCTGGAACTGGATTACCAGTGGATCGAAGGCTATCCGCCGGTGGTGAACGACGTCCGGGCCTCCACCGCGGCCGCGGAAGCGGCCCGGGATGCGCTCGGCGCCGGGCGCGTCACCCTCCTCGACCGGCCCAGCATGGGCGGCGAGGATTTCGCCTTCTACCTGGAAAAGGTGCCCGGCTGCTACTGGTTCCTCAACACTGCGGCCCCGGAGCGGGGCATCGGCCAGCCCAACCACAGCCCGCGCTTCGAGGTGGACGAGCAGCAGCTATGGGCCCTGACCGCGGTGAATCTGGCTGCGGCCGAGCGGTTGGCGGTAGAATTCGGCCAAGAGGATTGATTTATGAAATACCGTTCGTTCCCTCGCATCCCCGGGATGGATATCTCCGTGCTCGGCTTCGGCTGCATGCGCCTGCCCGTGCTGGATGGCGACATGAAGCGGATTGACGAGCGGCCGGCCCAGGCCATGTTGCGCCAGGCCATCGATGCCGGCGTGAACTACGTGGACACCGCCTACCCGTACCATGGCGGCGAAAGCGAGCTGTTCGTGGGGCGCGCGCTCAAGGACGGCTACCGGGCGAAGGTCCAGTTGGCCACCAAGTTGCCGGTGTGGCTGGTGGAGGCGGAAGGCGACTGGGAGCGCCTGCTGGATGAGCAGCTGAAGAAGCTGGACACCGACCACATCGATTTCTATCTGATCCATGCCCTCAGCGCCGCCCGGTGGGACACCGTGGGGCGCTTCCATGGCCTGCGCGCCCTCGAGCGGGCCAAGGCGGATGGCCGGATCCGCCACATCGGCTTTTCCATGCACGACTCCCTGGGCGTCTTCAAGACCATCGTCGACGGCTACGACTGGGAGTTCTGCCAGATCCAGTTCAACTTCATCGACCAGCAGTACCAGGCCGGCGCCGAGGGGCTGCGCTACGCTGCCGAGCGCCAGATCGGGGTGATCGTCATGGAGCCGCTGCGCGGCGGCACCCTGGCCGCGGCCCAGCCCGACGACATCCAGCGGATCTGGGCCCGGTCGCCCGGGCGCACCCCGGCCGACTGGGCGCTGCGCTGGGTCTGGAACCACCCCGGCGTGGTGACCGCCCTGTCCGGCATGGGCGCGGCCAGCCAGGTCACGGAGAACCTGGCCAGCGCCGCCACCGCCCAGGCCGGCGCCATGAGCGCCGAGGAGCTGGCCCTGGTCGAGCAGGTCCGCGCCATCTACGCCGCCCGGGTGCGGGTGCCCTGCACCACCTGCGGCTACTGCGCCCCTTGCCCCAACGGCGTGGCCATCCCGGAGGTGTTCAGCGCCTACAACACCGGCTCGATGTTCGGCAACTGGAAGTCCGCTGCCTGGCAGTACGACACGTTCTTCGCCAGCCTGGGCCACGGCGGCGACCAGTGCCTGGCCTGCGGGGAGTGCTTGCCGAAGTGTCCGCAGCAGATCCCGATCATCGAGAAGCTGGCCGAGGCGCACGCGGCGCTGACCAAGTGAGCACGCGGGATTTCAATGACGACGGGCACTGCTTTGTGTGCGGCCGGGACAACCCGGCCGGACTGGGGCTCGAATTCCGGGACCACGGCCAGGAGGTCGAAGCCGGCGTCAGCTTCCCGGACCACCTTCAGGGCTGGAAGGAAACCGTGCATGGCGGGCTGCTGGCCACGGTGCTCGACGAGACCATGATCAAGGCCGCTGCCGCCCAGGACATCAAATGCGTCACGGCCGAGATCACCGTCAAGTACAAGGCCCCGGCCAGCACCGGCGTGCGCTACCGGGTTCTGGGCAAGGTGCTGGAAAGCCACGGCCGCATGGTCATGGCCGAGGCCAGCGTGGTCGACGAATCAGGGCGGGTCTACGCCCAGGCCACCGGCAAGTTGTTCAAGGTGCGCTGATCCTGACTTTCGTCGAACCTCTCACTCGAGCGCCCCGCAGGGGGTGGGCCGGTCATCTTGGCCGTCAGGCCTGATCGAGGCGCTGCACCTTCAAGAGGGCAGGCTGACAACCATTTCGCGCAGCGCGGTTCAGCCAAGATGAACAACCTGTTAAACCAGGCTGGGAACCCCGAAGATCCCCCGCGCATCGGTGAGCAAGGCCGGATCGCAGACCAGCACCAGGTCCGGCTGGTAAACGCTTTCCTGGTTGGGCAGGAAAAGGTCGATGGGTGCCGCGAAGACTTCACCTCCTCCGCCGCCCGATTGCCGCTTCAAGGTTTCCAGCGCATTGAAGATGGTGGCGAACAGCTGGCCGCTGATGCGCTGATGCTCAAGGCTTGGGGCAGGTGTCATGTCGCAGGGCACGCCGTGGATGAGTTCCCAGCGCCGGTCCCAGGTCTTCCAGTCTTCGATGGTGTATCCAGGATGTTTAAGCTCTGGAAGGCTCATGGCGGCTCCCCGGCCGATTTTAACCGCGAAACCGTCTCACGCCAGCATCGCCCCGGCCCCCAGCGCCATGAACGCCGCCGCATAGCCGAAGCCGAGCGCCGGGTGCAGGGTCCACAGGATGCCGACCATGGCGCTGGAGACCAGGTCACCCACGCCGTTCACCCCGCCCAGCAGGCCGAAGCCCAGGCCGCGATGCTCGGCAGGGACCAGGCCGGCGGCGGCGACGCCTTCCAGGGTGTCCTTGATGCCGCTGACCAGCCCGGCCAGGGCGAAGATGCCCGCCAGCACCGGCAGGCCGGCCCAGCCCCGGTGGAAGCAGGGGATCAGCGCCAGCGGCACCAGGGCCCCCAGGGCGTAGCCCAGGCCGAGCAGGCGCCGGTGGCGGCCCGTCCGGTCGGCGAGCGCCCCGACCGGATAGGCGGAAAGGGCGTAGACGACGTTGTGCAGCACGTAGAGCATGCCGCCCCAGGCGGCGGCCTTGCCCAGGCCCCAGCGCGGGGCCAGCAGCTGGGTGGCGGCGAGGATCAGCAGGGTATGGGCGAAGTCGCCGGCGCCGAAGCAGCCCACGGCCGCCAGGAGGCGGCGGAAGGGGGCCGGCATCCGGCTCAGGGCGTGGCGGAATCCGGGCCGCGCGCGCGGGTTCCGGGCCCGTTCCTGGACCAGGAGGGCGAAGGCCAGGGCGGACAGCACCCCGGGCACCAGGGTCCAGGCGATCAGCGCGCGGCTCCAGTGCAGCGGCTGCAGGCCGCGCCCGGCGCCCCAGGCCATGAGGCCGACCGCCGCCAGGGGGCCCAGGATGGCGCCCAGGGTGTCGCCGGCCCGGTGGAAACCGAATGCGCGGCCCCGGGCCTCGGCCGGGATGCTGTCGGTCAGCAGGGCGTCGCGCAGCGGCGCCTTGCCGCCCCGGCCCATCCAGCCGAAGAACTTGCCCGCCAGGATCAGCGGCCAGCCGTGGGCCAGGGCGATGAACCCGGAGGACAGGCCGGTGGCCAGGTAACCGAGCACCACCAGCCCCTTGCGCCGGCCCAGGTGGTCGGAAAACCAGCCGGCGAACAGCTTCATGAAGCTGGAGGCGGCGTCGGCGGCGCCCTCCACCAGGCCCAGGGCGGCCGGCGGCAGCCCGAGCGCGGCCATGAAGCCGGGCAGCAACGTACTCTGGGCTTCGTGCCCCAGGTCGGAAAGAAAACTGGTGGCGGCCATGCCCCATACGGTCCGGTTAAGCCAGGCCGGGCCGGGCTCCTGCCGCCGCAGGGAAATCACCCTTTCTTGCTTTCTTCAGTCGCGCCGTCCTTGATGGCGTCGGTCATTTCCCGGGACGCCTTCTTGAATTCCTGGATGCCCTTGCCCAGGGCCTTGCCCAGCTCCGGCAACTTGTTGGGGCCGAAGAAGATCATGAGGGCAATGCCCAACAGAAGAAGTTTTTCAATGCCGATACTGCCCATGAAGCCTCCAGAAGCAGCTCAAGAATGTACCCCCTGGCCCGGGGAAGCAATGCGAAACCGGAGTCAGGCGCCGGGCCAAAGGGCGGCGGCCTCCTCCCGGAGCTTGAATTTCTGGATCTTGCCGCTGGCGGTCAGCGGGAAGGATGCGACGAAAGTCACGTAACGGGGGATCTTGTGCCAGGAGATCCGGCCCCGGCAGAAATCCTGGACATCGGTTTCGGTCAGGGCGGCGCCCGCCTGCGGGATGACGAAGGCCGCCACCGCCTCGCCGTGGGTGCGCGAGGGGACCCCCACCACCTGGACGTCCGATACGCCCGCCATGGTATGGAGGAACTCCTCCACTTCCTTGGGATAGATGTTCTCGCCGGCGCGGATGATCATGTCCTTGAGCCGGCCGGTGACCTGGTAGTAGCCCGCCGCGTCCATGACCCCGAGATCGCCGGAATGCAGCCAGCCGTCGGCGTCGATGCAGGCGGCCGTCTCGGCGGGCATGCGGTAGTAGCCGGCCATGTTCAGGTAGCCGCGGCAGCAGAGCTCGCCGGGCTGGCCCACGGCGACGATCCGGCCGGTCTCCGGGGCGATGACGGCCACCTCGACCCCGGGCAGGGCCCGGCCCACGGTGGTGCATTTCCTGCCCAGGTCGGGCTCGTCGTAGCGGGTCTGGGTCATCACCGGACTGGCTTCGGTAAGCCCGTAGCAGATGGTCACTTCGGTCATGTGCATGCGCTCCACGCACTGGCTCATGGTCCGGGCGGGGCAAGGGGAGCCGGCCATGATGCCGGTGCGCAGGGTGGCGAAATCGAACCGGGCGAACAGAGGATGCTCCAGGATGGCGATGAACATGGTGGGCACGCCGTAGAGCGCCGTGCAGCGCTCCCGCTCCACGCTCAGCATGACGTTGACCGGGTCGAACTTCTCCAGGATGACCATGGTCGCGCCGTGGTTGACGCAGGCCATCACCCCCAGCACGCAGCCGAAGCAGTGGAACAGCGGCACCGGGATGCACACCCGGTCGGCGGCGGAGAGGTTCTGGTTGGCGCCGATCCAGTAGCCGTTGTTGAGGATGTTGTGGTGGGTGAGCTGGACGCCCTTGGGAAAGCCGGTGGTGCCGGAGGTGTACTGCATGTTCACCACGTCCATGCAGTCGAGCTGGGCACGGCGCTCCCGGTACTGGGCGTCGCTCACGGTGCAGGCCATGGCCATCACTTCCGGCACGGTGATCATGCCCCGGTGCTTTTCCGGACCCAGGAAGAACACCCGCTTCAGGTGCGGATAGCGCTGGGAGCGCAGCTCGCCCCGGGGCTGGCTGCGCAGTTCCGGCACCAGCTCGTAGAGGGTGGCCACATAATCGGTGTCGCGCATGCCGTCGATGATGAAGAGGTTCTCGGTCTCGGATTGCCGGAGCAGGTAGTCGATCTCGGTGGACCTGCAGCTGGTGTTGATGGTGAGCAGCACCGCGCCGATCTGGGCGGTGGCGAACTGCAGGGTCACCCAGTGCGGCACGTTGGTGGCCCAGATGGCCACCTTTTCGCCCTTGCCGACGCCCAGGCCCATCAGCCCCTTGGCCATGTCGTCCACGTCGCGCTTGAAGCGGCCCCAGGTGAGCCGGTAGTCCCGGTCGGCGTAGACCACGGCGTCCTGGTCGGGAAAGGCGGCGGCGGCGGCGTCGAAGGCTGCGCCGATGGTGAGGCTGCGGGTGGCGCCGGCCCCTTCGGGCACGGGGCCCATGGCGACGGACCGGCTGAACGGGCCCTGGGTCGCGGCCATCAGAACGGCTGGTAGATGATGGCGTAGGCCGAGGCGGGGGCGCCGCCGCCGGCGCTGACCGAATGCGGGACGATGGAGTTGTAGTAGACCGTGTCGCCGGGCTCCAGCAGGTAGCGCTCCCTGCCGTGGTGGATGACCAGCTGGCCGGACACCGCGATGAGGAACTCCTCGCCCTCGTGGCTGGTCAAGGTGTCCGGCTCCTCCGGGCTGAACTCCATGAACAGGGGCTCCATGTGCCGGTCGGTCTTGCCCCGGCCCAGCGGGAAGTAGCGGATCGCTTCCCCGCCGGTCCCCAGGTGCTGGCGGAAGCCGGGCTGGCGCTCCCGGGCCCGGTTGATCAGCGGGTCCGGGCGGCCGTGGTCGTCCATGAACGTGCCCAGCCGCTGGCCCAAGGCCCGGGACAGCTTGAGCAGGATGCCCAGCGCCGGGTAGACCTCGCCCGCTTCCAGCGCCGTCACCAGGGCGGCGTCCACCCCGGAGTTGCGCGCCAGGTCGCCCTGGGACAGGCCCAGCCGCTCCCGGAAGGCGAGGATGCGGTCACCGAGTTCCTGGGCTTGGGGCATGGCGGTCTCCGGGCTGGCGAAGATTCGCCGATCCACCGTTATCCCGGCTCGGCCCCGCGGGCGTCAAGCCGTTGCCGCGGTTATTCGAAATATCAATAGATGCATTCCCCACGCGCGGCGATGAAGGCCGCCACACCAGGCTTCGCCCGAGCGCTGCAGGCGGGTCATGGTGGCCAGGGTCTGCTCCGGGGTGGCGCAGGCGACCAGCACCTGGCTGAACCCCACCTCGTTCAGCACCCGGAAGCCGGCGGCCCTGAGCAGCCCCGCGGCCTGGCTGGCGCGGTCGCAGATCTCGGAGAAGGGATCGAATGCCCCGGTGTTCACGTCCCGGCCTGGGCGAACACCAGGGTGTGCTCGTCCAGCGCGGGCATGGCGGCGGCGTCACCCGGGAACACCCGGCGTTCCGCGGCGCCGTCCATGTATTCGCAGGCCTGGTCCATGGCCAGCTGGAAGAGGCTCCGGTCGGCGCCGCTGCTGGTCATCCGTTGCTGCAGGGATTGCTGGTTGGACATGGGTTTTCCCTCCTATTCCGGCAGGGCGATGGGCTCCGCCCGGGGGCCCTGGGTGACCAGGTAGATGCCCGCCAGGACCAGCACGCCGCCCGCAACCTGGTTCAGCTTCAGAAATTCGCCCAGCAGCGGCATCGCCGCCAGGGTGGTGACCAGCACCTGGGCCAGCAGGCACACCGAGACCGGGGCCGCGCGCAGATGGCCGAGGGCGTAGTTGATGGCCAGCCAGCCGCCCAGCTGGGAGATCAGCCCCAGCCCGGCCAGGGCCAGCCAGGCCGAGCGGCCGTAGCCGGTGAAGGTGCTGCCCATGGCCAGGTTGATCAGCAGCAGGGCGGCGACGCTGGTCACCGTGGACAGGGTCATGACGGTCAGCAGGTCCACCTTGGCCCTGACCCGGTGGGTGGTGAGCAGGTAGGCGGCATAGAACACGCTGGCCCCCACCGCCAGCAGGTTGCCCGGGTCCAGGCGCAGGTGCCGGATGGCCTGGAAGCCCACCAGCGCCATCATGCCGCACAGGGCCACCGCCAGCCCCAGCCAGTAGCGCCCGGTGAGCCGTTCCCGGAACAGCAGCAGCGAGGCCAGGCCCACCCAGAGGGGCGAATTGTTGGCCAGCAGGGTGGCGGTGGCGGCGGGGATCAGCAGGATGCTGGTGTTCCACAAGGCGATATCGATGGCGAAGAAGGCCCCGCCGAGCAGGATCAGGCCGAGCTGGGCGCGGCTCAGCCGGCGCTGCCCGCGCGCCAGCCACCAGGGCACCAGCACGACGGCGGCGATCAGCACCCGGTAGAACGCCGAGATCGGCCCGGGCACGTGGGCCAGCTTGACGAAGATGGCGGAAAAGCCGATGCAGACGATGCCCACGGCGAGGGCGAGCCAGGCCGCCAGATGGTGTTCGGACCGCGTCATCTAGGGCTCCAGTTCGAAAACGATGTCCTGGGCGCCCTGCCAGAGCGTCTTTTCGCCCAAGGTCCGCAACTGCTCCCGGCCCTCGACCACGGTAAGGAAGTGGTTGCCGGCGAGCTGGCCCAGCTTGCTGGAGAAGCAGCAACTGCCGTAGGCCAGGAGGATTTCCGTTTCGCTGAAACCGCCGGGATGGAACAGCAGATCGCCCGCCGACGGGTGGCTGGTATGGTTCTCGTAGCCCACCCCCAGCTTGAATTCGCCCAGCGGGATCCAGCATGCCTCGCCGCTCCAGCGCACGTGGATGAGCTTCTGCCTGTAGGGCAGCAGTTTCAGGAACGCCGCGACGGTTGCCGGGGCCTCCGGGCGGGTTTCCGCGACAAAGCACAGCCCTCCCGCGCTGATACGAATCCTAGGCATGACCAAACTCCAGGCTTGATCATCGCATTATTCAGGCAAGCCATGACCTGATCCGTTCGGCGTCCTCACGATTGCCGCCATCTATGAATGGGGGGTGATGGCAATCACGGTGATCTCTGCCGGGACCGCAGTGCCAGAAGATTCGGCAGGCGGCTGGAGTATGGTTCTCGGCGTACGCTGCAAAGGCCTTTTCACCGTTGGCGCCCTGGAGGGAAGGGAAAGGATGGGTGTTAAGCGCCTTGTGCCTGGGGTTGGTCTCCAGGTAGCCAAAAGCCTTGCGGACGGCCTTGAACCGTTTGGCCATCCCCTTGTCCTGTTCCAGCCCCGACAAATTTCTATCGGCCTCAGCCGTGAATTGAAGGGCGGTCAATCTTCCTTCTCCAGGGCGAAGCGGGCGAAACCACCGCGCTTGACGAGCTCGCCCTACCAGGCCAACGACCAGCTACTCGCCGTTATCCGGCCGCTGCCAGATCTCGGCCCCGTCCGCGGCCTGGTTCTGCCGGGCGAACAGGGTGCTGGAGAACAGGCTGTTCTGGTCCAGGCGGTACTTGAAGCTCTGCACCACCCGCCCGGACAGGGCCGGCAGCCGCTCCGCCTGGTCCAGGGGCAGCTGCCTGGCCAACGCCAGATAAGCCTCGGTCAGCTGCTCGATGGCGTCCGGAACCATGCGGGCGATCTTGATCGTGAAATCCTCCGGGAATTCGCACTGGTGCTGCAGCTCCCGCAATTCCGGCTTGATCGCCCGGGTCATCCCGATCAGCGCCTCCCGGCGCTCCACCAGCTGGTCGATGCCCTCGGCGCGCCACTCGCCCTGCTCCTGGCGGCGGGTGATTTCGGCGTTGCAGTGCTCGATCTCCTTGCGCGCGGTGCGGTAGCCGTCCTCGATGGCCCGGCAGTACTCGCGCAGCTGGGCGTGGGTCTCGACCAGGTACTCGCGGATCTTGATGGGCATCAGGTCGCGCAGGGCCTCCGCCTCCCGGGCGAGCGCCGCGATCTGGGCGTCCTTGGCCTGGAGCCGCTCGGCCTCCAGGCCCTCGGCCTGCCGCAGCATGCGCGCGCGGGCCCGCCAGAGCAGGACCGCGGCCCCGGCGCTGGCCAGGGCCGTGAGGAGTTGCAGCAGTTCGAGTGCGGACATGGCGGGAACCTCGGTTCAGGCCAGCAGCTTGGCCAGGCGCTGGGCGATGGCGTTGATGAAGCCTTCCGAATCGAGCGTCTGCTGGGCGGCCGGGGTGGCCAGGCGCACCAGGTCGCCGGTCATGAAGCCGGCTTCGATGGTGTCCAGGCTGGCCTGCTCCAGGGCGTCGGCGTACCGGCCCAGGTCCGGCAGGCCGTCCAGTTCGCCGCGCTTGCGCAGGGCGCCGCTCCAGGCGAAGATCAGCGCCATGGGGTTGGTGCTGGTGCGCTCCCCCTTCAGGTGCTTGTAGTAGTGCTGCTGCACCGTGCCGTGGGCGGCCTCGTACTCGAAGTAGCCGCTGGGCGAGACCAGCACGCTGGACATCATGGCCAGGCTGGCGAAGGCGCTGGAGACCATGTCGGACATCACGTCGCCGTCATAGTTCATGCAGGCCCAGAGATAGCCGCCGCTGGACTTCATCACCCGGGCCACGGCGTCGTCGATCAGGGTGTAGAAGTAGGTGATCCCGGCCGCCTTGAACTTGTCCTGGAATTCCTCCCGGTACACCTTGCCGAACAGGTCCCGGAACCGGCCGTCGTAGGTCTTGGAGATGGTGTCCTTGGTGGCGAACCAGCAGTCCACCTTCTCGGACAGGGCATACAGGCAGCAGGCCCTGGCGAAGCTTTCGATGGAGGCATCCAGGTTGTGGATGGCCCGCAGCACGCCGGGGCCGGGCATGTCCATGACCTTCTTGCGGGTCACCTGGCCGTCCGCGGCGGTGAACACCAGCTCGGCCAGGCCGGGGCCGGACACCTGCATCTCGCTGTTCTTGTAGACGTCGCCGTAGGCGTGGCGGCCGATGTGGATGGGCTTGGTCCAGGCCGGGACCGAGGGCTTGATGTTCTTGGCGAAGATGGGTTTGCGGAACACCGTGCCGTCCAGGACGCCGCGGATGGTGGCGTTGGGGCTGGGCAGCAGGTGCTTGAGGTCGTACTCCTTGACCCGGTCCGGGGTGGCGGTGATGGTGGCGCACTTGACTGCCACGCCGTGCTTGAGCGTGGCCTGGGCGGAATCGAAGGTCACCTGGTCGTTGGTGTCGTCCCGGTGCTTGATGCCCAGGTCATAGTATTCGGTCTTCAGGTCCAGGAACGGCAGCAGCAGCTGGTCCTTGAGGACCTGCCACAGCACTCGGGTCATTTCATCGCCATCCATCTCCACCAGGGGGGTCTTCATCTGGATGCGCTGGGACATGCGTGCTCCTGAGCCAAAGGGATGAGGGGACGGATGAGTCACGGACTCAATCAGGGTTATCAAGGTTGATCATGGTAACCCCATCCTGGCCAGGAAGGCACCCGTCCGGCTTCAGGAATTTTCAGGTTGAAGAAGGCCATAGATCCCCTTTGAGGAGGTAGACCTTGCAGAGGGGTTTGGCATCCATCAGTTTCGCCAGGCGCGTCAGCCCGTCGTCATCCAGGTTCTCCTTGCCCTGGAGCAGGAGGAACTTGGTCCCCTTGATCAGCTGACCTTCCTCGCCTTGGAGGTCCCGGACGAGGTCTTTGCGGGTTTCGCCGATCGCCCTGCTGGCCAGCGCGACCACATGGAAGGTGTCGTGGAAGGTGCCGATAGCCTTCCAGGCCCACCGCGTGATACAAAAAGCGCGTCGCCGCCAAGGCAACTCCTGGTTTTTTCTTGAACATCAAGGTTTGTCCGAACTGCCCTTGGAGTCGCGCTCAAAAAAGACTTCCTTTGCCGCAAGCATGCCATTGAGTGCAGCCGGGAAGCCCGCGTAAACAGCCATTTGCATAATCAATTCAACCAGTTCAGTGCGCGTGCAACCGACATTGAGCGCGCCGTGGAGGTGCACTTTGAGTTGAGGCCGTGCGTTGCCCAGTGCCGTGAGGGCTGCGACCGTGGCCAGCTCGCGCGAACGCAAATCCAAACCTGGCCGCTGGTATATGTCTCCGAACGGAAACTCGATGACGTAGCGGGCAAGGTCGGGTGCGATGTCTTTAAGGGAATCGATGACCTGCTCGCCAGCCTCTCCATCGATTTCTTTGAGCTTTTCAAGTCCGTCAGTAAACCTAACGCTGTTGGTGTTCATGGTGTGCCTCCTCCCCGGGCAGGAATCCCCCATGCCGTGGTCCTACCAAGTTAAGCGCCGGCCTTCGAACCGTCTTCAGCAAGAATGACCGTTTCTTCCGGAATTTGGACATCGTGAAGTTCCTGAGCTATAAACAAGATTGAAAGGATTCGCCATGGATGGATCGTTCCTTCCGGGTCCCCCGGGGCTCGGTGTTTGGGCACTGAATGGCACTTTGCGGGAATATTCCACCGAGCAGGAGCACGCTCACCCCTGCCATCAGCTTCTGGCTATCCGCAACGGGGTGTCTCTGTTGGTGGATGAACTGCACCAGCAGCCCCTGTACGGAAGCATGTGCGCCTTCATTCCCGCTGGCTGCGCCCATCGCTCCACCGTCGTGCGCGGCCCCATCACCTATCAGTCCCTCTATTTTTTCGCAAATCCATCCGGAGTGCCTCAAACCGGCATCAGCATCTTCCCCCTGGGCAGGTTAGGAACAGCCCTCTTCCTGCGACTTCAGGAAAGACAGTTCCAGGATTTCTCAGATGGCCTTCCGGGAGAATGTTTCCACCTCCTGCTCCAGGTCTTGACTGAGGACTTGGCCTCGGCCAAGACCGGGATTCACCTTCCGGTGCTGAAGGGCCCGGAAGCCGACTCCATCGCCCGTTTCATCGCGGCCAACCATGCCCGCCCGCTGCGCCCTTCCCACTTCGCCAGGCTCCTGGGCTGTTCTGAACGTCATGCTTCCAGAATTTTCAAACAGGACGCCGGAATCACCATTTTCGAATACCTGCGCGTCTATCGAATGTTCCAGGCTTCCATCCTGCTGCACGAGAAGGACCGTTCCATAACCAGCGTCGCCACCACCTGCGGCTATGAATCCCTTTCTAGTTTCTACTCCGACTTTGCCCGGTACTTCACCATGACACCAAGAGCGCTACGTCAAACGATGGTTTCCTGACGAAGGGGTCTAAGCGGCCCCTCAACTCACGATTTGCCGGATGACCCGATTTTCAAGCCTTAAAAACCGCCGAACTGGGTGAAGAACAGCGTGACGTCCAGGTCATTGATCACCCCGTCCCCGTTCAGGTCCACGGCGGGATTCCAGTTGGCCGACCCCGGCGTGCTGCCCCAGGCGTCGGCCAGGATCGCCAGGTCGGCGGAGTTCATGAAGGGTTTGCCGTCGCCGCTGAAATTCGTGGTCAGCACCTGCACCGTGGCCGAGCTGCTGAGGCCGCCCGCGGTGGCGGCCTGGACCAGATAGCTGCCCGGGGCGGCGGGGGCGGTGTAGTTGCCGAAGCTGTCGATGGCGCCGGCCGTCCCTCCGGCAGGGAGGCTCCAAGTGACCGGCTGGTTCAGGGTGGCGAAGGCCTGGAAGCCGACCGTGCCGCCGGTGATGACGGTCGCGCTGGCCGGGTTGATGGCGATGCCGCCGGCCTGCACGGTGATGGTGAGCACGGCGCTCCGGGTCGGGTCGGCGACGCAGGTGGCGACCAGGTGGTAGGTGCCGATGATGCCCGAGGCGGTGTAGACCGGGGGGGAGTCATCCCCGCTGTTGGTGATGATGCCGCCGACGGCCCCCTCCTGGATGGTCCAGGCCACATCGGTGTTGCCCGACCCGATGACGGTGGCGGACAGCGGCACGCTGCTGCCGGCGACCATGGTCAGGGACGCCGGGGTGATGGTCACCTGGAGCGGGGCGATCACGGTGAGGGTGGCGCTGGACTGGTAGTTCAAGGAGGTGGCCGTGAGGGTGTAGGTTCCCGGAGCCGCAGGGGCGGTGTAGGTGACCGTGCCCGGGCCGGTCTGCGCCACCGAGCCGCCGGTCACGCTGAACACCGGGTTGATGAACGATGCGGCAACAACCTGGAAAGGCAGGCTGGCGCCGGTCTCCAGGGTGGCGGCGGCGGGCAGGAGGGTGAGCGCGTTCAGCCAATGCATGGACGCCTGCGCGCTGACCGTGGGATCGGCCACGCTGGTGGCCACCACATGGAAGAAGCCGTAGAGCCAGGGCGGCGTATAGCTCGGGGTCGGGCCCGGGCTGAGGGTGCCGCCCGTGGCGCCTTCGAGCACGCTCCAGGCGACCGCCGTGCTGCCGGGGCCGCCCGTCACCTGGGCGTACAGCGGGCCGATGGGAGCGCGGCTGAAGGTGTCCACGGTGAGCGGCTGCGGGCCGAACACCGCCGGATTCAGGGAGACCTGCACCTGCACCTGGGGCACGGCGGAACAGGTCAGGGCGAGGTCATCGACCAGGAACGCCGTGCCGGTGTTCACCCCGACGCTGGACACCAGGCTGAGGGTCACCTGGCCCTGGTAGGCCGAGAGGTCGTAGCTGCTGCGAGTCCAGTCGCCCCGGATCTGCTGGGTGGTCAAGGTGTCCAGCACCACCGGGGCGCTGCCCTGCCCGGACTGGATCTGGATCTGCAGGGTGTCCGCGGCGTTCAGCGCCGGGTTGCCCTGGACCTGGCTCCACAGGCTGAGCACGGCGGAGGTGGTGCCGGCCGGGATGGTGACCTGCTGGGACAGGGTGAGGCTCTGCTCGCCGGCGCTCCGGTCGAACCGGGCGTAGCGGTAGCCGCTGTGGGCGATGGTGCCGGTGTAATCGGTCTGCACCGCCAGGCTGGTGTCCCCCTGCCAGCCGGTCATGCCGCCGCCTTCGAACCCCGGGTCGACCAGGATCTGCTGCACCGGGTTGCTCGTGGTGAACGCCACGCCTGGCGGCGACGAGACGCCGGCGTTGCCCGAAGGGGCATAGGCGGCCGCGGTGAGATAGTGGGGGCCGTTGGCGGTGGTGTTGGCCAGCAGGTGGGCCGCGTCCAGCTGCACGTTGAAGTTGGGCGGGTTGAAGGCCGCCGCCACCAGGATGGTGTCCACGAAGTAGTCCACCTCGTTGACGCCGTAGGTGCCCGTGACGGTGGCCGAAAGGGTGAGCGGCGTGCCGGAGGGGGTGGCGGCCGCCGGGGTGAGGCTGGGGACGACGGAGGGGTTGGTCAGATCGTCGACGGTGGCGTACGGGTCGCCCACGTTGATGGCGCCGAAGGCCTTGCGCACGGCGATGGTCTGGGCGGAGGCGTTGCCGGAGGCGTCCGGGGGGAACAGGTCCTGGGCCGCGCGCAGCGCCGCCGTGCGCGCCTGCTTGTAGTTGCTGGAGGGCGTGAGGTAGACGGTGAGGGCCCGGTACCAGATCCGGGCCGCCGCGTCGTTGCCGATCCCAGTCATGCCGGCCGGCAGGTAGTTCGAGTAGGAGGGGGCGGCCAAGGCGGCGGAGGCGCCCTGGCTCATGTAATAGAAGGCACGGTTCATGGGGCCGGAGCTGTAGTGCACGTCGATGGTGCTGAGGGTGGGACTCCACGCGTTCGGGCTGACAAAGTCCAGGCTGGGCTTGATCATGGAGCGGAGCGGAATGACTTTGTTCGGAGGCGTCGCCAGGGTCTCCGGGATGATCCAGGCGGTGCCGTTGGCCGGGATGGTGGCGGCTAAGGGGGGGGGTGGAGGGGGGGGCGCCAGCCGGGTGTAGGTATCCGTCATCACGCCGAAGATGTCCGAGGAGGCTTCGTTCAGGCCGCCGGATTCGCCGGCGTAGATGAGCCCGGAGCTGCTGTTGGTCACGCCGTGGGTGAACTCGTGGGCCATGACCGTCAGGTTGGCAAGGGGCCAATTGCGTTGGCCGTCCTCGATGGTCAAGGAAAAGGTGCCGCTGCTCCAGAAGGCGTTGTCGAACTTGCCATCGTTGCCGCCGTAGTTGACCCGGACGTAGGTCATTGAGCCATCGCCGTCGATGCCGCTGCGGCCGAACACGTTCTGGTAGAAGTCCCAGGTGGACTGCAGGCCGTAGGCGGCGTCCACTGCGATGGTCTGCCCGGTGGGGGTGGTGGTGGGGCCCACCGATGGCGGCGCCGTCCCGTTGCCCCAGGTGTTGGTGGAATTGCTGTAAATGTTCGGTGTTCCGTTGATCGAGTGGCCCATGTCGACAACGGCATTGCCGCCGTATAGCGCGCCCTGGACATTCTTGGCCGTGAGGATGCCCCGGGTGGTGTCCAGCAGGGTGAAACCGGAAGCTGTGGCCGAGGTGTTCAGATCGACCGTGCCGCTGTACAGCGACCTGCCCACCCCCACGACCGGGGTGCCGCCCGCGATCATCGGAGCCGGCTGGCCGCCGGTCTCCGGCAGCGCCAGGGTGGCGGCTTCGCCCTGGGCCGGCGCCGCCCCCTGGTTCACCGGGATGCGCTGCAGCAGGTTGCCGGCGTGGGCGTCCACCAGGCAGTCCCAGACGTCGTTCAAGGGGTCGCCGGTGTCCGCCGAGGCCCGGATCAGGTAGGCCAGGGCGTAGCCGGCCAGGTGCTGGTGCACCATCGTGGCGTCCAGGGTCCCGCCCGGGCCCCGGGCCGGCAGGCCCGCGGGCAGGTCGAGGAAGCGGGGGTAGATCACCAGCTCCGGGCTTTCGAAAGTCACCGCGCCGCCGCCGAACAGCGGGCGGATGGCGGCCTGGGCCGCGTCCAGGAGCACCGTGGGGGTCAGGTCCAGATCGATCGGCTCGGCAAGGGGGGTGGTGTCGTCCAGCATGGGCAGGGCCATGGACGGCGTGGGGATCGTGCCCGGGCCGTGGGTCACCAGCTCCGACCCCCAGACCCGCAGCCCCTGGTAGCGGTGCACCAGGCGGGTGTGGGTCCGCCCCAGCTGGTCGGTGAAGGTGAGCCGCGGCACCAGGGTGTGGCCGCCGCCCAGGGACAGGGGCTGCTGGGCAGCGGCGAGCAGGGCCGTAAGCGCAGCCAGGAGCCAGCGCATCAATATCCAGGGGCGGTTCAGGGAGGAAGAGTGTGCAACCATGGAGTTGGACCCGAAGACTGGTTGGTGGAAGACGCGTTGGAGGTTCGCCGGGATGATCGATTTAAATATAAGTAAATAATATTAACCAACCAGGAGTCCCCCATGGTCAAGCCCATCACGGCCAACCAGCTGACCATCCTTCAGCTCGTGGGCAAGCACCCCGGCGTGGAGAAAGAGCAGCTCATCCGTCTCGCCAAGGCCACCGACGAGGATCTGAAGTACCTGGAAGAGCACGATATGATCCGGGAGCGGGAGATCGGCCGCTACCGCATCGCCCATTTCGGGGAGATGGTGCTGCGCCGGACCCAGAATTAGCTACGTGAACGGCACCCCGCGGCTGGCGCTCAACGTCGGCCCGGCTTCCAGGAACCGGTTGGCGGCTTCCCGGATGCCCTCGGGCGTATGGGCCTTCTGGATGCCCTTGAACATCTCGTGGCCGAAGGTGAAGTTCTTGGCGAAATAGAAGGTGAACTCCTTCAACCGACCGAAGGCGCGCTCGGCCGGCATATCCTCCAGGGTGTAGCGGTAGAGCCGGTTCCACACTTCCTGGTAGTCGATCTCCAGGGCCGGCAGGCCGGCGAATTCCCGGAAGATCCAGGGCTTCACCGCCGCGATCCGGCCCAGCATGAGCCCGGCCAGCGGTTCGAAGCAGGGCCGGCTGGCCTCGAGGTCGTCCGGGCTGCAGATGTCGCCGTTGCCGATGATCGGCAGCGCGGTCTGGGCGGCGATCCACGGGAACTCATGCCAGCGGGCCCGGCGTTTGAGCTTCTCAAAGGAGAAGCGCGGGTGCACGGTGACGGCGTGCACGCCGCAGTCCTCGAACAGGCGCAGGCGCTGGATGAAGCCTGCGCGCCAGGATTCAGGGTCGTCGCCCAGGCGCACCTTGACCGTGAGGGTGCCGGCGTAGTGCCGGCGGATGCCCTCCAGCACGGCGCGCAGCGCGTCGAAGTCCCGGTACAGCGCGCAGCCCGAGGCCTGGGCCTGGATGCGCGGGGCGGGGCAGCCCAAGTTCAGGTCCACGGCCGCGCAATCGACCCCGGGCAGCTTCTGGAACAGCGCGCCGATGTCCTCCGCTTCGGAGATGCGGAACTGGTAGAACACCTGCCCTTCGCATTCGCGCCTGCGGGTGAAGGGGGATTCGGCGGTCTCCTCGTGCAGGAAGGCCGAGGCGGAAAGCATCTCGGTGAACAGGGCCCCGTAGCCGCCGAAATCCGCCAGCAGCCGGCGGAAGGCGCTGTTGGTCACGCCCGCCATGGGGGCCAGGAACAGGGCGGGGCGGATGGTCTGGTCGTTGATCCGGATGGCTTCGAACATCCTGCCAGTGTCCCAGAAAACCTCAGGCCCTGCCGGCCGCGCCCCGGGTCATGGAGGCCCAGGCGCCCAGGAGCGCCAGGCCGGCGCCGGTGAGCATGGCGGCCTGGTAGCCCCGGGCGTAGGCGTCGGCGGCCGCGTTGCCGGCGGCGTGGCGCAGCAGCAGGCTCCAGCCGCCGGGCCCCAGGCGGCTGGCGGCGATGCTGCCCAGCACCCCCACGCTCAGGGACTGGCCGGTGACCCGCATGGTGCCCAGGAAGGCGCTGGCCACGCTGAGCTGCTCGCGCCGCACGCTGCCCATGATGGCGCTGGTGTTGGGCGCGCTGAAGGCGGCCATGCCCAGGCCCACCAGGGCCAGGGCGCCCACCATGGGGGCGATGCCGCCGCAGTCGGCGATGAGGGCCAGCAGGACCATGCCCGCGGCCACCAGGACCATGCCCGCCGTGGCCAGGGTCCGGGACCCGATGCGGTCGCTGAGCCGGCCGGCCAGGGGGCTCAGGCTGGCCTGCATGAGCGGCTGCGCCAGCATGATCCAGCCGGTGATCCGGGCCGGGTGCCCCGGCACCAGCTGCAGCTGCACCGCGGTGAGCACGCTGATGGCGTAGAGGGCGCAGTAGTTGAGCAGGGCGGCCAGGTTGGCCATGGCGAACAGGCGGTTGTGCCGGACCAGGTCCAGGTTCACCAGCGGGGCCGCGGCCCGGGCCTCGACTTGGACGAAGGCGGCCAGCGCCGCCGGCGCCAGCGCCAGCAGCAGCCAGATCGCCGGGCTGTGCCAGCCCCATTCCGTGGAGAAGGTGAGCGGGACGATGAGGCAGACCAGGAACGCCCCCAGCAGGGCCGCGCCGGTCAGGTCCGCCTGCGGCCGCTGCCTGGGCGCCGGCTTGCGGGGCTGCAGCAGGCTCCAGCCCCAGGCGAAGGCGGCCGCGCCCACCGGCAGGTTCACCAGGAAGATCCAGGGCCAGCCCAGGTGGTCGACCAGCAGCCCGCCCAGGGGCGGCCCCACGCTCAGGCCCAGGTAGACCGCCATGACGTTGATCCCCAGCGCCCGCCCCCGCTCCTCGGGCGGGAAGATCGACGTGACGATGGCCGTGGAGGTGGCGCTGAGCAGGGCGCCTCCGGCCCCCTGGAGGATCCGGCTCAGCACCAGGGTGGTGCCGTTGCCGCTCAGGGCCGCGGCCAGCGAACCCAGGGTGAAGATGGCGATCCCCCCCAGGTAGTAGCGCAGCCGGTCGCCCTGGTCGGCCATCCGGCCCAGGGGGATCAGCAGCACCGCCATGGCCAGCAGGTAGGCGGCCTGCACCCACATGCTGGCGGCGAAGCTCAGGTGCAGGTCCGGGCCCATCTTGGGCAGGGCCACCGCGACGATGGACCCGTCCAACGGCGCCATGAAGGCGCCCACGCAGGTGAGGGCGAGCAGGGCCCAGCGGCGCCTGGGCAGGGTGGCTTCATGCGGCGGCGGGGTCATCTGAACCGTTCCATATACCTATGATGATGCCCGAGCCGGATCTGGAAAAAATTAAGAAACAACTGACGGCGGGGAACATCCAATGAAAATGCCGGCGTTCCACCGTGCCCTGAGGGGCAGCCTGGAATAACGATTTAATCATTGCAAGGAGAGAGGTGTTTTCATGGACAAGAGGCTTCATTCGCGCATTGCCGTCGAAACCCAGTGCAAGGCCCGATTCCAGCTTGGCGGGCAATCCTACAACAACATCACCGTCTCCAACCTGGGCGCCGATGGGTGTTGCATCCAGGTGCCGTCCCAGTCGATCAGCGGGTTGAGCGACAAGAGCACCCTGGACGGCTGGGAGCTGATCCATCCGAGCCTGCCCAAGGGCACCATCAAGGCCAAAGTGGTGTGGTGCCATGGCCAGGACAAGCCCAAGGCCGAGTACATCGAGACCGGCATCCAGTTCATGGATGTCCCGTCCGGCTACACCAAGGACCTGGACAAATACGTGACCACCTTGGCGAAGTCCAATCCGCCAAGCTTCATGTGACCGGAGCTTACTGACGCTTATTAGGTAAAAAATTTATTGAATCTTTTCACCGAACACCTTTGCCCCAGACGCAACGGCCAGCAGGCTCCGGTGGTGGAACGCTCGTTCTTCCGCCTGGAGCTTGCTGGCCGCTGCCATCTGGTGCGGCCTCCGGCAACGACCGAGCAAAAAACCGGATGCCATCCCAATCTTCCGTGGGACATGCTGCACTATGCGGGTGGGTTGACCAGCCGGTGGGTGCGCTCGAACCGGGCCACGTCGGCCAGGGTGGTGGTCTGCAGCTCGGTGAGGATGCGCTTGCGCTCCTCGGTCCAGAAGGTGTGCACCGGGCAGGCCCGCTCGTCGGAGCAGGTGGCCAGGCCGAGCAGGCAGCTGGTCTGCCACTCTTCGCCATCCATCGCCGCGGCGATCATGTCCAGGGAGATCTCCCGGGCCGGCCGCATGAGCACCACGCCGCCGTTGCGGCCGCGCTTGGTGGCCACCAGCTGGGCCTTGCCCAGGGCGTGGAACACCTTGGAGAGGTAGGGGCCCGGCGCGCCGATCCATTCGGCCACGCTCTGGACCAGGATCGGTTCGCCGCCTGGATCGTCCAGGCAGCTCAGGGCAAGGATGGCGTAGCCGGCGGATTGGGAAAGTGGATGCAAAGGCGGATCCCGTGATGGAAGGAGGACGGAACAACTTTATAGAAGATGTAGTAGTCTGCTTTTTTGCGCAAGGGCTTACTTCATTTTGACCAGTTTGCCGGCCCGGCGGGCCTGGCGCAGGGCCCAGCTGGTGAAGAGCACCGCCAGGCAGCCCCAGAGGGCCAGGGTGGCGCAATAGCGCAGCGGGCTCCCCTCGGCCATGCCCAGGGTCGCCTTGAGCAGGTTGAAGGCGTGGGTGGTGGGCAGGGTCTCGGCCAGCAGGCGCAGCGGGGCGGGGAACACCGTGACCGGGTAGAACACGCCGCTCAGCACCGCGATGGCGTCGGGAAAGGCGAAGATGAACGCGAAGGCGTCGCCCCGCTTGAGAAACGCCACGCCCAGGCTGAACACCGAAAGCACCAGGCCGCATCCGGCGCAGGCCAGGAAGCCGGCCAGGGTGGCGCCCCAGTGCTGCACGCTGAAGTGGAAGACGTAGTGGCCGAGCCCCAGGAACAGCAGGGCGATGACGGCGATCTTGCCCACTGCGCTGATGGCGCCGCCCAGGATGAACTCCCACCAGCGCACCGGCGAGATCATCACGTGCTCGATCATGCCCATCCAGTAGTTGTCCATGTAGAGCTGCACGGCCTCCATCTGGAAGTGGTAGGTGATCCGCCAGCCCAGGGCGCCCAGGACGATGACCCCGATGACCCGGGGTTCGTGGGTGAACGACCCGGCGAACAGGCTCATGCTGAAGAACAACACCAGCGGCCACAGGGTCATGTCCATCAGCCGGAAGGCGTCCCGCTTGGCGCTCACCAGGATGTGGTAGCCGTGCGCCAGGATGCGTTCCAGCGACCGTTTCAGCTCATTCATCGCCCTGCTCCAGGCCTTGCTGGGTGAGCATCAGGAAGACGTCTTCCAGGGTCGGCTCATCGAACGTGATGCCTTCGAGGTTGGCCTCGGATTCCAGCAGGCATCGCAGCACCGGGCGCATGGCCCGGTGGTCCTGCACCAGCAGCCGGCAGGTGCAGGCGTTCTGGGCCACGCCCAGCACCCCTGGCGCCCGGGCCAGCCGTTCCCGGAGCGGCGGGTCGAGCTGGCCTTGGATGAGGATGGCCTCGTCACTCTTGACCTGGGCCTTGAGCTCCGCGGCGCTGCCTTCGGCGACGATCCGGCCCTCGGCGATCAGCCCGATCCGGCCGCACAGCTCTTCGGCCTCGCGCATGTAGTGGGTGGTCAGCAGGATCGTGCAGCCGCTCCGGTTGAGGTCGCGGATGATGTCGCGCACCGCCATGGCGGCGTCCACATCCAGGCCCACGGTCGGTTCGTCCATGAACAGGACCCGCGGCCGGTTGATGATGCCCTTGGCGATGAAGAAGCGCTGCCGCCAGCCGCTGGAGAGCAGGGCCACCTGGGCGTCGCGCTTTTCGGTGATGCCGGTCAGCGCCATCACCTCCTCCACCCGCGCGCGCGGCACCCCGTACAGCAGGGCATAGTAGGACAGCAGCTCCCAGGTGGTGAATTTCTCCAGAACCCCGCTGAAGCCGCGCACCAGGTTGACCAGGTGCTGCACCTCATGGAGGCGCCTGGCCACGTCGAGTCCGCAGACCTGCACCGTGCCCCGGTCCGGGAGGGTGAGCCCGATGAGGATGGCGATGAGGGTGGTCTTGCCCGCGCCGTTGGGCCCGAGCAGGCCGTAGATCTCACCCTCCCGGATGGCCAGGCTCACGTCGCTCAGGGCCGCCACCGGGCGACGGCCGCCGAAGGTCTTGCTGACGTTGTTTGCGACAACTGCGTTCATGGATGGCTACCCGGGGTCGCGGCACGAGGAGCGCGGACTCGCGCTTGCCTCGTATTTGACCAGCTGGCCGCTTAAGGTAACAGTGCAGTTGCCCGGCGCGAAGTTCCCGGACGATCAGCCAGGCACGCCTTCAAGGTTGTTGAATCAGCGAATTTCCACCAGCTCTTCCACCGGGAAGCGCACCTTGGCGAGGCTGGCGTACTTGTCCTGCTCGGCGCGGTAGCCCACGGGGCAGGCCACCACGGTGCGGAACGGGGTGGCGTCCAGGCCGAGGATCTCGTCGTACTTCTTCGGGTCAAGCCCTTCCATGGGGCAGGTGTCCAGCCCCAGCAGGGCGGCGGAGGCCATGAACTGGCCCAGGGCGATGTAGGCCTGGCGGGCGGCCCACTCGGGCACGGATGCGGCGCGGGGGCCGGTGACCAGGGTTCCCACCATCATGGAGCGGTAGCCGGCCAAGTTTTCCGGCTGGTCGCCGCGCACCTTGGCGATGCGCTCGATCAGGTGGTCCACGTCCGCCTCGGTCATCTTCTGCCGCGCCAGGAAGATCACCAGGTGCGAGCAGTCGGTGATCTGGCCCTGGCCCCAGGAGGCCTCGCGCAGCCTGGCCTTCAGGGCGGGATCGGTCACCACCAGGAACCGGTACGGCTGCAGGCCGAAGCTGGACGGGGTGAGCACGAGGCTTTGCAGAAGGGTGTCCAGGTCAGCGCTGGAGATCTTCCTGGCCGGATCGAACACCTTGGTGGCGTAACGCCAGTTGAGGGCACTGATCAGGGTATCGGGGGCGCAGGGGGACATGGGACCTCTTGGGAAAAGGAGCGGCCGCGCCGCTCATGCTTGGGTGATTCTACCACTCGGTCCGTTCGCGAGGACATAAGCGAGCCAGCCGATGAGCAGCCCCGCTGGCACGTCCAGCAGGTAGTGGGCGCGCAGGTAGACCACCGCCGGCAGCATCAGGGCGGTGATCAGCGCCATGGCGGGAAACAGCGCCGGCGTCGCGCGCCGGGCCAGCAGGGTCAGCAGCAGCGCCACGGCGATGTGCGAGGAGGGGAAGGCGCCGCCCCGGATCTCGCCGCTGGCGGTGAAGAAGAACAGCAGGTGGTTGAACAGGTAGCCGTCGTAGAGCGCGGGGCCGCGGCCGGGCGGGAACCAGAAGTGCGGGCCCACGGTGGGGAACAGCCAGAACAGCGTGTAGCAGGCGAAGAAACAACCGGTGGTGGCCAGCAGGATTCGCTCCGCCGCCCGGTAGCCGCGGGTCAGCAGGGCCGTGAGGCCGACCGCCGGAACGAAAAAGTAGTAGGCGAAGTAGGCGAAGCAGAACAGCTCGGAAAGCCAGCGCTGGGGCAGGGCCGCCCGGAACGCCAGCGCCGGCTGCAGGCCCCAGGCGCGGGCTTCCAGCGCCGCCAGCGCCCCGTCCAGCGGCGCGCTGCGCAGCACCGGCCAGAGCGTCTGCACCTGGTGGTAGAACACCCAGTAGAGCAGCGGCGCGGCAAACAGCCGCAGGAGGGTGAGCAGCCGGCTGGCGGTATCCCGGCTGAGGCGCGCCAGCACGGGCACGCCCGCCAGCACGGCCAGGGACACCAGCGCCTGGTCCCGGCAGCCGGGCTCGCCCCGGGCCGCGCCCAGGGCGAGCACCGGCAGGGTCAGCAGCGCGTAGCCCGCCAGCAGCCCGTCCAGCGCGCGCCAGGCGCCCAGGGGGCGCTCCAGGCGGAAGGGCCGTTCAGAGCCAGCCATGGTTCCGGTACCACGCTGCCGTGGCGGCCAAGGCCCGGTCCAGGGGGGTGGGCGCCGTCCAGCCGAGTTCCCGCGCCGCCTTGTCCGGGCTGGCCACCCAGCCGGCGGCGAGCATCTCCAGCACCTTCTGGGAACTGAAGATGCCGGGCCGGCCCCGGAGCCTGGCCCAGAGGTCGGCACCGTGCCCGCAGAGCCGCAGGGCCGCCTCCGGCAGCGGCACCAGCCGGGCTGGACGGCCCAGGGCGGCGGCGATGGCGCGGTTGAACTCGGCCCAGGTGCGGTCGGGCCCGGTGAGCTGGAACACCGCGCCCGAAGGGCAGGGGGTTTCGGCCGCCCTGAGCAGGCCGTCGGCCAGGTCGGGCGCATAAAGCAACGAATAGCGCCTGCGGCCGTTGCCCGGCACCGGCAGCAGGCCGCGCTGGGCCAGGCGGAAACAGGCCAGCACGTCCCGGTCCCTGGGGCCGAACACCACCGGCGGGCGCAGGATCACCGAGTTGAGCCCGGAGGCCAGCACCTCCTGCTCGGCGGCGAGCTTGCTCCGGCCGTACCAGGTGAGCGGCCGGGGCGGATCGGCTTCGGTCCGGGGCCGGGCTCCGCTGGGTCCGGCGGCGGCCAGGCTGGAAACGAGCATGAACCGGGCTTCCGGCGCCCGCGCGCGGCAGGCGGCCAGCAGGCGCCGGGTGCCGTCGCGGTTGACCCGCATCAGGTCGGCTTCCCGGAAGCCTTCGAGCGCGCCCGCCAGGTGGAACACCCAGCCCACGCCCGCCAGGGCCGGAGCCAGGTCGCCCTGGGTGAGGTCGCCCCGCACCGTCTCGAACGCCAGGCCCTCCAGGTTGGCCAGGCTGCTGGCGGGCCGGGCCAGCACGCGCACCCGGTGGCCGCAAGCCAGCAGCCGCTCGCACAGATGCGAACCGATGAAACCCTGGCCTCCGGTGACCAGCGCAAGCACTATAAGTTCCGGTCGTAGACCCGGTAGGTCTTGGTCTTGCGGGCCTTCAGCTGGTCCAGGGCGTTCAGCATGGGCAGGTTGTCTTCGAGGATCCAGCCCATCTCCGAGCTGCCGTAGCCGATGCGGGTGGCGCTGCCGATGAGGTGGTGCACCAGGAGGGCGTCGAGGCCGCGCTTCTGGTGGACGGGCAGGATGCCCATGGCGATGGTGCGGATCCGGGAGCACTTGGTCACCTTGAGCTTCCACAGCAGCTTGAGCAGCCCCAGCGGGAACAGCCGGCCCCGGGCCAGCTTGATGGCCTCGTTGGCGTCCGGCACCGAAATGGCGAATCCCGCGGGCTTGCCGTTGACCTCGGCCATGAAGGCCAGCCGCGGATCGACCAGCGGCTTGAGCTCCTTGGCGACGAAGGCCATCTCCCGGTCGGTCCAGGGCACGAACCCCCAGTTGTGGGCCCAGGCTTCGTTGTAGCAGCTGCGGACGAATTCCAGTTCGGCGGTCCAACGGCCCAGGTCCACCGGCCGGATCTTGACCCGGCCGCGCTCGGCCAGCTTGGCGGACACGCGGTCCAGCTGGCCGCGGTACTCCGGGGTGGTCAGGGCGAAGGCGAACAGGTCCTTGGCCTTGGTGAACCCGGCGGTCTCGAACTGGCCGGCATAGTAGGGCGGGTTGTAGGGCATCATGATCGCCGGATCGTCGCCGAACCCGTCCACCAGCAGCCCGACCACGTCGTTGGTGGTGAGATTGACCGGCCCGCGCATGACGCTCTTGCCCTGCCCCTTCAGCCAGGCGCCGGCGGCGGCGAACAGGGCGTCGGCCACCTCCTGCTCCGGCACGCAGTCGTAGCTGCCGAAGAAGCCCACGTGGCTGTCGCCGGGGTGGTACTGGCCATAGCGGTCGTTGCGCACCGCGGCGATGGTGCCCACCACCTCGGCGCCGCGCCGGGCGGCGAACAGCTGCACCTGGGCGTACTCGTACAGCGGGTTCTTCTTCGGGTCGTAGAATTCGTGGCGCTCCAGGACCAGGGGCGGCACCCAGTGGGGCTCGGCGCGCAGCAACCGGTACGGGAACTGGATGAACTCCTCAAGATCCCCCTTGGAGGCCACGGCCTGGACCTGGCAAAGCTCGCTCATGACTGCGCCCCGATCAGGCCGAACTGGCGCCCGGCCTTGGCGAACCGGTCCAGGGCCCAGGCCAGCTGCTGGCGGGTGTGGCCCGCGGTGACCGAGATGCGGATCATGCAGCGGCCGGGCGGCACTCCCGGCGGCAGCACCGGGTTGACGAAGATGCCTTCGTCCCGGAGGAATTTCCACATCGCCAGGCAGCGCTCCATGTCGCCCACCACGATGGGGATGATGGGCGAGGCGGAGCGGCCGGTGTCGAAGCCCAGGTCGTCGAAGCCGCGCTTGAGGAAGCGGGCGTTGTCCCACAGGCGGGTGAACCGTTCGGGCTCCTCCTCCATGACGTCCAGCGCCGCCAGCACCGCCGCGACGCTGGCCGGGGAGGCCGAAGCCGAGAACATGAACGGCCGGGCGAAATGCATGAGGTAGTTGATCACCCGCTCGCTGCCGGCGATGAAACCGCCGATGGCCGCCAGGGATTTGGAGAAGGTGCCCATGATCAGGTCCACCTCGTCGGTGAGCCCGAAGTGGGCGGCCGTGCCGGCCCCGCCCGGGCCCAGCACGCCGATGCCGTGGGCGTCGTCCACCATCACCTGGGCTCCGTGGGCCCGGGCGATCCGGGTCAATTCCGGCAGGGCGCAGATATCGCCTTCCATGGAGAAGATGCCATCGGTGATGATCAGCTTGTTGGCTTCCCGGGGCAGCTTGGCGAGCTTGTCCTCGAGATCGGCCATGTCGTTGTGGTTGAAGCGCACCAGGGTGCCCTGGCTGAGCGCGCAGCCGTCCAGGATGCAGGCATGGATGTACTTGTCAACAATGACGTACTCCCCATGGTGCACCAGGCTGGCCACCACGCCGGTGTTGGTCTGGAACCCGGTGGGGAACACCAGGGCTGCGGGCTTGCCCACCAGCGCGGCGAGCCGCCGCTCCAGCTCGATGTGGATGGGCAGGGTGCCGTTCAGGAAGCGCGAGCCGGCGCAGCCGCTGCCGTACTGGTACACGGCCGCGGCGGAACGCTCCTTGATCTTCGGGTGGGTGGTCAGCTCGAGGTACGAGTTCGACCCGAGCATCAGCATCCGGTGGCCGTTGACCTGGACTTCGGTGTCCTGGCCGGTCTCGATGATTCGCAGATAGGGGTACAGGCCGCTGGCCTTCAGTTCGTCGGCGCGGGTAAAGGTGTCGCATTTGTCAAGCAGGCTGGACTGCCGTTGGCCAGGCAGGATTCCGAAGGTGCTACTGGGACCGGAGGACATTGCATCCATCTTTACTCCTCGGGGCGGCACGGAATTGTCGTTTGCCATATGGAACAATCAAATAGCAGAAAGCGCAAGACCTATTGTGCAACCGCTGACGTCTTATTTTGCACAGTTCCACGCTCTATATCAAAAGGTTTTCGAGGCCTTGAAAAAAATCGTTCATTTTTGTTGCAATTCCAAGTGACACCCCACGGGTTCCGGATGGGAGGCTATCCTGTCCTGGTCCGGCCGGGCGGATCATCGGTTCCCCGGGGTCCGGGCCCTTTCTTGATTGAAATGACATGCATGCTGATTACCCTTCCAACACCCTGCTCCGGAGCCGGGGCGTGTTCTGCAACCGCACCCTGAATTTCCGCTCCCTGCGCGCCATCGGCTATGACATGGACTACACCCTGGTGGACTACCGGGTGGACGTGTTCGAGCGGCAGGTGTTCGAGTTCGCCCGGGAGCGCTTCCTGGCGGAAGGCTGGCCGGTGGGCGAGCTGGTGTTCGACCCCGGGATGGTGGCGCGCGGCCTGGTGATCGACACCGAGCTGGGCAACGTGGTGAAGGCCAACCGGTTCGGCCTGGTGCGCCGGGCCCAGCACGGCACCGCCGCGCTGGATTTCTCCCGCCAGCGGGAGGTCTATTCCGGCACCATCATCGATCTGGCGGACCCGCGCTGGGTGTTCCTGAACACCCTGTTCTCGCTTTCCGAAGGCTGCCTGTATGCCCAGATGGTGGATCTGCTGGACCAGGGCCGGCTGCCGGGTGCCATGGGCTACCGGGACCTGTACGGCCGGGTGCGGGCCATGGTGGACGCCCAGCACATCGAGGGCAAGCTCAAGGCCCTGATCAGCGCCGCGCCGGAAAGCTGCGTGGTGCTGGACCCGGAGATCCCGCTCACCCTGCTGGACCAGCGCCACGCCGGCAAGAAGCTCATGCTCATCACCAATTCCGACTGGAACTTCAGCGCCGCCATGATGGCCTACTCGTTCGACCCCTACCTGCCCGCGGGCATGGGTTGGCGCGACCTGTTCGACCTGGTCATCGTCGGCGCCCGCAAGCCGGACTTCTTCACCGCCCACGCGCCCTTCTTCGAGGTGGTGACCGACGACGGCCTGCTGCGGCCGGCCCAGGGGCCGCTGCGGCCCGGGGCGGCCTACATGGGCGGCAGCGCGGCCCAGGTGGAGCGCGACCTGGGGATCGAGGGCGACGAGATCCTCTACGTGGGCGACCACATGTTCGGCGATGTGCATGTCAGCAAGAGCACCCTGCGCTGGCGCACGGCGCTGATCCTGCGCGAACTGGAAACCGAGGTGGCGGCCCTGGAATCCTTCGCCGGAGCCGAGCGGCTGATCGCCGCCAAGATGGACGAAAAGGAACGGCTCGAGGCGCAGCTGTCCCAGGCCCGGCTGAGCCTGCAGCGCCTGCGCGGGCGCTACGGACCCCAGCCGGCGGAGACCGCCGCGACCCTGGAAGGCCGGATCCAGGAATTGCGCATGCGCCTGCTGCCGCTGGACGTCGAGATCGCCCCGCTGGCCCGGGCCGCCACCGAGCTCACCAACAGCCGCTGGGGCCTGCTGACCCGGGCCGGCAACGACAAGAGCCATCTGGCCCGCCAGGTGGAGCGCTACGCCGATGTCTACACCTCGCGGGTGTCCAATTTCCTGCACGCCTCGCCGTTCGTCTACCTGCGCTCGCCCCGGGGCAGCCTGCCGCACGATCCCGGCAGCCCCGGCGGGTCCTCGCTGGCCATGGCGCCCGAGTCGGCGGAGCCGTGAACGATCCAAAATTCTTATAAGCGCATGTGAAGTCATGCCTCTGGTCCGGCGGCATGGTAGGGTGATGCCCAACCCTATGCCTTCAAGGAGTTCCATGCGCCGTACCTGGTCCTTCCCGATGCTTGCCCTGCTGCTGGCGGTCAGCCCGGCCTTCGCCCCGGCTTCGCAGACGCCCACGGTCCAGGCCTCGCCCGAGGCGCAGCTTCAGGCCTTCATCGCCCTGGTCGGCGCCTACCCCCAGCCCGGCAGCGACGGCGCCAAGGCGGACCATGCCATCCTGCTGTGGCTCCAGCGCAGCCGGACCCCGGGCGAGGTGAGCCGGGCGGAGAACGAAGTGACCCTGCACCTGGGCGTCTTTTCCGAGGTCACCGGCAAGGATTTGACCTCGGGCCCGTTCCCGGTCACCCGCGCGCTCTCCGAAGACCTGCAGAAGGCCGTGCGCCAGGTCACCGCCCCGCTGAAGCAGCACTTCGCCCGGCCCCGCCCCTACAACGCCTTCCAGCAGATCAAGCCGGCCATCCCGCTGGAGCCCAGCTATTCCTATCCCAGCGGGCACGCCACCTGGGGCATGGCCCAGGCGATCCTCCTGGCGGCGCTGGAGCCCCAGCGGCGGGAGGCCATCCTGGAACGCGGACGGCAGGTGGGCTACGACCGGGTGATCGGCGGGGTGCACTATCCTTCCGATGTGGACGCGGGCCAACTCCTCGGCCCGGTCATCGCCGAGGCCTGGCTGGCCCTCCCGGCCCAGCAGAGGCGCCTGGAACTGGCCCGGGCGGAATGGCAGTGATCAATCCCAGCGATAGGAAAGCCTGATCTCCAGGGGCGCCGGGGTAGCCAGGGACGGGCTCTGGTCGTTCACGTCGTCGTAGGCGAACCCGTAGGCCCGTCCGCCCAGGCTGTGCTCATGCCAGAACTGGGCGTAGCGGTTGCAGGGATCCCGCTGGTAGTAGCCGGCGGCGTCGCGCCAGGCCAGGGGCGTTTCCAGCACATGGCGGTTGAGCATGGCGGCGATCTGGGCCCCCAGCACTTTTTCCACGCCGTTGCCCTGGGCCAGCACGCCGTTGCCCAGGAACACCTCCGCGCTGGTGGGCTTGCCCCGGATCAGGAAACCGGCGCCATCCCCTTGCCGGGTGAAGACGATCTGGTCCTTGGCGTCCACCTTGCCGGTGAAGCGGCCCTCGTCGGGGGTCAATTCCAGGGGCTCCGAGCGGTACTTGCGCCACATCTGATCGATGTAGCCCCGCAGGTAGTCGCGTTCGCTGCCGGTGGCCTCGAACGCGCCATGGGCCGGGGCCAGGATGCGCAGATCCTGGGCGTCCGCCAGGCCGGCGAAGGCGGGCGGCATGGCGGCCCGGTAGGCCGCGAACAGCGCCGATCGGGCTTCGGTGATGCCCACCTGGCCCATGGGCCGCTTGGGGTCGGCCCGGTCGAACACGGTCATGGCGATGGGCAGGCCGAACTGGTCCACGCAGGTGGTATTGCCGTGGAACCCGGTGCCGTCCAGGGCGAACTCGATCCAATCGAAGCGGATGGGGTGGTTGGGATCCGCGGGGTTGGCCGGATCCGGTTGGACCAGCCCGCCGGTGGCCGCGTCCACCCGCAGGTAGAGCGGGGCGCCCACGCTCAGGTAGAGCCGGCCGCTGGCGATGGCCTGGTTGCGGTCCAGGTCGAGGAACGGGGTGTCCTGGAGCGGGATGCCATAGGCGCACCAGCTCTGGCCGTCCTTTGGCACCACGTTGTCGGCGGCGGAGCAGGGCAGGAACCGGCCGTTCCGGTCCAGGTGGCAGAACCGGCCCGCCGCGTCCAGCCCGGTGCAGACGGCATACACCGGGGTGGCGCTGCCGGGGCCCAGGGTGGCGTTGCTGAAGCTGAACCGGATCCGCTCGCGGACCGCTGTCTTGGCCGGCGCCGCCGGGGAAGGCGCTGCGCTGCCGCGGCAACCGAGCTGGGTGAGGGCGGAGAGCGCCAGGGTCAACAGGGCCAGGGCGAAGGGGTTGCGCATGGGAGTCTCTAAAATTGATCTTCTGAAAAGGGGTGGAGCGCGGGGCAAGTCCCCCCATGGTAGGCGCGTTAAGGAGTGTTGCAAGCTCAGTGAATGTTTCCGATCCAGCCACGAGATGTCTAGAATGCGATCTTCCGGATGGTGCCGTTCAGGGTATCCGCCACGTAGACGTTTCCAGCCCCGTCCACCGCCACGCCCGAAGGATGGAAGAAGGTCGCGGTGGCGGCAGGGCCGTCGGCATTGCCCGGGTTCCGGGCTTGCCCGGCCAGGGTGCTCACGATTCCCTGGGGCGTGATCGTGCGGATGGTTTCATTCAGCGGATCCGCCACGTACAAATTGCCGGAACCGTCCAGGGCCAACCCCGTGGGGTCAAAGAAGGACGCCCCCACACCATCGTTGTCACCCCGGTAGGTGGTTCCCGCAACGGTGCTCACGGCACCCGCCGGCGTGATCTTCCGGACGAGGTTGTTCAAGCTGTCCGCCACGTAAAGGTTGCCGAGGCCGTCGACGGCGATGGCGTGGGGACAGTCGAACCGCGCGGCCGATCCCACGGCGTCAACGCAGCCGGGCTGGTTGGCAGCCCCGGCCAGGGTGCTCACCACGCCGCCGGGCGTGATTTTCCGGATGCAGGCATTGCTGGTGTCCGACACATAGACCGTTCCCGAACCATCCACCGCCACCCCGAAGGGCCACCAGAAGCTGGCGGCGGGGCCGGCGCCATCAGCACAGCCAAGCTGGCCGGCCGTCCCGGCCAAGGTGCTCACCACGCCCGCCGGCGTGATCTTGCGGATGGTGCTGTTGCCGGAATCCGCCACGTAGAGGTTGCCGAGCGCATCGACCGCCAGGCCATTGGGACCATTGAACAGCGCGGAACTGCCCGGGCCGTCGGCGCTGCCCTGTTGGCCCGGCGTTCCCGCCAGGGCGCTCGCCACTCCCGCCGGCGTCACTTTCCAGATAACCTGGTTGCCCGTGTCGGCGAGGTAGACGTTCCCAGCTCCATCCACAGCCAGGGAAGTGGGCCGCTGGAACGAGGACGGTGCATCGTTGGCACCGGCCGGAACCCCGGCGAAGGTCGACACGACGGGTGGCGCCGCGTCCACTGGCGTGCCGGAGCCGGCCATGAACAGGGCAACCGCGCCAAGCACCAGCGGCGAATACGCTTTGGTGTAAGTTCGCAAGTTGAACCTCCAGATCAGGGAGTCCTATAATTCTAATATTATTAAATCACCAAAGGGGGGTTATGAAGACTCCACTTCGATTGACCCAGGCGCTGGCTTTTCCGGCCCTTGCGCTGCTGCTCGCCTCTTTGGGCATTCATTGCGGTGGCGGAAGCGCCTCCAGCCCGCACCTGACCTACCCCCAAACGAACATCGTCGCGGCGGTAGGCCTGAGCATTCCCCCTGATCGTCCCGCCCTGTGGGGCAACGCGGGGCCCCCTTATTCGATCACCCCTGACCCGCCGGAGGGCGTCACCCTGGACAGCGCCACCGGGACGATCTCCGGGACTCCGGTCGCGGTTTCGCCCGCGACTACCTACACCGTGACCGCCGGCATTGGTTCCGGGACCCTGTCCCTCCCCATCCAGATCACGGTCGGTCCGGCCGGAAGTGTCCGTTACCAGGTCCTGAACTGCCTGGTGCAACTCCAGCAGCATAGTGAATGGTGCGGGATCGCTTCCTGTGCCTGCATCCTGCAATACCGGGGAATAAGCGAATACCAGTTCGAGCTCGAGAACTACGCGCAGAACATCACCTGGGCCGGCGAAGCTGCGCCCTTCTACTGGGGCGACCCTTTGGCGAACCGGGGCTGCAACGGCAACTTCGGACCGAACGGCACTGAAACCGACGTGTTGACCCATTTCGGCGTTCCCTGCACCGGACGTTATTCAGCGCTCACCTACGACGAGATCAAGACGGAAATCGGCGCCAACCGTCCGTTCATGATCCATTGGCTGTGGTCCAGCGGCGATGATGACCACAATCTGGTCGGCATCGGCTGGGATGAACGGAATGGCGACCAGGAAGTGGTATTCATGAACCCCATGGCGGGCATCGTCCAGATGTCCTACGCCTGGCTTTGCGATGGCACGGAATCCCTGGATGCGGATGAGGGATCCCATTCCTGGGACAAGACCATCACGCTGAACCAATAAACCATTAGCCCGGGTTCCGCACGAAAGTCACTAACTAGCTTTGTTACCAATCCCGAGGT
>CAZVHQ010000018.1:0-69048 GCA_964627225.1 uncultured Mesoterricola sp.
CCGTGTTCATGGCCGCCATGGGCGGGGCCTCCCTGGGCTTCCTGTGGTTCAACGCGCACCCGGCGGAGGTGTTCATGGGCGACACCGGTTCCCTGGCCCTGGGCGGCGCGCTGGGCACCGTGGCGATCATGATCAAGCAGGAGCTGCTGCTGGTGATCGCCGGCGGCCTGTTCGTACTGGAGGCGGTCAGCGTCATCCTGCAGGTGGGCAGCTTCAAGCTGCGGGGCGGCAAGCGGATCTTCCGCATGGCCCCGTTCCATCACCACATGGAACTGGGCGGCCTGAAGGAGACCAAGGTGGTGATCCGGCTGTGGATCACCGCGATCGTATGCTGCGTGCTGGCGCTCAGCTCGCTCAAACTGCGTTAGTAAAGACCAACGTCATTGAGCCCGTCTGTATTCGAGGGGTTCTTCAGCCAGACGTAGCGGGACTGCTTGAGTTCCGGATACTCCTTGACCTCCCGGCGGCGCACCTCGTCCACGGCCTCGCCCAGCAGCTTCATGGCGTGGAACCGGTCAAACCTTTCCAGGAAACCCAGTCAGGCCGAAAGGGATTCCCTGGCCCCAAAACCTTCAGCCCTATGCTGGAATCCCGGCCGGCCTATACCGCCGGTTACCCACACGAAACAGCGACGGGCCGTTTTTTGGGAAAGCCGTCAAAGAGGGCTCTCGTTGATGGGTCGCCGAAAGACACTATCAATCAAGACCTCCGGTTCAATGATAGTCATACACGGATACCGTGTAAGAGTGAAAAATTATGGCCCTTGCCCGAGGTTTGGTCCAATCCGGGCGCGCACCATCCCGTCGCACTGCTGGCTCCAGCCAAAAGCAGGGTCGCCATGCCTGACCGGAGCGTCAGGCCCGAGCGGGGCGCCGGTGCATGAGGTGCGCAAAGAGGCAGTGGGTCGGATTCGGTCCAATCGCGCTGGCACAAGACCGACGTTGTAATTACAATGTAGGCATGGCGAACGACCTTCGTTTCGAATGGGACCCTGGGAAGAGCACCGGCAATCTTCGGCGCCACGGGGTTTCTTTTGAAGATGCTTCCACCGTACGTAAAGCGGATGCCCAGGAACGTAAGGTCTATTTCGGGAGGTTCAAAGAATGAGAAAACACTACGATTTCGCCAGTGGGCAACCCAATCCTTACGCCAAGCAACTCAAGCGGCAGGTCACCATCCGGCTGGACGAGCCAACGCTAGTCTATTTTAAGTCTTTGGCTGAAGAAACGGCCATCCCATACCAAACGTTAATCAACCTCTACCTTCGCGAATGCGCTGCCTCTCAAAAACATCTTCGGCTAGCTTGGCTAAGCACCCCAAAACCTAGCAAGTCGGTCTAACCGGAGCGTTCGAACTCGGACACCGCCCCGTTTCTGATCCATCGAGCCGGCGGCACATTAAGCACGCAAAAACCAAGCGATTCGGTGCATGTAGCGTCAATTAGACTGAGCCTTCAGGCTCCTGGATGACGGGATAAGTATTCGGCAGCGGCCATCTGCAGTAAAGCATTCAAGGAAAGGCCTTGTGTTTCTGCCTTGGCCTGGAGTCTTTGCAAAAGATGGACAGGAAGCCGAATGGCCTTCACAACCGTTTGCGGTGCTTTCTCTCCCGCTTTCGGCCGGCCTCGCTGAATCCTGATGGGTGCCGCAAGGGGCTCCTTGCCGGCAAAGGCCCTCTCGGCCCACCCTGCATCCTCATTCTGGCGTGTTTGGAGGACTTCCAGCGTTTCGCCTGGGGCGAAGGCCTTGATGAAGGCCTCCATGGTGATTCCCTTTGGCTTCGCATTCATCTTGGTGGTCATGCTTTCCTCCTGCGCTTGGAACTCATCCAATGGGCAGTGGCGACTCTGAAGCCGTCCGGAAAGACCCTGGCAAAGGCGACCTTGATTGTCTGGCCTTCGACGGTGGCCTCATGGACCCACCGGTTGAGGCGAGTGGCATCTTGGCTTACCAAGGCATCTTCAGCCTCAAAGGCTGGCTCCGCCTGGGCCTGGGAAACACCGTGACGGGGGAGGTGCTCGCAGTTCTGATTGTCCCAATGAAGAAGCATCCTCCTCTCCCGGGATAATGTAGAACAATTAGGTGCCAAGTCAAGCCGACCATTCCAGCGGCTTTCCACGAACGCCTCCATCGGGGCGCTATCCAATCTCCTGCTGCCGCGCCTATTCCTGTAAAATAGTGAGCTCATCATAGTAAGAGGGATAACAGGATGAGCGAGCAACGCCTCCCCGAGAACCTGCTCGGGACCTACCTGCGGGACCGCCGCACCAAACTCGACCCGGCCGCGCTCGGCTTTCCCCCGGAGCGCCGCCGCACCCCGGGCCTGCGCCGCGAGGAGGTGGCGCAGCGGGCCAACATCAGCCCGACCTGGTACACCTGGCTGGAACAAGGGCGCGGCGGGGCACCCTCGGCCGAGGTGCTCGACCGGATCGCCCACGCGCTCATGCTGACGGAGGTCGAACGCGAACACCTGTTCCTGCTCGGCCTTGGCCGCCCGCCCGAAGTGCGCTACCGGAAGAATGAAGGCGTCACGCCACGGCTGCAGCGCGTGCTCGACGCGCTGGACCCGAGCCCTGCCGTGGTCAGGACCGCGATATGGGATGTCGTCGCCTGGAACCGGGCGGCGACCGTGATGCTGATGGACTATGGCTCGCTGCCACCGGAACAGCGCAACATCCTGCGCTTCATCTTCCTCGACCCCCGCGCCCGCGCCGCGCAGTACGACTGGCAGAGCGTGGCTCGATTCGTGCTCGGCGCGTTCCGTGTGGACGCGGCGCGAGCCGGGGCGGCCGCGGAGGTGGAGCCGCTCGTCGAGGAACTGTGCCGGCTCAGCCCTGAGTTCAGATCGATGTGGCGCGACAACGACGTCAGCGCCACCCACGGCGAAGCCGTCAAGCACATACGCCACCCGGTTCTCGGCCCGCTCGCCTTCGAGTACTCGGCCTTTGCCGTCGACGGTCGAACGGATCTCAGCATGGTGGTCTACAATCCGGCAACGGCAGAGGATGCCGAACGGATCAAGGCGCTGCTCGCCTGAACCGAATCGTTCAATCAGCCGTTGTTTTCCAGGCGCGTCGCCTTCCCACCATCAAGCCTGTCCCGTCTCACCGCCAGGGTCGTGCGGAGCCAGGCTTGCGCCGGAAGCCCCCAGCGGCTCCGGCTGGCCGAGCAGGTAGCCCTGGCCCCAGGGCACGCCGGCGTCGAGCAGGGTCTCCAGCTCCTGCAGGGTCTCGATGCCTTCGGCGATGAAGCCCACCCGCATCCGCTCGGCGAACAGGGCCAGGGCGTTCAGCAGCGCGGCCTGGTAGGGGTGCCGGTGCGCGTCATGCACCAGGCTCCGGTCCACCTTGATGAAATCCGGCGCCAGCCGGGCCATGTTGGCCAGCGAGGCGACGCCCGCGCCCAGGTCGCCCACGGCCATGCGCAGGCCGATGGCGCGCAGCCGCTGGGCGAAGCCCTCCATCTGGTCCAGGCCGGGCATGGCGCAGGTCTGGGTGAGCTCCATGACGATGCGGTGGGGCGGGATGGGCAGGTGCCAGACCCAGGCCTGGATCCGGTTCCAGAATTCCGGCTGCTCCAGGGTCAGCGGGCTGAGGTTGACGAAGATCAGGTGCTCGGTGATCGGGCTCCGGGCCAGGGCGTCGAACACCGCGCCGACGCACAGCAGGTCCAGACGGGCGCGCAGCTCGGGGGAGAGCGACGGATCGTCCAGCAGGCTGCCCACGGCATGCATGGCGCCGTCCTCGCCGGCGAACCGGGTGAGCATCTCCAGGGCCCGCATCTCGCCGTCCTTCAAGCCGACGATGGGCTGGGCATAGGTGACCGCCGGGCGCGCCCCGTTCAGGATGCTGTGCAGAATGGCGTGATTCATCGGCTAACCGGCGCCTCCCTGGCCATTCTGATCGCAAGTCGGCCATCCAGGTAGGGCGGAAAGCTGGCGTGATGGGGTCTTCCTTTGCGACACTGGAGGCCAGGGAGTCAGCATGGGCCGGATCATCGTGGTGGGGGCGGGGCGTTCGGGGCTGGGGGCGGCGGAATTCCTGGTGAAGGCGGGCAGGGACGTGGTGCTCACCGACATCCGGCCCGAGCCCGAACCGCTGGCGGCGGCGCGGCTGGCGGAACTTTCGGTCCTGGCGGTTTGGGGCGCGCACCCGCTCACCCTGCTGGATGATTGCGAAGAGGTGGTGCTGAGCCCGGTGGTCCGGCCGGACTGCGCCTTCGCCCAGGCGGCGGCGGCCCGGGGCATCCCGGTCATCGGCGAACTGGAACTGGCCCACCGCGCCCTCCGGGCCCGGGCCGACGGCTCGATGCTGCTGGCCATCACCGGCACCAACGGCAAGAGCACCACCACCGACCTGACCGCCCACCTGTTGAAAGCCTGTGATCTGCCCGCCGTGGCTTGCGGCAACCTGGGCACCCCGCTGGTCACCGCCATGGTCGGGACGGAGGCCGGCACCCGGTTCGCCCTGGAGTGCTCCAGCTACCAGCTGGAGACGGTCCGGGAGTTCCACGCCGAGGCCGCGGCGGCGCTCAACCTCACCCCCGACCACCTGGCCCGGCACGGCACCATGGAGGCGTACCGGGCGGCGAAGGCGCGGATCTTCCAGCACCAGACCGCCGAGGACCTGCGCCTCACCCCCCTGGCCGACCCGGCCTTCGAGGCCATGGCGCCCGGCCAGGGCCGCAGCGCCCGGTTCGGCTGGGACTGCCCGGATGGCCCGGGGGCCTGGTGCGACGAGCACGGCACCCTGTGGCTCAAGGACGAATACGGGGAGCATCCGCTGGTCCACCGCGCCCAGCTGCTGATCCCGGGCGACCACAACGTGGAGAACGCCCTGGCGGCGTCGGTGCTGGCCCGGCACGGCGGGGCCGACCTGGAGGGCATCCGCATCGGCCTGCGCAGCTACCCGGGCCTGGCCCACCGCATGGTGCTGTGCGGCGAGCGGGACGGGATCAAGGTCTACAACGATTCCAAGGGCACCAACCTCGACGCCACCCTCACCGCCGTCCGGGCCCTGCCGGGACCCCTGGTGCTGCTCCTGGGCGGCCAGGACAAGGGCACCGGCTACGGGCCGCTGAGCCGGGCGCTGGAAGGCAAGCTGCGCCGGCTGGTGTTCCTGGGCGAGGCCATTCCTCAGCTGGAACGGGACCTGGGCGAGCTGCCCCACGTGACCGTCCAGCCCTTCGACGAGGCGGTGGCACGGGCGCTCGCGCTGGCCCAGCCCGGCGACCAGGTGCTGCTCAGCCCGGCCTGCGCCAGTTTCGACCAGTTCGAGAATTTCGAAAAGCGCGGTGAGCATTTCGAGGCCCTGGTGCGGGCCTGGGTGAAGGGCTGAATGGGCAGCGCCCCCATCCTCGCCGCCCATTACCGGGCCCTGGCCCTGCAGGGGCTTGCCCGGCCGGGTCTGGCGCTCGCCCTGCCTTCCCGGTTCCTGGTGGTGGATGTGGCCCGCCAGCGGCTGGGCTTGATGGCGGACGGCGTGCTGGCCGGGGAATACCCCGTCTCCACCGCCCTGGCCGGCATCGGCGGGGCCGACGGCTCCCTGCGCACCCCGCCGGGCTGGCACCGCATCCAGGCCCGGATCGGGGCGGGGGCGGAGGCGGGAACGGTGTTCCGCGACCGGGTCGCCACCGGAGAGGTGTGGCGCGGGGAGGAGCGGAGCGATGACCTCATCCTCGGCCGCATCCTCACCCTGGACGGCCTGGAGCCGGGGGTGAACCGCGGCCCAGGCTGCGATTCCATGGAACGCACCATCTACCTCCACGGCACCAACCACGCCGCGCTGCTCGGCACCCCGGACTCCCACGGCTGCGTGCGCATGGCCTGCGCCGACGTGATGGCGCTGTTCGAGCTGGTGCGGGAGGGCGACCCGGTGCTGGTCGCCGAAGGGCCGGCGCGGTCCCTGGGCCGGCTGCATTTCGCCGGGGTGGCCGGCAGCGGGATGAGCGCCCTGGCCCAGTACTTTGCCCAGCAGGGCGGGCGCGCCAGCGGCAGCGACCGCAGCTTCGACCAGGGCCGGAACGGCGCCGGGCGCGCGCTGCTGGAGCGGGCCGGTGTTCTGCTGCACCCCCAGGACGGCAGCGGCGTGCAAGGCGACTGCGCGGCCGTGGTCTACTCCACGGCGGTGGAGCAGCAGGTGCCCGATTTCGCCCGGGCCCGGGCGCTGGGGGTGCCGCTGGTGCACCGGTCGGAACTCCTGGCCCACTTCGTCGCGGAGCGCCGGACCCTGGCCATCACCGGCACCAGCGGCAAGTCCACCACCGTGGCCATGGTGTTCGAGATCCTGCGCGGGGCCGGCCGGGACCCGTCGGTGATCACCGGCGGCGAGCTGGTGGCGCTGCAGCGGCAGGGGCTGTGGGGCAACGCCTGGGCCGGCGCTTCGGACCTGCTGGTGGTGGAGGCCGACGAAAGCGACGGCTCGGTGGTGCGCTACCACCCCGCCCTGGGGGTGATCCTCAACCTGCAGCGGGACCACAAGGAGATGGACGAGGTGGCCGGAATGTTCGCGGCCTTCCGCGCCCAGGCCAGGGAGGGCTTCGTGGTGGGCGAGGAGGCCAACCTGGCGCCGTTCGCCGCCGGCGCCAGCGTGTTCGGCTTCGGCCCCGGGGCCGGGACCCGGGGCGAGGACGTGCTGGAACGGGGGGACGGCTCCAGCTTCCGGGTCGAGCGGACCGGGTTCCGGCTGAACGTGCCCGGGCGCCACAACGTGGCCAACGCCCTGGCGGCCATCGCCGCCTGCCGGGCGGTGGGGGTGCCGCTGCCGGCCATGGTGGCGCCGCTGGAGCGGTTCCAGGGCGTGGCCCGGCGCTTCCAGGTGCTGGGCTCCGCCCGGGGCGTGGAGGTGGTGGACGACTTCGGCCACAACCCGGCCAAGGTGACCGCCTCCATCCGCACCGCCCATCTGCGCGCCGGCAGGGTGCTGGCGGTGTTCCAGCCGCACGGCTACGGCCCCATGCGCTTCCTGCGTGCCGATTTCGTGGCGGCCTTCGCGGCCGAGCTGGCACCCCAGGACCGGCTCTGGCTGCTGGATATCTTCTATGCCGGCGGCAGCGCCAGCCGGGATATCAGCTCGGCCGAGGTGGCCGCCGAGATCAGCCATCGGGGCGTCCAGGCCAGCTACGCACCCAGCCGGGAAGGGCTGGTGGCAGTGCTGGCGGCCGAGGCCCGGGAGGGTGACCTGATCCTGGTGATGGGGGCGCGGGACCCCTCGCTCACCGGCCTGGCCCGGGACATCCTGGCGGCCCTGGGGCGCGACCAGGTCGGGGTTGCGCCTTGATGCAACGCCTGCGTGCCATCTACGCGGATTTTCCCCGGCAATTCTGGATGATCGCCTTCGGCGCCCTGGTCAGCATGGCCGGGTCCAGCCTGGTCTGGCCGTTCCAGTTCATCTACATCAGCCGGACCCTGGGCCTGCGCCTGGCGCCGGTCGCCACCCTCATCACCATCGCCTCCGGCACCGGACTGGCGGTCTCGTGCTTCGCCGGGCCCATCGCCGACCGGTTCGGCCGCAAGCCGGTGATGATCGCCGCCCAGGCCGCCCAGGCTGCGGCCTGGGTGCTCATGAGCCTGGCGCGCAGCTACCTCGGCTTCCTGCTGCCCATGACCATCCTGGCCGCGGCCCAGCCGGTCTATTCGGTCGGTTCCGACGTGATGATGGCGGACCTGGTGCCGCCCGCCCAGCGCGCCACCGGCTATTCCATCATGCGCACCTTCAGCAACGTCGGCATCGCCCTCGGGCCGGCCCTCGGCGGGTTCATCGTGTCCCGGTCGTACCCGCTGGCCTTCCATGGCGCGGCCGTGGTGATGCTCTGCTACAGCGCGTTCCTGCTGTTCATGGTGCGCGAGACCCTGCCCCGGCGGGGAGCGCCCCAGGCCAGCGCCGCGCCCGCTGCGGACGGCGGCTACGGCCGGGTGTTCCGGGACCATGGCTTCATGCTGTTCTTCCTGATCGCCACCCTCGGCATGATCGCGCCGCTGATGCTGTGGACCCTGCTCGCCGTCTACACCAAGCAGAACTTCCAGTTCCCCGAGCACCTGTACAGCTGGCTGCCGGTCACCAATGCGCTGATGTGCGTCTTCGTGCAGGTCCACGTCACCCGCCTCACCCGCAGGCACCCGCCGCTGCCGATGCTCACCCTCGGGATGCTGGTCTACGCGATCGGCGTGGGCAGTGTGGCCCTGATGAGCAGCTTCTGGGGATTCTGGTTGAGCATGGTGATCTTCTCCTTCGGCGAATTGATCGTGGTGCCGACCGGGAGCGCTTATGCCGCCAACCGGGCGCCGATCGATCTGCGCGGCCGCTACATGAGCGTCTACTGGATGACCTGGGGGCTGGCGCGGGCCGTGGCGCCCGTGGCGGGGGGCTTCCTGAACGACCAGATCAGCCCGCATGCGGTGTGGTACGGCGGCCTGCTGATCGGCCTGGCCAGCACGGCCGGCTTGTACCTGCTGGGCTCAGGGCTGGCGGCTGGCCAGCACGGCCTCCACCGCCGGCACGTCGGCGGGGACGTCCACCCCTAGGCTCAGGTGCGGGGTGCGGGCCACGCCCATGGCCATCCCGGCCGCCAGGGCCCGGAGCTGCTCGAGCATCTCCATCTGTTCCAGCGGGTGCGGGGGCAGCTGGGTGAACCGGCGCAACGCCTCGGGGCGATAGGCGTAGATCCCCAGGTGGCGCTGGAACCGGGCCAGCTGCTCCGCGCCCAGCCAGGGGCGGAAGTCCAGCTGGAACACCTGGCTGTTGCGGATATAGGGAATGGGACTGCGGCTGAAGTAGAGCGCCCGGCCGGCATCGTCGGTCACCACCTTGACGATGTTGGGGTTGAACAGCTGCTCGGCGCTGCCGAAGGGACAGGCGGCCGTGCCCATGGGCAGCTCCGGCTCGCGGCGCATCAGGGCGACGACGGCGGCGATGGTGTCCGGGTGCATGGCGGGTTCGTCGCCCTGGATGTTGAGTACCAGGTCGAAGCCGGCCCCCTGGGCCGCCACCGCGGCGGCCACCCGGTCGGTGCCGGAGGCCAGCTCCGGAGCGGTCATGGCCACCCGGCCGCCGAAACCCTCCACCACGGCCGCGATCCGGGCATCGTCGGTGGCCACGACCACCGCGTCCACCCCGGCGGCGGCGCGGGCGGCGTCCCAGGCCCACTGGATCATCGGCCGCCCGGCGATGAGGGCCAGGGGCTTGCCGGGGAACCGGGAGGACTGGTAGCGCGAAGGCAGGACGGCGAGGGTGGGCATGGCGAACCTTTTCGAAGTCGTCTTGATCATAGCAAAGGGGCGTTCCGGGTCCGTCCCAGGGGGGGCCGTGGAACTCAACCATGGAAAAGTTCAGTGAATTCCATCACAATCAAGGGTTCCGCTTGGCACCATTTTCCCGGAGGTCCCTTTGATAAGACGGCTTGCCCTTCCTGTGGGGATCACAGCCACCGGCCAGTTCTACCCGGAACGCATCGTCACCAACACCGACCTTGCCAACATGGTGGATACCAACGATGAGTGGATCCTTACCCGCACCGGCATCAGGACGCGCCGCTGGGTCGAACCCGGCGTGGCCTCCTCCGACCTGGGCGCCGAGGCGCTGAAGATGGCCCTGGACCGCCGGGGCTTCACGCCCGACGACCTGGACGCCATCGTCGTCTCCACCGTGACCCCCGACATGTTCTTCCCGTGCACCGCCGCCCTGATCCAGCACAAGATCGGCGCCAGCAAGACCTTCGGCTTCGACGTCAACGCGGCCTGCTCCAGCTTCCTGTTCGCCCTCACCGCCGGGGCCGGCCTGATCGCCGGGGCCGGGCTGAAGCGGGTGGCCGTGGTGGGTTGCGACGTGATGACCTCCATCATGGACAAGACCGACCGCAACACCGCCATCCTGTTCGGCGACGGGGCAGGGGCGGTGATCCTGGAGCAGGTCGAGGAAGGCTACGGCATCCTGGACTATGAACACCGCATCGACGGTTCCGGCGCGCCCTTCCTGTGCATGCCCGGGGGCGGCTCGCTCAACCCTTCCACCGCCGAGACGGTGGCCGCCAAGATGCATTACATCCACCAGGACGGCAAGGAAGTCTACAAGCGCGCCGTGCGCGACATGGCTGAAGTGAGCCGGCTCATGCTGGACCGCAACGGCATCGCCACCGACCAGCTGGCGCTGTTCGTGCCGCACCAGGCCAACATCCGCATCATGGATGCCGCCGCCAAGCGCCTGGAACTGCCCACGGAGCGCATGGCCAGCAACATCGGCGAGTACGCCAACACCACCTCGGCCACGCTGCCCACCGCCCTGCACCAGTCCCTGGAAGAGGGCAAGCTGAAGAAAGGCGACCTGGTGGTCCTGGCCGCCTTCGGCGCCGGCTTCACCTGGGGCGGCACGCTGATGCGCTGGGTCTGACTTGCGGATCATCGCCGGGAGCCTCAAGGGCCGGCGGCTGCGGGCGCCCGAGGCGGAGGTGCGGCCCACCGCCGACCGGGCCCGGGAGGCGCTGTTCTCCATCCTCCAGCGCTGGCCCCGGGGGCCGTTCCTGGACCTGTTCGCCGGCACCGGGGCGGTCGGCCTGGAGGCCTGGTCCCGGGGCTACGAACCGGTGGCCTGCGTGGAGCGCGAACCCGCGGCCCTGGGCTGCCTCAAGGTGAACGCGCGCGGGACCGCCCTCTGCATCCTGGCCAAGGATGTGCAGCGCCTGGCCAAGGACGCCTTTCCGCCCCAGGCGGTGGTGTTCGCCGATCCGCCCTACGAGGCCAGCGCCCAGCTCTGGCCGGCCCTGGCGCCCAGGGTCCTGGACTGGCTGCGGCCCGACGGCGTCCTGGTCTGGGAAACCGGCCACGCCACGGAGCTGGCGCCGCCGGACGGCCTGGAACAAGTGGAAGCCCGGCGCTACGGCGCCGCGGTATTCCACTTGTTCCGGCGCGCTTGATCTACACTTCTTGGGATGTTCCGGCTTTCCATCAAGACCAAGCTGAGCGCGGTGATCGCCATCCTGGTGATCGGCTTCGCCCTGTTCAACGTGGCCTACTACCCCCGGCAGGTGGAGCGGCGCTTCCGCGCCCAGGCCGAGCTGAGCGCGCGGCAGGTGGCCGAGGCCGCCAGCTTCGCCCTGGCGCCCGCCCTGGAAGGCGGCCACCAGGCCGAGATCCAGCGCATCCTCCGGGGCGTGAAGCGCATTCCCGCCTTCCGGTTCAGCGTGGTGGCCGCGCCCGGCGGCCAGGTGGTGGACGCGACGCCTTCCGCCCCCCCATGGGCCAAGGAATTCGCCCGGGACAGGGGGGTCACCAAGTCGCTGATCCACGCCCAGGGCGGCACCCTGGTGGTGATCGCGCCGATCTCCTACCAGGATGCCTCCGACCAGCGCGGCACGCTCATCCTGGGCTTTTCCACCGAGGAGATCCGCCAGCTGGCCAGCGACAACTTCGACCGCGGGCTCTGGGTCGGCGTGGTGGCCATGGCGCTGGGCATCGGCGCCGCGGTCTACCTGGCCAACCTCTACATCCGGCCGGTGCTGGCGCTCACCACGGCGGCCCAGCGGGTCGCCCAGGGCAACTTCGAGGCCCTGTCGGTGCGGGTGCGCTCGCACGATGAACTGGAGGACCTGGGCCGCGCCTTCGAGGTGATGACCAGCAAGCTGCGGGTCTCCCGGGACGAGATCGAGCGGCAGAACCGCCTGCTGGAATCCCGGGTGCAGGAACGCACGCGCCAGCTCATGGAGACCATCTGGGAACTGGAGGAGATCCGCGCCAACCTGGAGCAGCTGGTGCAGGACCGGACCCGCGGCCTGGAACAGTCCCGGCAGGAGCTGGCGGCCTGGGCGGGCACCCTGGAGGAGAAGGTCCAGGAGAAGACCCTGGAGCTCACCGAGGTCAACCGCAACCTCAGCGTCAGCCTGAAGCGGCTGCAGGAACTGGACCGGATCAAGGACGAGTTCATGGCCAACATGAGCCATGAGCTGCGCACCCCGCTCAACGCGGTGATCGGCTTCTCCGGCCTGCTGCTGGTGGAAGTCCCCAGGCGGCTCCCGGACGACATCCGGGACGATCTGCAGATCATCCACCAGAACGGCCGGAGCCTGCTGGCCATGATCGACTCGATCCTCGACCTGTCCAAGATCGAGGCCGGCCGGTTCGAACTGGAACTGTCCGGGATGGACCCGGTCCCGGTGCTGGAGGAGGTGGCCGCCCTCACCGCCGGGCTGATCCGCGACCGGCCGATCCGCTTCACCTTCACCCCCCCGGCCTGGCGGGCGCGGGTGCTGGGCGACCCGGTCCGCTTCAAGCAGGTGGTCACCAACCTGCTGGGCAACGCCATCAAGTTCACCGAACGGGGCGAGGTGGCGATGGCGGTGGAACGGGTGGGCAATCGCCTCCGGATCCGCATCACCGACCAGGGCATCGGCATGACTCCGGAAGAGATGGACCGGCTGTTCAAGCCCTTCCAGCAGGTGGACGGCAGCATCACCCGGCGCTTCGGCGGCACCGGGCTGGGCCTTGCCCTTTCCCAGCGACTCATGACAATGATGAACGGACAGATCACCGTGGAGAGCGAAAAAGGGCGGGGCAGCAGCTTCACGGTGGAAATACCCCTTCTCGAGGAAAGCGCGCCATGACCTCCGCACAACCCATCCGGATCCTCTGCATCGAGGACAACCCGGTGAACTGGCGCCTGGTGCAGCGGCTCCTGAGCCAGGCCGGCTACGAGATGCACTGGGCCAGCGACGGCATGCAGGGCTTCGACCTGGCCCTGGCCCTGAAGCCCGACCTGGTCCTGCTGGACATCAACCTGCCCGGGCTGTCCGGCTTCGAGGTGGCCACCAAGTTCCGGCAGCACCCGGAGCTGCAGAAGATCCCGCTGGTGGCGCTCACCGCCAAGACCCTCAAGAGCGACCGGGAGACCGCGCTGGTGGCGGGCTGCGACGGCTTCATCCCCAAGCCCCTGGACCCCTTCACCTTCGTCGGGCAGGTGGGCGCCTACCTGGGCGGCGCCCGGGAGTTCCTGGAACAGTCCCAGGAAAAGGCCGCCCTGCAGCATCTCAACCGCCACGTGCTGGAGCATCTGGAAGCCCAGCTCAAGGAGGCCCAGGAGGCCAACCAGAAGCTGGTGGCGGCCCAGGAGGCCCTGGAAGCCAGGAACCGCAGCCTCGCCAGGCTGCTGGCGCTCAGCCAGAGCATCCTCACCGAGCACGATCCGCACGTGCTGCTGCTGCGGGTGCTGGGCGAGGTGCGGGCCGAGGTGCGCGCCACCGGCCTCTGGGCCTACCGGATCCACCCCAGCGGCGGCTATTTCGAGGGCCTGCGCTGGAACGCCAACCGGTTCGACCCGACCCCGGTCCTGCCGCTGGATCATCCCTTCGTGCTGCGCGCCCGGGCCCTGCCCCCGGGCGGCCCGCTCCGGGGCGAAAGCCTGCGCAGCGACCGGGTGTGGGACGAAGGGCTGGGCCTGGGGCTGTGGTCGTCCTCTTCCGAGGCCTGCATGCTGGTGCTGCGCGACCACCAGCCCGACCCCGACCTGTTCGGCTTCTGGATCGTCACCCGCCCCGCCGACCAGCGGCTGCTGCCCGGGGAGCTGGAGATGATCAGCCTGCACGCCAGCATCGCCCTGGTGAGCCTCGAGAACGCCGAGCTGATCGCCACCCTCAACAACAGCACCCGGGCCCTGGCCTCCAGCTACGAAAAGATCGAAGCCGCCTACCAGGACCTGCAGAACGCCCGGGAAGTGCTGGGCCGCCAGGACCGCCAGGAACTGCTGGGGGACCTCATCTTCAAGATCGCCCAGCGGCTGGAAGCGCCGGTCGCCAGCCTGCACCGGCAAAGCCAGCTGCTGGACGACCTGATGGTTCCGGGACCGGTCCGGGACCAGAACCTGCTGCATGAAGCGCAGCCAAGGGCCCTGGCCGAAATCCGCGAAGCCGTGTTCCGCATCGACAGCCTGCTCAAGGCCCTGCTGCGCAGGGTCGGCAAGGGCGGCCCGGCGATCCCCGAATGGCTGGACCTGCATGACCTGCTCCAGCAGGAGCTGGGCCTGCTGCAGGTGGAGGGGGTCATCCCGGCCCAGGTGGTCCCGAGCCTGGACCTGGCGGCGGAAAGCCCGCTGATCCACGGCGTCTACGGCGACTTTGCCGCGGCCCTGCTGAACCTGGTGCGCCATGCCCTGGGCGGGCCGACCCCCAGCGCCACCCTGGCCGTGCGCACCTGGCGGGAAGGCGAGGACTTCCTCCTGGAGCTGCGCGACGAGGGCGGCCCGGTCCTGCCCGGCGAACTGGCCCAGGCCTTCGAGCCGTTTTCCGAGCTGCACCAGCCGGTGGTGATCGGCGCCCGGAGCCCGGGCGAAGGGCTGGCGGGCTGCAAGCAGCTGCTGGCCGTCTACCGCGGGGAGATCAGCATCGCCAACGAGGGCGAAGGCACGGCCGTCCTGCTGCGGGTGCCGCTGCGGTGAATGGTCATGAGGTCCGGAAATAACTAGCTCATGTAGCCCGTGCGCAGGGCGATCTCCCAGTCCGGCCGCCCGTGGGCCCTGGCCAGGTCGGCCATGGCGCGGTGGTCGTAGGGGACGGTGATCAGCGCGGCGCGCCAGCCGGCGGGGCGGCGCTCGATGAGCGCGTAGCGGGCGTCGGGCGAGCCGGTCTCGACGATCAGCGGGAAGGGGTGGGTGGTTTCAAGCGCCGGCAGGCCGACGCTGCCGGGGTTCACGATCAGCTGGCCTTGGCTGGCGCGCGCGGCGCGCGGCACGTGGGTATGGCCGCAAAGCACCACCGGTGCCTGGACCTGGCCCAGCCGGGCGTCCACCTCCCGGGCGGTGGCGGCCCTGGACACGGCCGGTTCGAAGGTCTCCAGCAGGGGCTCCTGGTCGCTGCCGGGCGTCCCATGGCAGAGCAGCACGTCGGTCGAGAACCATGCGGTGGGCGGCTGGGCGCCGATCCAGGCCAGTTCCCGGGGGGTCAGCCGGGCATGGGCGTAGGCGTCGGAGGGTCCCCACTGCCCCGGACCCTGGGTGAGCATCTGGCGCTCGTGGTTGCCGGCGATGGTCAGCCAGTTCCGGGCCATGAGGAACCGGGCGGTTTCCAGGGGCAGCAGCGGGCCGGAGAGGCTGTCGCCCAGGTTGACCACGGCGTCCACTCCCCGGTCCCGCACGTCGTCCAGCACCGCCTCCAGGGCCGCCAGGTTGCCGTGGATGTCGGAGAGCACCGCGATGCGCATCAGCTCTTTTCGCTGTAGTGGGTCTTGATGTAGTCCAGCACGATCTCCTGGAATGCCTCGGCGATCTGCTCGCCGCGCAGGGTGACCGTCTTCACGCCGTCCACGAACACCGGCGCGGCGGGGCTCTCCCCGGTGCCGGGCAGGCTGATGCCGATGTTGGCGTGCTTGGACTCGCCCGGGCCGTTGACGATGCAGCCCATCACGGCGACGTTCATCGCCTCCACCCCGGGGTACTGCGCCTTCCACCCCGGCATCTGCTCGCGCAGGTAGCCCTGGATCCGGTCGGCGAGCTGCTGGAACACGGTCGAGGTGGTCCGGCCGCAGCCCGGGCAGGCCACCACCATCGGCGCGAACTTGCGGAAGCCCATGGTCTGCAGAATCTCCTGGGCGACCACCACCTCCCGGGTGCGGTCGCCGCCCGGTTCGGGGGTGAGCGAGACCCGGATGGTGTCGCCGATGCCCTCCTGCAGCAGCACCGACAGGGCCGCGGTGGAGGCGACGATGCCCTTGCTGCCCATGCCCGCTTCGGTCAGGCCCAGGTGCAGGGCGTAGCGGCAGCGGCGGGCCAGCTCGCGGTACACGGCGATCAGGTCCTGCACCCCGGAGACCTTGCAGGACAGGATGATCCGGTCCGCGGCCAGGCCGATGGCCTCCGCCTGCCGGGCGCTCTCCAGGGCCGAACTGACCAGGGCTTCGTACATCACCGCCTGGGCGCTCCAGGGTGTGGGCCGCCGGCTGTTCTCGTCCATGATCCGCGCCAGCAAATCCTGGTCGAGGCTGCCCCAGTTGACCCCGATGCGCACCGGCTTGTCATGGCGGCAGGCCGTTTCCACGATCCGGGCGAACTGGCTGTCGTGCTTCTCCCCCTGGCCCACGTTGCCCGGATTGATCCGGTACTTCGACAGCGCCTGGGCGCATTCGGGGTAGTCGCTGAGCAGCTTGTGGCCGTTGTAATGGAAATCGCCGATCAGCGGCACCTCCACGCCGCTGGCGTCGAGCTGCTCGCGGATGAGCGGTACCGCGGCGGCGGCGGCGGGGGTGTTGACGGTGATGCGCACCAGTTCGGACCCGGCCAGGGCCAGGTCCCTGACCTGGCTGGTGGTCGCCGCCACGTCCGCGGTGTCGGTGTTGGTCATGGACTGGACGGCGATGGGCGCGTGGCCGCCTATGAACACCTCACATCGGCCGTGGCTCACGGCGGTGGCCTGCCGATTGCCCCGCGCCCTTGGCCCCGAGGCCACCGGAAGTCTTTCTGCCGACATGGTCATCCTTATTTATGAAATTAACATAATAATTCGAGATCCGGGAAACGCCTTGGCGTCCCCAGGAAAGCCTATCATGTCCGGGTTTCGGAGGACATACCGGGGCGCTGGCCGGGAACCCGAGCGGTCGTCCCCTTTCCCGCGGAAATTTATGATAGTCTTCGTCAAATGAACGGAGGCAACATGATTGCTGCGGTCCCATGGCGGGTCAATCCCGGCGTGGACGCTGCGTCCGCCAGGATGGGGCGCTTCCTGGCGATGGTCCGGATGGTTGTGCTGGCCGCGTTGGCCGGCGGGCTCTGGTCGGCCCCGCTGCCCCCGGCGCCCGAGCTGGCCCCGGCGGTGGCCCTGAGCTTCCGCGCCGAGCACCTCAAGACCGCCTTCCGCTCCGGGGACCTGGCCGCCATCCAGTCGGCGGTCCAGGAGGTCGAACTGCTGCGCCGGACCTACGGCACCCTGGATGTGCTGCCCCTGGTGGACGCCATGGCCGTGTTCGCCCGGCAGCTGGGCGCCCAGGGGCAGCCCGCCCTGGGCCTGCAAGTGATCCAGACCGTGGACATGTGGGCGCCCAACGACCCGACCCTGCTGGGCACGAAGGTGATCCTCATGCGCCGGGAGGGCCTGCACGGCTACCTGTGGAGCCTGGCCGAGGTCATGGAACTGACCCGCCTGCGCCTGGCCCATCCGGTCCACCGCTGGCTGTGGGTGGTCCAGCACATCGCCTGGATGCGGCTCATGGCCACCCTGATGCTCTGGGGGTGGGCCCTGGCCATGGCCACGCGCTACCGCCGGGTGTTCCGCTACCTGTGGGAGGAACCGCTGCGGCGTTGGGGGGTGAACAGCCATGTGGCGGCCTTCCTGGGCGCCTTCCTCGTCACCTTCCCGGTGGTCTTCGGGCTGGACCCCAGTGTGGTGGCCATGCTCTGGCTATGGCTGCTGGTCCCGTTCCTCCTGCCCGGGGAACTCCGGGCCACCTTCTTCGTCGTGCTGCTGCAGCTGCTGCATCCGGCCCTGGCGCTGCTGGAGCCGCTGGCGTCCGGCCAGCCCGCCAACAGCATCGTGGCCATGCAGTTGCAGCCCCAGCCGCTGCCGATGGACAGCCGGGTGTGGGCGGCCCTGGCGCCGGAAGACCGGAGCTTCCTCAGGGGCTGGCGCGAGCTCCAGCTCCAGGAATGGCCCCAGGCCGAGGCGACCTTCAAGGCCCTGGAGGCCGGTTCGCCGAACCGCTCCGCCGTGCTGAACAACCTCGGCGTGGCCCGGTTCCAGCAGGGCGACCTGGCCGGAGCCAAGGCCTGCTTCGACCAGGCCCTGGCCTCGGCGCCCACCGCCCCGGAAATCCTGCTGAACCAGAGCGTGGTCGCCTTCAAGCAGATGGACAGCCCCACGGGCACCACCAAGCAGGACGAAGCCAGCCACGCGGCCGCGGACAGCTACAACCGCATGGTGGTGGCCAACCATGCCCGGAAGGAGCAGCGCACCTTCGCCATGCCCCTGCCGGATACCCCCGCCCGGCTCCAGGCGCTTTCGGCCGGGACAAGACCGGCGGCCGCCTCCGGCGTGGGCGGAATGGACCTGCCGCTGCTGTACGGCTTCCTGCTGCCGCTCCTGGCCGCCTTGGCGATCCTGTTGCGCCTGCGGGGGAGCATCAACCGTGCCTACCCTTCCCAGTGCACCCGGTGCGGCGACCCGTTCCACACCACGGACAGCCCGGACAACTTCGTCTGCTCCAAGTGCCACCACCTGTTCGTGCTCAAGGATGGCCTGCACGGCGGCAGCCGGAAACGCAAGGTGGATGAAGTGGCCACCTACCAGAAATCCCAGCGGGTGCTGCACCGGCTGTTCCTGGTGTTCCTGCCGGGCACCGACCGCTGCTTCCTGGGCGACACCCGGGCCGGGTGCGTGGAGTTCGGGTTCTTCACCTTCGCCCTTGGGCTCGTGCTGGTGACCGGGCGCACCGTCCGCTACCCCGGCGAGATCCTCGCCGATCCTGCTTCCACCTGGCTGCCGGTGGGCCTGGTGCTGTTGGCCATGCTGTTGTTCCGGTCGTGGCTGAAACTCCTGCCGCGGCGGCCCTGAAGGGAGGTACCGGATGGCGCTTGAAGGCTCCCTGCGGGATTTCGATCTCTTTTCCCTGTTCAACATGATCAAGACCCAGGGCAAGAGCGGCACCCTGGTGCTTTCACGCGGCCAGGAATTCGTGAAGATCTTTTTCGACCAGGGCGAAATCGTCGGCTGCGACTCCAACCAGGTTCCCATGGAAGACCGGGTGGGGGCCCTGCTGGTGCGCCTGGGGCGGCTTTCCGGCGAGGAGCTGGTGACCATGATCCAGCAACAGCGGCAGACCCTGAAGCGCATGGGGACGCTGCTGATGGAATCGGGCCGGGTGACCCCCCAGGACCTCCAGGACGCCCTGTTCAACCAGGCCATGTCCATCATCAACCGGACCTTCCGCTGGGTGGAGGGGGACTACCGGTTCGATTCCATCCTGCCCATGGACCTGGACCGGGAGAATTTCCCGCCCATCCCGGTGGATACCGTCCTCATGGAAGCGGCCCGGATCATGGACGAGTGGCCCGAAGTGCAGCGCCGCCTGCCCGACACCCGGCTGCCCTTGGCCAAGACCCCGGCCGGCAAGATCCTCCAGCTCGACCTCGACCAGGACCTGTCCGCCCTGCTGGAAGGCGGCGGCACGGTGCAGCCCAAGTCCGGCCTCAGCCACGAGCAGGAGAAGACCCTCACCTATTTCAACGAGCCCTGCAGCATCCAGAACGTCCTGCAGATCAGCCGCTATGACGAGCTGGACACCTACAAGATGATCGCCGACCTGCTGGAGATGGGCCTCCTGGAGGTCTCTCCGGACGCCCAGGAGAAGCGGGCGCCGGTATGGAGCATGGCCCGGGAGCAGGATCGCGAAGCCGCCGCGCCGAAGGGGCCTTCCCGGCTGTTCTGGCTCCTGACCGGCGTGCTGCTGGCGGGCCCGCTGATCGGCTATGTGCCGCGCGGCCGCGGCTCCTTCAACCAGGGGCTGGCCAGCCTGCAGCGTCCGGCCGTGCCCGTGGCGCACGATCCCGGCACCCGGACTCGGCAGGCCTGGGCCTTCCGCATGGCCGCCCCCGGCGATGGCGGCGCGGCCCTGGCGGATGTCCTGGGCATGAAGCTGGAGCAGGGCGGGAAATACATCCCCGACTTCACCCGGCATCCGGATCCGCTGGGGGTTAAGCCTTAGCCCGGGGGGCGGCGATCCAGGCCACCAGGATGGAGATGAAGTACAGTCCCAGCAGCACCACGCTGAAGAAGATGGTCGTGACCACCACGTCGCCGGGGGTCAGGAAGGCGCTGACGAACAGGATGGCGATGGTGGCGTGGCGCCAGTACTTCAGCATCCAGCGGGCGGTGACCAGGCGGAACCGGGCCAGGAAATACACCAGCACCGGCAGCTCGAACATCACGCCGGTGCCCACCACGGTGTAGATGAACAGATCCAGGTAGTCCTCCAGGTGGAGGTTGGTGCGCAACCCGGCGTTCAGCGCTTCCTTGAACAGGATGTCACCCAGGAACTTGAAGGCGTTCAGATAGGCGAAGGCGGCGCCCGCCAGGAAACAGCCGGTGGTGGCCAGCACGAACGGAATGGCCAGGCGGCGCTCCCGGGCGTACAGGCCGGGCTTGATGAAGCTCCAGACCTCGTGGAACAGCAGCGGCGAGGCCAGGAACACCGCGGCCCAGAGCGAGAGCCGCATCAGCGAGAAGAACGGCTCGGTCAGGCTGGTGAAGGCGAACGGCTCGAACACCGTCGGCACGGCCTGGTGCAGCGCCGCGGCCTGCTGGATCGCCTGGGCCCTGTAGACCTCCATGAAAGGCTTTTGCGCCCAGATCATGAGATGGAAGCGGAAGCCGTAGGTGACGGCGAACATCACCACCAGGATGATCACGCTGCGGATCAGGCGTGTCCGCAGCTCGTGCAGGTGCTCCCAGAAGGTCAGCTGCGGTTCGGCTCCGGAGGTCGTCATAGGCTGGCAACCGGGTATGGAAACCCGGTCATTTCGGGTCGTCCTTCTTGTCTTCCGTGACCTCGTCCTTCACCGAATCGGTGAGTTCCCGGCTGGCCTTCTTGAACTCCTGGATGCCCTTGCCCAGCGCCTTGCCCAGCTCCGGCAGCTTGGACGGCCCGAAAAAGATCAGGAGGGCGACGCCGATCAAGAGCATTCCTCCGAAGCTGAGATGTCCCATGGTGCGCTCCTGAAGCTGCTGTTGCCGTCAAAGGGATGCGGGGATGACGGCGGGATTGGCGGTGGGCCCCACCGGGAGCCGGCCGATGGAATGATAGGTCCATCCATCTGCCTTCATGGCCTTGGGCTGGAAAAGGTTCCGGCCGTCGAAAATCAGTTTTGCCTTGAGCCGGCCCGCCACCGCGTTCAGGTCGGCCTGGACATACTGGGGCCATTCGGTCGCGATGAGCAGGGCGTCGGCGCCGTCGCAGGCGGACAGCGGGTCCTCGACGTAGCGCACCTTGTCGCCCAGCTTGGCCCGGACGTTGGGCATCGCCTCGAAATCGTGCACCACCAGCTCGGCCCCGAGTTCGATGAGGGAATCGATCAGCTCCATGGCCATGGCTTCCCGGATGTCGTCGGTGTGGGCCTTGAACGCCAGGCCCCAGAGGGCGAACCGGCGGCCGGCGAGGGGCGCGGGCGACCCGGCCTGGCACCTGAAGTACTTCCGCACCTTGAGGGCCAGCACCTGCTTCTGGTGGCGGTTGGCTTCCACGGTGGCTTCCAGGGCGCGCAGCGGCTGGCCGTTCTCCCGGCCGACCTTGAGCAGGGCCTGGAGGTCCTTGGGGAAGCAGCTGCCGCCGAAGCCGGGACCCGGGTTCAGGAAGAACTTGCCGATCCGGTGGTCGCTGCCGATGCCCTCCCGGACGCACTGCACGTCCGCCCCGACCTTCTCGCACAGGCCGGCGATCTCGTTGATGAAGCTGATGCGCAAGGCCAGCATGGCGTTGGCGGCGTACTTGGTCAGCTCGGCGCTGGGCGGGTCCATGCGCAGCCAGAGGCCGCCGCTGGCCGCGAGGAACTTGCCGTAGAGCGCCTTCATCACGCTTTCCGCATGGTCGGTGCGGCAGCCCACCACCACCCGGTCCGGCTTCACGAAATCGTCGATGGCGCAGCCTTCCCGGAGGAACTCGGGGTTGGAGACCACCTCGAAGGGGCGCCTGGTCTGGGCCGCGATGGCGGCCTGCACCCGGGCCGAAGTGCCCACCGGCACCGTGCTCTTGTCCACCACCACCAGGGGCTTGGCTTCCTTGGCCCGGAGCTCCATGGCCTGGCCGAGCTGGGTGGCCACCTGGAGCACGTACTGCAGATCGGCGCTGCCGTCCTCGCTCTGCGGCGTGCCCACGCAGATGAATGCCGCGTCCGCCGTCTTAATGCCGTCCTTGAGGTCGAGACTGAAACTCAGCCGGCCCGAGGCCTGATGCCGGGCCAGCCATTCATTCAATCCCGGTTCGTAGATGGGCGATATGCCCTGGCGCAGCTTATTGATCTTGGCCATGTCCACGTCGACGCCGAGCACCTGATGTCCCGCTTCCGCAAACCCTACCGCGGCCACAAGACCCACGTAGCCAGACCCGATCACTAGAACATGCATGGTTGCACCCTCACCTACCGTCCATGTTTAGGCCATTGGCGAACGGTCATAATCCGAGAAGTATATCCTCCCCTTCGCCATACCGCGAGCCTTGATAGAATCGGAGCCGGGAGGCAGCATGCTTCAGGTCGCGATCGTGGACGGGCAGGGCGTCAATCTTTGGGAAGTGGTCCTGCACAGCGGTATGGTGGCGAAAGTGGTCCTCCTGGTGCTCGGGGTGTTCTCGGTGGTCAGCTGGCTGGTGATCTTCCAGAAGGCCGTGCTGCTCAGCCGCAGCCGCGGCGTCACCGAGCGGTTCCGCAGCGTGTTCCGCCGGGCCACCGACTGGCGCGAGCTGAGGGCCTCCGCCTCGGAGTTCAGCGCCAGCCCGCTGCTGGGGCTGTTCACCGCCGGCTATTCGGAAGTGACCTACCAGCTCAGGCCCGCGGGCCCGGGAGCCCGGGCGCAGATCAAGAGCATGGAGGCCGTGGAACGCTGCCTGCAGCGGGCCTCGGTGGTGGAGATGGGCCGCATGGAGAGCTACCTGGGCATCCTCGCCACCATCGCCGCGGTCAGCCCCTTCATCGGCCTGTTCGGGACGGTGTGGGGGATCATCGACGCCTTCCGGGGCATCGGCGCCACCGGCAACGCCAGCCTGGCCACCGTGGCCCCGGGCATCTCGGAAGCCCTGGTGGCCACCGCCATCGGCCTGGTGGCGGCCATTCCGGCCCTCATGGCCTACAACTTCTTCCAGGGCCAGCTCAAGCACTGGCAGACCGAACTGGATGACTTCGCGCTGGAATTCATCAGCCTCTCGGAGCGCAATTTCACCTGAGCGCGGATTTCCGGTCAAACTATCACCATGAGTTGTGCTCCTATCGCACCGGTGTTCTGGCAGCGCCAACCCAAGCTCCCGCTTCCGGTCCTCAAGTTCCTGGGGGCTCGCATGGAGGCGGCGCTGGTGGCGCCCGCGGACCGCGCCCTGCTGGTCTGGCCCCTGGTGCTCGGCGCCCCCCGGATGCGCGAGACCCATCCGGACGGCGTGCCCGAACCAGAGCTGCTGGAGGGCGCTTCCGCCATGCTCGGCGCCCTGGGCCAGGGCGATCCGCGCGCGGCCTGGAAGCGGGCCATGGCGCTGCTGCCCAACACCGCCGACCACGGCCCGGCGGGCTGGGTGCCCCACCGCATCTGGGACCCCATGGCCTCGCTGGTCAGCCTGCGCCTGGGCGTGGCGCTCCTGGCCATGCTCGGGCAGCCGGAGGACGCGCGCTACGGCCTGGCCTGCGGCGTCGCCCTGTTCAATTCAGCCCTTTTCCACGAGTGCCATGACGCCCTGGAGCCGCTCTGGCTCGGGGCCGAAGGCGAACTGAAGACCGGCCTGCAGGGGCTGATCCTGCTGGCAGGGGGCTTCCACCACCTGCAGCTGGAGAACGCCGGCGGGATGATCAGCCTCTGGGAAGACGCCCTGCCGGTCCTCGGCCGGTTCGGCGGGGAGCTGGGCACCCCCTGGGGCACCGTTGATTGCGCGGCCGCGGCGGCCGCGGCGGCGGAGCGCATGGACTGGCTGGAACATTTCGATGGGGACATGGAGCTTGCCCCCCTTTGGGCGATGTCCCGGCCCACTTTGGAGCTGACATGATCAAGTGTGACCTTCTGGTGATCGGCGGCGGCATCGCGGGCTGTTCCGCGGCCCTGCGCGCAGCCGAGCTGGGCGCGGACGTGGTGGTGGTGCTCAAGGACCCCCTGGGCGTCTCCAACACCCGCTACGCCCAGGGCGGGATCATCGGACTGGCGCCGCCGGAAGCGGGCGATTCGCCCGAGCTGCTGGCGGCGGACATCGACGCCGCCGGCGCCGGCCTGTGCCGGCCCGAGGCGGTGGCCCAGCTGGCGGAGCAGGGCCCGCGCCTGTGCCGGGACTTCCTGTGGAAGAGCCTGGGTGTCCCGTTCGACCACACCGGCAACCTGGACCCCGAACCCACCGCCGAGGCGGCGCACAGCGCCCGGCGCATCTACCACGTCAAGGACGCCACCGGCAAGGCCATCCAGAAGGCCCTTTCGGAGAAGGTGCTGGCCCATCCCGGCATCCGCGTGCTGGAGAACCATTCCCTGGTGGACCTGCTCACCGTGCCGCACCACAGCCGGGATCCCCGGGCGGTCTACGACCCCATCCAGGTGTTCGGCGCCTACCTGCTCGAACCCGACGGCGAGGTGCGCATGTGCGTGGCCAAGCGCACCGTGCTCGCCACCGGCGGGCTGGGCTACCTGTACCTGCACACCAGCAACCCCCCGTCGGCCACCGGCGACGGCCTGGCCGCGGCCTACCGGGCCAACGCCCGCATCGTCAACTGCGAGTACCTGCAGTTCCATCCCACCACGCTGTTCGTGCCGGGCAAGCCGCGCACCCTGCTCACCGAGGCGCTGCGCGGCGAAGGCGCGCACCTGGTGAACCGCAACGGCGAGCGCTTCATGGCGAAGTACGCCCCCGAAGGCATGGAGCTGGCGCCCCGGGACGTGGTCAGCCGGGCCATCTTCCAGGAGATGGCCGCCACCGGCGAGGTCTGCATGTACCTGGATCTGGCGCCTTTGAGGCGCAAGCTGGACCTGGACGCGCGCTTCCCCACGGTCATGGCCACCTGCCGGGAAGCCGGGCTGGAGCCGCTGAGCCAGCTCATCCCGGTGGTGCCCGCCGCGCACTATTTCTGCGGCGGAGTGAACGTGGACCTGGAGGGGCGCACCAGCCTGCCCGGGCTGTTCGCCGTGGGCGAAGTGTCCTGCACCGGCCTGCACGGCGCCAACCGCCTGGCCTCCACCTCCCTGCTGGAGGGCCTGGTGTGGGGCTACCGGGCCGGGGAGACCGCGGTGGCGGACTGCCGCACGGTGGCCATGCCCGATCCCGACGCCCTGGAGCCATGGAAGCACGCCGGCGGCGGCCGGGTTCCCGACCCGCTGCTGATCGAGCAGGACTGGACCAGCATCCGCAGCACGCTCTGGAACTATGCCGGCATCATCCGTACCCGGGCCCGGCTGCAGCGCGGCCGGGGCGACATGGGCTACCTCTACCACCGGATCGAGGCGTTCTACCAGGAGGCCCCGCTGTCCCGGAGCCTGCTGGAACTGCGCAACGGCATCATCTGCGCCCGGCTGATCCTGAAGGCCGCGATCCAGAACCCGGTGTCGCGCGGCTGCCATTTCCGGGTGGACTGACCATTGCGGAGCGGCGCTGAAGGATTACAATTAGTTATTAATATAACTAATTGTTATGCAACCTCGCAACATCCTCCTCCCACCCCTGCTGCTGGCCCTGCTCGGCGCCTGCGGGGGCTATACCCAGCCCCCGCTTCCCGCCCCCGCCATCAACAGCTTCACGGCCGCGAAAACCGTGATCACGGCCGGCGACAGCACCAGCTTGACCGCCGATTTCGTCGACGGCGCGGCGGTGATCGACCAGGGGGTCGGCCCGGTCGTCGATGACCTCCCGGTGGTGGTCCAGCCCGCGCAAACCACCACCTACACCCTCACCGACAGCAACGCCGCCGGCGACCACGTGAGCCGTTCGGTGATGGTCGTGGTGGTGGCTGCCCCGGCCGTGCCGGTGATCCAACCGCCGGCCTCGGTGGGGCCGGGCCAGACCGGGCTTGAAGCCTCGGTGACGGCCCAGGACGGCTGCACCTACCAGTGGACGATCAATGCCGCGGGCGGGGTCATCACGGCCGGCGCGCAGAGCCCGGCCGTCACCTTCAGCACGGCCGCGTTCGGCGTGCTGACCCTCACCTGCACCGTCACCAACGCCGCCGGCCAGCCGGCCGCCCCGGCCACGCTCACCCTGTCCCTGGGCGGGCCGAACGTCACCATCAGCGCCAACCCGGCCACCATCACCGCGGGCGAAAGCTCGGTGCTGGAGTTCAGCTTTTCCGGCGGGACCGGGGTGCTTTCGGCCCCAGGCCTCGGGGATCAGCCGATCGCCGACGGGGCCACCAGCTACACCGTCACGCCGGCGGTCACCACCACCTACACCTTCACGGTCACCGACAGCCTGGGCCAGGCGTTCGACCAGCCGGTCACCGTCACGGTGGTGCCGGCGCCGGTCATCACGCAGTTCAACGCCGGCCCGGGGGTCATCGGCACCGGCGCCACCACCTACCTGGACCCGGTGTTCGACGGCGGCAGCGGCGCGGTGGAACCAGGGGTGGGCGCGGTGGAAAGCCAGACGCCCGCCGCCACTGGGACGCTCGAGCACAGCACCACCTTCACCCTCACCGTGACCAACGCCGCCGGCAAGACGGCGACCGCCACCACCCGCGTGCTGGTGGGCAGTCTGGCGCTGCTGGCCGGGGTGCCTTCGGGACAAGGCGCCGTGAACGGCACCGAGGGCGCGGCCCGCTACAACGGCCCGGCCGGGGTGGTGCAGGACGCGAGCGGCAACCTGCTGGTGGCCGACACCCAGAACCACACCATCCGCCTGATCAGCAGCACCGGGCAGGTGTCCACCCTCGCGGGGCAGGAAGGCGATCCCGGCAGCGCCGACGGGGTGGGCGGCGCGGCCCGCTTCAACCTGCCGATGGGGCTGGCCATCGACCGCGCCAGCGGCAACCTGCTGGTGGCCGATTCGGGCAATGACACCATCCGCCAGGTCGCCCCCGACGGCACGGTGAGCACCCTGGCCGGCAGCGCGGGCCATGCGGGCGGCGCCGATGGCCAAGGCAGCGCAGCGACCCTGAACAACCGTTGTTCGAATAGCCTACAATTCATGAGCAAAAGCCCTGATTGACAAGGTTCTTCGTCCGCCCCATTGCGAGGGCCGCCGTCCCAACAGCTGGAGCGGCTGGTGTCCGGACGCCTGGGCGAAACCCCGGATGGTCCGGCCATCTTCGTGGCCGATACCGGCAACGCGACCATCCGCAGGGTCGGGTTCGCCGGCCTCGAGGTCACGACCCTGGCCGGCATCGCCGGAACCACCGGCACCGCGGACGGTGCGGCCGGCACTGCGACGTTCGGCGCTCCCGCCGGCCTGGCCTGGGACGCCACCGACAGCCTGCTCTTCGTCGCCGACGCGGCCAACCACAGCATCCGCCAGGTCACCCTCGGCGGGGAGGTGACCACGGTGACCGCGCCCGGCGCCGGCCTGGCCGATCCCCAGGGCGTGGCGCTGAGCGCCGACGACGCGACGCTGTACGTCGCCGATACCGGCAACAGCGTGCTGGACAGCGTCGCGCTGCCCGGCGGCGCGGTGAGCCTGCTGGCCGGCACCGCCGGGGACGCCGGCAGCACCGACACGCCTCCGCTGTTCGACCATCCCCAGGGCCTCACGCTCGATGGCGACGGCAACCTGCTGGTGGCCGACACCGGCAACGCCACCATCCGCCAGGTCACCGCCGCCGGCCAGGTGAGCACCTTGTCGGGCCAGCCCGGCACGGAGGGCAGCGCTGCCGGCTCGGTGTTCAGCGCGCCGTACGGGATCGCCGTGGATCCGGCGACCGGCAATATCACCATCAGTGTTGACGATGCGATCATGAAGGTGGACTTTACGTCGTGAACTGCGCCGGGAACCTGGGTAGACTAGGGGTTTCCAACCACGGGGTCCTCGGGTGGATCCCCTCTGCGCACGAGGGCGCCATGGGCGAACCGGCCAAGAAACGCTATACGATCTTCCTGCCACGGACCGATTTTCCCATGAAGGCGGACCTGCCGCAGCGGGAACCGAAGCGGGTCGAACGCTGGAGGGCCGATGGCGTCTACCAGCGGGTGGAGGCCAGGCGCCGGGCGGACAACGCCGCCGGCACCGGCCGGGGCCGCCGGATCCTGCACGACGGGCCGCCCTACGCCAACGGGGCGATCCACATGGGCCACGCCATGAACAAGATCCTCAAGGACATGGTGGTGAAGGCCCTCTGGCTGGACGGCTACGAGTCCCCCTACGTGCCCGGATGGGATTGCCACGGGCTGCCGATCGAGCACGCGGTGGAGAAGGACCTGGGGCCCAAGCGCCGGGAGATGAGCCGCGGCGAGTTCCTGGCGCGCTGCCGGACCTACGCGCAGAAGTGGATCGACGCCCAGAGCCAGGGCTTCCAGCGCCTGGGCGTGCTGGGCGCCTGGAACGAACCGTACGTCACCATGGCGCCCAAGTACGAGGCCACCGTGGTGCGCCTGCTTGGCCGTCTATTCGAATGCGGCGCGGTGCGCCGCAAGCTCAAGGTGGTGCACTGGAGCTACGGCGCCCGCACCGCCTTGGCCGAGGCCGAGGTGGAGTACGCCGACAACACCAGCTCGGCCATCACCGTGGCGTTCCCGGTGGAAGACGCGGAGGCCGAGCGGATGCAGCTGCCCACCCCGCTGCTGCTGCCCATCTGGACCACCACCCCCTGGACCCTGCCGGCCAACCTCGCCATCGCCATGCACCCCGATATGGAGTACGCCGTGGTGAAGGGCGGCGAGACTTACTATGTGGTGGCCGTGCCGCTGCTGGAGGCCTTCCAGAAGAACCTGGGGATCCCCCTGCACACCAGGGAAACCCGCCGGGGCATCGGGTTCCAGAGCCTCAAGGCGCGGCACTGCTGGATCGACCGGGAATCGCCGGTGCTGCTGGCCGACTATGTCACCGCCGACGCCGGCACCGGGCTGGTGCACACCGCCCCCGACCACGGCGTGGACGACTTCAACCTGGCCCACCACCTGGGCCTGTTGCAACTGGTGGGGCCGGACGGGCGCTACACGGCGGCGGTCAACGACCCCGAGCTGGAAGGCCGCAACATCTTCGACTGCAATCCCCTGGTGGTCGACCGGCTGCGCGCCTCGGGCGCGCTGCTGCACGAGGAGAAGATCACCCACAGCTATCCCCACTGCTGGCGCACCAAGACCCCGATCTTTTTCCGGGCCACGGAGCAGTGGTTCATCACGATGGACGACGAACTCAACGGCAAGGGCAAGACCTTGCGGGAACTGGGGCTGGAGGGGGTGGACAGCACCGCCTGGGTGCCGCCCCAGGGCCGCAACCGGATCTACGCCATGATCGCCGGCCGCCCCGACTGGTGCATCTCGCGCCAGCGCTCCTGGGGCACGCCGATCACCGTGCTGCGCTGCTGCGAATGCGGCGAGCCGCTGGTCCGTCCGGAGATCTTCGAAAAGGCGGCCGCGGCCATCGCCGAGGGCGGCGTGGAGGCCTGGGCGGAGCTGCCGCTGGAGCAGCTCAAGCCCAAGGACGCGGTCTGTCCCAAGTGCGAGGGCACGGAGTTCCAGAAGGAGACCGACATCCTGGACGTCTGGATCGATTCCGGGGTGAGCGCCGAAGTGGTGTGCGTGACCCATTCCGAACTGCGTCCGGACGACTACGGCAAGTTCATCTACCTGGAGGGCTCCGACCAGCACCGGGGCTGGTTCCACTCCTCGCTGCTGTTCAACCTGGCGGCCACCGGGACCAAGCCCTACGACACCGTGGTGACCCACGGCTTCGTGCTGGACGGCAAGGGCCAGAAGATGTCCAAGAGCATGGGCAACACGATCACCCCCGAGGAGATCCTGAAGACCATGGGCGCCGACATCCTGCGCTGGTGGACCGCCAGCGTGGACTACAACGACGACGTGCGCATCTCCAGGCAGATCCTGGAGCGCTCGGCCGACGCCTACCGCAAGATCCGCAACACCCTGCGCTTCCTGCTGGGCGCCCTGGCGGACTTCGATCCGGCCCGGGACCAGGTGCCGGAAGCCGAGTGGTCGCCCCTGGACCGCTGGGTGTGGGGCTCCTTCGGCCGCCTGGCCGGCCAGGTGACCGAGGCGTTCCGGACTTACCAGTACCTGGACGTGACCCAGTCGCTCCACGGCTTCTGCCAGCTGGACCTGTCCGGCCGCTACTTCGAGATCATCAAGGACCGGCTCTACTGCGACGCCCTGGATTCCGCCCGGCGCCGGAGCTGCCGGACGGTCTGCTGGAAGCTGGCCCAGGGCCTGGCCGTGCTGCTGGCGCCGGTGCTCAGCTTCACCGCCGACGAGGTGTGGGAGAACATCCCCGGGGCCGAGGGCCACGTCTTCGAGCAGCGCTTCCCCGAGGGCAGCCTCGCGGCCGCTCCCGCCGACTGGGAGCGCTTCTGGGAGATCCGGGAAGCGGTGCAGGGGGCCATGGAGCCGCACCGGGCCGCCAAGACCATCGGCACCAGCCTGGACGCCGCGGTCCGGCTGATCCTGGACGAGGCGGACAGCGCCCTGCTGGAGCGCCTGGGCGAATCCCCCGAGGATCTCCTGGTGGTTTCCGGCCTGGTGCTGGAAGCCGGCTCCGACCTGCAGGTGGAAGTCACCCCCCATGACGGGGTGAAATGCCCGCGCTGCTGGAACCACAAGGGCGGCCACGGCCAGGGCGAGGAAGCCGACCTCTGCCCGCGCTGCTGGGACGTGTTCCGGACCCAGGCGTGAGGAGGGCCCGGCTGGCCTGGCTGCTGCTGCCGCTCGCGGCGCTGGGCCTGGACTGGGCCTCCAAGGCCTGGATCCTGGGTTCCATCCCGCTGTACGGCAGCCGGACCATCATCCCCGGGTTCTTCTACTTCACCCTCAACTACAACCCCGGCGCGATCTTCGGCACCATGGGCGGCGCCTCGCCCGTGGCCCGGACGGTGATCTTCACCGTGGCCGGGATCGCCGCCCTGGGATACTTCGGCTGGGAGTTCCTCAAACCGGGCACCGCCGTGCTCCAGCGCATCGCCCTGGGCTTCATCCTGGGCGGCGCCCTGGGCAATGGCCTCGACCGGATCCGCCACGGTTCGGTGGTGGACTTCCTGGATTTCGTGTTCTGGGGATGGCACTACTGGACCTTCAATGTGGCCGACAGCTTCATCGTCTGCGGCGCCATCCTCCTGGGGCTTTCCCTGCTGGGGACTGCGACACGCCCTAGATGAGCCCCGGCCCGCCTGCGGCCAGCACTTCGCGGATCGAGCGCACCTGGTCCAGCATCTGGAAGAAGTCCGAGGGCAGCAGGGCCTGGGGCCCGTCGCTGAGCGCCTGGTCCGGCTTGCAGTGGGTCTCCACGATCAGGCCGTCGGCGCCGGCGGCCACCGCGGCCCGGGCGCAAGGGATGACCAGGTCCCGGCGGCCGGTGGCGTGGCTGGGATCGGCGATGATCGGCAGGTGGGTGAGCAGCTTGGCGGCGGGGATCACGCTCACGTCCAGGGTGTTGCGGGCGTGCTGGCTCCAGGTGCGGATGCCCCGCTCGCACAGGATGACGTTGCGGTTGCCTTCGGAAAGGACGTACTCGGCGGCGAACAGCCACTCCTCCAGCGTCGCGGCGGGGCCGCGCTTGAGCAGCACCGGCCGCTCGGACCGCCCGGCGCGCTTGAGCAGGGCGAAATTCTGCATGTTGCGGGCGCCGACCTGGATCAGGTCGGCGGTGCGCTCGACCTCGTCGAAGGTCTCCACCTCGGTGGCTTCGGTGACGATGCCCAGATCGAATTCCCGGCGCGCCTGCTCCAGCAGCCCGAGCGCCTCGGTGCCCATGCCCTGGAAGGCGTAGGGGCTGGTGCGCGGCTTGAAGGCCCCGGCCCGCAGCAGCTTGACCCCGCTCTCGGCCACGTAGCGCGCCACCGTGAACAGCTGCTCCCGGCTTTCCACGCCGCACGGCCCGGCCATGACCGCCAGGTCCCGGCCGCCCACCGCCACGCCGCGGACCTCCACCACGGTCCGCCCCGGCGCCCCGTCCGCCGAGGCCAGCTTGAACGGCGAAGTGATCGGCACCACCCGGTCGACCCCGCCCATGGGCTCGATCCGGTCGGCCTTCAGCGCCTGGGAGGCATGCGGCGCCAGGATGCTGGTGGAGACGGGGGATTCCTGGATGTAGCCGCGAATCCCGGCCCCTTCCAATACTGCCATCACCGCTTGAACCTGCTCCAGGGTCGCGGTTTGCTCCATGAGAATGAGCATGCCTGCCTCCGTTACCATCTTAGCGGTAAGATACCGGACCATGGACGCCAAGACACTGCACTGCCAATCCTGCGGGGCTGCCGTGGGAGAAGATGATCTCCAGTGCCCCTACTGCGGGAGCCAACTGGCCACCCTGGCCTGTCCCAAGTGCTTCGGCATGGTCGGGATCCACGCCAGCCACTGCCCCCGCTGCGGTGCCGCCATCGAGCGGCTGGCGGCCACGGCCACGCCCCTGGCCTGCCCGGGCTGCAAGGCCCCGCTGGCGGCCACGGCGGTGGGCGACGTGAGCCTGGACCAGTGCCACGCCTGCGGCGGGGTCTGGGTGGGCCAGAAGAACTTCGAGCAGATCGCCGCCGACCGGGCCGAGCGGGGCGAGGTGCTGGGCGCCCTGCCCGGGCAAGGCCCCCGGGTTCCGGTCGCGCTGGGGCCGGTGCGCTACCGGCCCTGCCCGCAGTGCGGCAAGCTGATGAACCGCACCAACTATGGACGCATCTCCGGGGTGGTGCTGGACGTCTGCAAGGACCACGGGCTGTGGTTCGACCGGGACAAGCTGAGGCAGGTGCTGGAGTTCATCGAAGGCGGGGGGCTGGAAAAGAGCCACCTGCGCCAGGTCCAGGAGGAGGAGGAACGCCGGCGCATGCCCGTGGCCGACCTGGCCCCCGGAAACTGGGCCGAGGTCGAGGCGGACCAGGACCTGGGCGGTGACCTGATCTCGGCCTTCGAGGGCCTGATCCGCTGGGCGAGGGCGTGTAGCTTGCCGACACGCCCTAGACGATAGCCTGGGCCAGGGCGACCATCTTCAGGAACTTGCCGGCCTCCAGGCTGGCTCCGCCCACCAGGCCGCCGGCCACTTCCGGAATGCCGAGGATCTCCTGGAAATTGTCGGGGGTGACGCTGCCGCCATACAGGATCGGCACCCCGGTGCCGGCGTCGCCCAGCAGGTTGCCCAGCTGCAGCCGGATGAAACCGTGCACTTCCTCGATCTGGCTCGCCTCGGCCCGGCGGCCGGTGCCGATGGCCCAGACCGGCTCGTAGGCCAGCGCCAGCGGGCCGGGGCCCAGTTCGGACAGGATGGCCAGCTGGCGCCGCAGCACGTCCAGGGTGGAGCCGCCGTCCCGCTGGGCCAGGGTCTCGCCGACGCAGAGCATGGGCAGCAGGCCCTGGGCCTGGGCGGCGCGCAGCTTGGGCACCAGGGTCTCCTCGGTTTCGGCAAAGTACTGGCGCCGCTCGCTGTGGCCCAGGAGGACGCCGCTGCAGCCCGCGTCCTGCAGCTGGGCCATGGACACCTCGCCGGTGAAGGCGCCCTTGGGCGCGGCGTGGGCGTTCTGGCCATAGACCGGCAGCAGGCCGCCCAGATGCCGGCCCACCGCCTCCAGCAGGGTGAACGGCGGTGCGATGGCCGCCACCACGCCGGCCACCGGCCGGTAGCCGGCCAGGACCTCCTGGCAGAAGGCCAGGGCGTCACGGCGCAGATGATTCATTTTCCAGTTGCCGACGACCATCTTCATGGGGTGCTCCAGGATCAAAGGGTTTGCAGGGCGGCGACTCCGGGGAGTTCCATGCCGCTGAGGAATTCGAGGCTGGCGCCGCCGCCGGTGGAGATGTGGCCGAGACGCTGGGTGACACCGGCCTTGGCCGCGGCGGTGACGCTGTCGCCTCCGCCCACCAGCACGAAGGCCCCATGGTCGGCGGCCTCGGCCATCGCCTCGGCCAGACTGAGGGTGCCGCTGGCGAAGGGTTCCAGCTCGAACACGCCCATGGGCCCGTTCCAGAGGATGGTCCGGCTCTTGCGGATCTCTTCGGTGTAGACGGCCACGGTCTCCGGGCCGATGTCCAGGCCCATCTTGCCGTCGGGCACCGCCTGGTCCTGGGTGATGTCGCACTCGGCGTCCGCGTCGATGCTGGCCGCGACCAGGTGGTCCAGCGGCAGCAGCAGGCGGGTTCCGGCCGCCTCGGCCTCCTGGCGCAGGCTGTTGGCCAGCTCCAGCTTGTCCTCTTCGCAGCGGCTCGCGCCGATGGGCACGCCCATGGCCTTGAGGAATGTGAAGCTCATGGCGCCGCCGATCAGGATGGCGTCGGCCTTGCCGAGGAAGTGGCGGATGATGCCGATCTTGTCGGACACCTTGGAGCCGCCCATGATCGCCAGCAGCGGCCGTTCCGGCTGGTCCATGACCTTGCCCAGGGCCTTGAGCTCCTTTTCCATCAGAAAGCCGGCCACCGCCCGCCCCTTGGGGAAATCGGGCACCATGCCGCTCACCGAAGCGTGGGCCCGGTGGGCCGAGCCGAAGGCGTCATTGACGTAGGTATCGGCGAGCCGGGCCAGGGCCTTGGCGAAGTCCGGATCATTCTTGGTCTCGCCCTTGTCGAACCGGAGGTTTTCCAGCAGCAGCACCTGTCCGGGCTGCAGGGCGGCCGCCTCGGCTTCCACCGCGGGTCCGGTGACGCCGCTGGCCAGCGTCAGATCCAGGCCCTGGGCCTTCAGCCACTGGGCCACCGGGGCCATGCTGAAGGCCGCCTCGAAGCCGGTGCCCTTGGGCCGGCCCAGGTGCGAGCAGAGCACCACCGACGCCCCGCTGTTCAGCAGGTGCCTGAGGGTGGGCAGGGTTTCCCGGATCCGGGTGGTGTCGGCGATGACGCCGTCCTGGATGGGCACATTGAGGTCCGCGCGCAGGAATACCCGGTGCCCCTTGACGTCGATGTCACGAAGGGTCCTGAAACTCATGAATTCCTCCTATTGGTTCATCTTAGCGGAGAGGGGGCGGCTCAGGAATCCGATCCACCGGGCCGAGCGCCCCGCGGCGAACGGCGCGCCTTGGTAATCCCCGGCCTCCAGGGCCGGTTGCAGCCCGCAGTCCGCGGCCAGGGCGCGCAGCTCTTCGGGCTCGTAGAGCCGGAGCGATTCCAGGGCCTCGCGGGTGCGCCCGGTCTCCAGGTGGGTGAGGGTCATCCGCTTCACCAGCCGGTCGCCCTCCAGGGTCCTGCGGCTGCGCACCTCGATCGTGCCGTGCCGGGTCACGTCCTCGGCCACCAGGTGGGCGCGCACGAACGTGGCGTTCAGGTAGTCCAGCACCAGCACGCCGCCGGGCCGGAGCAGCTCGCGCAGCCGGCGGCACAGCTCCCGGTTCTCCCGGTCGGAAAAATAGCCGAACGGGGTGAACCACATGCAGATGCCCGACAGGCGCGCCGGGCGCACCGGCAGGTGGCGCATGTCCCCGCGCAGCAGCCAGGGCCTGAGCTCCGGGGGCGCCAGGGCCAGCAGGTCGCGCGAAAGGTCCAGCCCGAACGCCTGCGGATTGTTCCGGCGCAGCACGGACAGATGGCGGCCGCCGCCGCAGCCCAGGTCCAGCACCGGTCCCGAGGCCAGCAGCGGGGCCAGGCGCAGCGCCATGGCCACCGCCGCCTCCGCCTCCTGGGCATCCCGGTGCGCATAGATGGCGGCGTAGTCCTTGTCGAACCAATCTTTGAACCATTCGTCCACGGCCCCGCCCCTTTTCCTCAGCCATCCTCTCACGAAGGCCCGGTTACACTGGTCTCCTGCTCAAGGAATCAAACCATGCTGCGCCCCGAACAACTGGAAGATCAAGTCCACTTCATGCTGTCCACGCTGATCCAGCGCGAACTGCGGGACCCCGAACTGGGTTTCCTCACCCTCACCGCCGTGCGCCTCACCGGCGACCGGAGCATCGCCCGGGTCTACTACACCGTGCTGGGCGACGAGGCGCAGATCGAGCGCTCGCGCAAGGCCCTGGGCCGGGCCTCCGGCTTCCTGCGCAGCCACCTGGCCAAGCACCTGAAGATGCGCCGGGTCCCCGAGCTGCAGTTCTTCCCCGACAGCACCCTGGAACAGGGCAACAAGATCGAGGCCATCTTCGCCCAGATCAAGGAGGAGGAGGCCGCCCGCCCGGCCCAGCCCGAGGAACCGGCTTGAACCCCGGCCTCTACCTGGTGCACAAGGAGGTGGGCGGCAGCAGCTTCGACGTGGTGCGCGGCTTCAAGCACGAGGCGTTCGAGGACGGCCAGAAGAAGCTGGCCTTGGGCCACGGCGGCACCCTCGACCCGTTCGCCGAGGGGCTGCTGCTGGTGCTGGCGGGGCAGGCCACCCGGCTCATGGAGCTGATGCACCCCCTGCCCAAGACCTACCTGGCCCGGCTGGCCTGGGGCCTGGAAACCGACACCTGCGACCACCTGGGGCAGGGGGTGGCCGAAGGCCCGGCGCCGTCCCTGGAGGCCCTGGAGGGTGCGCTGGAGCCCTTCCTGGGCTTTCGCGACCAGATTCCTCCCGACACCTGCGCCAAGAAGATTGGCGGCGAGGCCGCCTACCGGAAGGCCCACCGGGGCGAGACCGTGGACCTGCCGCCGTCCCGGGTCTACCTGCACGAGGCCGCCTGGGTCAGCCACGACTTGCCGCGCAGCTCCATTCTGCGACTCACCTGCAGGGGCGGCTTCTACGTGCGCGCCCTGGCCCGGGACCTGGGCCGCCGGCTGGGCTGTCCCGCCCACCTCTCGGCCCTGTCGCGCACCGCCATCGGCCCCTGGGACGATCCCGGCCCTGGCCGGCGCGCGCTGATCCAGGGGGAGGCGCTGGTGCCCTGGTGCCCCGCCCGGGAGCTGGACGACACCGAGGCGGACCACCTGCTCCATGGCCGGCCGGTGCCCCTGGGGACGATCCGGCCGGGGTCCTGGGCCCTGCCCGTCGGCTTCCCGGATCCCGACCCGCCGGTCCGGGGCCTGCACCAGGGCCGGCTGGTGGCCCTGCTGCGGGAAAAAGAGGGCGGCCTCTGGACCTGCGCCAACCTGCGGGGTGGAATCTAGTCCGCTCATCCCCGCCTCCGGGCGAAAGGGAGGGGCTGGTTTTACAAAAATGCAACCCGTTCGTAGCAACGCCGGCACCGGCACGGGGGAAGGTAGCGTAGCAATCAACCCGCCTGCCAAGGAGCGTCCCGTGAATGTACGTCGACTGTTGGTATCGTTCGTAACCAAGCTGGCCCTGGTCACCGCAGGCGCCGCCTGCTTTGCCCAGACCCCGATAACGGTCTACACCGCCCTGGAGGCCGACCAGATCCAGGCCTACGAGGCGTCGTTCCAGAAGGCCTACCCGGATGTGAAGATCAAGTGGGTGCGGGATTCCACCGGCATCGTCACCGCCAAGCTGCTGGCCGAGAAGGCCGCGCCGCAGGCCGACGTGGTGATGGGCCTGGCCGCCTCCTCCCTGCTCCTGCTGGGCAAGGAGAACATGCTGCTGCCCTACGCCCCCAAGGGCGTGGAAAAGCTCAGCAAGAAATATGTCAGCGAAACCAACCCGCCCACCTGGGTCGGCATGGACGTGTGGGGCGCGACCATCTGCTTCAACACCGCCGAAGCGGCCAAGCTGGGCCTCAAGAAGCCCGAGAGCTGGAAGGACCTGCTCAAGCCGGAATACAAGGGCAAGATCGTCATGCCCAACCCCGCCTCCAGCGGCACCGGCTACTTCGACGTGAGCGCCTGGCTCACCATGTTCGGCGAAAAGGGCGGCTGGGAGTACATGGACAAGCTGCACGAGAACATCGGCCTCTATGTCCACTCCGGCTCCAAGCCCGGCAAGATGGCCGCCTCGGGCGAGTTCCCCATCGGCATCACCTTCGAGTACCGCGCCGCCAAGCTCAAGGCCGAAGGCGCGCCCATCGACCTGGTGTTCCCCAAGGAAGGGCTGGGCTGGGATCTGGAAGCCACGGCCATCATGAAGGGCACCAAGCACTTGGACGCCGCCAAGAAGCTCTGCGACTGGTGCGCCTCCAGGGAAGCCAACGAACTCTATGAAAAGAACTTCGCCATCGTCGCCTACCCCGGCGTGGCCAAGCCCATGGCCATGCTGCCCAGCAACTTCGAGCACCTGCTGGTCAAGCAGGACCTCAAGTGGTCGGCGGCCAACCGGGACCGCATCCTGGCCGAATGGACCAAGCGCTACGACGGCAAGTCCGAAAAGAAGTAGGCAGACCGAGCGGGGGCGGGGAACATGGGTGATTTTCTGGCGGTTGACGGCATCGTCAAGCGGTTCGGCGGGTTCACCGCGCTGGCCGGCATCGATCTGCGGGTGGCCGAGGGCGAGTTCCTCTGTCTGCTGGGGCCTTCGGGCTGCGGCAAGACCACGCTGCTGCGGATCATCGCCGGGCTGGAGACCCAGGACCGGGGCAGGGTGCTGGTCGCCGGCCGGGACATCAGCCACCTGCCCCCCGCCCGCCGCGATTACGGCATCGTGTTCCAGAACTACGCCCTGTTCCCCAATCTCAACGTGGCCGAGAACATCGGCTACGGGCTGCGCACCGGCCGGGCCCCGCGCCGGCAGCGGGTCGAGGAGCTGCTGGCGCTGGTAGGGCTGAGCGGCGACGAGCGCAAGTATCCGAGCCAGCTCTCCGGCGGCCAGCAGCAGCGGGTGGCGCTGGCCCGGGCCCTGGCCACCTGTCCCAGGCTGCTGCTGCTGGACGAACCCCTGTCGGCCCTGGACGCCCGGGTCCGGGTCCACCTGCGCCAGGAGCTCAAGGAACTGCACCGGCGCCTGGGCATCACCACCATCATGGTCACCCACGACCAGGAGGAGGCGCTCAGCCTGGCCGACACCGTGGCGGTGATGGACCACGGCACCCTGGAGCAGGTCGGCACCCCCGAGCAGATCTACCATGAGCCGGCGAGCCGGTTCGTCGCCGATTTCGTCGGCCGCTCCAACTTCCCCCCGGTCACCGTGCGCCTGGACGGCAAGGTCGAACTGGCGGGGCAGGAGATCCTGGTGCCGGGCAGCTACCCGGCCGGATCGGGCCGGCTGTTCTGCCGCCCCGAGGACCTGCGCATCGGCCCGCGCCATGAGGCCAACCTGCTGATGGCCCTGGTGGAAAGCCTGGAGTTCCTGGGCCCGGTGCGCCGGGTCACCCTGCGCCTGGAACAGGCCCGGGAGATCGTGCTGAGCGTGGACCTGAGCGCCAAGGACCGCGGTATCGAAGTGGGGCAGCGGGTGCCGGTGTCCTTCCCGGTGGACCTGCGGCTGTTCATGGAAGAGGCGGTTTGACGGTGCGCTCCCTGTTCTCCGCAGACGAGCGGCTGGCGCGGGGCCTGGCCTATGCCATGGCCGCCCTGCTGGCCATCTTCCTGGCCTGGCCCCTGGCGGAGATCCTGGTGAAGGCGCTCCAGGGTCCCGACGGGCAGTACCTCGGCCTGGGCAACCTGCGCGCTCTGTTGACCGAGCCCAGGCTGCTGGACGCGTCCTGGAACAGCCTGATCGTCGCCGGCGCGGCGACCGCCCTGGTGGTGCCGGCGGCGCTGGTGTTCGCCTTCGCCCTGACCCAGTCGCGCATCCACGGCAAGTCCGTGTTCAAGGTGATCGCCCTCAGCCCGCTGCTGACCCCTTCGCTGATGCCCGCCATCTCCCTGGTCTACCTGTTCGGCCACCAGGGCCTGCTCAAGGGCTGGCTGCACGGCCATTCCATCTACGGGCCGCTGGGGATCATCCTGGGCGAGGCCTTCTACACCTTCCCCTACGCCGTCCTGGTGCTGGTGACCGCGCTCGGGGTGGCCGACGCCAGGCTCTACGAGGCGGCCGAAGTGCTCGGCGCCAACCCGCTGCGCCGGTTCATGACGGTCACCGTGCCGAACATCCGCTACGGCCTGATCTCGGCCTGCCTGATCGTGTTCACCCTGGTGATCACCGATTTCGGCGTGCCGATCGTGGTGGGCGGGCAGACCAACGTCCTCGCCCTGGAAGCCTACAAGCAGGTGCTGGGGCAGCAGAATTTCCAGAAGGGCGCCGCGGTCGGGCTGGTGCTGCTGCTGCCGGCCGTGCTGGCCTTCGCGGCGGAACGCTGGCTGGCCCGGGGCCGGGGCGGCAGCTTCAGCGGCAGCTCGGTGGCCTACCATGCCAAGCCCAGCGCGCTGCGCGACGGCCTGCTGTGGGGCCTGTGCGCGGCAGTCTGCGTCTTCCTGCTGGCCATGACCGCCACCGCCGTGGCAGCCTCCTTCATCAAGCTCTGGCCCTACAAGATGAACCTGACCCTGGCCCACTACGACTTCGCCAACATGGACGGCGGCGGCTGGCTGGCGTTCCACAACAGCCTCAAGCTGGGCGCGCTCACCGCGCTGGTGGGCTGCGCCGTGGTGTTCGCCGGCGCCTACCTGGTGGAGAAGACCCCCGCGCCCCGGGGGGCGGCCGCGCTGATCCAGTCCCTGGCGCTCACCCCCATGGCCGTGCCCGGGCTGGTGCTGGGCCTGGGCTACGTGTTCTGCTTCAACCGGCCCGGCAACCCCCTGCACAAGCTCTACGGCACCATGGCCATCCTGGTCATCTCCACGGTGGTGCATTTCTACACCACGGCGCACCTGGCCATCATGACCTCGCTGCGGCAGATCGACGGCGAGATGGAAGCGGTGGCCCGGAGCCTGCGCCGGCCCTGGTGGACCACCTGCCTGCGCGTCACCCTGCCCATCACCCTGCCGGTCCTGCTGGACGTGGCCCGGTTCCTGTTCGTTTCGGCCATGACCACCGTGAGCTGCGTGATCTTCCTCTACACCCCCGATACCGTGCTGGCCTCGGTCGCCGTGCTGAACATGGACGACGCCGGCGACACGGCTTCGGCCGCGGCCATGGCCACGCTGATCGTCGCCAGTTCCCTGGCGATCACCCTGGCCTGCAACGGCCTGGGCTGGCTGCTGAACCGCCGGGCCCAGGCCTGGCGCCGGTCCCCGGCCTGACCCTTCCTTCCATGGAGCAACCCATGCGCGACCCGATCCTGCTCACGCCAGGCCCGCTGACCACCTCCCTTGCCACCAAGGTGGCCATGCTCAACGACTGGGGCTCCTGGGACGCGGAATTCAATGCCCTCACCGCCGCGCTCTGCCGCCGCCTGGTGGCGATCGTGGACGGCGGGGAGAGCTTCGTCTGCGTGCCCATGCAGGGCTCCGGCACCTACGCGGTGGAAGCGGCCATCGGCACGCTGCTGCCCCGGGACGGCAAGCTGCTGGTGCTGGTGAACGGCGCCTACGGCGAGCGCATGGCCCGATTGACCCGGACCATGGGCCGGGCGGTCGCGGTGCTGGATTTCGGCGAAACCAGCCCGGTGGATCCGGCCCGGGTGGCGGCGGCCCTGGCCCAGGACCCGGCCATCAGCCACGTGGGGATCATCCACTGCGAAACCAGCACCGGCATGCTCAACCCCCTGGAGGAGGTGGCCCGGGTGGTGGAAACCGCCGGACGCCGGCTGATCGTCGACGCCATGAGCTCGTTCGGCGTGCTGCCGCTGTCGGCCCGGGACCTGGCCTTCGACGCGATCATCGCCTCCAGCAACAAGGCCCTGGAGGGCGTGCCCGGCATGGGCTTCGTCCTGGCCCGGAAGGACGCCCTGCTGGCGGCCGAGGGCAACGCCCACTCCCTGTCCCTCGACCTGCACGACCAGTTCGTCTACCTGGCCAAGACCGGACGCTGGCGCTTCACCCCGCCGACCCACGTGGTGGCGGCCCTGGCCGCGGCCCTGGACCAGTACGACGCCGAAGGCGGCCGCCTGGGCCGGCTGGCCCGCTACGAAAGCAACTGCGCGCGCCTGCTGGCGGGGCTGGTGGAGCTGGGGCTCGAGCCCTTCCTGCCCAGGGCCCTGCAGGCGCCCATCATCGTCACCGTGCGCGCCCCCGGCCATCCCGGCTACGCCTTCCGTGACCTCTACGAGCTTGCCAAGGCCTCCGGCTTCATCCTCTATCCGGGCAAGCTGACGGAAATCGAAACCTTCCGGGTGGGCTGCATCGGTGCCATCGGCAGCGCCGAGATCGACGCCGCCCTGGCCGCCATCGGCCAGGCCCTGCGCACCCTGTTCCCCGAACACCACGCATAAGGAATCCCCCATGCATCCATCCCGGCAGTACTGCACAGGTCCGGTCCAGGCGGTGATCTTCGATTGGGCCGGCACCATCGTCGACTATGGTTCCTACGCGCCGACCAAGGTGCTGATCGAGGCGTTCGCCGAGCGCGGGGTCGCCGTGAGCCTGGCCGAAGCGCGCGTGCCCATGGGCCTGCCCAAGTGGGACCACATCCAGGCCCTGGGGCGCCTGCCGGAGGTGGCGGAGCGCTGGCGCGCGGCCCACGGCCGCACCCTGACCGTCGAGGACGTGGACGCCCTCTACGCGCGCTTCATGCCGCTGCAGCTCGAGTACATCGCCGAGTACTCGGGGGTGATCCCCGGCGTGCTCGAGGTGCTGGAGGGCCTGCGGGCGCGGGGCATCCGCACCGGAGGCAGTTCCGGCTACCCGCGCGAGGTCATGGACCAGCTGGAACGCTGCGCCGCGGAGCAGGGGCTCAAGCTGGACCACTCCATGGCCGGCGACGACCTGCAACCCGGCGGCCGGCCCGGCCCCTGGATGGCGCTGGCCAACGTGATCGCCCTGGGCGTGCGCGACGTGGCGGCCTGCGTGAAGGTGGACGACACCGAGCCGGGGATCATCGAAGGACTGAGCGCCGGCATGTGGACGGTGGGGGTGGCCCTGTCCGGCAACGAGACCGGCCTGACCCTGGAAGAGCTGCAGGTCCTGCCCGAAGCCGAGCGGATCAACCGGCGCGACCGGGCCGCGCAACGGCTGCTGGACTGGGGCGCGCACGAAGTGATCGACACGGTCGCGGACCTGCCGGAGGTGCTCGTCCGGATCGACCAGCGGCTGGGCAGGGGCGAACGGCCCTGACCCGGGTTGCAACCCGGCGGCCTCCTTGCAGCGAGCCGCCCCGGGTGCTGGTCTGAAATACCCTGGCGACTTCCAAACAATAATTTATAATAATTATGATTTAACTATTGTTTGGAACGGGCACCCGTGAAAAGGTCAATGAAAAGTACCAGGGTTCTCCCGTTGGTCCTGGTCCTGGCGTCCGCCCTGACGGGAGTCGGAGGCTTGGCCCAGGAAGGCCTGGCCACGCAGCCTTACCCGGACGGGTCCAGCCAGCCTGGGTTGAATGCCGCAAACCACCAGCTGCCCAGCCCCGCCCCGACGCCGCCCATTCCCCCGCCGACCGTCCCCAAGCCCGAGGCCGTGAAGCCGGAGCCGAGCGACCCGAACAAGCCCCTTGAGGAAGACGAGGCGGAGCTGGCCTACCGCCAGGCGCGGCAGAACGACAAGGGGCCGTTCCTGCTGGCCTCGGACCTGTTCGACGGGGTCTCCCGCATGCACCAGAGTTCCCTGGTGAACGTCACCGACGAGTACCAGCTGGGGCCGGGCGATGAGATGCTGCTCTATGTCTTCGGCAGCGCCACCTTCGAGGTGCCGCTGGTGGTGGACCGGGGCGGCAGCGTCACCATCCCCAGGATCGGCGCCGCCCATGTGGCGGGGCTGCGCCTGGGCGACGCCCGCCGGGTGGTGCAAAGGCTGGTGAACACCCTCTTTTCCAATTCCCGGGTGGACCTGCAATTCTCCAAGACCCGGGATGTGCGGATCTTCATCCTCGGGGAGGTGTACCGCCCGGGCTCCTACGTCGTGCCCAGCCTCACCTCCCTGCTCAACGCCCTGGCGGCGGCCCATGGCCCCACCCGGTTCGGCTCCTACCGGAAGGTCCAGCTCATCCGCGGCGGCGGCGTCATCCGCACGCTCGACCTGTATGCCCTCCGGCTCAGGGGCCTGGGCATGGAGAGCCAGCTGCTGCGGGACGGCGACACCCTGTTCGTGCCCACCGCCGGGGTCCAGGTGCTGTTCGACGGGGCCTTCGTGCGAGTGCTCGCCTCCCCGGTATTCAAGGAAAATCCCGGCGTCCTGGTGGAACTGATGCCCCACGAATCCGCCTGGGACGCCCTGCAACTCATCGGCGGCCTGCTGCCCAGCGCCTACCACGGCCTGATCACCCTGCAGCGCAGCGATTCCAACGGGGTCACCTCGGTGGAGAACCTGCCCGTGGACGAGGCCTTCCTGCGCGGGAAGCCTTTGTACAGTAACGACCGGCTGCTGGGCCTGACCCAGGCCGAATGGCAGGGAGGGGTGGTGCGGGTGTCCGGCCAGGTGCGGGTGCCCGGCAGCTTCGCCCAGCACCCGGGCATGCGGCTGGCTGATCTGCTGCGCGAGCCGGACCAGATCCTGCCCGACACCTACCTGGAACGAGGTCAAATCATCCGCACCCACGAAAACGGCGCCACGGAGATGCTCTCCTTCAACGTCGCCCAGGCGCTGAAGGGTGACCCGGCCCAGAACCTGGCCCTGGAACCCCGGGACCGGGTTGAACTGTTCAAAGTGGATGTCCTCCGGCCCCGGGCCACGGTCAGCATCCTCGGCCCGTTCACCACGCCCGGCACCTTCGATTGGCATGAGGGGATGCGGGCGGCCGATCTCATCTTCCTGGCCGGCGCCCCCAGGCTGAACGCCGACCGCTACTACGCCGAGCTGGCGCATCTGGACCCGAAGGGCCAGCCCGGCAGCGAGGTGATCAAGCTGCACCTGCCCCGGCTGCTCTACAGTGTAGATAACCCGGCTCCGGCGCTGCAGGATCCGGCGGTCAACATGCTGCTGCGCCCGTTCGACCAGATCACCCTTTATGAAATTCCCGATTTCAAAGTCCACCACACCGTCACCATCACTGGCCAGGTGCGCCGTCCCGGCCCGTACGTGTTCATGGATAAGCATTTCACCTTGAGCCAGCTGATCGAGCGCGCCGGGGGGCTGACCGCGGCGGCCATGGCCAAGGGCGGGATTTTCCTGAGGCCCGGTGCGGGCGTGCCGGAGGTCGATGTCAGCGCCAAGGTCAGGGACACCGCCCTGCAGGATATCAATGAGATCCTCAAGCGGCTATCGGAAACCAAACGCACCAAGGAGACCGGCAACCTGCTGCCCAGTCCGGTGCTGCACGGCCTCGCCAGCGGCCAGACCCATCGTCTGGTGGTGGACTTCCAGGCCGCCTTGCATGGCGATCCGCAGCGGGACGTGGAACTGCAGGATGGCGACGAGATCATCATCCCCCGGCAGGCCGACAGCGCCTACGTGGTCGGGGAAGTGGCCAGCCCCTTCGCGACCTTCCGGGTGCAGGGCAAGGATTCGGTGCGGGACCTGATCAAGCTGGCCGGAGGCTTCACCCGCAATGCGGACAAGAGCCAGGTGCGCCTGCTGAAGGCTGATGGGCGGATCCTCGACCAGCGCATCCTGGGCCTGCCCGTCGAGCCGGGCGACGCGGTGCTGGTCCCGCAGCGTTTCCGGATCAACACCGGCTGGCAGGACAACCTCCTGCTGCTCACCCCGCTGGCGATCCTGCTGGACGCGATCCGGCGTTAGCGGTCGGACCAGTGCAGCTTCTCCTGGAGCAGCCGGAAGAAGGAGAACTGGGCATCCTGGAGCAGGGTGATGCTCTGCGCCGATTTCTGGAATTCCAGCCGGTCGCCGGAAAGCAGGCCGTGATCCACCTGGCCGTCCAGGGTCAGGTGGGCGTCTTCGGCGTGCACCAGGGTGATGGCCACGTGCAGGTGGCCGGGCACCACGATCGGGCGCAGGGTGAGCGAATGCGGGCAGATGGCCGAGATCACCAGGGCATCCAGGGCGGGATGCAGGATCGGGCCGCCGGCGGACAGGGAGTAGGCCGTGGAGCCGGTGGGGGTGGCCACGATCAGGCCGTCGGCCCGGAGGTGGGCGGCGTCGCCGCCGTCGATCTCCACCCGGAACTCCATCATCCGCGCGGCCAGGCCCTTGACCAGCACGGCGTCGTTGAGCACCGGCCGCCCGGGCAGGATCTCGCTGCCGCGCACCACCCGGGTGTCGATCATGGAGCGGGTTTCCGCGGTGAAGCTGCCCTTGAAGTAGTCCTCGATCACCCGCGCGGCCTGTTCGGACGGGTGGGAAGTGAGGAAGCCCAGGGAGCCCAGGTTGATGCCCAGCAGGGGCGTGCCCCTGACCCCGGTGTGGCGGGCGGCGGTGAGCAGGGTGCCGTCCCCGCCCAGCGCCAGGCAGAGATCCGGCACCTCCGCTTCGGCGCCGAACAGGGGGTCGCCGGTGAACGCCTGCGCGGGCAGGCCGGCCGCCAGCCACGCGGAGCGGATCTTGGGGTGGGCCACCACCTGCCAGCCGCGGCCCAGGAAGGGAGGGACCGTTTCCCGAAGCGCGTTCGAGAGCCAAGTGGATCTGGATTTCGCCACAATTACGAGGATGGGTCGTGCCATGCCATTAGGTTAACCTGGGAGCATGGCAACCATGGCGCATAACCCGCGGAAAACCGTTCGCTCCCGCAATCCTTCCCTGCGGTGGGTGCTCTGGGGCTTCCTGGGCGTGCTGGGCGCGCTGGCGGTGGGGCTGGCGGTGGCCTGGTCGGTGATGTCCCGGGACGTGGACAGCTTCCTGACCTACTTCGCCCTGCGCGTGCCCAAGACCATCACCAAGGTGCTGGACCGGAACGGCGACGTCATCGGCGTGTTCGCCGAGGAGAACCGGGTGGTCATCCCGTTCGGCGATATTCCCCGGGCCTTCGTGGGCGCGGTGATTGCCACCGAGGATTCCGACTTCATGAACCACGGTGGCATCTCGGCCCGGGGCATCGTGCGCGCGGGCTTCAACTTCCTGACCAGCTTCGGCCAGCGCCGGGAAGGCGCCTCCACCCTGACCATGCAGCTGGTGCGCACCGTGACCGCCAAGCGCCAGCGGCGCCTGGACCGCAAGCTCAAGGAGATCATCCTGGCCCGCAAGCTGGAGATGGCCTACACCAAGAAGCAGATCTTCGAACAGTACGCCAACGAGGTCTATTTCGGCGGCGGGCGCTACGGGCTCGAGGCGGCCGCCCAGTTCTACTTCGGCAAGAGCGCCCCCCAGCTGGCGGTGGAGGAGTGCGCCCTGCTCGCCGGGCTGGTGCAGAACCCGAACTGGTACAACCCCTACAATCCCGACCCCAAGGCGCGGGCGGCCGCCAAGCAGCGGCGCAACCATGTGCTCAGGCGCATGGTGGCCGAGGGCTACCTGAAGGACAGCGACGCCGAGGCGCTCATGGACCGGCCCATCCGCCTGGCCCGGGAGAACGCCCAGGAGGACGCGGTCGCCCCCTATCCCGTGGAGGAGGTGCGCAAGTACCTCTATGAGAAATATGGCCGGGACCGGGTGCTGGAAGGCGGCCTGGAGGTCACCACCACCATCGATTCGGTCTGGCAGACCGCCGCCAATGGCGCCGTGGCCGCGGGCCTGCGCGCGGTGGACCGGCGCCGGGGCTTCCGCAAGGAAGGCGTGCAGTTCGTCACCAGCCCCGAAACCACCGTGCTGCCGGGCTGGAACCGGTTCTTCGAAGAAGGCGATTCGGTGCGCGGCATCATCCTGGACTGGAAGCAGGGCGGCGCCGACGTGCGCGTCGGCAAGGCCACGCTGACCGTGCCCGATACCGCCTTCGCCTGGGCGGGCAAGACCATCCGCAGCATCCTCATGCGCGGCGCCACCCCGCTGTTCATCGTGAAGGCCGCCGGCGAGGACGGCGTCCCGATCCGGCTGGAACTGGACCAGGAGCCGGAAGTGGAAGGCGCCCTGCTGGCCGTGGAGCCCCAGACCGGGGAGATCCGCGCCATGGTCGGCGGCTATGATTTCAAGCGTTCCAAGTTCAACCGCTCGTTCCAGGCGGAGCGCCAGGTGGGTTCCACCATGAAGGCGTTCGTCTATGGCACCGCCTTCACCGAGGGCAAGACCCCCGCCACCATGGTGGAGGACGTGCCCACCCGGTTCACCATGGACGCCACCACCTACGAACCGAAGAACTACGAGCATGACTACTGGGGCCCCGTGCCGATCTGGGAAGCCATCCGCGATTCCCGCAACGTGCCGGCGGTGCGCACCCTGGAGGCCGCCGGCATCGACAACGTCATCGCCTTCGCCCACAACGTGGGCGTGGCCGGCCGGATCATCCCCTATCCCAGCCTCGCCCTGGGCGCGTCCGACCTCACCCTCAAGGACATGGTGCGCGGCTACAGCACCTTCGCCAATGGCGGCAAGCAGGCGCCGCCGCCCTTCCTGATCCGCAAGGTGGTGGACCGCACCGGCAAGGTGCTGGAGACCCATGACGGCGTGCCGGGCGACCAGGTGGTCGATCCCATGAGCAACTACCAGCTCATCCAGTGCCTGCAGGGCGTGGCCCAGCGCGGCACCGGCGCCCGCTCGAACGAGCTGGGCTGGCCCCTGGCCGGCAAGACCGGCACCACCGACGACCACACCGACGCCTGGTATGTGGGCTTTTCCACCCACGTCACCTGCGGCGTATGGGTGGGCCTGGACGCCAAGAAGACCATCTACAAGGGCGCCGACGGGGCCAAGGTGGCCCTGCCCATCTGGATCGATTTCATGAAGGTCGCCCTGCCCGGCACCATCAAGGAAGAGTTCCCCGTGCCGGACGGCATGGAATGGGCCGAGGTGGACCGCTACACCGGCCTGATCGCCACCAATGCCACCCAGGGCACCGACCTGGTGCGCCTGGCCTTCAAGCCCGGCACCGTGCCCAAGTTGCCCAGCACCAATGAAGCCATCACCGCCGTGCGCGAAGCCCGGGAGAAGGCCCGCACCCAGCCGACGGAGCGCCGGGTCTGGGGCGCCGGCCTGCCACCGCCGCCCCCCCCGCCCAGCGCGCCGGGGCAGGGCGGCACCGAGGATCCCAACCCCTGATCAGAAGGGCCTGGTCTCGCCGGGAGCGATGGACAGGCTTTGCCCGCCGAAGATCGGGGTCTGGCCCGGAGCGGCGACCGCGCGCTTGCCCCTCGCCGCCGCAGGCCAGAAGCCGGGGCAGGGCAAGCAGGCCTGCCTGGATCAAGGAAATGGGGTGGGCGAATCGGCCCAGGGACATGGAATGACATCCAGGGAACCGCGTGGCCAAACAGGCGCACACGGTATTATGTAATAATTATTCAGTATTCGGGTGAAAGGTTCCCTGAAGCATGGATTCAAACATACTCTTTACGGGGCAATTCGTAATATATAAAAGGAATTTATTTCGCCATTGCATGATCGGTGGCCATTTATTTTCGCTTGCTTTCCAAAAGGAAATATATTATTAATTCATTATAACAAATGACCTTCCCGGGGTCGGAAGGTCTTTCCTGGAGCGCCCGATGCGAACCCACTCCCTTCCTGCCCTTGCCCTGTTGTCCGCCGCCCTCGCCGGCGCTTCCTCCCTCTCCGCCCAGGACGTGAAATTCGGACTCCAGGCCGGGGCGGCCTTCCCGTCCAGTGACCTGGGCGATCTCGTCGACAACAAGGCAGGCTTCACGGTGGGGGGCTTCGCCGTCTTCGACCTGAAGAACGGGCACGCCATCCGTCCCCGGCTCGACTATGCCCATTTCCAGGGAAGCCAGGGCGGCGCGGGCACCATTGATATGGACGGAACTTCAGTCAACGTTGCGGGCAACGTTACCGTCAAGGCCGATACCATTTCCGCTGGAGCCGACTATCTCTATTACTTCGAAAGGGAAATCCGGAAGGGGTTCTACGTCCTGGGGGGCCTGGGCGTCTCCTACAACAAGATCAGCGTGGACGCGAGCGGCACGGTTTCAAGCGGCGGGGTTACCGTGCCCGCCAGCCTGTCAACTTCCGCCAACAGCACCCAACCCTATGGCAACGTGGGCGTCGGCTATCAGTTCAGCCCCAACTTCGGGCTCGAGGCCCGGTTCAATGTCACCCAATATAAGAACAACAACACAGAATCGAGGGCCAGCGACTGGGACTCCGCGATCGTGGCGGCCACGTTCCGCTTCTGATCCGCGACGCGCGCTCAGGCGCCGCCGGCCAGCCTGCCGCCCAGTTCGAAGGCCCGCTGGCAGTCCTTGGGGAAGTGCTCCTGCCGCCACGCGGCCTTCTCCCCCACATCGAACCGCTCCTGGTCGATCTTCGCGTAATCCTCGAACTGATAGGTATCGCAGCTGATCAGCGATTCCGACCGGCCGTAGACCCTCTTCAAGAACAGCTCATTTAGCCTGATGGCCTGGTCGTAGCCGTATTCCCTCATTCTTTGTTCCGGAGCCCCCATCGTGTAGATGAAGGCGGTGGGGATCACCCTGGGGAAGAGGCTGGGAGCGGGATCGTCGTCCTTGGCATAGCGATAGTACGGGAACAGCAAACGTTCCAGGAACGACTTCATCTCCCCGGTGATGGCCCAGAAGTAGATCGGGGAGCCCAGAAGCAGGGCGTCGGCCTGCCTGGCCCGCTCCAGGAGCGGGGTCAGGCTGTCCTGCATGGCGCACTTGCCATGGGACTTCCCGCCCCGGGTCTTGCAGCCGAAGCAGCTCCTGCAGCCCTGGTACTGGAGGTCATAGAGGTGGACGAGGGTGGTCTCCGCACCCTGGGCCCGGGCCCCCTCCAGCGCTTTCTCCAGCAGCGTGGCCGTGTTCCAGGTCTTGCGCGGACCGCCGTTGAACGCCATCACTCGCATGATTTCCTCCTTGGGGTCGGGTGGCCAGGCCTCCAGTATGAACCCAAGCCAGGAAGGCCCGCGCTCACGGCTTCAGGCGCGCCGCCCGGATCTCGCTCAGGTCGTACGGCGTCTGCTGGTAGACGTAGTAGTTCAGCCAGTTGGAGTAGAGCAGGTTGGCGTGGCCGCGCCAGCGCACCATGGGCGGCCGGGTGGGGTCGTCGTCCGGGAAGTAGTTCCGGGGGATGGCGATCGGCAGGTCCCGGGCCAGGTCCCGCTGGTACTCCTCGCCGAGGGTCAAGGGATCGTACTCCGAATGGCCGGTGACGAAGATGTGCCGGCGGTCGGCGGAGATGGCGATGTAGACGCCGGCCTCGCTGGATTCCGCCAGGAGCACCAGCTCGGGCACGGCCAGGATGTCCTCGCGCCGGACCTCGGTGTGGCGCGAATGCGGCGCGCAGAACACGTCGTCGAAGCCCCGGGCCAGGGGCTCGTTGCGCACGTCCAGGTGGTGCGGGAAAATGCCCGACAGCTTTTCCGCCAGCGGATGTTTCGGGATGCCGTAGTAGTGGTACAGCCCGGCCTGGGCGCCCCAGCAGATGTAGAAAGTGGAAGTGACGTTGAGGCGCGCCCAGTCCATGACCTCGCACAGCTCCGGCCAGTAGTCCACCTCCTCGAAGGGCAGGGTCTCCACCGGGGCGCCGGTGATGATCAGGCCGTCGAAGGTCTGGCCGCGGATGTCGTCGAAGGTGGCGTAGTGCTCCAGCAGATGCTCGGCCGGCGTGTTGCGGGACTCGTGGGAATCCATGTGCAGCAGCTCGATCTCCACCTGGATGGGGGTGTTGCCCAGCAGCCGCAGCAGCTGGGTCTCGGTGTTGATCTTGGTGGGCATCAGGTTCAGGATGGCGATCCGGAGCGGCCGGATGTCCTGGCGCAGGGCGCGCTTCTCGCCCATGACGAAGATGTTCTCGCTCTCGAGGATGCCCGTGGCGGGCAGGGTATCGGGGATTTTGACGGGCATTGGGGGGGCTCCTTGACGCGCTGGCGCCGCCTTGGTCGTTCCAACGCGATGGGCCCCTACCGCCAGCTCTTGACAGCTCGTCATCTTTCCCGCGGTTCGCCACCGCGGGCAGGAATTGGCACCACGCCCGAAAGCAGGTTGCCAAGGTTTCACAGGGCCCGTCCCTCCACCTTTCTGGATTTCGCGCTATGGAACTGACAAGGATCCGGTGCCCCTCCAGCTTCGGATAAAACTCCGGGCTTGCCAAGGGGCATTTCTACCCGCATTTTGGAATCGGGTGAAGGCACCCGTCGAGGAGATCATCATGCGCCCAAGCAGGTGGATGGCCGTAGCGGGCCTGGCAGCAACGCTTTGCCTCGGCCCGGCAAAGGCCCAGGCGCCGGCCCCCGTGCCGGTTGGCGACGGCAGCTTCCTGCTGACCGTATTCCTGAAGCACGACCAGTCCAAGCCGCTGGGGAAGATCAACGACCAGCTGGCGGAACAGGGCTTCTTCAAGGCGTTCCCGCCGCCGGGAGTGCAGGTGGTCTCCTGGTACGTGATGATGGGCATCGGCCAGGTGGTCACCCTGCGCGTGCCCCCGGGCCGTTTGCGCGAGGTGAACCAGGCCATCGAGACCACCGCCTGGGGCGGCTACCACACGGCGTTCTACCCGACCTATGACTACAAGGCGGCCGGCGAGCAGAAGCACGCCCTGGCCCTGAATCCTTAGGAGCCGCCCATGGCCATGACCATCCGCCCCGTGGCGCACGAGGATTTCCCGGCCTGGCAGCCGCTCTGGGATGGCTACAACGCCTTCTACGGCCGGGTCGGGCCGACCGCCCTGCCCGAGGCGATCAGCCGGACCACCTGGTCGCGTTTTTTCGACGACGGCGAACCGGTGCATGCCCTGGTGGCGGAAGACGCGGGCAGGCTGGTCGGCCTGGCGCACTTCCTGTTCCACCGCAGCACCATCCAGATCGGGCCGACCTGCTACCTGCAGGACCTGTTCACCGCGGCGGAGGCGCGCGGCCATGGGGTCGGCCGCGCGCTGATCGGCGCTGTCGCGGAGCAGGCCCGGCTGGGCGGGGCCCAGCGGCTGTACTGGCAGACCCACGAGACCAACGCGACGGCCATGCGGCTGTATGACCAGGTGGCCGAGAAGTCCGGGTTCGTGGTCTACCGGTTCCTGCTCTAGCCTTTCTTCTTGGGGAAGGCCGGCGCTTCGGCGTCCCATTTGCGCTTGGCCGGGGCGAAGGTCTTCTTGGGGCCCTTGTCGACCCAGGGCTTGGCCGGGCGGAACGGCTTCGCTCCCGGCGTCCAGCCGGCCTTCTCGCCGGGCCTGGGCTTGAACGGGCGCTTCTCGGTCGCATATTCCTGCTTGGGCGAATCGGGAATGTCGAAGCCGTCCGGGGCCTTGCCTTCGATCATGGAAAGCAGCGCCGCCACCAGGGACGGGGCCTCGCGCTCGGCGAGCAGGCGCTGGGCCGCTTCCAGGTGCGCGGGGGATTCGATGGACTTGATCCGTTCGGCCAGCTTGCGCGCCCGGGTTTCGCGGATCTCGGCCTGGGTCGGCAGCGCGCGCCAGTCCAGCTTCAGCCCGCCGCGCCGGCTCCAGGCCAGCAGGATGCGGGACTCCTTGAAATTCACCAGGGCCAGGGAGGCGCCCTTCTGCCCGGCCCGCCCGGTTCGGCCGGAACGGTGGATGTAGCTCTCCATCTGGGTGGGGATGCCCATGTGCACCACCAGCGGCATGTTCTCCACGTCGATGCCCCGGGCCGCCACGTCGGTGGCCACCAGGTAGCGCAGCTTGCCTTCCTTGAACAGGTTGAGGATGCGGTTGCGCGACTGCTGGCTCAGGTCGCCGTGCAGGCAGTCCGCCGACAGGCCGGCGTCGCGCAGGGACTGCGCCACGGTCTCGGTGGTGACCTTCATCTTGGTGAAGATCAGCGCCGAGGAGGGCTCGTCGGCCAGCAGGAAGTTCACCAGCGCCTTGGTGTGCAGGTGGTCGGCGACCAGGCAGGGGGTGTGCTCGATATCGGCGTGCTGGGAGGTGCCTTCGGCCAGGCTGTGGTTGATGCGGTGCGGGTTGGTCAGGAAACGCTTGGCCAGGCTGGCGATGGGGGCGGGCAGGGTGGCGGAGAACAGGAAGGTCTGCTGGCCCGCGGGCACGCCGGACAGGATCTTCTCCACGTCCTCCAGGAAGCCCATGTTCAGCATCTCGTCGCACTCGTCCAGCACCACCATGGTGACCCCGGAAAGGTCGAGGGTGCCGCGGTCCAGGTGATCCTGGACCCGGCCGGGGGTGCCCACCACCACCCGGGCGCCGTATTTCAGCGACTTGAGCTGCGGCGCGTAGCCCAGCCCGCCCACCAGGAGCGCGATCTCCAGCCGCGGCATGACGCTCTGCAGTTCCTCGCCCACCTGCTGGGCCAGTTCGCGGGTGGGGGTCAGGACGATGGCCTGGGGGCGCTTGTCCTCGGTGAGCCGGTGCATGAGCGGCAGGCCGAAGGCCAGGGTCTTGCCGGACCCGGTGCGGCTCTGCACCAGCAGGTCGCGGCCCTCGAGGCCGGGCTGGAACGATTCCGCCTGGACCGGGGTGGGGGTGCTGAAGCCGCGTCGTTCGAGGGCTCCCAGAAACGGTTCGGAGCAGCCAAGGGCTGCGAAAGTATCAACGGTCAAGATGTCTCCCGGGGCGCCGCCGGATCGTAGGGGCTGAACTGCGCCTGCCGGACCTGGCCCAAACAGCCAGTATCCCATGAAAACGTGGGAATCCCTACTAGAATCGTCCGCCGCCCTTGCGTGCTTCGCGCAGGGTATCCCGGATCCGGCTCTGGATATCCTCCACCAGCAGGATCATCCGGGCCTGCTGGGCCGGGCTGAGCGACTTGAGGATCTCGGCCTCGAAGCGGTGCTTGGCGTCCTCCTGCTGCTGGCGCAGATCCAGGAACTGGTCCATCAGCGGCTTGATCCGGGCGCACTTCTCCTCTTCCGGGCCGGTGCCGAGCAGGATCTGGTTGAACTGCGCCCGCAGCAGCATCATCTGCCGGCCCCGCTCCATGAGGTCCCGGTCCCAGCGGCCCCAGCGCTCGGCCAGGGCCCTGGCCCGGTCTTCGGACACGCCCAGCGACTGCTGGATCCGCGCCACCCGCAACTGGTAGAACTGGGCCAGGATGTGCCCTTCCTGGGCGGCCCTGCCGGGTTGCGGCCCCGCAGCGGGATCCTGCTGGGCCGTGAGCACGGCGGAAAGGGCGAGCATCAGCATGGGCCTGTACATGAGCATCTCCAAGGCTCCCGGGTTCAGGGGCGATTGTCCTGGTTGCGCACCCGCTCGATCACCTTCCGGGCCTGTTCGGGGCTCAGATTGGGCAGCTGCGCGTAGTCCTCTTCCCCGTCCTGGAAGGGGGTGTCCGGAAGGGTGTCATGGCTGTCCAGGCTGACCGGCACCAGCGTGGCCTCCACCATGGGGGTGCGGTTGGCGCGCCCGGCCCAGAAGCCGCCGGTGGCCACCGCCAGCATGAGCGCCGCGGCCATGGCCCACAGGGCGGGGTGCGGCCGGCGCCGCCGGGGGCCGGCGGGCAGCTTGCTCAGGACGCGCTCCGGCAGGCTCTGGAAATAGCCGGCCGGGGCCAGGGCCTCGGTATCCTCCTGGGCCAGCCAGGCGATCCGGGCTTCCGAACAGGCCGGGCAGGCCTGCACATGGGCGGCGGTGCCCGGCGTCAGGCTGAGCGGATCCGCTTCGATTTCCGCCAGGGCCGACTGGCAGGCGGCAGGGATGGGGGGGAACTGGTCCTTCATGGCCGCACTCCTTTGACCAGTTGGGAAAGGTTCTGGATGGCGTGGAAGATGTGCGCCTTGACGCTGCCCACCGAAATGTTCATCTCCCGGGCAATATCTTCATATTTCCAATCATTCTGGATCTTCAGCAGCAGGGCCTGGCGCTGCCGCACGGGCAGGCGGGGCAGGGCATCCCGGAGGATGCGCCGGGATTCCAGGTCCAACAGCGCCGTCATCTGGTTGCCCTCCACGCGCAGGGCCAGGTGCTCCGGACCGTCTTCCGACGGGTCCAGGCTTTCGTGGTTGCTGCGCTTGCGGCTGATGAAATTGAGCGCCTGGCGGGTGGTGATGGTGATCAGCCAGGTGCGGAAGGACGACTCGAAGCGGAAGCCCGGCAGGGCCCGGAACACCCGGAGGAAGGTTTCCTGCACCACGTCGTCGGCGTCCAGGTGGTTCCTGAGGATGGAAAAGGCCTTGCCGTAGACATCCCGCTGGAAGCGTTCGACCAGGCAACCGAACGCCGCCTGGTCGCCCAACTGCGCTGCTTCCACCCAGGCCCCCACCTCAGGCCCATGGTAGGGAGAATCGCTGATCGTTTGCTCCATCAACTTCTCGTATCCGTCTGCTGAAAGGGCTATCATCGTGGGCTCACCGGGAAAAGACAAGAGAAAGCGCGCAGCTCCCGTCGGCAAGGTAGACCCGGGGGCCCCCCGTAGGGTTGAATGATATGAAGAGAATTGGAGAACGCCATGGTCAAGTCGCGCAGCCGCATCTACCCGCTATTGTCCGAGGAGCAGATCCGCGTGCGGGTGAAGGAGCTGGGCGCCCAGATCACCCGGGACTACGAAGGCAAGGACCTGGTGGTGATCGGCCTGCTGAACGGGGTCTACCCGTTCTTCGCCGACCTCACCCGGGCCATCGACCTGGACCTGGACGTCAACTTCATGCGGGTGGCCAGCTACGGTGACGGCCTGGAGAGCACCGGCGAGGTCAAGATCATCTTCGACATCGACAAGTCCATCCGGGGCCGGCATGCGCTGGTGATCGAGGACATCGTCGACACCGGCCTCACCCTGTTCAAGGTGCGCCACCTGCTCATGGACCGGGATCCGGCCAGCCTCAAGATCGTCACCCTGCTGGACAAGCCCAGCCGGCGCCGGGTGCAGGTCCCGGTGGACTACGTCGGCTTCGCCATCGAAGACCATTTCGTCGTGGGCTACGGGCTCGACCTGGAAGGAATTCACCGCAACCTCCCCTATGTCGGCATCTACAACCCGGCATGAATCGAATGGGCCGCCTCCTCTACGCGCCGCTGCTTGGCGCCCTCCTGGCGCTGGGCTGCGCCTACCACCGGCTGGACAACCGTCCCAGGACCTCGGCCTGGCTGGTGAAGGGCGAAACCGTCCGGATCGGCAGCTTCGAGAACCACACCCCCAAGCTGGGGGCCGAGGAAGTGTTCCGCAAGGCCCTGGAGAACCGCATCATGGCCGTGGCGCCCTGGAAGCTGGTGCCGCCCACGGCCAGTTCCCGCTGGGTGCTGCGGGCCACCATCGAGCACTACGAGGTGCGGCCCCTGGGCCTTTCCCTGGGCAACGCGGCCAATCCGGCTTCCGCGGGCAGCGCCACCCGGGTCGAAGTGCTGGTGACCGCCTCGGTGCAGCTGCAGGACGGGGTGACCGGGGACGTGATCATCGCCCGGCCGCGCCTGACCTTCTCGAACCAGTACCGGGTCGACCAGAACTTCGCCAGCTTCGACAACCAGGAACTGCGCGTGCTGGGCACCCTGGCCGACGATTTCGCCGAAAGCTTCCTGACCCAGCTGCTGGAAGGGAGTGACTAGATGCTCCCCCGTCCCTGGCTCGATGCCCGGTTCGCCCTCGTACACGGCGAGGACAGCGACGGCCGCTCGGCGGCGGTGCAGGCCTGGAAGGCCGTCCACGTGGATCCCGAATGGGAGGTGTTCTCCTTCACCGTCTGCGCCGAGGGCTGCCCCTGGGCCGAAGTGCTCAATGCCCTGCGCGAATCGGCTCCCCTGGGGGCGGACCGGGTGGTGCTGGTGCCCCAGGCGGACAACCTGCTGGAAAAGGCCAAGGAGCTGCCGGCGGCGGTCAGGCAGATGCTGCAGGAGCCTCTTGCGGGCACCCGGCTGCTGCTGGTGGCCCGGGGCACCCTCTCCGCCGGCCCCGGCCGTATCCTGGGCGCCAAGCCGTTCAGCGAGTGGAACCAGCAGGGGCGCGTGCTCAAGCTGGGCGCCCTGGACGAGAAGGACGCCGCCGGCTGGATCGAGGGCCAGGCGTCGGCCATGAAGCTGCGCCTGGCCTCCGGCGTGGCCCAGCGCGTCGCCGGCCGGCTGGGCGGCAACCCCGGCATCCTGCGCCGCACCCTGGAAGTCCTGGACCTGCTCGCCGGCGGCCGCGAGGTGAGCCTGGAGCTGGTGGACCAGGCCACCTTCCGGCTGGGTGAGCAGAACGTGTTCGCCTGGACCAAGGCCTGGCAGGGCGGCCAGATCGCCACGGCCCTGCAGGCCCTGCGCCTGGCCCAGGAAGACGCGCCCGACAGCGGCGGCGCGCTGGCGCTGCTGGGCCAGGCGCGGCGCGAAGTGGAGCGGCTGTGCCGGCTGGCCGAGGCCCGGCGGCTGGGCCTGAAGGGCGGGCCGGAGCTGGTGGCGGCCCTGGGCCTCGGTCCGCGCCAGGCGTTCCTGCTGGACGGCTACGCCCGGGTGCTGGGCCGGATCGGCGCCGAGGGGGCCCTGCGCCTGCTCACCCTGGTCAACCAGACCGATCTGGACCTCAAGGGCCAGGCCATCTCCCGCAGCGTCGCGCCGATGCTGAACCTCACCACCGCCCTGTGCCGGGCCTGGTCCAGTTGAGATTTCGTCGCAAACAACAAGGAATCTTGTCATTTTCGGGATTCGGACGGAACCTATTCCACACCTTCCTGGGGGATCCATGCCTGCCTGTCCGATGCCCGATCTCACGCCTATGGCCACCGTGGAAGCCAAATCGGTCCTGCCCAAGGGCTGGACGGCCGATCTGAGCAACCCCCTGACCCTCGACCTCACCCTGCCGGTGACCGAACTCATCCGCCGGACCACCAGCCGCATGCCCCAGGACATCATCGAAGCCCTGGTGGCCAGCCGCAACGCCGAGGCCGAGGGCTCGCGCGCCGCCAACACCCTGGACACCATGCTGGAGAACATCCAGCTGGCCGACGACCACGTCGCCCCGCTGTGCCAGGACACCGGCACGGTGATCTTCTGGGTGCGCCACCCGTTCGGCGTCTCCCAGCGCCGCCTCAAGGAGCAGATCCGTGCCGCCGTGCGCGAGTGCACCAGCCGCTCCTGGCTGCGCCCCAACTGCGTCGAGGCGCTCAGCGGCAGGAACCTCGGCAACAACATGGATCCGTTCGGCGAAGGCCATCCGGTGATCCACTTCGAGGAGCGCGAGGCGCCGGGCATCGAGGTGGCCATCATGCTCAAGGGCGGCGGCTGCGAGAACGTGGGCGCCCAGTACCGCCTGCCGGACGTGGCCCTCGGCGCCGGCCGGGACCTGGGCGGGGTGCGCAAGTGCGTCATCGACGCCGTCACCAAGGCCCAGGGCCAGGGCTGCTCGCCGGGCATCCTGGGCGTGGCCATCGGCGGCGACCGGGTCACCGGCTTCGAAAAGAGCAAGGAAGTGATCCTGCGCAAGCTGGGCACGGCCAACCCCGATCCCAAGCTGGAGGCCTTCGAGCGCCGGCTCATGACCGACCTGAATTCCCTCGGCATCGGCCCCATGGGCTACGGCGGCCGCACCACCGTCCTGGGCGTGCTGGCCACCGAGATGTTCCGCCACCCCGCCAGCTTCTACGTGAGCGTCAGCTACATGTGCTGGTCGTCGCGGCGCAACCTGCTGACCCTGGACGCGGCCGGCCGGCCCTCCTTCAGCTGACCATCCATCGATCCGGGAGCAGCCATGAAACGCATCACCACCCCCATCTCCGAAGCCGTCATCCGCGACCTGAAGGTCGGCGACGAAATTCTGCTCAGCGGCCGCGTCGTGCTGTCCCGCGACATCGGCCACAAGTTCATGGTGGAAAAGCAGCCCGAGTGGCTCAAGCCGCTGCTGGCCGAGGCCGTGATCTACCACTGCGGCCCGGTCGTGGCGCACCACGCGGACGGCCACTGGTCCTTCGTTTCCGCCGGGCCCACCACCAGCATCCGGGAAGAGCCGTACCAGGCGACGGTGCTGGAGGCCTACAACGTGCGCGGGGTGATCGGCAAGGGCGGCATGGGCCGGAAGACCTCCGACGCCCTGGGCAAGGTGGGCGCCTGCTATTTCCACGCCACCGGCGGGGCCGGCGCGCTCCTGGCCGAACGGGTCAAGCGCGTGGTCGACGTTAAGATGCTGGAGGAATTCGGCAGCCCCGAGGCGTTCTGGGTGATCGAAGTGGAGGATTTCCCCCTGGTGGTCACCATGGACAGCCACGGCGGCAGCCTGCACGAGGAGGTCGCGAGCGCCAGCCAGAACCGGGCCAAGGAGCTGATGGCCCAGAAATAATGCATCCGGAAAGCTATGACCAGCTCGGCCGGGACCTGGCCACCGAATTGGCCCGGTTCCTGGAGCCCGGGGAGGCCCGCGCCGAAAGCCGGATCTGGCTGGAGGACGGCCTGGGCCTGTCCCGGGCCTGGCTGGCCGCCCACGGGGCCGAGGCGCTGCCGCCGGAGCAGACCCGGCAGGTGCAGGCCTGGCTCGACCGGCGCCGGCTGGGCGAGCCCTGGGCCTACATCCTGGGCTGGACCCCGTTCCGCGGCCGGCGCTTCCAGGTGAGCCCCGCCACCCTGATCCCCCGCCCCGAGACCGAACTGGTGCTGGAGGCCGCCCTGGAGGTGGGCCGGCGGTTGAAGGTGCTGCACGCCACCGATGTCGGCACCGGGACCGGCATCCTCGCCATCTCCATGGCCCTGGAGACCGACTGGGCGGTGACGGCCACCGACCTCAGCCGCGGCGCCCTGAAGGTGGCCCAGGCCAACGCTGCCCAGCTTGGGGCCAAGGTGCGCTTCCAGCAGGCCGATCTGCTGGACGCGGTGCCCGACCCGCTGGGGCTGGTGGTGTCCAACCCGCCCTACGTGGACCCCGCCGACGCACCGGCGCTGCAGCGGGAGCTGGCCTTCGAGCCACGCCAGGCCCTGTTCGCCGGCGACCACGGCCTCGCCCTGGCCACCACCCTGCTGCGCCAGGCCCACGCCCGCAAGGCGCCCGGCTGCGTGCTGGAGATCGGCGCCGGCCAAGGCGATGAACTGAAGACCAGGGCCTTGGCCATCGGCTGGCGCCACTGCGCGGTGCACCGGGACCTGGCCGGTCATGAGCGGGTCCTGATGGTTCTACCCTAACTGGCACGCCCCCTGCTCGGATAACCCTGTGGAGGCGCGCGATGCGGTATATTTTGCCCATAGCTTTGGGATTCCTGGTCTTGGGCTGCTCCCTGCCCAGCACCCATGATCCCGACCTGGTCAAGAAGCCCAAGATTCCCTACGAGGAAGACAGCCTCACCCAGGCGCCGCTTTCCGACGGCTCGCTCTGGCAGGACCGGCTGATGGTGTCCGATCTGCGCGCCCGCCGGCTCAACGATCTGGTGACCATCCGCATCACCGAAAGCACCACCGCCACCCTCAAGGGCGATCTCGCCACCAGCCGGGTCGGCGCGAACAGCGTCGGCGGCACCGGTTTCCTGGGCCGGCTCGCCACCCTGGGGATCAGCGGCGGCGCCGCCGCCGGCGCCAACCCCACCACCTCCACCAGCACCACTTTCACGGGCGCCGGCAACACCGACCGGAGCGCGGTGTTCACCACCACCATCACCGCCCGGGTGGTGAAGGTGCTGGGCAACGGCAACCTGGTCTTCGAGGGCTTCCGGGACATCCAGCTCAACAACGAGACCGAGCGCATGTACATCGCCGGGATCGTCGAGCCGGCCCGGCTGGACGTCAACGACAGCATCGCCTCCAGCCAGGTGGCGGAACTCAGGGTCGGCTACGGCGGCAAGGGCGTGGTCGACGAGACCACCAAGCCCGGCTACATCAGCCGGCTCCTCAATCTCATTTGGCCCTTCTAAGGATGACGCCATGCGGCTAGCGATCCTGTTCCTGTTTGCCACCAGCCTCTTCGGCGGTCCCCTGCTGGACAACAGGGAGGCCAAGCTGGAAGTCCGGCTGCGCGAAGTGGCCACCCTCCAGGGCGTCCGGGGCAACATGCTCATCGGCTACGGGCTGGTGGTCGGGCTGAAGGGCACCGGCGACACCACCCAGTCCAAGTTCACCGCCCAGACCCTGGCCAACCTGCTGGCCCGGCAGGGCGTGAACATCACCCCCTCCGCGGTCCAGCCCAAGAACGTGGCCGCGGTGATGGTCACCGCCGAACTGCCGGCCTTCTCCCGCCCCGGCCAGCGCATCGACGTGACCGTGAGTTCCGCCGGGGACGCCCCGTCCCTGGCCGGCGGCACCCTGCTCATGGCGGCCCTCCAGGGCCCCGATACCCAGGTCTATGCGGTGGCCCAGGGACCGCTGCTGGTCGGCGGGTTTTCCGCCCAGGCGGGCGGAGCCTCGGCGGTGAAGAACCACCCCACCGCCGGCCGGATTCCCGACGGCGGCGTGGTGGAGCGGGAAGTGCCCGGCAACTTCAATGACCGCAAGGCGCTGCGCTACAGCTTGTCGGAAGAGGATTTCACCACCGCGGTGCGGGTGGTGCACGCCATCAACCAGGAACTTGGCGAACCCGCGGCCCGGGCGCTGGATTCGCGCACGGTGGAGGTGGGCATTCCCGCCGAATTCCAGGGCCGGCTGGTGGAGATGGTGGCCCGGCTGGAGAACCTGCCGATCCAGCTGCAGAACAAGGCGCGGGTGGTGGTCAACGAAAAGACCGGCACCGTGGTCATGGGGGCGGAAGTGCGGATCGGGGCCGTGAGCATCGTCCAGGGCGGCCTGGCCATCCAGGTCACCTCCACGGTCCAGACCAGCCAGCCCAACGCCTTCAGCAAAGGCAAGACCACCACCACGGAACAGAAGGACGTGAAGGTGGAGGAGGAGAAGATGAAGACCCTCACCATCGAGCCCGGCATCTCCGTGGGCCGGCTGGCGGAGATGCTCAACAGCATCGGCACCACGCCCCGGGACATGATCGCCATCCTCCAGGCCATCAAGGACGCCGGCGCCCTGAACGCCGAGCTGAGGATCCTGTGAGCGCCCTCACGGCCCTGGCCCCCCAGGAAATCGTTGCCCAGGGCCTGCCCGCGGCGGGTTCCGGCACGGCGCACAACGCCGAAGCCGCCCAGCAGTTCGAAGGCATGCTGATGTCGTTCGTGTTCCAGAAGATGCGCCAGACCGTGCAGCCCTCGGGGCTGTTCGGCAACGGCGGAAACGCCCAAAGCACTTATGAATATTTATTGGATCAAGCGGTCGCCAGCAACGCCATGAAAGCCGGTAAGGGATGGGGCCTGAGTCAGCGGCTGGAAGCCAAATGGAACGCTCCCATCACAAATAAATGAATACTCTCTGAAGAACAGGACTTGACTCGATCCGGTTACGTGCCGATACCTGTCCTGACGAGGTGAGTTCATGAAGGTTACGGGCAATACGGGGGCGATCGGTGCAACCCCTGCGGTCACGGGAGGCAAGCCTTCCGGCGGCGCCCAGCCCGCGGGCAGCACCAGTCCCGCCACCGTCCAGGGGGATGCTGTCAGCGTTTCCAGCAGTGCCCATTTCATGGCCGTGGCCCAGGCCGAACTGGCCAGGATTCCCGATATCCGTACGGAAAAGGTTGAAGCCATCAAGGCCAAGATCGAGTCCGACGACTACAATCCCGACGGCGATGCCGTCGCTGAAGGGCTGGTGCGCGAACACACGCCTCCGCCCGGTGACCGGTAAGGTGGGATCATGATCACGCCCGTCGTGCAGCGCCAGATGTTCCAGACCATCAATGCCGAGGCGGTCAAGGCTGCCCACGACATGGGCGGAATGCTCCAGCGCGAGGCCGGGCTGCGGCAGGCCGTGCTCGACCGGATGGCGGAGGACCAGGTCTCCGTTCCGCAGATCCCGGTGACCGAACGCATGAGAACCGAGGAGCGCAAGGGCGGGCGCCAGAAGGATGGCCGGAAGGGTTCGGGGCAGCGGGAAGAGGATCAGCCCGAGGACGAGGACAAGGCAAATCCTGCCGAGACCCATATGGATTTTCTCGCCTAGGCTTTTTGGTATGGCGTTTGCGCAGGGATGCCTCGGAGGTGTTCCATGCTGCACTCGCTGCCTGCTTTGCTCAACGAACTCGAGCAGAAGATCATGGCGGCCGAAGACCCGCTGCCATTGCTGAGCAGCATCCGCTGGCCCGAGGTGATTGATTGGCCGAAGACCCCCGAGGATGCCACCTGGATCAAAAGCAAGCTGGATGGCATCAAATTCCTGATCACCGGGTTGCACGCCCCCGTGCGGGCGACCCTGCAACGGCTGAATTCGGGGGGCACCTACGCGGCCCGGGGCGGTCCCAACCTGCCGTCCGTCATTTCCTGCCGGTTCGGAACCAGAGCCTAGGAGCAGTGCCATGACCAATCTGACCACCAGTCTGGGCATCGGGCTCACGGGGCTCCAGGTGGCCCAGGAGGCGATGGCCGTCATCGGCCACAACATCGCCAACGTCAACACCCCCGGCTACAGCCAGCAATCGGCGGTGATCCAGACGAACCCGGACCAGCAATTCGGCGACGTCCTGTTCGGCACCGGGGCCAACGTGAGTTCGGTCCAGGCCCTGCGCAACCAGTTCCTCAACCTGCAGCTGACCTCGTCCATCTGCAGCCAGAGCGGCGCCGAGACCCGTTCCAACGGCATGCAGGCGATCTCCTCGGCCTTCACCGACGACGGCACCACCGGCCTCAACACCCAGATCCAGAATTTCTTCTCCAGCATCCAGACCCTCTCCGGCAACCCCAGCGACGCCTCCCTCCGGCAGAACGTCGTGGGCATGGCCCAGACCATGATCACGGAATTCCAGAGCGCCAATTCGACCCTCACCTCCCAGATCTCCAGCCTCAACCAGCAGGTGGCGGCGACGGTGCCCCAGATCAATACCCTCACCTCCCAGATCGCCACGCTCAACACCCAGATCTCCCAGAGCCTCAACCCGACCACCGACAACGACGCCATCGATCAGCGCCAGGAGCTGACCGATCAGCTGGCCAATCTGGTGGGCATCCAGGTGTCCACCGACAGCAAGAACGAGTACCAGATCACCCTGGACACCGGTGCGGCGACCCTGGTGAGCGGCCAGAGTTCCTATCAGATGACCACGTCGCCTGACCCGACCCAAGGCAACAACCTGACGGTATCCGTTCAGAGCGGAAACACCAGCACCAACGTCACCGACAATATCAACGGCGGCACGCTGGGGGGTGCGATGGATCTCCGGGACAACGTCCTGCCCGGCTACCAGACCCAGCTGAACCAGATCGCCGGCAGCCTCGTTGGCCAGGTCAACCAGGTCAATATGAGCGGTTACAGCCTGCCCGACGCCAGCGGCAACAGCACGACGGGAACCCTCCTGTTCACCGCTGCCGGCAGCATCGATCCGACCACCGGCCTGGCCGTGGTGGATCCCACCACCGGCAAGCCGGACTACTCGGGGATCATCAATGCCCTCCAGGTCAACGCCGCCGTGGTGGCCGACCCCAGCCTGATCGCCGCCGCCACCACCACGGGGGTCGCCGGGGACAATACCAATGCCTTGAAAATGGCCAACCTGCAATCCAGCTTGAACGCCGTCGACACCACCGACAGCGGGACCTTCAACTCCGGCCCCTTCAGCACGGTGGTGAGTGGCCTGATCAACGCCGTGGGCACCCAGGTGAACCAATACACCACCACCGCCACCAACCAGGAAAACCTCACCACGGCCCTGCAGACCCAGAAGGCCAGCGTGTCCGGCGTCGACCTTGACCAGTCGGCCGCCCAGCTCCTGTCGTTCCAGCAAGGCTACCAGGCCGCGGCCCAGTTCATCGCCACGATCAGCCAGCTCACCACTTCGCTCATGACCGCCATGACCTCGACCTCTTGATGAACCGGAGCCCAGTGCTTCCAGCGGAAACGCCATGGAAGGGAGATGAACAATGACCATGCGGGTACCCAATCTCATGAACAATGCCCAGTCGATGCTGGACCTGCAGCGCATCAAGCAGCAGTACTCCAACACGGTGCTGCAGTTGACCACGGGCAAGGCCATCGTCAATCTCGGCGACGACCCCACCTCCGCCACCGAGATCTCGAACTACCAGTCCTCCGTCGATCTGAATGCGCAATACATCGCCCAGGCGAACACCGCCAGTACCCAGATGACCAACACCTCCACCATCCTGAGCAGCATCCTCAGCGACGTCCAAAGTGTGGTGACGCAGGCCCAGCAGGGCCTGGCCAGCACCGACACCCCCGCCGGCATGACCGCCGGAGCCACTGAAGTGGACTCCCTGCGCACCGATCTGATCTCCCTGGGCAACTCCCAGGCGCAGGGGCAGTATCTGTTCGCGGGCACCGATACCACCACCGAGCCCTTCCTCGACAATGTCCCCGCCACCGGCACCACGCCGCAGAGCGTCACCTACGCCGGCAACAGCGGCCTGAACCAGCTCACCGTGGGGACGAGCACCACCGTGACCACCAACATCCCCGGCAACAGCCTGTTCTTCGGCCCGGGCGGGCAGGGCTCCTCCACCGACCTCCTGGCCCAGGTCACGGCCGCCAGGGACGCCTTGACCAGCGGAAACACCGCGGCGCTGCAAACCGCCTACACCAACCTCCAGGCCATCGCCACCCGCATCGACACCGTCCAGACGGACATGGGCGGCCGGGAAAACGGGGTTTCCGTCCTCCAGAACGGCCTGAGTGATTTCAACGCGAACCTGAGCGCCCAGCAAAGCCAGATCGAGTCCGTGGACTACCCGACCGCCATCACCCAGCTCAACGAGGAGAGCGTGGCCCAGCAGGCCGCCCTCAACGCCATGTCCATGTCCAACTCCAAGACCCTGTTCGACTACATCGCCTGAGCCCTGAGCGCGCCCAGGGGCAGCCACCAGGCGCAGCGCGCGCCTTCGGCCAGCAGCGCGCCCGCCGCGGGCACCAGGCCCTGGCCGAGCGCCGGCGGCGCCATGCCCGGAGGCGGATTCAGGGTGGGCCAAAGGCTCGGCAGGGCGATCCGCTCCAGCGCCTTCCTGGCCGGGTTCCAGCGGTACAGCCGATCCAGCCCAGCCGCCGCATAGGCGCCCCAGTCTTCAGCAGGGGGCACATCGGCGTCCGGCGGGTTTGCCGGCGGCTGCTGGGTCGCCGTGGGCGCCGGGCTGGCCAGGGCGAACCACAGGGCGCCGGACGGGTCCGCGCCGAGCAGGCGCAGCAGCCGGGCGTCCTTGGCGAAGGCATCCGCCTCCGGCAGCTCGCCCCGCCAGGCCAGCCCCGGCGTGCCGTCCGGGTGCACCTTCACCATCTGGCCGGGTAGCGCCTGCCACCAGATATCCTTGCCGGCCCGGGCGAGGCCCGAATGGAAGTCCGGGCAGTTCACGCCGGGCTCCTCGGGAGCCGGGAAATGGGTCCAGGCGGCATTCCGGTAGCAGGAGAGGCCGTTCCGGTGGCTGGCCAGGAAGCTCGCCGCGCCGGTCGGCAGGAGCGCCTCAACCTGCTGCAGCTCCGGCGGCAGATCGATGGTCGTGGGGGCTGGATGCAGGGAGGGCTGGTTCAGGGCGACGCGCTGGATGGGGCCCTTGCCGCCGAACAGGTAGACCGCCTCCGAACCCGGAGTCACCGCCATCCGGGTGAAATCGCCCCGGATGAACCAGCGCACCTGCTGGCTGGCCACGTCCAGCGCCAGCGCCAAGGGCAGTTCCGTACTGCCCGGATCGCCCGGCTGGTACAGCAGCAGCAGGGTCCCGTCGGCCACCAGGGCCGCCTCCCGGAGGGCGGCGAAGCGCCAGAACCCGTCGCCGACCCCCACCGGCTTCAGCACCAGGAGCGTGTCCTGGCGCATGCCGTCGCGGAACAGGACGACCCGCTGGCGGTCGCTCTGGCTCAGCACCTGGGCGGCCAAGATCCCCCCGGGCAGCGTTACCAGCCAGTGCAGGGAGCGCAAGGGGATCTGCGCGGCCTGGAAGGTGATCAGCTGGCCCGGACCGCTGGCCTGCACCGTGAAGGTGCTGCCCGGGTCATCCAGCGGAGCGGCCGAAGGCTGGCGCCGGAGGCTCCACCACAGCCCGCCGCCCAGGAGCGCCAGGACCAGGCCGATGCCGACCAGCAGCTTCACGACCGCCCCTCCCCGTCCAGGAAGGCCGCCAGGGCTGCCAGGGCGCGGGTCCGGTGCACCGCCCCCTTCGCCGCCTTCAGGCCGCGCACGCCTCCGGCGCGCTTCAGGGCCCGGTGGTCCAGGACGCCGTCCGGAATGGCCGGCAGCAGGCCGAGCATGGCGTTGGTCGGGCAGAAATCCTTGATGGACGCATGGGCGAGGTAGTGCAGCAGCGCGCCCAGCATGGACTCCGGGGGCAGGGGGGCCCGGGCCAGGCCGCTGGCCGCCCGGTGCATGGACAGGGCCGCCGCCAATCCGCTGGCCGCCGATTCCAGGTAGCCTTCCACGCCGCTCAGCTGGCCGGCGATCCACAGCCCCGGCACGCGCTTGACCGCCAGGGTCGCGTCCAGCACCTGCGGCGCCTTCACGTAGGTATTCCGGTGGATGCTGCCCAGCCGGACGAACTCGGCCCGTTCCAGCCCGGGGATCATCCGGAACACCTCCTGCTGCGCGCCCCATTGCAACCGGGTCTGGAAGCCCACCATGTTGAAGTGGTCCCCGGCCAGGTTGTCCTGGCGCAGCTGGACCACCGCGTGGGGGTAGCGCCCGGTGCGCGGGTCATCCAGGCCCACCGGCTTCATGGGCCCGTGGCGCAGGGTTTCCCGGCCGCGGTCGGCCATGACCTCGATGGGCAGGCAGGCTTCGAAGAAGGGCGTGTCGAAATCGTGCAGCTCGGCCCGGGGCGCGGCCAGCAGGGCGTCCACGAAGGCGTTGTAGCCGTCCTGGTCCATGGGGCAGTTGCAGAAATCCGGGTCCCCATGGCCGTAGCGGGCCGCCATGAACGCCACCGACGTGTCGATCGAATCCCGCTCGACGATGGGCGCGATGGCGTCGTAGAAGAACAGCCGGTCCGCGCCGCAGGCCGCGGCCAGCCAATCCGCCAGCGGCTCGGCGGTCAGCGGCCCGGTGGCCACCAGGGTCGGGATGCCGGGCTCGGCCCGGGTGGCGAGTTCCGCCACCCACTGGATGCCCGGATGCCCGCGCAGCTCCGCGGTGACCCGATCGGCGAAGGCGAAGCGGTCCACCGCCAGGGAGTTCCCGGCCGGCACCCGGGTCGCCTCCGCGCACCTGAGGATCAGCGAATCCATCAACTTGAGTTCCGCCTTGAGGATGCCGGTGGCGCTGTTGGGGTCGTCGCTTTTGAAGGAGTTGGAACAGACCATCTCCGCCGCCCGATCCGTCTGATGGGCGGGGGTCATCGTCCCCGGGCGCATCTCCCGCAGGCGCACCCGGTGCCCGCGGCCAGCCAACTGCCAGGCCGCTTCGGCTCCCGCGAGCCCCGCTCCGATCACATCAATGTCCATAGTGTTGAGAACCCCTTAGCCCACCTGCGATGGCCGCGATGTCCGGCCCTTGCCGAACAGGGCCATTCTAGCCGGATCCGGGCCGCTGGCGCCGATCCGCGCACGGCGCGCCGGACACCCCCCTCGAGTAATTTCCTGAAAAAAGTTCTTGTGCTCAGGAGACGGCGTAGTAATCTGATCTTCCGCCGCGATCGAGGTTGTGGTGGTCGGAAGGAAAGCGAGCAGGCCCGCGAGGGAAGGCCGTGATCGTCCGGGCGTCTTTGACAGCCGGATAAAGAGAATGGGAATGCTTTGAGCCTCGCGAGAGGCTGTAATGAAACCAAGCGAACAACGCGTTCGGCCCCGCGAGGGGACGGAG
>CAZVHQ010000019.1:0-63193 GCA_964627225.1 uncultured Mesoterricola sp.
CCCAGACCAGGTGGTACAGGGTCTCGGCGGCCTCGTGGAAGCGGAACTCCTCGATCGCCTTGGTGGTGACGGCGAGCTGCTCGCGCAGCCGGCCGATCATCCAGTACTCCGGTTCGCCCAACTCGGGCACCACGTCCAGGGTCACGTCGGGGGTGAGGTTGAGCTGCACGAAGCGGGCGGCGTTCCACAGCTTGTTGCAGAAGTTCCGGCTGGCTTCGAGCCGGCTGCGCGACAGGGCGATGTCGGTGCCCGGGGCGGCCATGGCGGCCAGCGAGTAGCGCAGGGCGTCGGTGCCGCACTCCTCCATGGTGGCCAGCGGATCGATGACGTTGCCCTTGGACTTGGACATCTTGGCGCCGTGCTCGTCGCGCACCAGGGCGTTGAAGTAGACGTCCCGGAACGGCACGTCGCCGGTCCAGGTAAGGCCGGCCATCACCATCCGGGCCACCCAGAAGAACAGGATGTCGTAGCCGGTGATGAGCACGCTGGTGGGGTAGTAGCGTGCCAGGTCGGCGGTCTGGTCGGGCCAGCCGAACACGCTGAACGGCCACAGGGCCGAGGAGAACCAGGTGTCCAGGGTGTCGGGATCCTGCTCCAGTTCGGCGCTGCCGCACTGTTCGCAGACCGCGGGGGTCTCCTCGGCCACGGTGATGTGGCCGCACTTGCCGCAGGTCCAGGCCGGGATCCGGTGGCCCCACCACAGCTGGCGCGAGATGCACCAGTCCTGGATGTTGGTGAGCCAGTGCTCCCACACGCCGGCCCAGCGCTCGGGGGTGAACTTGATCCGGCCGGAACGCACGGCTTCCAGGCTCTGCTGGGCCGCTTCATCGACCTTCATGAACCACTGCTCCGAGACCAGGGGCTCCAGCACGGCGCCGCTGCGCGAGCTCACCGACACCTGGTGGGTGTAGGGTTCGATCTTCTCCATGAGGCCCTGGGCCTCCAGTTCCGCCACCACCTTCTTGCGGCATTCGAAGCGGTCCAGGCCGGCGTAGGCCGGTCCCGCCTCCGCGGTCATGCGGGCGTCGAAGCCGATCACGGTGATGCAGTCCAGGCCCAGGCGCTTGCCCGCGGCGTTGTCGTTGGGGTCGTGGGCGGGGGTGAGCTTGACGCAGCCGGTGCCGAAGGCGGGATCGACGAACGGGTCCGCCACCACCGGGATCAGCCGGTCGGTGAGCGGCAGCTTGAGCATCCTGCCGACCAGGTGGCCGAACCGCTCGTCGTCCGGGTGCACCGCCACGGCGGTATCGCCCAGCAAGGTCTCGGGCCGGGTGGTGGCCACGGTCATGTGGCCGCTGCCGTCGGCCAGGGGGTACTGGATGTACCAGAGCTTGCCCTGGCGCTCCACGTAGTTCACTTCCAGGTCGCTCAGGGCGGTCTGGCTCGCCGGGTCCCACTGGATCATGCGCGGGCCCTTGAAGATGCGCCCCTGCTTGTAGGCGGCGGCGAACACCTTGCGCACGGCCCGGTTGAGGTCGGGGTCCATGGTGAAGCGCTTGCGGGTCCAGTCCACCGAGGCGCCCAGCCGGCGCAGCTGGTTCTCGATGGCGCCCTGGTTCTGGTCCTTCCAGTCCCAGAGGCGCTGGACGAAGGCTTCGCGGCCCAGGTCGTGGCGGGTCTTGCCCTCGGTCTCCTTCAACTGGCGCTCCACCACGACCTGGGTGGCGATGCCGGCGTGGTCGACCCCGGGCACCCAGAGCGCGTCGAACCCTTGGGCCCGCTTGAAGCGGGTGAGGATGTCGTGCAGGGTGAACACCAGGGCGTGGCCCATGTGCAGGTTGCCGGTGATGTTGGGTGGCGGGATGACGATGGACCATGGGGTCTTGCCGCTGTCGGGCTTGGCCTCGAATACCCGCGCCGCCTCCCACTTGGCGTACCACCGCTCCTGGGCGGTCTTGAAGTCGAAGGCTTTGTCCATCTCGTGCATCATTGAATTCCTAAAAAAAATCAGACTTTGGCGGGCGTTTCCACCCGCATGCCCAGGGAGGCCAGCAACCGGTGGTCCTGGGATTCGCCCGGGCTGGGCGTAGTCAGCAGTTTATCGCCGGTGAACAGGCTGTTGGCACCGGCGAAAAAGGCCAGCGCCTGCATCTCGTCGCTCATGGCGGTGCGCCCGGCGCTGAGCCGGATGCGGCTGCGCGGGAACAGGATGCGCGCGGTGGCGATCATCCGGATGAAGGCCATGGGCGGGGGCGGCTGCATTCCGGCCAGGGGGGTGCCGGCCACGGGCACCAGCTGGTTGATGGGGATGCTCTCCGGCGGCGGATCCATGAGGGTGAGCTCATGGAGGAAGTGGATGCGGTCTTCCGGCTTTTCGCCCATGCCGACGATGCCGCCGGAGCAGACCTCCAGGCCGGCTTCGCGCACCGCCCGGATGGTGGCGAGGCGGTCGTCGAACTTCCGGGTGGAGATGATGGTCTCGTAGAATTCCCGCGAGGAATCGATGTTGTGGTTGTACACCGTGGCGCCGGCGGCCTTCAGCCGTTTGGCCTGCCCGGCATCGAGCATGCCCAGGGTGACGCAGACCTCGATGTCCAGGGCGGCCACCGCGGTGATGAGCTCCAGCACCTGCTCGAAGGCCTCGCCGTCGCGCACCTCGCGCCAGGCGGCGCCCATGCAGTAGCGGGTGGAGCCGTTGGCCTTGGCGGCCCGGGCCCCCTCCAGCACGCGCTCCTTCTCCTTGAGCGGCTCCACCTTCAGCCCGGTGTCGTAGCGGGCCGCCTGGGGGCAGTAGGCGCAGTCCTCGGGGCAGGCGCCGGTCTTGATGGAATCGAGGGTGCAGAACTGGATCTCCTGGGCGTTCCAGTGGGCCCGGTGCACCTGGGCGGCCCGGAACAGCAGATCTGGAATGGGAAGATCATGGATCGCCTGGATTTCGGCGCTGGATGGCATTGGAATCCCTATGGTCCTAAAGGATTAAGCCTACCACGGCGCCGGGTTTAGCCCAGGCCCCGCTTTCGCAGGAGCGGCGCCACGCTGGGGTCCCGGCCACGGAACCGGCGGTAGAGTTCCAGCGGGTCTTCGCTGCCGCCCTTTTCCAGGATGTGGGTGCGGAACGACCGGGCGATGGCGGGATCGAAGATGTCGCCCTGTTCCTTGAAGGCCTGGAAGGCGTCCGAATCCAATACCGCGGACCAGAGGTAGCCGTAGTAGCCGGCGGCGTACTCGCCGCCCATGCTGTGGGCGAAATAGGGGGTGCGGTGCCGCACCGGCACCTGGGGCAGCAGGCCGATCCTGGCCATGGAGGCCCTTTCGAACGCCCCGGCGTCCACCGGCTCGGGATCGGTGCGGGTGTGCCAGTCCAGGTCGAGGAAGGCGGCGGCCAGGAACTCGGTGGTGCCGAACCCCTGGTTGAAGACCTGGGATTCCTGGATCCGGGCCACCTGTTCGGGGGGGATGGGGGCGCCGGTGCGGTGGTGGCGGGCGTACATGGCCAGCACTTCCGGTTCGGTGGCCCAGTTCTCCATGATCTGGCTGGGCAGTTCCGAGAAGTCCAGGGCGGTGGCGGTGCCGGACAGGCTCCGGTAGCGGCAGCGGCTGAGCAGCCCGTGCAGCGCGTGGCCGAGTTCGTGGAACAGGGTGCGCACCTCCTCCAGGTTCAGCAGGGCCGGGGTGTCGCCCACCGGGCGCGGGAAATTGGCCACGTTGTAGACCACCGGCCGGATGTCCTTGCCCTGGCGCCGCCACTGGCGCCTGAAGCTCTCCATCCAGGCGCCGCCGCGCTTGCCGGGGCGGGGATGGTAATCCGCGTAGTAGATGCCCAGGTAGCTGCCGTCCCGGTCCTGGACCAGGTAGGTGAGCACTTCCGGGTGGTAGGTGGGCAGATCCTTGCGCTCGTTGAAGGTGATGCCGAACAGCCGGTTGGCGGTGCGGAAGGCGCCTTCCCGGACCTGGTCCAGGGGGAAGTAGGGCAGCAGGGCGCGGGAATCCAGGTTGAAGCGGCGCATCCTCAGCTTTTCCGCGTAGTAGCGCCAGTCCCAGGGCTCCAGCCGGGCCCCGGGCAGGTCCTGGTCCATGAGCGCCTGGAGTTCGGCCTTTTCCCGGGCGGCGTGCGCCAGGGCCGGCTGCCACACCTGCTCCAGCAGGCGGTAGGCGTTGGCCGGGGTGCGGGCCATGCTCTCCTCCAGGGCGTACTCCGCGTAGGTGGCGTAGCCGAGCAGCCTGGCCTTTTCGCAGCGCAGCGCGGTGATCTTGGCGGCCAGGCCGTTGTTGTCCTGGGCGTTGCCCCGGTCGCAGCGGGAGATGTAGGCCTGGTGCATGCGCCGGCGCAGGTCGCGGTTGCTGGCGTGCTCCAGGAACGGCCACAGGCACGGGGCATGGAGGTTGAACACCCACTTGCCTTCCCGATCGCACAGCTCTCCCGCTTCCAGCGCCGCATCCAGCTCGGCGGCGGAGAGCCCTGCCAGGTCCCCGGGGCACTCCACCACCAGCCTGAAGGCGTTGGTCTCGAACAGCAGGTTCGCTTCGAACTTCAGGCAGAGCAGGGCCAGTTCGGCGTGCAGGGCGCGCAGCCGGGCCTGCTGCGCCGGCGCCAGCCCGGCCCCGCCGCGCAGGAACCCGCGGTAGGTCTTCCCCAGCAGCATGCGCGCCTCGGGCGCCAGGGCCTCCTGGCGCTGGTGCACCGCCTGCACCCGCTTGAACAGCGCCTCGTTCTGGTAGATGTCGTCCTGGTGCCCGGCGAGCAGGGGCCCCACCGCCAGGGCCACCGCCTGGAGCGGGCCGTTGGTGTCGGCCTCCACCAGGGCGGAGAACACCCCGTTCACCCGGTCCAGGAACTCCCCGGTATCCTCCAGCGCCTCCACGGTGTTGCGGAAGGTGGGCGCCGAGCGGACCTTCAGGATGTCCTTGATCTCTTCGTTGTGGCGCCGGATGCCGGCCTGGAACGCGGGCAGGTAATGATCCGGCTTGATGTGGCCGAATGGCGGCACCCCGAATGGGGTTTCCCATTTCTGGAAGAAGGGATTCTGGCTGTTCGGGGAGTCTGGCGCGTGCGTGGCCATGGGGCGTACCGTGAAGAATCAGTGGAGCAAGATTGCACGAAACTGAATCATTCGATGAGAAAAAGCCGGTTTTTTTTTGGCCCTTAAGAATTAATGTCACGACTTGTGCCACTAATATTAAATAACATGGCAAAAGGTCATGACCGCAAGAAACGGGTCGCCCTGGGCCCGGCTTGCCGTGAAACTGGAGCCAGAGCCCAGGAGAATGCCGCCATGTCCCAAGTGTTCGCGCCCGGTTGCGCCCTCATGATCCACAAGCCCGCCCTGGCGGACCGCCTTCTGGAATGGTTGAACGGCGGCGCGGAGCGCATCCCCGGGCACCTCACCTGCTGCCGGCACGACCCCGGCCTGCCGGCCGGGACCCGGATCATCAACGTGTGCGCGGGCTGCGACCGGCGCTACCGGGAACTCTATCCGGGCATCAGCACCATCTCCCTGTGGGAGGTGCTGGCGGCCAGCGACCGCTTTCCGTTCCCGGACTACGGCGGAGCGCCCATGGCGATCCTGGACGCCTGTCCGACCCGCACCGAGACCCGGGTGCATGACGCCATCCGGACCCTGCTGGCCCGGATGAACATCACCGTGGTGGAGCCCGCCCACACCCGGACCCGGGGCACCTGCTGCGGCGACAGCTTCTACGGCACGATCCCGGTGGACCAGGTCAAGCAGCAGATGGGCCGGCGCGCCGGGGAGATGCCCTGCCAGGACGTGGTGGTCTACTGCGTCTCCTGCGCCAAGGCGATGCACATCGGCGGCAAGCGGCCGCGCTACATCGTCGACCTGCTGTTCGGCGAGGCCACGCCCATCGGCACGTTCGAGCCGGAGGCGTGGCACCGGGAGGTCGATTCCTTCATAGAGAACCACTAGCATCCAGCGCCACGGTCAGCGGCAGCTTGAGTTTCTGACCCTGGCGGAACACCTCCAGGGTGACCACGCTGCCCGGGGCTTCGGATTCCACCAGGTCCAGCAGCTTGTCCAGGTCCTTCACCGGCTGGCCGTTGGCGCCCAGGATCACGTCGCCCAGCAGCCAGCTGCCGCCCTGGCGGGTCAGCCCGCGCAGTCCGGCGCGATCGGCCGGGCCGCCGCGGCGCACGCGGCCGACGATGATGCCCTTGGGCACGTCCAGGTTGGCGGCCCAGGCGTCGGGGATGGGATCGAAGCCCAGGTCGGCCCGGGCCGACCGGCCCCGGGCGATGAGCTGGGGCACGATGCGGTTGACCGTGTCCACCGGCACGGCGAAGCCGATGCCCGCGGAACTCCCGGAGGTGCTTTGGATGGCCGTGTTGACCCCGATCAGCCGGCCGGCGCTGTCCAGCAGGGGGCCGCCCGAATTGCCGGGGTTGATGGCTGCGTCGGTCTGGATCACCCCGCTGATCCGGCGCCGGGTGGCGCTCTGGATCTCCCGGCCCAGGGCGGAGACCACGCCCAGGGTCAGGGTCTGGTCCAGGCCGAACGGGTTGCCGATGGCCATGACGCTCTGGCCCACCTGGAGGTCCGCGGAGCTGCCGATGGGGATCGGCCGCAGCCTGAGCCCCTTGGTCTGGATCTGCAGCACCGCCAGATCCTTCTCCGGGGCCACCCCCACCAGCCTGGCCTTGTGGCGGGTGCCGTCGGCCAAGGCCACTTCCACTTCCTGGGCGTCCTCGATCACGTGGTAGTTGGTGACCACATGGCCCTCGGTGTCCCAGATGAACCCGGAACCGGTGCCGGTGGGCACGGTCTGCACGTCCAGGGACCAGAAATCCTGCTGGTAGGCCAGCGAGGTGAGGTAGACCACCGAGACCCGGGACTCCTTGAAACGGTCCACGACGCTCTGTTCCGCCGGGGGCAGGGGGCCCCGGGGGGTGACGGCGCGGGGCTCGGCGCCGCGCCGCGGCAGGATCTGGCTGGCGCACCAGCCCACCCAGAAGGCGGAAGCGAGAAGGATGAGGGAGGTCAGGATCTTGCGCATGGTCTGTTGCCGCCGGATGCCCCATACTTGAGTCGTTTTCAAGATATCAATATTCCCCCATGCCGATCAACGCATCCAAGGTAGTCATGAATCAAACGGATAGCAACCCTGGCTGCGGGGAGTCGATGCGGCTGCCCGAAGTCAACCTGGAACACCTGACGCTCATGACCGATCCCACCGGGATGCTGCAGCACGCCCATTACGGCGTGCCGCGCTACGCGGACGGCTACTGCGTCGACGACAACGCCCGGGCGCTGCTGCTGATGGCGCTCATCGAGGAGGCGGGTGGCCATGACGCCAGGGCCGTGCACGCCCTGGCCTCGCGCTACCTGGCCTTCGTGAGCCACGCCTTCAACCCCGGGCCGGGGCGCTTCCGCAACTTCATGTCGTACGACCGGCAATGGACCGAGGCGTGCGGTTCCGAGGACAGCCATGGCCGGACCCTGTGGGCCCTGGGCACGGTGGCGGGGCGTTGCGGCGACCCGGGGCGCCAGGCACTGGCCCGGGAGCTGTTCCACGCCGCGCTGCCGGCGCTGGGGGCGTTCACCAGCCCACGCGCCTGGGCCTACGGGCTGCTCGGCCTGGACGAGTACCTGCGCACCTCCGGCAGCGACACCGGCCTGCTGGGCATGGTGTCGCTGCTCGCGGATCGGCTCATGGCGCTGTTCCGCCAGGCCAGCGGCGAGGACTGGCTCTGGTTCGAGGACCGGGTCACCTACTGCAATGCTCGCGTGCCCCAGGCCTTGATCCGGTCGGGAGCCCTGCTGCGGCGGCCGGAGCTGACCGGGATGGGCCTGGGCGCCCTGGCGTGGCTGGCGCGGCTGCAGAGCGCCGACGGCTGCTTCGCCCCCATCGGCTGCAAGGGCTTCTATGTCCGGGGCGGGACCCGCGCCCGGTTCGACCAGCAGCCGGTGGACGCCTGCGCCATGGTGTCGGCCAGCCTGGACGCCTTCCGGGCCGGCGCTGGCGACGTCTGGATGGAGCGGGCGGATTCGGCCTTCCACTGGTTCCTGGGGCGCAACCAGCTCCGGCAACCCCTGTACGATCCCCGCTCGGGGGGCTGCCGCGACGGGCTGCACGCCGAGCGGGTGAATGAGAACCTGGGCGCGGAGTCCACCCTGTCCTTCCTCATGGCGCTGATGGAGATGCGCCAGAATTAGCCCAGCTCGCCGAGCAGGTCCGGCAAGGCCACGCTGGCGACGGCGGTGGCCTGGTCGCTCATGGCGTAGGGCAGGATGAGCCGGCCGCCGTGCAGCAGCGAGCCGCAGCTGTAGACCACGTTGGGCACGTAGCCCACCCGCTCCCGGCCTTCGGGCGCCAGCAGCGGCCCGCGCAGCCTGCCGAGGACCCGGGTGGGGTCCTCCAGGTCCAGCAGGACCGCGCCGATGCAGTACTGGCGCATGGCCCCGACCCCATGGGTGATGACCAGCCAGCCCGCTTCGGTTTCCAGCGGCGAGCCGCAGTTGCCCAGCTTGGCGGCTTCCCATTCGCAGGCCGGGCTGAGCAGGAGGCTCGGCCGGCTCCATTGGTGCGGATGGTCGGAAAACATGATGAACAGGTTCTCGCCGTCCTGCCGGGAGAGCATCGCGTAGCGGCCGCCGACCCGGCGCGGGAACAGCGCCATGCCCTTGTCGCGCACCGCGTCCCCGGTCAGCAGGGGCATGCGGAAATGCCGGAAGTCGTGGGTCTCGATGAGCCGGGGCAGGATGTTCCGGCCGTCGTAGGCGGTATAGGTCGCGTAGTAGGTGACCGAGCCGTCCTCATCGCAAAAGCGCACGAAGCGGGCGTCCTCGATGCCGTTCCTTTCGTTGGCGGAGACCGGGACCAGGGCGCGTTCCGAGAGGGTCAGCCCGGCGGGAAAGCTCGCTTCGTAGTCGGCGTCGGCCGGCCCCCGGGCGGGCGTGACCGCCGGCGTGGCGACCCGGGGCGAAAGCGGGGCGAAGCTGAGGTCGCCGCCGGCCGAAAGCACGCCTTCCCGGAACTCGATGGAAGAGATGTGCCCTTCGCCGGTGGCGCGCAGGCTCATGATGAAGCGCAGGGCGCCGCCCGGGAGGCCGCCCTGATCGGGGTGCGGCACGATGGACGGGTTGAACAGGGCCGCGGATTCCAGCGCGTACTCACCGGAGAACAGGGCGCCGATGAGCATCATCCGGGGCAGCGACAGCGTGCCGGGATGGACGAGGAAGCGCCGCACCCTGGCGTAGTGGCCCATGAGCAGCGGTTCGAGATCCGGGTGGCGCGGGCCGAACGCCTCGTGCACCGCGCGCAGCCGCCGCACCACCTCCCATTCGTCCAGCGCCAGGGCGCGGCCGATGGTGCCGGCTACGCCCGCCCCGTCGACCGGGATGAAGGGACGGACGATGACCCGGGCGCTGTCGGGCTGGAGCAGGAGATCATGGCGGCGGACCGGGATGGGCATGGGAGCCCATTAAAGCACAGCCCAGGCCGCCAGGAGTTCCTGGACCTGGTGGATGACGCCGGCCGGGCCCGCAACCGCGGGCACCAGCACGGTGCCGTCAGGGTTGAGCTGGGCGCCCTTCTGCCGGCGCACCCAGGCCATGAGCTTCACCGGATCCAGCGGGGTCTGCGGGCTCACCCGCAGCTTAAGCCGGCCGCGGTCGGTGGACACTTCGCTGATGGCCAGGGCCTGGGCCCGGATGCGCACCTTCAGCAGCTCGAAGAAGCGGTCGCTGCCCTCGTCCCCGGCGGGCACCTGGCCGAAGCGGTCCTCCAGCTCCAGGCGGTACAGCTCCAGGTCCCGGTCGCTGTGCAGGCGCGAAGCCCGCTTGTAGGCCACCAGGCGCTCGCTGGCCTGGTCGATCCAGGCCCGGGACAGTTGGGCCTGGCCCAGGTCGATCCGCACTTCGAAGGTGCCGCTGGGCTGGCCCTGGAGTTCCTGCAGGGTCTCCTCCAGCAGCTTGACGTAGAGCTCGAAGCCGATGTCGTGGATCTGGCCGGACTGCTCGCCGCCCAGCAGGTTGCCGGCGCCGCGCAGTTCCAGGTCCATGGCCGCCACCCGGAAGCCGGCGCCCAGCTCGGAGAAGTCTTCCAGCGCCTGCAGGCGCTTGCGGGCGTCCTCGGTGATCTCGCCCTTGCCGGGGATCAGCAGGTAGGCGTAGGCCGGCACGTCGCTGCGCCCGACCCGGCCGCGCAGCTGGTAGAGCTGGGACAGGCCGAAGGTGTCGGCCCGGTGCACGATCAGGGTGTTGGCGTTGGGCACGTCCAGGCCGTTCTCGACGATGGTGGTGGCCACCAGCACGTCGATCCGCCCTTCCATGAAGCCGAGCATGACCGCTTCCAGGGCGTCGTCGGTGAGCTGGGCGTGGCCCACGCCCACCCGGGCGTCGGGCACCAGGGCGCGGATGCGCTCGGCCACGGAGACGATGGATTCCACCCGGTTGTGCACCACGTAGACCTGGCCGCCCCGGCGCAGCTCGAACTGGATGGCGGTGGCGATCAGCTCGTCGCTCCACGGCGCCACCACGGTCTCGATGGCCAGGCGGTTCTTGGGCGGGGTCTCGATCAGGCTGATCTCGCGCAGGCCGGTGAGGCTCATGTGCAGGGTGCGCGGGATCGGGGTGGCGCTCATGGCCAGCACGTCCACGTTGGCCCGCAGCTTCTTCAGCCGCTCCTTGTGGCTGACGCCGAACCGCTGCTCCTCGTCGATCACCACCAGGCCCAGCTCGGCGAACTTCACCCGCGCGCCCAGCATCTGGTGGGTGCCGATGACGATCTCCACCAGGCCCGAGGCGACGTCCTGCAGGATGGCCTTGGCGTCCTGGGGATCGACGAACCGGTTCAGCATCTCGATGCGCAGCGGGAAGCCGCTGAAGCGCTCCTTGAACGACCGGTAGTGCTGGAAGCAGAGGATGGTGGTCGGGCACAGCACGGCCACCTGGAAGCCGTCCAGGGCCACCTTGGCGGCGGCGCGCATGGCTACTTCGGTCTTGCCGAAGCCCACGTCGCCGCAGAGCAGGCGGTCCATGGGCCGGTCGCTTTCCAGATCGGCCTTGATCGCTTCGCTCGCCTCGATCTGGTCCGGGGTCGGCTCGTAGGGGAAGGTGGCCTCGAATTCGGCCATCTCCGGGCCGTCCTTGCTGTAGGCGTGGCCCTTTTCCAGCTTGCGCTGGGCGTAGAGCTTGAGCAGCTCCTCGGCCATGTCGCGGATGGCCTTCTTGGCCCGGCGCTTGACCCTGGCCCAGGCGGCGCCGCCCAGCTTGTCCAGCGGCACCAGGGAGCCGTCCGGGGACACGTAGCGCTGGATCAGGTCGGCCCGCTCCAGGCTGACGTTGAGCATGCCGCCGTCGGCGTAGCGCAGCTGGATCACTTCCTGCTCCTCGCCGCCGGCGGTCAGGGCGCCGAAGCCGACGAACTCGCCGATGCCGTGGTCCAGGTGCACCACCCGGTCGCCGGGCTTGAGGTCGCGCAGATCGGACAGGAAGGCCGCGCTGCGGCTGCGCTTGGGCGGCGCCGCCATGGCCTTGCGGCCGAACACCTCGCGCTCGGTGAGCACCAGCAGCCTGGGTTCCTTCAGGTAGAGCCCGGCGGAAAGCGGCAGGTGGGTGGCGCGGCAGCCGGCCTGGGTGCCGTAGGCCACCGGCAGCTCGTACTCCTGCAGGATCTCGCCCAGGCGGTCGCGCATGCCCTGGGTCGAACCGGCCAGGAACACCCGGTGGCCGGTGAGCGCCAGGTCCTTCAGATACTCCCCCAGCTCGCCCAGGCGGCCCTGGAATTCCCGCACCGGCTGGGCCTGGAGCGGCACGGTGGCCTCGGACTGCCATTCGGTGAGGGTGAGGGTGGTGCGGCTGGGATCCTGGGCCAGGAAGCGGTCCTCGAAGCGCGGGCAGACCACCCCGCCCCGGCGCAGCGCGGCCAGGTTCTCCAGGATCCTGGCCCGCTCGCGGTCCTGGATGGCCGCGTCCCACTGGGGCTCCAGCCGCACCCGCAGGCAGGGCGGCACCCAGTGGGCCAGCTGGCCCTTGGGCTGGCCCAGCAGCGGGTAGAACAGTTCCTCGCCGGGGAAGTGGCCGTGGGTGGCCAGGCGCGACCGGCGGAAGGCCAGGTCGTCCTCGGGTTCGGGAGTGAGCGCGGCGCAGCCCGCCACCGCCCGCAGCAGAGGCTCGCCGTCGCCCCGGTCGCCTTCGAAGCGCGGGTAGAGGGTGATGCTTGGCAGGGCTTCGCCGGTGCGGCGCTGGCTGTCGGGGTCGAAGGGGCTGAGCTTCTCCAGCTCGTCGCCGAAGAACTCCATGCGCAGGGGGTTCTCCAGGTGGTCCGGCCAGAGGTCCACCACCAGGCCGCGGGCGCTGAATTCGCCCTGGCTCGCGGCCAGGTCAGTGCGCCGGTAGCCCAGCGCCACCAGGGTCTCCAGCAGCAGTTCCCGGGGCACTTCCGTGCCCTGGCGCAGTTCCAGCTTCTGCTTCTCGAACCAGGTGGGGTGCGGCAGCCGTTCCAGCGCCGCCAGGGGCCCGGTCACCAGCACCTGCACCCGGTGCTCCAGCAGGCCGATGAGGGTGGCCAGGCGGTCCTTGAGCACCACCCCGGGCGGGCTGGACTCGCCGCCGGCGAACGGGGCGAAGCCCGGGAAATGGGCCACCCGGGCCTCGGGCAGCAGCACCCCCAGGTCGTGGGCCAGGGTCTGGGCGTCCTGTTCCGAGGGGGCGTCCACCCAGAGCGGCCTCTGGTGCCCGTCGAGGCTGGTCCAGCGGGCCAGGATCAGGGCCAGCGCCGTGGGGGAGGTCCAGCGCAGCAGGGCCCCTTCCGAAAGGGCCTGGGCGGGCGTGTCCAGCAGGCGCAGGAGATCGTTCAGGTTGGCGCGGTCTTGGGTACTCATCTGCTCCAGTGTAAGGCCAGTGTCGGCCATCCTTGTGTGAGCAGGATAACGGCGGCTTGGTATCCGGGCGTTCTGGCCTGACAATGGAAGGTTCCAGGCGGTTCAGATGCATCTAGACGAACAAATCGAGGCCCTCCGTTCGCTTTTCGATTCCGGGGAACGGCAAGGCTGCGCCCGGGCCCTCACCGAGCTGCGCGAGCGCTACCGGCAGGGTCCGGAGGCGTTCGACCCGGCTTCCATCCAGGTCCTGCGCGAGATCGCCGAGGCGCTGAAGGCGGCGCCCGACCTGAAGGCCCGGCTCAAGTCGGTGTTCGGCTTCGACACCTTCCGGCCCGGCCAGGAGGCGGTGATCGAGGCGGTGATGGCCGGCCGGGACTGCCTGGCGGTGATGCCCACCGGGGCCGGCAAGTCGCTCACCTACCAGCTGCCGGCGCGGCTGCTGGGGGGCACCACCCTGGTGATCTCGCCGCTGATCGCGCTGATGAAGGACCAGGTGGACGGGCTGCAGGAGGCCGGCCTGCGCGCCACCTTCCTCAACTCCTCGCTGGAGCCGGCCGAGCGCATGGAGCGCATCCGCTCGCTGCACCGGGGGGAATACGAGCTGGTCTACGCCGCGCCGGAGGGCATCGAACAAAGCGTCGGCCCACTGCTGGACCGGCTCGACCTGCGCCTGATCGCCGTGGACGAGGCGCACTGCATCAGCCAGTGGGGCCACGACTTCCGCCCGGCCTACCGGAACCTGGCCGGGCTCAAGGCGCGGTTCGGCGGCCTGCCGGTGCTGGCGCTCACCGCCACCGCCACCCGCGAGGTGCGCCGGGACATCCTGGGCCAGCTGGGCATGGAGGCGCCGTTCGAATTCCTGGGCTCTTTTTTCCGGCCCAACCTGAAACTGCACGCGGTGAAGAAGGGCGGCGACGGCCCGGCGGTGCGCGAGGCCATCCTGCGCCTGGTGCAGGCGCGGCCGGGCCAGAGCGGCATCGTCTATTGCCTGTCCCGGAAATCGGCGGATTCCACCGCCGACTACCTGGTCTCCCAGGGCGTGCGGGCCCGGGCCTACCACGCCGGGCTCGACCCCCAGGCCCGGGAGGCGGCCCAGGAGGCCTTCCGCCGGGACGACGTCGACGTGATCACCGCCACCATCGCCTTCGGCATGGGCATCGACAAGAGCAACATCCGCTACGTCATCCACCGGGACATGCCCAAGAGCATCGAGGGCTACTACCAGGAGATCGGCCGGGCCGGGCGCGACGGCGCCGACGCCGACTGCGTGCTGTTCTACTCCTGGGCCGACGTGATGAGCCTGGAGCGTTTCCTGGACGGTTCGGAGCCGGCGACGGCGGCCCTGCAGCGCAAGCAGATCCGGGCCATGTTCGATTTCGCCGAGGTCAACGCCTGCCGGCACCAGGCCCTGGTGGGCCACTTCGAGGAGCGCATCGGGCCGTGCGGCGACGCCTGTGATTTCTGCGGCGGCCGGGACGTGCTGGCCGAAGCGCCCAAGGCCGCCCGCGGCCTGCGCGCCAGGAAGGGCGGCCACCCGGCCGTGGCGGCTCCTGCCGCCATCCCCCGGGACGGGGAGGAGGCCCTCTACCTGGAGCTCAAGGCCCTGCGCCGGCGCCTGGCGGACGAACGCAACCTGCCCGCCTACCTGGTGTTCAGCGACGCCACCCTGCAGCACATGGCCCGGTTCCGCCCCACCACCGCCCAGCACCTCCTGGGCATCAGCGGGGTGGGGCCGAAGAAGCTGGAGACCTACGGCGAGGTGTTCCTGGAACTGCTCCGGAGTTTCCAGGACTGAAAAACCAGGGCGGCGGATGGAGCGCCTCGCATACAATCACAGGGGAGAAGCTCGATGGAAATGCGAAAAATGGGGATCTGGCCCGCGGCCATCGTGCTGGCAGTGTGCCTGACGGGGCTGGCCTGCACCGCCAAGCGGCGCTACTACGTGCCCGAGATCTATGACGTGCAGCCGCCCGAGGCGAAGGTGGGCACCAGCGTGGTCATCAGCGGGGTCCATTTCAAGGACGCCTGGAACATCAGCTTCGGCGGAATTCCCGCCCTCACCTACACCATCAACAGCGACACCCAGATCACCGCGACCGTCCCCACCAACGCCATCACCTACCCGATCGAGATCAACAATCCGGCCGGGGTGGGCGATTCCCTCCAGTCCTTCATCGTCATGCCGGTGGTCAGCAGCTGCACGGTGGTCTCGGAAACCGGGATCACGCCCATCGTGGTCACGCTGGCCGGTTCCGGTTTCTACGATACCTCCAGCGTCACCATCGGCGGCGTTTCCTGCCCCTTCACCTACAATGATCCCAACACCCTCACGGTGGACGTGGCCGCCGATATTCCCTCCGGCCAGGTGGTGGTGACCGCCTCGGGCATCGCCTCGACGGACGATGTGATCTATACCCCGCCTGTCCCGCCCGTCTAGCGCTGGCCTGATTGCTGAATCCATGCTATCTGTGGAGGATCAGGAGTGCGTCCATGCTTGTCTATTTGTCGGTTTACCTGCTGGCGGCGGTGATGCTTTTCCAGGGCGTGAATCTCCTGGGCGAAAAGGCCAACCCCACCACCATCGTTCCGCCCGAGGTGCGGCCCGCCGCGGTTCCGGCCTCCCGCTGGGGCGTCTTCCTGGTGACCTATGGTGCCGCCCTGGCGGTGCTGGCCATCATGAGCCACGGTTGCAGCTGGCTGGCCGGCGTGCTGGTGCCGCTGCGCAACCTGGGCTTCGCCGGCGTGGCCGTCTACGGGCTCTGGCTGGTGTTCGGCCGGAAGATCGACTACACCCCGGCGCCGCCGGCCCGGGAAGCCCACGGCCACAGTCACTGACGGCGGCCGGACAGGGGTGCCAGGTAGAGCAGGAAGCCGCTCGCCAGGATGGCCATGGCGGCCTTGAGCCCCAGCAGGTCGGCCAGGGCTGAACCCACCAGCGGCCCGGCCATGATGCCCAGGGAGAAGGTGATGTTCAGCAGCGAGAACACCGAGCCGTAGGCGGTCCCGCCCTTGCGCTCCACCAGCCTGGTCAGCGCCGGCCCGCAGGGGGACATCAGCAGGCTGGTGGTGCCGCCGAGGGCGAACATGAAGGCGCACACCGCGGTCCGGCCGGGCAGGAACGGCGCGGCGGCCAGCAGGCAGGCCCCCAGGACCAGGCCCAGGCGCAGGGGCTGCGCCGCGCCGCGCTGGTCGGTCCAGTGTCCCACCAGCGGCGAGACGATCATGCTGGCCAGGGCGGTGAAGGTGAACACCAGGCCGATGGCCACGCTGTCCATGCCCAGGCGGGTCGACAGCTGCATGGGCAGCGTGGCCTCCAGCGCGGCCGCCAGGATGGCGCCCATGCCCATGGTGCCGGCGTAGACCCGGATGGAACCGTCCTTGAGCAGCTTCAGGTAGCCCGGCGCCACCGCGGCCGGGGCCGGCTGTTCCCGGGGCAGCAGGGTCAGCCGCGCCAGGGCGTCCAGCAGCGCCAGGCCCGCCACCATGAGAAAGGCCCCGCGGGGCGTCCAGAACCGGGCCATCCAGCCGGCGAAGGCCGGGCCCACGAACAGCCCCAGATTGGCGCAGGCGAACACGGTGCTCATGGCCTTGCCGCGCTGGGCGGCGGGGAAGTGGTCGGCCAGCAGGGACAGGCCCGCGACCCAGGTGGCGGCGGCGGCCATGCCCTGGAACACCCTGGCCAGCAGGAGCAGCGGATAGCTGTTGGCAAAGGCGAACAGGATCGTGGCCGCGCCGAAGCCGACCAGCCCGCCCAGGAACGGTCCCCGGCGCCCGCTCCGGTCGGCCCAGGTGCCCAGGGGCAGGGTCGCCAGCAGCAGGGCCGCGGCATAGAGGCCGAACAGCAGCCCGAGCCGGGTCTGGCTCAGGCCGAAGCTCCGGGCATATTCCGGCAGCAGCGGCGGGAGCATGGCGTAGACCAGCGCATCGGTGAAGAAGGCGAGCCCCACGACCACCAGCGCCGCCTGTTTGACCGGAATTGCCCGCATGGCCGAGAATCCTTGAACAGCATTCCATTCGAGGTGGGAAACCCACCCTTCCCGGATGCCGGCGGGACGCCTTAAGTTCCTTCCTTGTAACCCATAACATTCGTCCACGGATCACTCCCGGGTGCCTTTCCTTGGCGCAGCCCCGGTTTTTTTGTGGACACAATGTCAAATGTGACTACCTTTGCCATCAGGGAGGTCGGTCATGCAAGCTCGACAGGTTCCGATGCGAACAGCGAAGGAGCAGCTTCCCCGGCTGGCGCGGGAAGTTTCCCTGGGTTCCAGATTGACGATCACGGTCCATGGCCGCCCGGTGGCGGACCTGGTGCCCCATGTCCCCGAAGTGGATGCCCCGAAACGGGTGCGGACCATGCCCCAGCGATTCAAGATGTCTCCAGGGGCCAGCATCGACGACCTGCTGGATGGGACAAGGGGTGAAAGTTGATCACCCTTGCCTGCATCGACACCTCCGCATTCCTCAAGCTCTTCCTCGAAGAAGCCAACTCCGCCGAAGTGGCTGCCGCCGCCGGGAAGCCGGATGAACTGTGGGCACTCCGTCTGGTCCTGACCGAGACCCGCATCACGCTTGAGCGGGCCAGGAAGGACGGGCGGCTGACCCCGGGGGCCTTCGCAGGCATTACCGAGTCCGTGAACGACTTCTGGGATGCCGAGATCCAGGAGCTTGAAATGACCGAAGCAACCTACCTGGCCGCTGAACGAATCGCCGCCAAGCAGCCGGGACTGCGGACACTGGATGCGCTGCACGTGGGAGCGGCCCGGATGATGCAAAAGGACCTGCCCCAGGTTCGTGTCGAGCTGCTTGCCTGCGACCAGCGGCTGTTGCTGGCGGCCGCGAACGCGGGCATGGCGACACCCATCCCTCCCAGACCCTGATCGCCAAAAAATCGATCCATTTTAAACGGCAGTTCACCCCTGGAAATCCACGTTCTCCGTGATCCGGGTGCCGTCCTTGGCGAAGCCCTCCAGGTAGCGCGCGATGCGCTGCTCGGCCGGGCGCAGGTCCTCCAGGCCCAGGGTGAGGTTGAGCAGGTCGATGTACCAGGGCGCCTTGAGGTCGCTGCGCACGTAGGCCAGGGCGATGGCCCGGGCGATGGGCAGGGTGGTGCCCTTGGAATCGTCGTGGACATCCTTGGTGTGGGCCTTGCGCAGCTTGCCGTACTCCTCCTCCAGCAGGCGCTCGAACAGGGCCGGGGTGAACCGGTCGCCCTGGCGCACGCCGACCCCGGGATCGTCCTCGGTGAAGGCGGCGCCCTTGTGCAGCCACTCCCATAGGATGGACAGGCGGATCTCGCCGGTGGCCATGTCCTCCATCAGGTAGAGCACGTTGTCGTCGCCGAAGAAATCCGCGGGCTTCAGGGCCGCGGCCTGGAAGCCGCGCAGGAAGGCGTTGCCGTACTGCAGGGCCACCGAAAGCAGGTTGCGGGCGCCCCGGATGGTGCGCGGAGCGGGCTCCAGGCGGGTCAAGGCCGCGCCATCCCCGGGACCGTGAGCCAGGGCCGGGACGACCCGCCCGAGCTGGTTCGGTTCGCCCACCTTCTCCCACACCGGGCGCACGATATGGACCATCTTCCAGTGGGCCACCCACTTGCCCGAGGCGCCCGCGCGCTGCTCGCGCTCGGCGCTGGCCACCGCCCAGGCCATGCTGGCGGCCACGCCGGCTTCGGAGCCCACCGGGATGTTGGGCTCCATGCCGCCCTGCCAGAGGGCGCGCCGGCCCTGGCGGTCCGGGCTGGCGCAGGCGCTCCGGACGCGCTGCTCGTAGGCCTGCATGTAGCCGTAGGTCATGGTGATGGATTCGATGTTGGGGTTCACGAAGGCCGGATCCCAGGCCATGGCGTCGGCGACGCTGTTGATGTAGTCCCAGCGGCCGGTGTTGAAGCCCACCAGGTGGGGCGACAGGGCGGCCCGGATCTCCATGAGCTGGAAACTGGCCTCCAGCTGCTCGACCAGCACGTAGACCTTCAGCGTGCCGGCCGGCAGCCCCAGATGGGCTTCCAGGGCGAGCAGCATGGCGTTCCAGAGGGCGGCCTCCTCGACGTTCTGGATCTTGGGCAGGTAGAGCACCACGCTGCGCCCGGCGGCGCGCAGGCGGGCCTGGTTGTGCACCACGAACAGCACCAGGTCGGTGATGGACGCCGAGAAGCCGGCGCCCTGATGCTCCCGGAGGTGCCGGTCGTCCAGGTGCAGGCCCCGGGCGCGGAACATCACCGTGGTGAAGTCCAATTGGCTGCGCCAGTCGCCGATGATCGGCTGGCCGAAGAAACCCTTGGCCCAGGCGTTCATCTCCGCCGAAACCGTTTCCGCCACCTCCAGGAACAGCGGGTCCCGGGCCAGGGCCAGCTTCAGGTTGCGCTGGTTGTCCAGGGACATGGTGTCCACCTGGCCCATGGCGTCCTCGCCGTCGAACATCCAGCCGTCGGCCCCCGAGAGCAGGGCGTAGGCCACGTTGCGGATGCCCGCCCGCACATCCGCCCGGGGCCTGGTGCCCGGGCCGGTGCCCTGGATCCACTGGCGGGCAAGGTCCGGGGGGATCACGGCACCGTCGAAGTCGCCGGCCCGGGCCTGGGCCACGGTGATTCCGCTCCGGGGCATGGGCGCCCGGGGATCCAGGAAGCCGATCCGCTCGCCCGCGCCGAAGCGCGCGGCGCGGCGCGCGGTCCGCGCAGCCATCAGCTCGTTCCGTTCGCGGTTGAACGGGGCAAGGGCGGCCAGGGCCTGGAGCACCTCGGGAGTGAACAGGTCGGGGTAGGCTTCGAGGACGTTGCTGCGCCATTGCAGGGAGGACGGCATGGACGGGGCTCCTAAGGCTGGCTGTCACGGAACGGCAGAACGTGAATCGGAAAAAAAAGGTATAGGCCGATTCGCAAGAATCCATTTTACGACCCTCACCGTTCCCGGTGACGAGATTATCGGGGTCATCCGGCAAATCGTGGAGACCGGCGAGCTCCCCCTGGGCCCCGCATGGCCATCCTTGCGAATTATAAATTTTTAATTAAAATGCAAGGGGGTGGTGTTCATGTCGAGCTTCTTGAAAATGGTCATTTCGTTGGTTGTTGCCTGTGGTCTTGGGTGTGCGGGCGGTTCCGGCTCTTCCAATGCCTCCCCGGTACCCACACCCCCGCCGGTGGGCAGTTTTTCCATGACGGGCCACATGTCTGTAAGGAGAGCATCGCACTCCGCCACCGTCCTCGCTTCCGCCAATTCCGCTGGTCAAGTGCTGATAGCCGGAGGGATAACGATCGGGTCTGGGGCAGAGGCCATCGCCAGCATGGAACGCTACGATCCCAGTGGAGGAACCTTCAGTCCAGCCACCCCATCGCTGGCCTTCGCGCGATATTCCCATACCGCGACCCAATTGACGGATGGCAGGGTTCTGTTCGTGGGCGGCGAGGGAGCGGCTTCGGTCCTGGGCTCGGCGGAGATCTACGATCCGGCTGCAGGCACCGTCAGCACCACCGGGTCACTGAATACCCCCCGGACCGCCCATGCAGCCGTGCTGCTCAGTGGCGGTTCCCTGGCAGGCCAAGTCCTCATCATAGGGGGCCTGGACGCGACCAATACCCCCCTGACGACCATGGAACTCTATGATCCCGGCACCGGAGCGTTCTCTCTCTTGCCAGCGACCCTGGCCTCGGGCAGGGCGAACCTCAGTGCGACCGTCATCCCTGATGGGAGGGTCGTGATCGCCGGCGGCAATGGTTCCACCCAGGTCGAGGCCTTCCAGCCGGTGTCGGGGACCGTGGCGGTCATTGGCTCCATGCTGCAAGCGCGGCAATTCCACACCGCCACCCTTTTGCCAGGCAGCAGGGTCCTGTTCGTGGGGGGCGCATGGAACGGCCAATTGGCGGGGGCCGAGGTTTGCGATCTTTCCCAGGCTACACCCACCTTCACGGCTACCGGGAACATGGCGGTCCCCAGGATGAACCACTCTGCGACGGTTCTGCCCAGCGGCATTGTTCTGGTGGCTGGCGGAGGAGACATTGTCCCTCCCAGCTTCAGCACCACGGCTTCGGCTGAACTGTTTGACCCTGCAAGCCTGCAGTTCTTTCCCACCGGCAGCTTGCTGGAACAACTGCAGAACCATACGGCAACGCTATTGCCGGATGGCACGGTGCTGATAACGGGCGGGTATGACTACCTCCACGAGTCCCAGTACGACGCGGAGATATATCAGTGATTCGCCAGGTCCCCAACCGCACGGACGGTCCGGGTTCCTTCGAAGCACCTGGCTGACGCTTTATCGGGCGCCAAGTTGCCACACCAGCTGGGCGGTATCGACGCTGCGCGCGAACCGGCCGCGCAGCGCGTAGCAGGTCCGCTCCTTGATCTCCGCCACGCCCAGCTCGCCCACCAGGCGCCCATCCTGCATGTGCGGGCTGGTGACACGGAACGACTCGTCGGCGTCCGAGTGCAGGATGTAGTCTGGGTCCGGTGGCGCTCCCGGAACCGCTGAAAACTCCCCATGGCCGGACTTATTGCGTATCTTGACAGTATCCAGCTACCTTGACGATCACCCGATGCTCTACCAGCCCGGAGGGCCTTATGAGGAATCATTTGCATCCCATCCCACTGGCTCTGGTTCTGGCCGCGGCCGCGCCGATGCTCTGCCGGCTGCAAGCCCAGTCCGTCCAGGTCCGCGCCACGGTTTCCGAGGTGTTGCCGCACTACCAGGCGGGCGCCGCGCTGAAGGGACCCCTGGAGATCCCCTGCACCGATGCCTTGACAGACCTGGGCGACGAGTGGAACCGGGGCTTCCGCAAGCTCCAGCCGGCGGCCAGCCTGGTCTTCCTGCCCAAGCTCACCACCGAGGCGGTGGCCGCCCTGCAAGCCGGCAAGGCGCCCCTGGTGATCACGGCCCGGGAGCTCCTCGCCCCCGAAATGAAGGCCTTCCAGGACAAGTACGGCTACCTGCCCATGCGCATCCCCGTCTGCCTGGACGCCACCATCATCTTCGTCAACAGGGCCAACCCCATCACCGCCATCTCCATGGAACAGCTGGACGCCATCTACTCCAGGAACCGGCTGGGCGGCGCCGCCGCCCCCGCCGTGGTGTGGGGCGACCTCGGGGTCCAGGGCGAGCTGGCCAAGCGCACCATCAACGCCTACGCCCGGGCCGAAGGCACCGCCACCCGCGCCTCCTTCGCCACCATGGCCCTGCTCAAGGGCGAGTACCGGGCCGGCATCATCGACCGGGAGGACTCCTCGGCGCTGGCCGAGGCGGTCAGCACCGACGTGGCCGGCATCGGCTTCGGCCCCATGGCCGCCTGGTTCGCCACCAACAAGACCCTGCCCGTGGTGCCGTTCGGCGGCACCGAGGCGCGCTACCCGACCCAGGAGATGGTGACCAACAGCAAGTACCCCATGCCCCGGATGTTCTATGCCTACCTGAACCGGGCGCCCGGCCAGCCCGTGGGCGCCGCGGTCAACGAGGCGCTGCACTACATGCTGGCCCAGGAAGGGCAGAACGTGGTGGCGGACGTGGGGCTGCTGCCGGGGCCGGTGGAGTTCATGACCACCGCCCTGAAGCGGCTGAGCCGTTAATGGACTTGCCGGATGTAGGAAGCCACTCCGCCCAGCAGCATCTCCACGGCGATGGCCGTCAGCACCAGGCCCATCAGCCGCTCCATGGCGGTGATGGCTTCCGCGCCCAGCAGGTCGCGCAGGCGGAAGGCCAGCAGGAAGACCGTGTAGACCACGGCCATGGAGATGAAGATGGCGCAGGCCCACTCCAGGGACCGGCCGGGGTTGCGGCTGGACAGCAGCAGCACCGTGGCCATCGCCGATGGACCGGAGATGAGCGGGATGGCCAGGGGCACGATGAAGGGTTCGCCCTTTAACGCGTGCTCCTCCACATGGGCCTTGCGGTGGGGAAACACCATGTCGATGGCGATGAGCAGCAGGATCACCCCGCCGGCCACGCTCAGGGACTCGTTGCTCAGGTGCAGCACCTCCAGGAAGCCCTTGCCGAACAGCATGAAGGTCATCAGCACCGCGAAGGCGATGAGCACTTCCCGGGTGATGATGGTGAAGCGCCGCTCGGGCCTGACCTTTTCCAGCGTGGCGATGAACAGCGGAATATTGCCCAGCGGGTCGGTGGTGAGGATGAGCAGGATGGTGGCGGAAAGGAAGGTGGTTTCCATGGGGCTCCGGGGCGCGCCCAGTTTCCCATGAATCCGCAGGGCACAGCCTTCGATTGCCATGAGCTGAAATGATAATTACAATGAATTGTCCTGGCGGAGGGTACTGGCCGCGTGGAGGTTCACTTTGGATATCTCCATGGACAGCTCCCCGCAGGAAGCCTTGGCCGAGGCCCTGGAACGGGCTGATCGGGCCCGGACGGCCATGGCCGCGCGCCTGGCGGCCGACCCGGCCCTGGCGGGCAGTTATGGCGAACTGCTGATCCGGGCGCGCGAGCTGTCGAGGTTCGACCCCCGGCGCGGCGAACCGAAGCCCAAGGATTTCCTCAAGGCCGTCCATTCCGCCGGCCCGGAAGCCCGGTTGGCCTTGGCGCTGCGCGGGCCCCGGGAGGGCGGCGCCCGGGCGGTGATGAAATACCTTCCGTCCCTGGAGCTAGGCTCGGACGATCGGCTGTTGACTGAACTGTCCTGTGCGCTGGAAGCGGCGGAGCAAACGCTGGAAGGCCTGGCTGACGCCGGGCTCGCCACGGACGAGCACCGGCTCCTGGTGGCCCTGGCGGCCCTCCGGCAGCAGCCGGTGCTGGATTACGAGGAGTACCGGACCCTGGAGACCCATTACCAGGGGCTGGGCCTCAGCCAGGCCCGGGAGGGTTTCGAGGTCCAGCGCCGCTTCGAGCAGGCCCGGGCCCGGCGCTCCCAGCACGCCCGCAACCACCTGCTCGCCCTGGTCCCGCCCGGGCTGAAGGCGCTGCCGTGGGCCTATGCCGCCATCCTGGGCGCCTGCCTGGCCCGCGACCCGTTCGGGACCCTGGACCACCTGCGCCAGTCCGGCACCGCCGAACCCTTCGCCGGGCTGGACTGGGACACGCGCCTGGGCTTGCTGGAGGGGATCGCCGAGGCCGGCCTGGGGCTGGCCTCCACCCACCTGGACCTGTTCGCCGTGCCCGCCGATCCGGCCTGGGCCGGGCGCCTGCAGCAGGTCCTGCGGCGCGACCTGATCGCCGGCTCCAGCCTGTTCGGGGCCTACGCCCTGGAAGGGGCGCAGCACTACCCGTTCGGCCTGGGCCGGATCGAGCTGGTGCTGCCGCGCCGCATCACCAACGCCGAGGCCATCGCCCAGTTGCAGAAGAACGAAGCCGAGCCGGACCAGGCCCGGACCTTCTCCAGCACCGAGGTCGCCGACCTGACGGCGCACCTGCAGGACCAGGAAGTGAGCCGCTTCCTGGCCGGCCTGAAATCCGACGTCGCCCTGCACTGGCGGGCCTGCGTCGGCGACCGCAAGCGCGATATCGTGTTCGGCGACCCCGGCCTGAAGATCCGCAACGTCCTGTTCCTTCTGGCCCACGCCCTGTTCGAACCGGAGGAGGCCTTCGAGAGCATCTTCCGCAGCGTGCAGCAGAGCCACCCGATGTCCGCCGGCAATGCCGAGCGCATCCATCTCCTCGCCAACCGCTTCTATTTCCTGGACGTGCTGGGGCTCAACCCGGGGCTGCTGTTCACCCGCAACCTGCGCGCCGGCGGCGGAGCCCGCACCCTGATCGAGGGCGCCGGGGACTATCCGGTGCGCAGTCTGCTGCAGGCGGGCATGTCCGTGCACCTGCGCGTGGGCGACGCCCTGTTCCGGCTCACGCCCATTGCCTGGAACATCCTGCTCGGCCAGTGCGAAGGCCGGATCGACCAGGCCATCCAGGAAATCGCCAACCTGGTCGACGGTTTCGACACCCTCCTGACCGTCGCTGCCCCCCTGCTGGATGACCCGGCCGACTGGGCCAGCCACCTGGTGGCCGCCGTCGAGGAGGACGCCCCCGAGGTGTCCTGGGATTGCAGTTGGGAGGCCTTCCCGGCGACCCTGCGGCTCACCACCCTGAAGGCCCTGGAACGCAACCGCGAGGCGGTCAACCGCTACTGCCTGCAAGCCCTGCGCCACAGCGCCCAGAAGGCCGGGGTTTCGCCGTTGAACATCATCCAGGGCCTGCGCCTGCCCCGCTCCAAGACCGACAAGCTGCGCGCGCTGCTGGCCCGTTAGATCCGCGCCAGCGCCCGGTACGCCTCCAGGAAATCCAGCGGCTGCGGCAGGATTTCCCCCTCCAGGTCCGGGTGGTAGGCCACCCAGGTGTCCTTGGCGGCCAGGCGGCGCACCGGGGCGTCCAGGTCGAAGAACAGCTCGTCGGCGATGCGCGCCGCGATTTCGGCGCCGTAGCCCCAGCTGAGGCTGTCCTCGTGGGCGACCAGCACCCGGTGGGTCCTGCGCACGGTCCGGGCCACGGCCTCCCAGTCGAACGGATTCAGGGTGCGCAGATCGACGATCTCCACGCTGATCCCCTCGGCCTCGGCCTGGCGCGCGGCCTGCACCGCCCGGTAGACCGTGCTGCCATAGGTGATCACCGACAGGTGCTCGCCTTCCCGCACCGTGCGGGCCTTGCCGAACGGGATCATGAACTCGGGACCGGGATCGTTGCCCTTGTTGTGGGTCTGGCGGTAGAGGTGCTTGGGCTCCAGGAACAGCACCGGGTCGTCGCAGCGGATGGCGGTGCGCAGCAGGCCGGCGGCGTCCAGCGCCCGGGACGGGCAGACCACGCGCAGGCCGGGGATGTGGGTGAAGGTGCTTTCGCCACATTGGCTGTGGCAGATGGCGCCGCCCATGAGGTAGCCGCCGATGGGCACCCGCACCACCACCGGTGCCTTGAAGTGGTTGTCGCTGCGCCAGCGGATGCAGGCCAGCTCGTCCCGGATCTGCTGCATGGCCGGCCAGATGTAGTCGAAGAACTGGATCTCCACCACCGGCTTGAAGCCCCTGGCCGCCAAGCCGATGGCCCGGCCGATGATGGTGGCCTCCGCCAGGGGCGCGTTGAACACCCGGTGCGCCCCGAACTGCCGCTGGAGGCCGTGGGTGGCCTTGAACACCCCGCCCTTGCCCTTCACCTCCGCCAGGATCTCCTCCCGGCTCGCATCGGCCACATCCTGGCCGAACAGCAGGATGGCCGGGTTCAGGGTCATCTCCTGGCGCAGGGTGGTGTTGATCAGGTCGATCATGGTCTTGGCGCCGGTCTCCTGGTCGCCGGCCCGGTCCTCGGTGTCGAAGGCCGGGCCGGTGGGATCCACCGTCTCGCTGTACAGGTGCAGGCAGCTGCTGCCAGGGTCCGGGGGCGGGCTGTCCAGCACCGCTTCCCAGGCCAGGTCCACCTCGGCCTGGATCTCCGCCTTGAGCTGCTCGAGCCCGGCCGCGGTCAGGTCGCCCAGTTCCAGCAGCCGGGCCGGGTAGGTGGCCAGCGGGTCGGTGCGGGCCTCCTCGGCGCGCTGGGCCGGGGTCTTGTAGACCTGCTCGTCATCGGAGAGGGAATGCGAATAGGGCCGGCTCACCTTGGCCCGGACCAGGGCCGGCCCGTGCCGCTCCCGGGCGTAGGCCACCGCCTGGGCCATGGCCGCATGGCTGGCGATGGGGTCGAGCCCGTCCACCTCGTCCAGCACCAGCAGGCCGTGGGCCTCCCAGCCCTTGAGCAGGGCGGCGGCGTTGGCGCCGGGGTACTGCACTTCCGTGGGCACGGAGATGGCGTAGCCGTTGTCCTGGAGCAGGAACACCAGCGGCACCTTGAGGTTCACCGCGCTGTTGATGCTCTCCCAGAATTCGCCTTCGGCCGCCGAACCGTCGCCGATGGTGACCAGGACCACCTCGTCGGCGCCGATGCCGAGCGGTTCCCGCAGGCCGGCCTGCCCGGCGCGCAGGATGGCTTCCGCCGCGCCCACCGCCTGGAGGCACTGGGAGCCCGTGGGGCTGGAGGTGGAGAAGATGTTGAGGCGCTGATCGCACCAGTGGCTGGGCATCTGCCGGCCGCCGGTGGCGGGGTCGAGCTTGGAACCCACCGAGCCCAGGAACATGTCCCTGGCGCTGACGCCCAGCCCGTAGGCCAGGGCGCGGTCCCGGTAGTACAGGAAGAACCAGTCGCGGCCGGGCCGCAGGCACAGTGCCGCGGCCGCCTGGATCGCCTCATGGCCGGCGCCGTTGATCTGGAAGAACACCCGGTTCTGGCGCTTCCCGGTGATTTCCCGGTCGTCGATCCGGCGGGAGGCGTAAATGGTTCGAAAGAGCGCGACCCGCTCTCGGGGGGTCAGGGTCCGGTCTGCGGTAAGGCTAGCCATATTTGCCAATCGTGTTCCTCCCGCCCGGATGCGGCGGCCAAGTAATTTATCACGACTGGATTCCTGGATCGGGGCTTGAATGCTCGGGACGCCTGGTGAAAAACAGCGGGCGGGTTCCGGCCCGCCATGGCCGGAACCCGCCCGCCGTGGGTGAAGCCTACAAACCGCCGGTGTAGGCGCTTTCGCCGTGCAGGCCCTGATCCAGGCCGCTCTCTTCGACGCCTTGCGCGACCTTGACCGGGGTGATGCGGTCGATCAGCCAGAGCATGCCATAGGTGAACCCGAAGGCCCACACCGAGGAGAGCGCCACGGCGCCCAGCTGCTTGCCCAGGAAGCTGAAGCCGCCGCCGGTGAGCAGGCCGTTGGTGACGATGTTGGGATTCCACATCTTGTCGGCGAACAGGCCGAGGAAGATGATGCCGATGAAGCCGCCCACGCCGTGCACGCCCCAGACATCCAGCGCGTCGTCCCAGCCCAGGCTGTTCTTGAGGGCCACCGCGTAGTAGCAGATCACGCCGGCGAGGATGCCGATGAGTGCCGCGGTCATGGGAGAAACATAACCGGCCGCGGGGGTGATGGTGGCGAGCCCCGCCACGGCGCCGGTGAGCAGGCCGAGGAACTTGGGCTGTTTGGCGTTCATCCACTCCACCACCAGCCAGGTGACCCCGGCGAAGGAGGCAGCGATGTCGGTGTTGAGGAAGGCGGAGGTGGTCACGGAATCCACCTGGAATTCGCTGCCGGCGTTGAAGCCGTACCAGCCGAACCAGAGCAGGCCGGTGCCCAGGGCGACCATCGGAATGCTGTGGGGGATGGTGTCGATCACCTTGCGCCGGCCGACGTAGAGCACCGAAGCCAGGGCCGCCAGACCGGCGGTGTTGTGCACGACGATGCCGCCCGCGAAGTCGAGCACGCCCCACTGGGCCAGCAGGCCGTCGGGATGCCAGACCATGTGGCAGAAGGGGAAGTAGACGAAGATCAACCAGGCGGTGAGGAACCACATGTAGGCCTTGAAGGTCACCCGGTTGGCGAAGGCGCCGGTGATCAGGGCCGGGGTGATGATGGCGAACATCATCTGGTAGGCCACGTGCACGAAGGTGGGGATGCCCAGGGTGGTGTTGCCCTGGTAGAGGCTGTGCAGATCGATGCCCCGCAGGAAGGCGTGGGTGAACGGGTTGCCGATGATGCCGTGGATGCTGGGGCCGAAGCTCATGGAATAGCCGAAGGCGAACCAGATGACCGTGGTCCAGCCCATGGATACAAAGCTTTGGATCATGACCCCCAGGACATTCTTGCGGTGCACCAGGCCCCCGTAGAAGAAGGCCAGCCCTGGGGTCATGAGCATGACCAGGCTGGTGCATAAGATCATGAATCCGGTATTGCCGGTATTGATCTGGGGAAGCACGGGTTACCTCCTGGGGAAAGGGTTGAACGGGGGGGATGGCGGTCAATCCGGCCGAGCGGACGTCGTATCCAGGTGAAAGAGGAACATAAAGAACGTGTAAAAAAAATATATCACATTCGTAAATAAGGAAGTGTGCATTGAACCATGAAACGTAAAAATGTGATCAAGATCAAAGGGCCCTTCGAACACCGCAAAAACGGATATAAGCGTTGTATTTAAATGGGTTGATTTGGCATGGCGAGCATCTGCCGGTCGGGTTGATTTATGATTTCATCAAAATTTCAAAATTATGATTAAATATTCATTTATTCATAAATTCATGATCCTTTCGGATTGAAAAAAGATGCATAAACAAAAGATAAGAGAAAATTTCATCAATTTTATCAAATCTTTCTGACGCGACATTTGATTCCAATTTTAAAAGCAGTAATAAATTGAGTTATATAATTTTTCAAAATGTTTTTCATACCATTGACAGCTCAAGTTCCTCCCTGGCATAGGCGCCAAATAGCCTTTCAACCTGCTGGGATTTCAGTCACAAATAAGGCAACAGGGGCATTTTTGCCAAGATGGGAAATTGACCGCATGCTATCGTCCATAGCATTCGTTCCGTGCATGGACTGCTGACCCAGCGGACCCGGCACTTTCCCAAGCGCATCTCCAACCTAACGGCCGACACTCAGCCGGTCAGACGACATTCCACCTCATTAAGGAGCCAGACATGACGCCCAACGCGTTTGACACGGGCAACATAGCCTTCATGCTTGTTGCCGCCAGCCTCGTGATGCTGATGACACCGGGCCTGGCGTTCTTCTATGGGGGGCTGGTCGGCCGCAAGAACGTGCTGGCCATCATGATCCAGAGCTTCGTGTCCATGGGCTGGACCACCTTCCTGTGGTGGGCCTGCGGCTTCTCCCTGGTGTTCAGCGGCGGCGAAGGCGGGGTCATCGGCAACTTCCACTACGCCTTCCTGAATGGCGTCCGGCCGGACAGCCTCATCACGGTCAACGCCAACACCCCCAGCGCCTACACCTTGTCGCTGCTGGTGCTGTTCGTCTACCAGATGATGTTCGCCATCATCACCCCGGCGCTCATCACCGGCGCCTTCGCCAACCGGATCAAATTTCCGGCCTACATGATCTTCCTCACCCTGTGGATGTTCTGCGTCTACTTCCCGATCGCGCACATGGTCTGGGGCAACGGCCTGTTCGCCAAGTGGGGCGTGCTGGACTTCGCCGGCGGCACCGCGGTGCATACCACCGCCGGCTTCGCGGCCCTGGCTTCCGTCGTCTACGTCGGCAAGCGCAAGTTCATGGACAAAGGCCCCCACAGCGTGCCCCTCGTCGCCCTGGGCACCGCCCTGCTCTGGTTCGGCTGGTACGGCTTCAACGCCGGAAGCGAACTCCAGGTGGACAAGGTCACCCTGGTCGCCTTCGCCAACACCGACATCACCGCTTCCGTGGCCGCCATCACCTGGCTCGGCCTGGCCTGGAAGTTCGAGAAGAAGCCCAAGTTCGTCGGCCTGCTCACGGGCGCCGTGGCCGGCCTGGTGGCCATCACCCCCGCCGCCGGCTATGTCAGCCCCGCGGGTGCCGTGGCGATCGGCGTGATCGTCAGCTGCGTCTGCTACATGGCCATTGAACTGAAGAACCACCTGGGCCTGGACGACGCGCTGGATGTCTGGGGCTGCCACGGCGTGGGCGGTGTGGTCGGCTGCATCTGCACCGGCATCTTCGCCACCACCATCTGGAACCCGGGCGGCGCCGACGGCCTGCTCAGGGGCGGCGTGCACTTCTTCTCCTTCCAGGTGATCAGCGTCTTCATCACCATGGTCTACGCCTTCCTATTCAGCTACGCCGCTCTGTGGTTGATCAACAAGGTCACCGCGGTCAAGGTGAGCGAGCATGAAGAAGAGCTCGGCCTGGACGTCTCCCTCCACGGCGAAGAGGCTTATCTCTAGAATTCTGCACCGAACCTGTTGAATGGGGCCGCGTCCATTGGCGCGGCCCCTTCGTATGGGGCATCATGGGACAAACCCTGCTAAGGAGAGTGCCCTGTCTGATCCCCCACCGGTCTCGGCCGACCCCATCCTCGTCGCCCTGGGCTCCGAGGCGCGCACCCTGCGCATGGTGCATACCGGCTTCCGCATGGCGCGGGAACAGGGGCGGCCCTGGGTGGCGGTGCATGTGGAGGTGCCGGACTGGGAGACCGCCATGGAGAAGGACCAGGCCCGGGTGTGGCTGCAGGAGGCCCGTGACCTGGGGGCCGAGACCGCCTGGGTGCGGGCCTCCACGGTCAGCGACGGCCTCATCGCCGAGGGCACCCGGCGCAAGGTCGCCCAGGTGGTCATGGGCAAGTACCGTCCCGCCGGGCCCTGGGACCGCCTGGAGCACACCCGGGCCCAGGAGGCCATCCGGCGCACCCTCGGGGTGCGCATCGTCGCCATCCCGCTGGATACGGCCAGGGCCGGATCGGTGCAGGGCGGCGCGGACCTGCTGGGGATCGTGCTGGCCATCGGCGCGCTGCTCGGGGTCTGCACGATCTTCGCGATGGCCTTGTACACGGTGGTCGGCTTTCCCGGTGTCCCGCCGGTGTTCGCCCTGGGGGTCGGGTTCATCGCCCACCGGTGGGGCAGGGCCTTCTCGGTGCCGGCAAGCTTCGCGGTCGTGCTGGCCTTCGCCAGCTGGTTCATCCCCGGCCGGTTCCCCTACCTGCCGGGGGATTGGACCAACGGGCTCTACCTGGCGGGCGCCCTGATCCTGGTGCAGATGGTGGTGCTCCTGGTGGACAGCCTGCACCGGGAGACCCGTTCGCTGCGCCGGCGGGAGGCGGAAACCCTGCTGGTCATGCTCCTGGGCCGCGCCCTGGGGCGCTGTTCCACCGCCCGGGAAGTGGCCGAGGTCCTGGCCGAGCGGCTGCACGGCCTGTTCCAGGCCGAGGCCTGGATGCTGGTTCCGGGGGAAGGCGACACCTGGCGGCAGCTGCCGGAAGCGCCGGAGGCCCCGCCCAGCCCCCGGCCCAGCGAGCTGCTGCCCCAGTTCAGCGACAATGCCACCCGGCCGGAACCGTTCGAGCCGCTGTTCATGAACGCCTGCACCTACGTGGCCCTGGCCGGGCAGGGCGGCGCCGAAGGGTTGCTCCAGCTGAGCCTGGATGGCGGCCGGCCGCTGCTCCAGGAGTCCTGGGGCCTGTTCCAGTCCCTGGCGGTGCAGGGCGCCCTGGCCCTGGAGCGGGTCCGCTACCTCGAGGCGGCCCAGCAGGCCCGGCTCGACACCGAGTCCGAGCGCATGCGCAACACCTTGCTGGGGGCGGTCTCCCACGACCTGCGCACGCCGCTGGCGGCCATCCAGGGCGCCGCCAGCAGCCTGCTGCTGCCGGAACCGCTGCCGGAGGAGACCCGCACGGACCTGCTGGCCATGATCCGCGATGAAAGCGAGCGGCTGGCGCGCCTGCTGAGCGACCTGCTGGACCTCACCCGGCTGCAGAGCGGGACCATCCGCATCCAGAAGGAATGGCAGCTGCTGGACGAGGTGGTGGGCGCGGCGGTGCTGCGCATGGAGGCGCGCAAGGGCCCCCTGCCGATCCGGGTGGATCTGCCCGAAAGCCTGCCGCTGGTGCCCCTGGACGGCGCGCTCATGGAGCAGGTGCTGATCAACCTGCTCAGCAACGCCCACCGCCATGCCCCCGACAGTCCCGTGGAATTGCGCGCCTGGGAGGAACCGGGGACGATCCAGATGGAGATCGCCGACCGCGGCCCCGGCATCCCGGCCGAATTCCACCAGCGGGTGTTCGACAAGTTCTTCCGGATGCCCAAGGACCTCAAGGATGGCGGGGTCGGCCTGGGGCTCGCCATCTGCGGCGCCATCGTCAAGATCCACGGCGGCGCCATCTGGGTGGAGGACCGCCCGGGGGGCGGGGCCCGGTTCAGGGTCTCGCTGCCCCTGGATGGGCTTCCGCCAAGCCCCTGCGAAACCGAAACGCTACTCCCAACCTTGGATGCCCCGCCATGAGCCAGCCCCTGATCCTGATCATCGAGGACGAAGCCTCGCTTCGCCGATTCCTTGTTCCCACGCTGGCGAACAACGACTACCAGGTGCTCACCGCCGCCAACGGGACCGACGGCCTGGCCATGGCCAGGACCCACAATCCGGACATCATCCTGCTGGACCTGGGCCTGCCCGACCTGGAAGGCGGCAAGGTGCTGCAGAGCCTGCGCCAGTGGAGCCGCAAGCCGATCATCATCATCTCGGCCCGGAACCAGGAGAAGGACAAGGTGCAGGCCCTGGATCTGGGCGCGGACGACTACCTCACCAAGCCGTTCGGCGCCGAGGAACTGCTGGCGCGGATCCGGGTCGCCCTGCGGCACGCCACCCAGGCGGTGCTGGACACCCCGGTGCTGCAGTGCGGCGCCTTGAGGCTGGACCTGGAGCGGCGCGAAGTCACCATGGACGGCGTGCCGGTGCGCCTGACCCCGCTGGAGTACCGGCTGCTTGAAGCCCTGGCCCAGCGGGCCGGCAAGGTGGCCACCCACGCCCAGCTGCTCAACGAGGTGTGGGGCCCGGTGGGCGCCGGGCAGACCCACTACCTGCGCATCTACATGGGCACCCTGCGGCGCAAGATCGAGCCGGACGCCACCCGGCCGAGATACCTGCTCACCGAGCCCAGCATCGGCTACCGGCTGAACGTGGACTAGACTAATAGATTTTCACGCCGCGGATATCCACGAAGGTTTCCAGGGGGTCCACGAGGATGCCGTCCCGGGCGGGGCGCTCCAGCCGGTAGCTGTGGTCGTCCAGGGTGTGGATGGGGTTGCCCAGGGGGTCGAAGACATGATTGCCGGCGCCGGCGAACGGCTCCTCGGGCACCTCCGAGGCCGAGATGCAGCAGCCGATGGTGAACACGGCGTTCTCGATGGCCCGGGCCTGCAGCAGGGTGCGCCAGATGTGGTCCCGGCGCCATGGCCACCAGGCCGGGGCCACCAGGGCGTCGCAGTGGGCCTGGAGGCGCAGGGCGCGGGCCTGTTCCGGGAAGCGCAGGTCGTTGCAGTTGAGCAGGCCCAGGGTCCAGTCCTTGAGCCGCACGGCCGCGTAACGGTCGCCGGGATCCCATAGCTCGAATTCACCGTTGGGCCGGAACAGGTGGACCTTGTCGTAACGGGCCTTCTCCTCGCCGGCCTGCCAGAGGGTGAGGCGGTTGCGCCGGTCCTCGGTGAACGAACCGAACAGGAAGGCGGTGTCCGGGCAATCCCCTGAAAGGGCGCGGAAGCGCTCCCGGGCCAGCGCCGGGTCAAGCTGCCGCCGGTAGCCGTGCAGGAAGCTTTCGGGAAAGACGCAGAGATCGGCCCCGGCCGCCGCGGCCCGGGACCCCTCCTGCTCCATGCGGGCGAGGTTGGACATCACATCGAGGCATACGAAGCGGGACAAATGTACTTTCATCAACATCTCCCAATCAACGCATTATTGGATCTAACTTCCTTGCCGGCAAGCGGATGGTTCCGGAGCTGGACTCCAGCGCGAAAACCCAGGTAACATGCCGGTTCCGGAGCCCGGTCCGCCCTTTGCCGAGGTGCATCTTTGCCATTCCCTTTCCTGTTCCGATGTCTATTATCAGGTCTCATGGCCACAAGTCTTGGAGCCGTTCCCGCCGGACACGGCATCAATCTCTCCTTCATGGACCCCTCCGTGCCGGCCTGCGGGGACTTCTTCCAGTACGCCAACGGCAACTGGATCAAGCGGAACCCGATCCCGGCCGACCAGGGCGCCTGGGGCGCGTTCAACCAGGTCAGGGAACGCAACAGGCTGGTGCTCAAGGAAATCCTGGAGGAGACGGCGCAGGCCGGGGCGCCTTCCGGCAGCCTGCAGCAGAAGGTCGGTGATTTCTACGCCAGCGGCATGGACACCGCGGCCATCGAACGGGCCGGGAGCACGCCCCTGCGGCCGGTCCTGGCGCGGATCGACGCCATCGCCAACGGCCGCGGCCTGGCCGCGGCCATCGCCCAGGCGCGCATGGCCGGCGGCCGGCCGGGCTTCAGCTTCCAGGTGGACCAGGACGACAAGCGCAGCACGGCCAACATCGCCCAGTTCGCCCAGGGCGGCCTTGGCCTGCCGGACCGGGACGCCTACACCAACCTGGACCCCAGGTCCCAGGAGATCCGGGTCAAGTACCTGGACCACGTGGCCAGGATGTTCGCCCTCCTGGGTGAGCCGCGCCTGTTGGCCCGGGCCCACGCGGGCATCGTGCTGGCCATGGAGACCCGGCTGGCCAGGGCTTCCATGACCCGGGTCGAGCGGCGCGACCCCAACGCCGTCTACCACAAGATGACCATGGCCGAGCTGGCCGCGCTGGCGCCCGCCTTCGACTGGGACGCCTACCGCCGGACCCTCGGGCTCAGGGAGGAGACCGTGCTGGTGCGCCAGCCCGAATTCTTCCGTGAGTTCTCTGCCATGGTCCGGGAGCTGCCCCTGCCCCAGTGGCGCGCCTACCTGCGCTGGCACGCGCTGCTGGCCTCGGCCTCCAGCCTGGCCGAGCCGTTCGAGCGGGAGCACTTCGCCTTCTTCGGCACCACCCTCGCCGGGGTCAAGGAGCTGAGCGAACGCTGGAAGCGGGTCCAGGACGCCACCGACGCGGCCCTGGGCGAGGCCCTGGGCCGGCTCTACGTGGAGCGCGCCTTCAGCCCGGGCGCCAAGGCCCGGGCCCTGGCGCTGGTGGCCAACCTGCGCGCCGCGCTTGAGGAGCGCATCGGCCAGCTGGACTGGATGGCCCCGGCCACCCGCACGGCGGCCCTGAACAAGCTGGCCGCGCTCCAGGTGAAGATCGGCTACCCGGACCATTGGCGCGACTACGCCGGGCTCGAGGTGCGCCGGACGGGCTACGCGGACAACGTGGCCCGGGCCCGGCTGTTCGAGTTCAGGCGCGAGCTGGCCAGGCTGGGGCGGCCGGTGGATCGCGGCGAATGGGAGATGACCACCCCCACCGTCAACGCCTACTACAACCCCCAGATGAACGAGATCGTGTTCCCGGCCGGCATCCTGCAGCCCCCCTTCTTCGATCCGGAGGCCGACGACGCGGTGAACTACGGCGCCATCGGCATGGTGATCGGCCACGAGATGACCCACGGCTTCGACGACCAGGGCCGGCAGTACGACGCCCAGGGCGACCTCAAGGACTGGTGGACCCCGGAGGACAGCAAGGCCTACGCGCTCCGGACCGGCCTGGTGGTGCGCCAGTTCGACGCGCTGGAGGCCCTGCCCGGGCTGCCGCTGAACGGCAAGCTCACCCTGGGCGAGAACATCGCCGACCTGGGCGGCCTGAAGATCGCCTTCGCCGCCTACCGCAAGTCCCAGGAAGGCCGGCCCCGGCCCGCCGAGATCGACGGGCTGACCGCGGAGCAGCGCTTCTTCCTGGGCTATGCCCAGGCCTGGGCGTTCCAGGCCCGGGAGGAGACGATCCGCCTGCGGGTGATGGTGGATCCCCATGCCCCGGCCAGCTTCCGGGTCAACGCCCCCCTGGCCAACCTGCCGGAGTTTGCCCAGGCCTTCGGCTGCGCCGAAGGCTGCCCCATGGTCCGGCCCAAGGACGTCCGCCCGGTGATCTGGTGAACGTCAATAACTGTTCAATGCGATGAACGCCTTGGTCCGGTCGGTGTTGACGGTGATCTGCCCCGGGGCTCCCGACCAGGTGCCTTGGTCAACGCCGATGTAAGGTTCAACAGCCAGGGTCTTCACCCGGCAGGACCAGGAGGAGCCGGCGCCGGCGGGCTTGAACTGCAGGTCGAAGCTGAACCTGCCTTCCCTGGATTCCCTGAACACCAGGACATAGTCCTTGCCGCCTTCCAGCTGGAAGCTGTCGCCGTCCTGGTAGAGCGTGCGCAAGGTGGCGGTGGCGTAGGGGGTCTTGATGTCGATGGTGCCGTTGGCGGCCTTGACGACCAGGGTGCAGGGCTGGGCGCTGACGATCCGCCGGGAGTCGCTGGCGGCGCGCAGCGGCTGGACCAGGGCCAGGCCGGCCAGCAGGAGGCGGATGGGGGTGCGGCTGAATATCATGGGCGATCCTTTGGTTCCGGTCCGGGTAGCTTTCATCCATGATAGACCGGTTTATATAATATAAAATATTACTAAAAATTGACCGGTCAAGGGCGCAGCATCAGGGTCAGGGTCGCCACCGTGCGCGTCTCCGCTGCCTTCCCCCGGCATGGCGAATTCCAGGCCCAGCACCCGCTGGAACGGGCCGCACGCTTCGCCCGAGCGCCACATGGCCGTCCCTTCCGCATAGCCGTGCAGCATCCCGCCCAGCCCGCCCCGCAGCCGGCCCTGCTCGCCCTGGAGGGTGAGCGGCAGGATGGGCGTTTCCAGGCACACCTTAAGTGAGCCGCGCAGGGCGCCCGGAGCCAAAAAGGATGCATGGCCCCATCGTTCAATAGGGGAAGGCTTCCGTCCACAATTTCTTGCCGGTCTGGGCGGAGATCCCCACGAAGAGGTGGTCCAGCGGGCACTTGAACACGTAGGTGCACTCATCCGGGTAGCGCGGGTGCAGCGGCCGGAAGACGGTCAGCGAAGAGAACCCCCGGGTGTAGCCCAGGTTGTTCAGCTGGGCGATGGCGTCGTCCAGGCTGACGGCGAGCCAGACCCATTGGATGCTCTTGGCATCGAACACCGGGAAAGGCGACCACTGCATGTCCTGGAACATGCCGCCGGAGCAGGGGATCGAAACCGACTGCGAGGACGCCAGGGCGGTGGGCGGCGGCGGACCGGCGGGCCAGTCGACCTGGTATTCCAGGGTCCATTGCTGGATGTCCGTGCCCGAGCGCATGACGGTCGCTTCTCCCTTGCCGCTGCCGCCGATGATCCGGAACAGGGTCAATTCCGGGGCCAGCGTCTGCGGCGCGGTCTGGTGGGCGGCAAAGCGACCGGCCTGGAGCACCAGGGAATTGAGGTCGCTCATGGCTTGGACCACCAGTCCGGAGGTGGCGCAAAGCATGGCGACAAGGCAGGTGGGTGGGAACATCCCTATTCCTTGAAACGCACCCTCCCCATTCCCGGCGCCCTCGCTCCGTGGAGGCGCCGGGGAAAAGGGGAGGGCGGGATTCCCGCGTCAGAAGCCGTAGGTCCAGGTCAAGGCGCCGGTCTGGCAGGAGATGGCCACTTCCCGGCGTTCCCAGGGGCAGGTGAAGACATAGACGTAATCGTCAGGCCAATTGACGAGGTCGGGGCGCTGGAGCGTCACGCTGGAGAAGCCCCGGATGTAGCCGTTGGCGTTCAGGTTGAGGATGGCGTTATCCAGGGATACGCCGACCCAGGTGTATTCCAGCGATTTGACGTTCTTGATCGGCTTATCGGAATACCGGAAGTTATTGAAGACGCCCTTGGTGCATTCGGCCTGCGCCGATAGGTGGGGCTTCGGCTGGGCCTCCCCGGATCCGTCCTCCGTCTTGGGGTTGCTGACACTGTAAAGGAAGGTCCAATGGGTCACATCGGTGGACTTGCTCATGAGGTATTCTTGGCTGTTATTGTTGCCAACGATCTTGCTGAGCGCCAAGACGGCAGGGTCATGGGCCCCGGCAACTCCCTCGGTTACGTAATGGGCGGCTGCCGACACCAGGGTATTCAGGTCGCTGGCAGTCTGGGCCAGCAGGGATGTACTGACACAAGCGATGGGAACCAACCACTTGATTGGGTTCATGGGTGCTCCTTTTGGGGTTGAAGGGACGCGATCATAAAAGTGAATAAAATTTATTAAATTTATTAGTTGACGGCGCTGAATGCCATCCGGTGCTTTGGTAAAAAAGTCTTGAAGCGTCGTTATTTAAAATATGCTTTTGAGATTCAAATATTGATATGAAGTCATGACTTCGTTTAAAACATACCCATTCTAACCCTTCAATGCGGAAAAGCACGCGAATTATTGTAATAAGTTATTATATATTAAATACGTATTCCCTTCGGGAATATCCAGCCAGGACAAGGCCGGCCCGGGCCTGCAGGATTGGCTGTTCAAGCACGCGGGCTTTGCCGGGCGCCTCAGCTGTGCGGCTTCAGGCTCTTGGCCAGGAGCTGGGTGCGGATGAACACGTCCAGGTCGCCGTCCAGGACCTTCTGGGTCTGGCTGGTCTCCGCCAGGGTCCGGTGGTCCTTCACCAGCTGGTAGGGCGCCAGCACGTAGCTGCGGATCTGGGAGCCCCAGGCCACGTCGGATTTCTCGCCCGAGGCCTGGGCAATCTTCTCCTCCAGCTTGCGCCGGTCCAGTTCGAACAACCTGCCCTTCAGCACCTTGAGGGCGGTGGCGCGGTTCTGGATCTGGCTGCGCTCGTTCTGGCAGCTCACCACCAGGCCGGTGGGCAGATGGGTGAAGCGCACCGCGCTCTCGGTGCGGTTGACGTGCTGGCCGCCGGCGCCGCTGGCGCGGAACACGTCGATCCGCAGATCCTTGTCGGGAATGTCCATCTCCACCGTCTCGTCCAGTTCCGGGCTGACGTAGACCGCGGCGAAGCTGGTGTGCCGGCGCTTGGCCGAATCGAAGGGCGAGATCCGCACCAGCCGGTGCACCCCGGCCTCGGCCCGCAGGTAGCCGTAGGCATAGGGCGCGTTCACCATGAAGGTGGCGCCCTTGATGCCGGCCTCGTCGCCGTCCTGGTAGTCCAGCATCTCGGTCTTCCAGCCCTTGGTCTCGCAGTAGCGCAGGTACATGCGCAGCAGCATGGCGGCCCAGTCGCAGCTCTCGGTGCCGCCGGCGCCGGGGGCGATGGCGACGATGGCGTTGTTGGCATCCAGCTCCCCGGACAGCATCATGCGCAGCTCCGAATCGTCCAGATCCTTGCGCAGCTGGGCCTCCAGGGCCTCGGCCTCGAGCAGCATCCCGGCGTCGTCCCGGGACAGCTCCAGCGCGGTGCCCAGGTCGTCGAGCTCCCCGGCCAGGCGCTTGGCCAGGGCGATGGCGTCGGTGATGGCGCCGCGCTTCTTGAGGATGGGCTTGGCGGCTTCGGGCGCATCCCAGAAGCCGGGGGCGGCGGTTTCCTCTTCTATCTGCTCCAATTCAAGCAACTTGCGATCGGGATCCAGGTGGCTGTAGAGTTGCGCCACCCTTGGTTCCAGTTCATTCTTGGCCCGTACCAGGCTCTCAAAGTCCATGTCCCATCCATCAGCAGCGGCCGCGCGGGTAAGGCCGGCCTACTACTTTAACGCGGCTCGCCGTGATCCCAAGGTATCCTTGGGGCATGGCCGAGACGATGCCCGCTCCCAGCGACGACCTGGAGCCCACCCTGCGTGGGTTCATGGGCCTTGGCGACGGCAACCTGGGCTACGCCCGCTGGGACCTCCCCGCGCCCCGGGGCCGGGTGGTCATCAGCCACGGCTACGGCGAGCACGGCGAGCGCTACCGCCATACCGCCCAGTGGCTGAACCGGGAGGGCTGGTCGGTTTCCGCCATGGACCACCGCGGCTTCGGCCGGAGCGGCGGCATCCGCGGCGACGCCGCGGGCATCCAGGGCCATGTGGAGGACCTGACCTTTTTCCTGCGCCAGGAGCGCGCCCATGACGCCGAGTCCGGTGCGGCCTTGCCCCAGGTCCTGCTGGGGCACAGCTTTGGCGGCCTGTTGGCGCTGCTGGCGCTGCTCTGGCACCCGGAAACCATGGATGCCCTGATCGTCACCAGTCCGGCGCTCAAGCTGCGGGACCTGCCGCCGCCCCTGAAGGTCCTGCGCCAGCTGCTCACCTGGCTGGCCCCGCACCGCCCGCTGTCCCTGCCCGGGGACAAGGCGCAGGTCTGCTCGGATCCGGCCATGGTCCAGCATTATCTGGAAGATCCCTTGTGCCATCAATTCGTTACCGCCGGCTTCCTGGCGGCGATGCTTTCGGGCCAGCGCGAGCTGCTTCCCTTCGGGGCCGAGCTGGACCGCCCCATCCTGCTGCTGGACGCGGGCAGGGACACCGTCACCGACCCGGACGGGGCGGAAGCCCTGTGGTCCGCCGTCCGTCCCGGCCTGCTGCGCCGGCACCGCCTGGAAGGCTCCTTCCATGAGATCCTGCATGACCTGGACCGGGCCCAGGCGGAACGGCTCGCCGGCCAGTGGCTGGATGACCTGTTCCCCCTGGAAGCGGCAGTCCCGGCCCAACCCTCCGCCCTGTTCAAATAAGCAAGGGAAATCCATGACCCACCGATACGCCATGTCCATCTTCCTGCCGGTCCTCCTGCTCCTGGGCGGCGGCCTGGCCTGCTCCAAGAAGCCGAGCACGGCGCCGGACCCGTACCGCAACAAGACGGCTCCAGAACTGCTGGCCAGTGGCGAGATGTACATGCAGAACGGCAAGTGGGAGGATGGGCGCAAGATGCTGCGCAGCATCGAGGAGCGGCTGCCGTCGTCCAAGGAATTCCCCGCGGCCAAGCTGCTCATCGCCGACAGCTTCTTTTTCGGCTCCTCGACCTCCTACCCCGAAGCCATGGTGGAGTACAAGAGCTACCTGAACTACTTCCCCCGGTCCGACCGGCGCGACTACGCCCTGTTCCGCATCGCCCTCTGCCACTACGCCACCATCGAGAACGCCGAGCGGGACCAGGCCGAGACCCGGAAGGCCATGGAGGCCTTCCAGGACCTGCTGCGGGAAGCGCCGGGCTCGGTCTACGCGGTGGACGCCAAGGCCAAGATCACCCAGTGCTGGCGCCGGCTGGCCGAGTCGGAACTGATGGTCGGCATCTTCTACGTGAACAGCTTCAGCTTCGGCCCCGCGGAACGCCGGCTCAAGGGCCTGCTCGACACCTATCCCGACTACGTGGACCGCGAACGGGCCTACTTCTTCCTGGCCGAAGCCTTGCGCAAGAAGGCGCTGGAGCGTGACCAGGTCACCGCCTTCCAGAAGGAATACCTGGCCAAGATCGAGAAGGAGGACCTGTCCAAGCTGAGCAAGGAGGAGACCGCCCAGTACCAGGAGGCGCTGAAGGCGTACGCCGACGGGGAGACCGCCAAGAACCGGCTGGAAGCCAGGAGCTACTACCAGAAGCTGGTGGAAAGCTATCCCACGAGCACCTGGGCAGCCCGGGCCAGCGACCGGCTGGTGGAGATGGGCCAGAGCGGGCTCAAGGAAGAGCTGGACAGCTAATACATCTACTTCGAAGCCACCCGCCGGTGACTGCGGCTGCCGCCGTCACCGGAGGGGGACCACCCGGTCAGGAATGCTTGAAGAAGCTGACCAGGGCCTGGGCAACTTCTTCCCGCATGGCTTCGGTCATCTCGGGGTAGACCGGGAGGCTCAGCACTTCCTGGGCGGCGAGTTCGGATTCCGGCAGCTGGCCTTTGCGGTAGCCCAGGTCCTTGAAGCAGGGCTGCTCGTGCAGGCAGATGGGATAATAGACGGCGCAGCCGATGCCCAGGGCCTTGAGGTGCGCCTGCAGCGCGTCGCGCCGGCCGCCCTTGACCCGGATGGTGAACTGGTTGTAGATGTGCCGGCCTTCCGGAACGCGTTCCAGGGGCAGCGCCATCCGCTCCTGGGGAATGCCCTGGAGCCGGTCGATGTACCACTGGGCGTTGCGCCGCCGGCCGGCGTGCCAGCCTTCCAGCATGGGCAGCTTGGCCCGGAGCACCAGGGCCTGGAATTCGTCCATCCGGCCGTTCATGCCGATCTCATGGTGCACGTAGACCGGCTCCATGCCGTGCACCCGCATGCGCCGGACCCGGGCCGCCAGGGCCTCGTCCTCGCGCACCAGGGTCATGCCGGCGTCGCCGAAGGCGCCCAGGTTCTTGGTGGGGTAGAAGCTGCAGCCGGTCAGGTCGCCGAATTGGCCGGCGGATCTGCCCCAGCCCCTGGCGCCCAGGGATTGGCAGGCGTCCTCGATGACCGGCACCCCATGCCTGGCGGCCACGGCCATGATCGCCGGCATCTCGGCCAGCTGCCCGAACAGATGGACCGGCATGATGGCCTTGGTGCGCGGGGTGATGGCGGCCTCCACCAGGCTGCCGGTGGCGTTGAAGGTGGCGGGGTCCAGGTCGATGAACACCGGCTTGGCGCCGGTGCGGGCGACCACGCCGGCGGTGGCGAAGAAGGTGAAGCTCGGGATGATTACTTCATCGCCTTGCCCCACGCCCAGGGCCATGAGGGCCACCAGCAGGGCGTCGGTGCCGCTGGACATGCCGATCGCCGACTTGGCTCCGGAATAGGCCGCCAGCTCCGCCTCCAGGCCCTTCACGTTCTCGCCCAGGATGAAGCTGGAACGGTCGATGAGGCCGGACAGACCCTGAAGGATCTGGTCCTTCACCGAGGCATTCTGGGGGGCGAGTTCTAGCATGGGAACGGACATGTAAGCTCCAGGCAACCCACCATCATAACCCCCGTCCGGGGGCGCCAGGCGGCGCGTTGTGATCCAGATTGACGGGAGCCCCGGCCGGGCCTGAAGATGAGTACCATGGCGAAAGTGTTGGTGATCGACGACAGCCGAGTGATGTGCCTGTACCTTCGCAGGGTACTGGAGCGTCAGCAGTATGCCGTCGAGGAATGGCTGCCGCCCTCGGCCATGGAGATCGGCGACTACATCCTGGCGACCGCCCCCGACCTGGTGCTCACCGACTACCAGATGCCCGGCTGCAGCGGCGCCACGGTGGCGCGCATGGTCATGAAAGCCAAGCCGGGCCTGCCGGTCATCGTCATCACCGCGAACCGGGACGAGGACGTGGCGGCCACCTTGCGCAAGTTCCAGGTGGTGGACATCCTGCACAAGCCGGTCGGCGCGGACACCCTGCTGGCCGCCGTGGGCAAGGCCATCGGCAACGCCTGACTGCTGTGCCGCCGGGGAAAATGTGCCAATCTAGGGATTGCTCACAAGGGAGGTTGCATGTTCCGGCGTTTGGACGATTTCAGGAAAGCCTGGACCGAAGAGGCCAAGCACACCGTTGCGGTGCTGGAGGCCATTCCGGACCCGGCCCTGGGCGCCGCGATCACCCCCGGGCACCGGGACCTCCGCCGCCTGGCCTGGCATCTGGTCGAATCCGCCATCGAAATGCCCACCCACATGGGGCTCACCATCCCCGGGGCGGAGCTGGTCAAGGGCGGCTTCATCGGCCCCCCGCCCGCCGGCATGCAGGCCATCATCGAGGCCTACAGCGCGGCTTCCGATGCCCTGCTGAAGGGGATCGAGAACTGGTCCGACGCCGACCTGGAGCGGGACGACGAGATGTACGGCGAGATCTGGAAGCGCGGCCATGGCCTGATGGTGCTGCTGGTGCACCAGACCCACCACCGGGGCCAGATGACCGTGCTCATGCGCCAGGCCGGGCTGCTGGTGCCTTCGATCTACGGCCCGGTCAAGGAAGGCTGGTCCGCCTACGGGGTCGAGCCGCCTAAAGTCTGAAGAGCTTGCGCCGCAGCATGGCCAGCGTGGACCGGGCCTCGGGGACCCGGAGCGCGAACAGCAGGCCGGCATAGACCAGGGAGCAGAGGGTGATCAGGGGCAACAGCCGCAGGCTGGTGGGCCCGAGCCCGCGGAACCGGTCCAGGTCCATCCACCGGGCCCCTGCCCAGGCCAGGGCGCCCATGAGGCCGGCGGCCAGGGCCATGACCAGCCAGCCGCCCAGCACCTCATGGTACGGCAGCCGGCCCATGCGCCGGCGCAGGGCCATGGTGAGGAACAGCAGCCCAGCCAGGCTGGCCACGCCGTTGGCCAAGGCGATCCCGGCGGTGCCCAGGGGGCCCATCAGGGCGATGGAGGCGGCGACGTTCACCATGACCCCGAACAGGGCGGCGTAGGCGGGCATTTTATAGTCCTTGAGGGCGTAGAGGCACTGGGCGGCGATGCGGCCGGTGGCGATGAACAGCAGGCCCACCGCCTGGAACGCCAGGGTGTGGGCGGTCCAGGCCACGGCCGCCGAGCCGTAGCGCCCGGTCTGGAAGATCACGGCGATGATCGGCCCGGCCAGCACGCCCATCCCCACCGCCGCGGGGATCACCAGCACGGCCGTGCCGCGCAGGGCCCCGGCCAGACTGGCGCGGAGCCCGGGGCTGTCCCCGGCCTCCACCAGCCGGCTCATGGCCGGCAGGCTCACGGTGGCCACGCTGGCGGTGAAGATCCCCAGGATCATCTCGCCCATCATGTTGGAGTTGAACAGCACGGTCTGGGCGCCCACCGCCAGCTGGGAAGCCAGGATGGTGGAGATGACCACATTGATGGGGTGGATGCCGGTGCCCATCAGTCCCGGGGCCATGCGTTTCAGCGCGCTGCGCACCCCCGGGTGGCGCAGGTACATGCCCCAGCGGATGCCGAAGCCCAGGCGGCGGAACGACGGCCACAGCACGAACATCTGCACCACCCCGCCCACCAGGGTGGCCAGGGCCAGGACCACCGCGGCCCGCTCGGGAACCCGCCAGCGGGCCGGCCCCCAGTGCAGGCAGGCCACCGCGAAGCCGATGAAGGCCAGGTTCCAGAAGGTCGATACCGAGGCCGGCAGGCCGAACCGCCCGCGCAGGTTGAGCACGGCCGACAGCCCGGCGGTGAGGCTCACCAGCACCAGATAGGGGAACATGATCCGGGCCAGGGTGGTGGTGAGCAGCCACTGCAGCGGCGCCGTCCGGGTTCCGGCGAGCACCTGCCACAGCACGCCGAACTGCTGCCACCAACGGGCCTCGGGGGCCATCTTGCCGAGCATCTGCAGGCCGGTGAGCAGGCCCATGGCCGGGATGCACAGAACGCACAGGAGGGTGAGGAACAGCGCCAGGGTGCCCAGGAACCGGGCCACCATGTCCCGCCCGGCGGCCTCTCCCTGGGTGGCCTCCACTTCGTTGAGGGTGGGCAGGAAGGCGGCGGTCATGGTGCCTTCGGCGGTGAAGCGCCGGAGCAGGTTGGGGATGCGGAAGGCCACCATGAAGGCGTCCGCCGCCAGCCCCGCGCCGAGGTACTTGGCCAGCAGCCGGGACTGGAGCATCCCGGTGATCTTGGAGAGCACCGTCATGAGCCCCACCACGCCGGCCGAGCGCAGCATGGAGGGGCGGCCCGACGGCGGGTTGGGACGAAGCTGCTCCTGGGACATGGGCACCGGCGGGAAAGGGTTGGGCAAAGGACCGCTTCCACTCTAGCATCCGGGCTTCTGGTTGCGGGGCCGCCGGCCCGGCCCACATAATCTCTCCATGGCTAAGAGATCGTTCCTATCAAGGGTGCTGCGCTGCGCGGGGGCCTGTTTCCTGGTGGGCCTCGCGGCCAGCGCCGTCCTGGTGCTGCTGTTGCGCTTCGTCCCGGTGCCCATTTCCGCGCTCATGGTCCAGCGCCAGGTGGAGGCCTGGATGGACGGCAAGCGCTACGTGGCCCAGCACCGCTGGACCCCCCTGGACCGGATCGCCCCCGCCATGGGCGTGGCGGTCATCGCCGCCGAGGACCAGAACTTCGAAGAGCATTTCGGCTTCGACTGGCAGGCCATCGAGAAAGCCATCGCCCATAATGAACGCAGCCGGAAGAAGCGCGGCGCCTCCACGGTCAGCCAGCAGACCGCCAAGAACCTGTTCCTGTGGGAATCCCGCTCCTGGGCCCGGAAGGGTTGCGAAGTCTATTTCACCCTGCTGCTGGAGACCTTCTGGTCCAAGCGGCGGATCCTGGAGGTCTACCTGAACATCGTGGAATTCGGCGACGGCGTCTACGGGGTCGAGGCCGCCTCGCGCAAGTTCTTCGGCCGCCCCGCCAGCGCCCTCAACCCCGGCCAGGCCGCGCTGCTGGCCGCCGTGCTGCCCAGCCCGCGCCGCTTCCGGGCCGATGCGCCCAGCCCCTACCTGCGCGGCCGCCAGGAGTGGATCCTGCGGCAGATGCGCCAGCTGGGCGGCGAGCAGGTCGTGAGAAATCTCTAACCTGGCGGCACCTGGGCGACGTTCACCTTGATGATGCCCAGGCAGTTCACCGACTGGGATTCGATGTGTTCGAATAATTTGTCAATGAGATCATCCGCGTGACATCGCCCTATCCCCGGGGCAGCCATGCGGTGAAGGCGCGGTCAGCCATCTCCCGATGAGCAGCCGTGAGCTGCGTGTACTCCGCTACGAGACCGGCCAGGGGCGGAGCCTCCGGCGCCTCCAGCCGAAGCAGCTCCTCCCTGAGCCTTTGGACGATCCGCTCGTGTTCGGCCCGGTGCTGGAGCAGATCGGGGTAGCCCATGGCCAGGAGGAAGGCCTCCTCGGCCTCGAAATGCTGCGAGGTCTGCTCGACCAGCTGGCCCAACCGGTAGGCAGGCAAGGCGCCGCCCGGATCGATCGCCAGCGTTCCCACCAGCCTTCGGAGCAGCCGGTCCAATTCCGCTTGCTGTTCGCCAAGCTGGGCGATCGCGATGGGCTCCGGACCCTTCCAGTCAGTGCTTGCCATGGTGTGGCCTCAGATGGTTGTGAATTTACAGCTATTCAATGATGGTGGCAAGGTAAATTCCTATCAGGCACAAGGGAAGCAGAGACGCTGCCCGCCGGGCCCAGTCCGAACTCCTCGGGACGGTCAAGGCCCTTGGCGGAATGGCTGATGAAGCTGCCGCTGACGCCATGGCGAGCCTGACCGAACCCGGGAACCGGCGGAGCGTTGGGGCCATGCTAGATGGTGTGGCGTCCGCGATGCCGGGGTGAGCGGGATCGCCGGGTTCCTTTCGCGTCATCAGGAGCGTCCATGAGGTTCGGGCCATGGATGGGCAGGCGGGTGGCATTCATCCCCCAGATGGAGGTCACCGAGTGCGGAGCGGCCGCCCTGGCCATGATCCTGGCCTTCCATGGCCACCATGCGACCCTCCCGGAGGTGCGCCAGGCCTGCGGTGTGTCCCGGGACGGCGCCAACGCCCTGGCGATGGTCAAGGCGGCCCGGCGTTACGGCCTGGCGGCCGAGGGCGTCCGTCTGGACCTGGACCAGCTCGGCCACCTGCCCCTGCCGGCGATCCTGCACTGGGATTTCGATCACTTCGTCGTCCTGGAGCGCCTGGGAACGGCCTGGGCCATCCTGGTGGATCCCGCCGGCGGGCGGCGGCGGGTGAGCCTGGAGGAAATGGGCCGCCGCTTCACCGGCGCCGCCCTGAGCTTCAGCCGGACCCCGGCCCTGGCGGCCCGGCCCAGGACCCGGCCCAGCCTGGCCAAATACCGGGAGATCTTCCGGAAGAACCTGCCCGGCCTGGTCCAGATCCTGCTCGCCACCCTGGGGCTGGAACTGCTCGGGCTGGTCTTCCCGGTGGCCAACCAGCTGCTGCTGGACCGGGTCGTCGTGCCCAGGCAGGAAGCCTGGCTGTGGGGCCTGACCCTGGCGCTGGGGACGACGGTGATCGCTTCGAGCCTGCTGGGACTGGTGCGCAACTGGGTGGTGGCGGGCCTCCAGGCGGAACTGGATTTCGCGCTCACCGGCCGGTTTCTCGGGCACCTGCTCCATCTGCCCCTGGGCTTCTTCCTGCAGCGCGACACGGACGACCTGGTGCAGCGGGCGCACAGCAACGCCGAGCTGCGCAACCTGTTCAGCACCCAGGCCGTCACCGCCTTGCTGGACGGTTTCCTGCTCCTGGGCTATGCCGCGCTGATGGCCTTCTACCAGCCGATGCTGGCCGCCCTGGTCATCGCCATCAGTCTGCTGGAGGCGGGCCTGATGGCGGCCCTGTGGGATCGCAGCCGGCAGATGCTGGTTGCGGGCCTGGCGGCGGCCGGTCGGGAAGGGGCGGCCCTGCTCGAAGCGCTGTCCGGCCTGGAGGCGACCAAGGCCAGCGGAGCCGAAAGCCGGATGGTGCAGCGCTGGGCCAACCGCATGACCGAACGGGTCAACCACGGCCTCGGCCTGCAGCGGCTGGCCATGGCCTCGGACGGCGGCCTGACCCTGTTCAAGGGCATCGCCGCCCTGCTGGTGTTCGCCGTGGGCGGGCGCGAGGTCCTGGAGCACCGGATGACCCTCGGCACCTTCGTGGCCTTCCTGACCCTCCAGGCGCTGTTCACGGCGCCCATGGGATCCCTCATGAACGCCTGCCTGCGGCTCCAGTCCCTGGGCACCCACCTGCGCCGGCTGGACGATGTGCTGGAAACCCCGGTCGAGCCCTCCGGCGCCGGGGATCCGGGCCGGCTCCGGGGCGGCATCGAGTTGCGGGAGGTGACCTACCGTTATGCGCCCGGTGCCGGCCCGGTGCTGGAGTCGATCTCCGTGCGCATCGCCCCGGGCGATAAGGTCGCCCTGGTGGGGCCCACCGGCGTCGGGAAATCCACCCTGGCGCGCCTGCTGCTGGGCCTGCACCTGCCGGACGCCGGGACGGTGGCCTTCGACGGGCGCGACCTCCGGGAGCTGGACCTGGCCAAGGTCCGCGGCCAGGTGGGCATGGTCATGCAGGAGACCTTCCTGTTCGACGACACGGTCCGGGCCAACCTCGCCCTCCACGATGCGGACCTGCCCCTGGAGCGGCTGCGCTGGGCGGCCCGGATCGCCTGCGTGGACGACGTCATCGAGCGCCTGCCCCAGGGCTATGCCAGCCGGGTGGGCGAGAACGGCGGCCTGCTTTCCGGCGGCCAGCGCCAGCGCCTCAGCCTGGCCCGGGCCCTGGCCGCTGGTCCCGCCATCCTGCTGCTGGACGAGGCCACCAGTTCCCTGGACCTGGAGACCGAAAGCCGGGTCCACGCCAACCTGGCCCAGCTCGGCTGCACCCGCATCGTCATCGCCCAGCGGCTGGCGACCGTGCGGGACGCGGACCGGATCCTGGTGCTCCAGGACCGGACCATCGTCCAGCAGGGCACGTTCCAGGAACTCCAGGGACGGCCGGGGCTGTTCCGGGATCTGCTCGAGGCCGCGGGACAGGCCCATGGCTGAGGCTGGCCCGTGGTCCGGCCTGCCCCCCGGCGAGGCGCTCTGGCGGCTGCTGGCGCGGAAAGGCCATGAGGCGGGATACCAGGAATTCCAGGACACCCACGGAGCCGTTTCCGAGCCTGAGCGGATGGTGGCGGTGTTCGAGTCCCAGGGCATCCAGGCCCGGGTCGCCCGGGTGGCGGCGGGTGATCTGCGCTACCTGGAACTGCCCACCCTGATCGAGCTGGAGGGAGGCTCGTGGCTCATCCTGGAACAGTTCCGGAACCGGCGGTTCCTGGTGGATACCAGCGCGGGAAGCCGGTGCCTGGAGCCCGGCGCCCTCCTGGGCCGGACCACCGGGCGCGTGCTGGACCTGGCGCCCGCGCTCCCTCCGGGAGCCACCCTGTGGTGCCGGCTCAAGGCGCTGTTCCTGCGCCAGCGGAAAGGCCTGCTCCTGGCGGTCGCGGCGACCCTGCTGCTCCAGGGCATGGCCCTGGTCACCCCGGGCGTCACCGCCATCGTCATGGACCGGGCGCTTCCGGACGGGGCGCGGTCGCTGCTGGGCCTGGCGGTGGCCGGGATGAGCCTGACCACCCTCCACCAGGTCTGGATCACCTGGGTCCGGGACCGCATGCTGCTGTTCTTGGGGACCCGGGTGGCGGTCTGCGCGGAGCGGGGTTTCCTGGAGCATGCGCTCGGATGCCCGTTCTCCTTCCTCCAGGCCCGGACCCTGGGCGAGCTCATGCAGGCCTTCGCCGGATTCACCGCGGCCCGGGACCTGCTGCCGGTCAAGACGGTGGGAGTCCTCCTGGATGGCGCCCTGGGTTTCGTCTACCTGGCGGCGATGCTGGTCATGCTGCCGGGTCCCAGCCTGCTGATCTGCCTGGCCAGCGGGCTTCTGGCCCTGGCGGCCGGAGCGGCCGGGCGCCTGGAGGCCAGGCTGCAGGCGCGGCAGGTGGAAGCTGCGGCCCGGGAGCACGGGCTGCTGATCGAACTGGTGGCCGGCATCGTCACCCTCAAGGGAGCCGGGCAGGAGGGCAGAAGCCTGGACCGGTGGCGCGGCCGCTGCCGCGGCGTGCTGGCGCTGGAAGTGGCCCGGGGCCGGGTCAATCTCTGGGCGGAGCTGGGCATGGGCCTGTTCGGCCAGGCCCTGGCCATCATCCTGTTCGCCTACGGCGGGCTGCACCTCCTGAACGGGACCTTGAAGGCCGGGAGGCTGTTCGCCTTCCTTCAGCTCAGTGCGGGCTTCACGGCCTCCTGCCTGTCCGCGGTGCGCACTTGCCTGACCCTCATGATCCTGCGGCCCCAGCTGGCCAAGGCCCAGGAAATCCTCGCCCAGGAGCCCGAGCGGCCACGCTACCGGCCGCCTTCCCCGACCCCTGTGCCGGTCCTGATGGAGGGTGTCTGGTTCCGCTATTCCGCCTCAGGCCCCTGGGTTCTCAAGGGCTACGATCTGCGGGTCGAAGCCGGCCAGAAATGGACCCTGGCTGGCCCTTCCGGTTTCGGCAAGACCACCGTCCTGCGGCTCCTGGCCGGGCTCCACGCCCCCGGGAAGGGCACCATCCTGGTGGGCGGCCTGGATCCCCGGGAGGCCCACCAGGACGTGCTCTACCTGCCCCAGTTCGTGCGGATCTTCGGGGGCTCGATCCTGGAGAACCTCAGGATCTTCTCCAGCGGGGCGCCCCTGGAAAAGATCATGGCCGCCGCTCGGCAGTCCGGGCTCCAGGCGCTGGTGGACACGCTGCCCATGGGCTACCAGACCCTCCTCCCGTCCGGGGGCGGGAACCTGTCCGGGGGCCAGCGCCAGTTGATCGCCCTGACCGGCGCCCTGGCTTCGGGGCGCAACCTGCTGCTGCTGGACGAGGCCCTGGCCAGCCTCGACGCCCTCCATGCCGCCCCGCTCCAGAAGATCCTTGCCGCCGGGCCCTGGACCCTGGTGGCGGCCAACCATTCGCCGTTGGCTGGCTAGATCGGATCAGGCCTGATCCTGCGTGGCCGCGGCCCCTGCCTGGGGCGAGGTTTCCTGCGGCTGGATCTGGGCCGGCAGGCTTGGGCGGTTCCTTTGGATGCTGTAGTTGGGGTAGGTCAAAAAGCCGGCCTGCGCCGTTGGCGCGGCCTGCCCGCTCAAGGCCTCGAGGCCTGTCGTGGAAAGGGATAGGGTGTCCTGTTCAACGGTCTGGCTTGAACTCGCCGGGATCGGCTTGGACGCGGGATTCCGGGGGCTGGCCAACTGCCCGGAGGCCCGGTTGCCGGTTCCAGACAGGGCAAGGCTTCCCTGCCCCGGGAAGGGGACGGCGCCGTCCTGGGCCGTCCTGGTCGTCTTGGCGTTGGCGACTTGCTGACTCGCGAGCAGGTGGGTCGCAACCGAATTGTCTTGTGGCGCATGGATCCGACTCATGGATGCCTCTAGGCAAACAATGCGGGAACAAAACCAGGAAGCAAGAATCCCGCCAAGAAACTGGATGCCGCATCAGGCCTGCCGCTTCAGACGGATGTCTGGAAACTGACAGCATTCACGGAATCCAAGGCTTTCGTACAGAGCCATCGCGCCAGGATTGTCCGCGTTGACGGAGAGATGGGTGGCCCGGCAGCCCAGTCCCTGGAGCGCATCCAGGACCATAGTGACCAGGGCCTTCCCGATGCCTTGGCGGCGGGCCCCGGGTTCGACCGCCACTTCCAGCACATGGCCCTGGTCCGCCCCCATCCTGGAGGCCAGGGCGAATCCAAGCAGTTCATTGGAACCCGGGACCCTGGCGACAAAGGACGCTCCAGGCTCGAACCTCCCGCAAACGGGATAGGTGATGACCCGGTTCAGGAGGCGCGCGATCCCATCCTGGCTGTTGAAGGCCGGATCAGGCAGGGAATAGGTCCCTTCGGAATAAGACCTCCATAGCAGTTCCGAGACGGCGACGAGGTGATCCTTATGCCAGGGCTCCAGAAGAGCCTGTTCCCGGGTTTTCCCCGAAGCGGTCCAGGGCACCTCCATCAGCGAGCGAAGCCGGACCTGCGGCGGCCCGAGGGAACGAAGCCGGGCCAGGGTCGCAGGCGCCACCCCGAACAGTTCCCCGGACAATCCCTGGATCCGGGAGATGGAGAAAGCGATCCGGATGGCAGCGTCCAGGAGGGCCCCCTCCACCGCTTCGACCGGCCCGGAGCGGGAAGCGAACATGCGTCCCGCCACGGCGATATCGCCGCTGATCCGGAGAGGCATGTAGCCCAGGACCTGCCTCCCGGCAACCCAGGTCAGGCAGTCAATGGGGCCCGTCCAAGGCTCCACCTGCCAGCGCAGGGTGCGCCACAGCACCTCCGCCTCCTCGGCCAGCAGAGGCTGAAGGCTCTCGAAATCCTGGGTGAGAAGATTCCCGAGTTTCCCGGCGGGAACAGAAGACATGGCCATTCAGCACCTTTTCCCATGGGGTCGACCTGACCCACCGGCCCCCTCCGGCTTGCAACGGAGGTTAAGTCCGTTGGACCCGCGAGGGAATGGAAAGGTTGCCTATTCACCGTGACCGCCCGTGTTCAGAGGATTGTCCGGGGGAAAAATTCGGTTGGGATATACTCAACGTCATCTAGGCAGAACCATTTTCTAAATATGATGGAGATCAAATGAAGTTATTGTCTGCTCAAACTTTGGCTATCGCCCTGACAGGTTCAATTGTTGGAATTGGTTGTAAACCTCCCCAGGCTTCGATGGTGCCAATAAGCATCAGCAAAGTTCTTGAAATCACTCAAGCCGAAGGAGAGGATAATTACGATATTGTTGGAGAGGCGGAAGTGAAGGACTGGTATTGGGGCGCCAATACGATTGTCAAAGTTGATCATGACCTTAAAGATATTCTGCGAGAAAAAGCAAGTTCCCTTGGCGCAACACGATTCGCAATTGTCCGTTACGACAGGACGATGACCGACATTCGCATTCGCGCCAAATTATATAAACCGCGATCGGTGCAATAAACCGAACGATTCGAACGTAGTGGGTTGTTCCTTCGAGATTATTGGCATCAAGCCCGAACCTGCCTGTGGCGTGGCAAGAAATTTCAAAATGAATGATCAGGCCTGGAAAACGGACGGCTCATGTTTCCTATCTATTTATTTCATTAATAGTTATCTATTGGCCTGGAATATGCTCGCCTGAGCATGGGCAAAGTTTGCATGATTCGACACCTATCTTAGAGGAACCATGAATCCAGAACTCCTGACATACCCCCCGTTTTCGATGTCCGGTTTTGCCTGTTCAATGGGTAGATCCTGAGACGGAAAATCTCAATTGGAGCCTTGAGCCCGGGAAGGTGGTGCCGGCGAGATTGAGCTTCTCGCAAAGGACGGCGAGCACCCGGGTACGGTGCGGGGAGCTTAGGGGGGAGACCTTTACCCGCAGTTCCTGCGGTGTGACTTCCAGGTCCGCCGCCGATGCCAGGAGGTTCTGGACGAGGGTGCGGCCCTCGTCGTCGGACCGGGCAAAGTGGGGACTGATCATGGATAGGAGGTCGCTTTCGATCTGGTAGGCCACCATCTTGACCATGTCCGTGAGGTGCTTTCGTTCCGTGGCCAGCTTGACGATGGGTTCCTTCACCGCCTCGCCCACAGCGATCCTTGCAGCCATCGTGGCTTTCCGCGCCATGAGGGCATCCAGTCGTATTCTGGCAGCCCGGATGTTCTGCCCGAGCAGGTCATTGGCGACCTTGAACCCTCGTAGGGTGGGACGCTTGTTCTCCTGGTGCTCCATGGCCGCAGCGCCATAGTCCCGCTGGAGTTTGGCCAGTTCCTGGCGGACCGCTCCAATCTCCTTGTCCAGCCTCCGCCGCTCCGGGTTGGGCACGATCCGCGCCGGGTCATCGGGTTCCACCCCGTAGTCCACCAGGGCGTCGAGCATGTATTCCTGACGCATATATTTGAAGAAATTTTCCTGTCTCCAACGCTGGAACATCCGGTGGGCCACTTCGATGGCAGGCAGGTCGAACCGGGTGGTGATGACCTGGGTCTGGTGTCCATCCTGCAGGCGGGTCACCTGGCGAAGGCTCATCCTGCCCTCCTTCCCGAACTGGAACCCCAGGACCTGATCGTTGAGCCAATACTCCACCTCCCGGCCATCGAGCCTGGCTTGGTGGAGCGTGAACTTCCATTCGGCGATGGGCTCGGCCTCCCCCTTCCGGTAAGTGAGGATATGGAACCCATCGCTCTCCAGCTTGCTGAACAGGGCGGGACTCCATCCACCTCGGTCGAACACGATGGTGATGGGACGATCCCCCATCAGCTTCCGGGTCTGGGCCAGGAGGTCTGGCAACACCTGGACGAGGCCGGCGTTGGCCTTGGCGGTGACCATGAACAGGGGGTCACCGACCTGATCATTGATCCAGTAGTCGGAGGTCGCCGGCAGCGAGATCCGCATCCGGGTTACGTGGGCCTTGGGCAGGTGGTGCTTGCCGTGGTAGACCCGCACGTGGCCGTCCACGTAGAGGAAGCCCAGGGTCTCGCCGCGGGTCTCGACCCGCAGGCGCGCCAGTTCCTGTCCAAACTGTTCGGCCCGGCGCAGGGATGCCAGGCGTTCCAGCTTGTGGCGAAGGGTTTTGACCTCGGGGGACCGGTCCAGGCCAACCAGCATGCCCAATTCGGCGGGAACCTGCTCCTTGAGCCCTTCGGGGCGCTGGATCCGCAGCAGAGCCATGAACAGGAGAACCAGTAGGGTTGACCGAAGCCCATAAAAGGCCGGACCGATGGAGCCATAGACCTCGCGGGCGACGGACAGGAACCCGCTTTGGATCAGAGCAGGCACCGCCAGCAGGACACCTGCATGGGGGATCCGCCGGCCGGATTGAAAGAGTGGAAGGGCATCGTCCAGGGCACCCATGCAGGCCAGTGCCGGTCGGCGGGATCCGTGTCGAGGGAAAGGGCGCAGGGCTCATGGGGGACCCCACCGATCTCCCCTGGGACCGGAGCCGGAGCCTCGACTGGGAGGGGCGGCTCCAGGCCTGGCAGGGAGGGTTGGACGAACACGGGCTTGGCTTGCCACCCCATGCGCTTAAGCAGCTTCCGGACCGCTTTCTCGCAGACCCCTATCCGGCGGGCGATTTCCCGGAGGCTGACGCCGTCATCCTTGAGCTTGCGCACCATCCGGATGGCGGAGGCCTTGATCCGGACCACCCCGACGTCCCCCGGCTGACGCCCACGGCGATGGCTGGTGGCCAGGTCATCGTCCTCACCCCGGCGCTGGTAGCGCCTGACCTGGCGGGTGGAGAGTCCAAACGCCCGGGCAACCTCGACCTGGGAGGCGGCTCCCGTCGCGATGAGGTTCACCATGGCCATGGCTTCCGCGGGCCCATCGCCCAGGGCATAGTTCGCGGTCAGGATACCGCAGACGGCGATGAGCCTGCGGCATCCGTCGGTCTGCATGGAGCATCGTTCGTTGATCGCGACCATGCCGGGAGGATCCTCCGGCAAGGCGAGGCCAGGGAGGGGCATGGGCTGGAGGGTCATGCTCCCTTCTCCTCCCGGGCAACATCAGCGGCAAGCGGACATTCTAAGGTCCGCACCTGGAACCGCCGAAATGCCCTCCAGCATTGGCTTGGGCGATGCCGGCCACCCCGGGGACTGGCCCCGCCCTGGACCGGGAGTCCCCTGCGAGGGAGCAACCCAGGTCAAAGCTGGTCCGACCCTGGACCGGACATTCTATGGTCCGCACCAGAAACCGCCGAAATGCCCTCCAGCATTGGCCTGGGCGATGCCGCCACCCCGGGGACTGGCCCCGCCCTGGACCTGGAGCCCCCTGCGGGGGGGAACCCAGGACAAAGGTCGTCCGACCCTGGACCGGACATTCTATGGTCCGCACCAGAAACCGCCGAAATGCCCTCCAGCATTGGCCTGGGCGATGCCGCCACCCCGGGGACTGGCCCCGCCCTGGACCTGGAGCCCCCTGCGGGGGGGAACCCAGGACAAAGGTCGTCCGACCCTGGACCGGACATTCTATGGTCCGCACCTGGAACCGGCGAAATGCCTACCAGCATTGGGTTTGGTGGCACTGGGAACGCCTGGAATGGCCCCGCCCTGGACCTGGGGCCAAGCCTACTGGCGACCCATGACTACAACGGTCAGCCCCTGGACAGGGAGGTATTCCTGTAGGCCAGTTGAGACGGGGGCGATTCGCCGCCGATCAAAAAGCGGACATTCTAAGGTCCGCACCCCCCTTCCAGAAAACCCGCATCAGCACTCAATTCCAGGGGGGTATGTCAGGAGTTCTGGATTCCCCGTTTTCTCCCCGGATTGATTATGCCGAAGGAAATCGCGCCGATGCTCAAGTGGATTGGAGAGCACGGGTTCAAGGCGAATATCAACGAGCTGCGCCAAGAGCATCCAGGCTTACTTACCTTTGCGGCTTGGCTAGGAACATTTCACCGCCAGACCGACCCTATGTGCAAAACCCATTGACGCCGGGTTCATACGAACCAAAAGGCCCGTCAACATTGAGTTATGGGCCTCTTGAAACGTTGACTCTGTTGGAGCCGCTTTCCGGATTTGAACCGGAGACCTTCCGCTTACAAGGCGGCAGTTTATTATGTACCACAATTAATTTGGACGCATTTCCTTTCACTTTAATCCCTTGTTGGCGTGACTTTCGCGTGGTTTACTGGTTCTTTTTGATTTGTGAAAGGCACATCAAAATGTCCAGTAGGATCGACCGAGAAGGCTATATCCATTACGATATGGTCATTAGTGGTAAGCGGTTTTGTGGCAATACAGGCCACAGGGATAAGAAGCAGGCAACCATATGGATTGCTGACTTCAAGGCCAAGGTCCGAAGGGAAATGGCCAACGAGATTATTGGGATCATGCCCGAGGTTACCCTCACCCGCCAGACCATCCTCCAAGAATGGCTCGCCCACCACTCTGGGAAGCATGCCCGCAACGTGAAGGCCGACTGGGAGAACCACATTCTCCCCAAGCTACGGAACGTCCAGGCGATGAAAGTTACCTCCGGGATGGTGGAAGAGATCAGGACGGCTTTCCTCAACTCCCCCTGCCTGACCAACACCAAGGGCAAGGTTGCCGAGCAGATCCGGGTCAAGATCGAGAAGGCGAGGCTTAACGGCGAGAAAGTGCTCCTTAAACCCCTAAAGCGGCACTCGAACGCCGGCGCCAACAAGGTCCTCAGGCACCTCTACTTCGTGTTCGGCTGGGGGGTGAAGACAGAGCGGATCCCGAGGCTGCCGTTCCGGAAGCTGAAGGAGCTGGTCGAACAGGAACCGGTCAGGACCTTCCTGCGTCCCGAACAGGTCAGGCCCTTCCTGGCCCAACTGGACTCGTTGGGCACGGGAGCCCGGGCTGGGGACACGTTCATGAGCCTGATCCACTCGGCGGAACTGAACGGGGTGGAGCCGTTCGAGTATCTGCTCGAGTTGCTGAAGCACGCCGAGGAGGTCGACCGGGAGCCGGCCAGGTGGATGCCCTGGAACTATCCGGCGGCAGCGACTTCGGGCTGAATGGGACCTGAATTTGGGCGGGTTTGGTTGAGCCGTGTGCACTCAAGTGCGCCAAAACTCGGATTTCAGCGAACGACGCTCAGATCAGGCACCCGTACCGGAAACACACGCTTCAACAGCGGCTCGTTCCTCTGGGGAGTCGATACCTCCAGTTCTGGCGGTTGGCTTCAAGATCCTTCCCCGACGCTGGGTCGTGGAACGCACCTTCGCCTGGCTGGGCCGCTATCGGCGGCATTTAAAGGACTACGACGCTACGCCTGAAAGCAGCCTGGCGTGGGTTTACATCGCCTTTGTCCGCCTGCTGGTCCAGAGAATGGCTATTTTGATGGAAGTGGCTTGATTTTGCAGACACCCTCTCAGTCTTGCGCGGTCGGTCGGATGACGATGCTTCCCACCTCTACTTCGGGCGGCTGATCCAGGGCGAAGAGGATGCCGCGAGCGATCGCGTCGGGCGGGATCGCCACACCCTTTAGCCGATCTCCGAGCGCCGCCTTTACACCCTCGTCCGTTATCGAGTCACCGAAGTTGGTGGCGATTACGCCCGGCGAGATCTCGGTGACGCGAAGGTTGGGCCCAGCTTCCTGTCTTAACGCCTCCGTCACAGTGCGCACCGCATTCTTGGTGGCGGCGTAGACACCCATCGTCGGCAAAATTTTGAGGCCCGCGGTCGATATTACATTGATCACCTGACCACTTCCCTGTCGGGCAAACACCGGCAGGACTGCGGCGATGCCATAGAGGGTGCCGCGTAGGTTTACGTCAATCATTGCGTCCCAGTCGTCAACACGCAGAGCGTCAAATCGCGAGATGGGGCCTATCCCGGCGTTGTTGACGATGGCGTCCAGCCGACCGAAATATTCGACCGCATGCGCTACCAAGGCCTCAAGATCAGCGCGCCGCGTGACGTCGGTAATGCGATAGGTCGCCCGTCCGCCAGCATCACGCAACTCCGCCGTCAGCGCGACGAGTGCCTCCTCGCGCCGAGCCCCGAGCGCTACCGCATAACCGTGCTCGGCAAGTAGCCGTGCAGTCTCCCGCCCGATTCCGCTGCTTGCGCCGGTGATCGCAACAACCTTCATTTCAGCCATTTGACTACTCCTTTCTGGACGAAGTTAAGCACCGCTAAAAGACTAAATAACACTAATAGACCGTACCAGTGAGTGTTGAAAGTCAGGGAGGCCAGTCTCGGCGGTGCCCATGCTTTGCAGCCTACAAGGGGAGGCCCAAGTCATGGCCGATTTGACTTGTCACAACTCTGCATCACCAACTGGTGGCTGTTGTGGATCGGCTTGGCTGTCTCGCTTCAGGGTTTGGAATTCCCAGGCAATCGCATCTTGTCTCATGCCTGAAGGATCGCCATTCAGTTAATTTGACCATGTTATTTATGGACAGTGCCTGACTTGAATGTCTGTCAGGATGCTGACGGCGTCAGCCTTCGTCCGACTTGAGCCAACGCGGGCTGTTGCCCTGGTCCGTACAGTCGGTCGAACAGGCCAGTTCACGTTGCACATCGAGCTGGGCCAGGCGGGTGGAAAGCGTCTTCATGATGTACGAATAGCTGTCGCTGCCCAGAGCGAGACGCAGCGGGGCGGGGTCTTGCTCCACGCTGGCGATCATGGCATCGACCATCTTGACCGGGTCGCCCGGAGAGAGAATCGACTTGTCGTCGACGATGTGGTTGATCCTGCGGGAAGGTGACGCGTCGTAGGCAGGGATGCGTGGCCCGACGATCGCGCTTCGGTTGCGGAAGCCGGTACGAGCGCCGCCGGGCTCGACGATTGTGCAGCCGATCCCAAATACGGCCACCTCTTGCGCGACCGCTTCCATGAAACCTTCGATGCCCCACTTCGTCGCGTGGTAGAGCGAACTGCCGGGTATCGCCACCTGACCTCCTAGGCTTGAGATTTGGAGGATGCGGCCGCCGCCCTGCGCGCGCATGTGGGGAAGGACCGCTCGTACGAGTTGGATCGGTCCAAGAAGATTGGTATCGATCTGGTGCCGGATCTGGGCATCGGTCACCTCCTCGGCGGCGCCCAGCAGCCCATAACCGGCGTTGCTGACCACCACATCGATGCCGTCCATGGCGACCCAGGCAGCGTCGACTGTCGGCCTTATCGTGTCCGTATGCGTCAGGTCGAGGGCGGCAAGCCAGAATTGATCGCCGAACTGCGCCTTCAGGTCATCGGCCGCTGAGAGGTTACGGAGTGTGCCGGCGACGCGATCGCCCGCCGCGAGGAGCTTTTCCGTCATCACGCGACCAAAGCCGCTGCTTATGCCGGTAATGAGCCAGGTTCTCATTGATGAACTCCTCCTTGCGATAACCATGCTTCTCCGAAAGGATGCGGTTCAGCGGCGTCGTCTTGCCAGCGCCGAGGAAGCCGGTGAGCAAGGTGACGGGAAGGCGCATCGCGGACATGGCTAGCGATTATCGACGACGATTTCGCCATTCAGGATCGTCATGCTGAGTTTGCGAAGGTTGCTGATGTCCTGGATGGGATCGGCGGTCAGCACGATCAGGTCGGCGTGCTTGCCGGGCGCCACCGTGCCGAGATCGGGACGGACGCACTGACGCGCCGCGCCGCTGGTGCCTGCGACAAGCGACTGGGCGGGCGTCATCCCCGCTGCGACCATCAGTTCGGCCTCTTCCAACGTGTTCGCCCCGAACAACCCTCGGCCACAGAAGGTGTCGGTGCCCAGGGCAATGCTCACGCCGGCCTCGGCGACCTTCTTGAGGTTGCCTCGGGTGTCCGGCGTGTCGTTAATCCAGAGGGTCGGTGTGTAGGTGATGTCGCGCTCGAGCATCAGATCGATAAGCGAGTTATCGGTGATAGGTTCGATGGTGACACCATGCTCCAGGCTGTCTGCGCCGGCTTCAATCGCTTCGCGTGCCGCGACCTGCTGGGTCGTGTGAACGGTCACCCTAAGCCCACGCTCGTGTCCGGCCTCGATGCCCGCCCGAAGGAAATCGAAGGGGAGCCGCAGAAGCTCAACAGCAACCGGAAATGCGGCATTCCGCCAGACGTACTTTGGTGAGCCGGGGCACGCGCACGCACCTTCCGACAGGAGCTTGATCGCATCCACCTTCAGGTCGGCCAGATAATGCACCAGATCACGCATCTGCTGCACGCTGTCGACCTCGCCCGTATACCGTGCACGTGCCCAAGGATTGCCGCTAAAGACAGTGGCCGCGGGGTGCCCGTCGCGTCCGGTGATGCCGCAGCCAGTGGCCAGGAGTCGCGGGCCTCTCAGCGTGCCCGCAGCGATCTTGGCCCGCGTCTCCAGTATCCCCCCGGTCGGATCACCCACCGACTTGATGGTGGTGATCCCATGCTGAAGAAACAAGTCAAGCCGTCCGGGAAGCTCGTTCTCCTCGAACCTCTGCATCGATTCCGGATCGGATACCGCACGAACGTCGTAGAAGTGGATGTGTGTGTCGATCAGGCCCGGCATCACCCAGCCTTCGGCCGCGTCGACCTCCTTTCTGCCCCTCAGTGGATCTGCTGAGACGGCGGCGATCTCACCACCATTGATGGCTACATCGTGCAGTCCGGCGTGCGCCTTGTGGCCGTCAAAGACGTGCGCACGGTGGATGACGAGGTCGTAAGTTGCGGGATCGCGAGCTTCTGCGGCTGCGCGGTAGTTTTCTGACGGTTTCATATTGCCTCCCAATGAGTTAAGTTCAATAACTCTTGAACAAGTATGGGATGGGTCTTCCCAGTTGTCCAATACATTTTGAACTAGACTGGAAACACTTGAGATGAGAAACTGCGGCGGACGGGTTACTGCCAGTGGCCACCTCTGCTCTCTCCGAAATCCTCAACGCCCTGCGGGACCCCACCCGACGCAGGATCCTTCTCCGTCTGCACGAAGGGGAGCAGCCTTGCTTCAGCTTCGCCGATCTCGGCTCAAAGACCTTGCTCAGCTACCACTTGGCCGTGCTGAGGCAGGCCGGCTTGACGCGAACGCGCCGGGAAGGCACCTCGCTGCTCATATCGGTCTGCTGGGAGAAGTTCGAAGCGGCTTATCCCGGATTGCTCCATTCCGTCCTGGCCGCCGACCGGCTGGAAAGGGCGTCCGATGGGGCATGAGGCTGCCGACCTACGCCCCGTCCGGAGCCCTTTTCCCACGAAGATCGTTCGCCTGGCGGGCGCCGTGCTGGGCTTTGGGTCTCCCGTTACTCCAGCACCTCCGGCTCCACCTCACCAGTCCTTCGTCGTTTGCAGGATTTCCTTCCTACTCCTTCAAGTCGGCGTGACTCCGGCGTGACCCCCAATTCGGGTCCCATTTTCAGTTAATGCTTCCTGCAAAACCATTCGCGCGTCAGATCCATACGAACCAAGAGGCCCGTCACGATTAAGTTTTCTGCCACATGAAATCTTATCAGAAGTGGAGCCGCTTTCCGGATTTGAACCGGAGACCTTCCGCTTACAAGGCGGGCGCTCTACCAGCTGAGCTAAAGCGGCGATGCGGGTTTGCGGGGATGACCCCTGCTACTTGCACCTATGTTGCACTTTTAGCCCCGATTCCCAGGTTTGACCATCCCGCTCCTTTCCGGAGCGGCAATGACCACCAAGTTCAAGAACGGACTCGCCAAGCAACCCAGCGGGCAATACCACTACTGCTTCCGGATCAACGGTCAGCAGTTCAAGGGCAGCACCAGGGCGACGGACCTCGCCACGGCGCGGAAGGTGTACGACGAGAAGCGCCGCCAAGTCCTGAATGAGGAATGCGGGGTCAAGCAGATCCCCACCCTGACCGAGCTGCGCAAGGAGTGGCTGCGCGTCCAGAAGCCGGTCCATAGCGCGAAGCACTGGACAGACGTGGAATCCGTTTCCCGACTCTGGATCCTCCCTGAACTGGGAAGTCGCCGGGTGGACCGGATCACCAACGGCGACGTCTTCCAGGTGCGGTCCAAGATGCTGGAAGCTGGCAGGTCGCCGGTTACCGTCAACGATATGTTGAAAATCCTAAAGTTGCTGGTCAACTTTTCGGTGAAGCAAGGCACTCTCAAGGTGCTGCCCTTCAAGGTCGAGTTCCTGAAGGTCCAGAAAAAGCCTCGCCCCACCGTGGCGGCACCAAAGGTTCGCGAGTTCCTGGCGGCGGTGGACACGGCGACGGCGGTCCACCACGTCCGGGTCATGCTGCGCGTGATGATCGGTCTCGGCATGCGGGAATCTGAGGTTCTGGGCATGCGCTGGGAGTGGTTCGACATGGACCAGCACACCTATGTGGTCGGCAAGGCAAAGGGCAAGGAAGCGCGCGTCCTGCCTGTCCCTGACTGGCTGTGGGGCGTCCTGCACGCCATGCCGAAGCCGGTTCTAAGCGAATGGGTCTTCCCCGCCGTGGACGGCAAGCCGCATCGCTCCCAATACTGCAATAAGGTGCTCCAGCGCGTCTGTGTGGCAATGGGACTCGGCAATGTCACCCAGCACCGCTTGCGCGCGACCTTTGCATCCCTGCATGCCGAAGCCGGGACACCCCTACCTGAGATCCAGGGCATGCTCGGGCACAAGAACATCGCCACG
>CAZVHQ010000020.1:0-62181 GCA_964627225.1 uncultured Mesoterricola sp.
GGACGCAGCCGCAGGGCCAGCCGAATGGGGGTCCGCAACCACAGGGCCAGCCGAACGGGGGGCCACAACCGCAGGGCCAACCGAACAGCGGACCGCAGCCGCAGGGCCAGCCGAATGGTGGACCGCAGCAACAGGGCCAGCCGAACGGGGGTCCTCAGCAACAGGGTCAGCCGAGCGGGGGCCCGCAGCAACAGGGTCAGCCGAATGGTGGACCGCAGCAACAGGGTCAGCCGAACGGGGGGCCACAACCGCAGGGCCAACCGAACAGCGGACCGCAGCCGCAGGGCCAGCCGAACGGGGGTCCGCAGCAACAGGGCCAACCGAACGGTTGGCCACAACCGCAGGGCCAACCGAACGGGGGTCCGCAGCAACAGGGCCAGCCGAACGGTGGACCGCAGCCACAGGGCCAGCCGAACGGGGGGCCGCAACCGCAGGGCCAGCCGAACGGCGGACCGCAGCCACAGGGCCAGCCGAACAGCGGGCCGCAGCCGCAGGGCCAGCCGAACGGGGGGCCGCAGCCGCAGGGCCAACCGAATGGTGGTCCGCAGCCGCAGGGCCAACCGAATGGTGGTCCGCAGCCGCAGGGCCAACCGAACGGCGGACCGCAGCAACAGGGCCAGCCGAACGGGGGTCCGCAGCAACAGGGCCAGCCGAACGGCGGACCGCAGCAACAGGGCCAACCGAACGGCGGGCCGCAGCCGCAGGGCCAGCCGAACGGGGGGCCGCAACCGCAGGGCCAGCCGAACGGCGGACCGCAGCAACAGGGTCAGCCGAGCGGTGGGACGCAGCCGCAGGGCCAGCCGAATGGGGGTCCGCAACCACAGGGCCAGCCGAACGGCGGACCGCAGCAACAGGGCCAGCCGAACGGAGGGCCGCAGCCGCAGGGCCAGCAACAGCCGCTCCAGCCGCCACCCCCGAGCGTTTCAGGATTCACCAGTGCTCACCCGATCGAGGACCATGGCGTTCCGGTTACGTTGAGGTGGCAGGTGCATGGCCAGCTTTTCAGTCTGGTGCTGACCAACAAGACTTCTGGGGAACAGCCTTGGGGTCTGCCAAATGACAGCACCGAGGTCCATATAGATAACTTGCGTCGGCGCCAAACCTTCACTCTGAAGGCCCAGGAAACCGATCTTGACGGCATCGACCTTTACGAAACCGAGGTTGATACGACGGTGGTCGTCCGGGGTATCGATCTGCTCGCCGGGAACCTTGCGGCTCCGCCGGCCGCTGGGCTCTTCCAACGGCCTGCGGGGCTGGCTGTCAATGCCGCCGGCGAGGTGTTCGTCGCCGACCGGGACAACCATGCCATCCGCCAAATCTCTCCCAACGGCAACACGGTCACCTTCGCCGGAAGCCTGGGCCGCCCCGGCGATGCCGATGGGACGGTGGCGAATGCGCGGTTCAACCACCCTACCGATATCGCCTTTGATCCTGCGGGAAGGATGTTCGTTCTGGAACCTGACCAGGATCAGGTCAAGCTAATCAAGACCGACAACACCGTCACCATTTTCCGCGGCCTCCTGGATTCCCCGAAGTTCCTGGCGGCCTTCCCGGACCCCGCGGCTGCGGCCTTTGTCACTTCCACCGTTTCCCTCCATGATCCGAATCTGCGGGATGTGGAGATCTACTACAACGTTGGGAACGCGGTCACGGTGGTGGCCGAGGTGGTGCCCGAAGCCCTGGCTGTGGACCCCACCGGCGATGTGCTGGTGCTGACCCGGGAACCGGGCGCGCAAAAGCATGTCCTGCGACGGTACCACAACCCGGGAGCTGGGGCCTGGGCGGTCGCCGGGGAGACGGCCTTCGGTCCGGATGCGCAGGCCGGGCAGGATTTCCCCATGCCGGACATCCGCGCCATGGCCGTCGACGGCCAGGGCTCCATCTTCCTGACCGATGCCGCCAACGGCATGATCTGGTGCATCTCACAGGATCTGGGCAACATAATCCCCATCGCCGGGAGGACTCCGCCCGCTGGCCTGGCCCCGTGGGACTTCCCCGCGGACCTCTACCAGCCGTCCGCCCTGGCCGTGACGCCCCAGGGCGACCTGATCGTCACCTCCGGCAACGCGGTGCTGCAGATCACGGCGCCGATGACCCTGGGCGGCGTGGTGCCTCCACCCGCCGCTGACATCCCGCCGCCGCCACCGCTCGACATCCCCGAGCCGCCTCCGGCCGGGTCGCAGGGGCCCGGTGGCGGCGCGGCCATGGCCTTGGGCATCCGGAATTTCCGCCCCGTCCCGGCGCTGGCGCTGCCGGGTGAAGATGTGGAACTCCGGTGGGATCTGGTGGGCCAGCCCACCCAGGTGACCCTCACCGACAACCTCACCGGGAGAGCAACCCCGATCATGCCGCCGAACCTCACCACCTGGAGGGTCGGGGCCATCCAGAGACGCCAGAGCTTCACGCTCAAGGTCGAGGGCCAGGACGCCGCCGGCATGCTGGAAGCCTCGGCCGAGGTCACGGTGGGGGCCAAGGGCATCGACCGTCTCGCCGGGGATGCCGAGCATGTCCGGAAGGCCTACTGCGATGGACCGGTGGCAGGTGGAGCCGCCTGGCGGCACGTCACCGGGCTCCTGTGGCACCATGGCGATCTGTTCTTCGCCGAGGGGCCGGACCACACCATCCGCAAGCTGGAGGGCGCCGACGCCAGGGTGGTCGCGTTCGCCGGCCTCCGGGGCAGTCCCCAGGAGGCGCTGAAGCAGCACGGCATGCCCCTCCGCCTGAACCAGCCGGGCCCCATGGCCTTCCTGGCGCCCTACCTCTACGTGGTGGACACCGGCAGCCACACCATCAAGCGGATCGAGATCAAGGCCGACGGCACCGGCGTCCTGGAACCCTTCGCCGGCTCCCCAGGTGTAGCGGGGAACGCGGACGGGGTCGGCAGGGCGGCAACCTTCCACAGCCCGGCGGACATCGTGGCCAGCCAGGACTTCCTGTTCGTGGCGGACCGGGGCAACAACCGCATCCGGATGATCGCGCCCGACGGCACGGTCCAGACCATCCCCCATGGGGTGCCCGGGCCCGAGGGCCTGGCGCTGGATGCCCATGGCAAGCTCTTTATCACCAGCCCCGGCCGCTCCATGATCGAAGTGCTGGAGCCCCAGGCCGCCCCGGGTGGGCGGACCCAGTGGCACCTGAGGCCGGTCAGCGGCGCAGCTGGCCCCGGTTTCCAGGACGGCCCCCTGGCCCAGGCCAGGTTCGACCGCCCCATGGGTCTGGCCTTCATCTCCCAGGACGAGTTGCTGGTGGCCGATTCCGGCAACAACCTCGTCCGCCGGGTCAATCTGGCCACCGGCCAGGTGGAGACCTGCGCCGGCGACCCCGCCGTGCGGGCCGCGGGGTGGAACGATGATGTTCTGGGCGCGGCCCGCTTCCACGCGCCCTCGCGCCTGGCCGTCAGCAACATCGGGGAGATCTACCTGGCCGACCAGGAGGGCCGTGCGCTGCGCATGATCGGCGCCAACGGGCGGGTGGCGACCCTGGGCCCCGGCATCGCCCCATCGGCCGCGGGGTCGGACGACGGACCGTCCCAGGGCGCCCGGTTCAGGAAGCCCCTGGGGGTGGTGGTGGACCGCAAGGGATGGGTCTATGTGGCGGATAGCGCCAACCATGCGATTCGCCGGATCATCCCGCGGGGGGACGTGGACACCGTATACGGCGACCCGAACCTCGCCGGTGGCTACGACGGCCGCGGGCAGGCCGCCCTGTTCGGGGACCCCTCGGAACTGGCCATGGATTCCAGCGGCAACCTCTTTGTGCTGGAACCCGCCGCCCGCCGCATGCGGGAAATCGACCCGGACGGCAACGCCGAAACCGTGATTGCCGGGCCCGGCACGCCCAGCCACATCGCCGCCTGCCCCATGGCGCGGGAACAAGCCCTGGTCATGGCCGTCCGTCAACCCCGCAGGGCCGACAAAGACGTGGTCCTGATCCGGCCCGGCGGGCAGCGGGAGGTGGTGGCCGCATGCAAGGGCCTGGCTGCTTTGGCCATGGACCCGGCGGGCAATGTCTTCGTGCTGGAAATGGAGCGGGTCAAGCAGTTGGCCCGGCTCACCAAATACCACAAGTCCGAGGCCGGCGACTGGACGGCGGCGGGGGCCATCGCCATCGGCCCCGGCGGCCGGACCGGCACGGCTTCCGGCGTCCCCGATATCCATGGCATGGCCGCCGACAGCCATGGCTACCTGTTCCTGGCCGATACCGCCAACGGCCTGGTGTGGAAGGTTTCTCCCGACCTGCAGCAGATCGGGGTGGTGGCGGGCAGCTATCCGTTCCTGACCTCGACCCGCGGCGGGAAGCCCCTGGACGCCCCGCTGTATCAGCCGCACCGCATCGCCGTCACGCCCATGAACGACCTCATCGTCACCGCCGGGCACGCCGTGCTGCAGATCACCGCCCCCGGCACCCAGGACGCCCCCTGGACCGCGCCCGGCGACGTGGTGGTCCGGCGCCCCGGCAGAGGCTCGGTTCCTACCCAGCTTCCAGGCGCCGAGGATCTGGCCAGAAAAAAATCGGCCCTGAAAACCAACCACAAGCCGAAGGAAGCACCTGAAGACGCCCCAGCGGAATCCCAGCAGAAGCTGAAAAAGATGAAGCCGGCCTCCCGGCGGCCTCCTCGGCCTTCGAAGCCCAAGACCAGGGAGGAGATCCTTGCCGAGGAACGGAGGAAGGCGCTGGGAGAGGGCGATGATGATTCCGCTTCCGCTCCGCAAGACCAGGATATGGAGGATGGCCAGGCCAAGGCGGACCGCGAGGTGCAGGAGGCGGTTGCCCGCAGGATAAAGGAGGAAGCAGCGGCCGCGGCAGACGCAAAAAGGGCCGAGGCGGAAAAGTTCCGCATGATGGAAGCAGCGCGGCTCGCGCGGCGGGCCGGCAGGACCCCCGAGCAGACCGCGGAGGAGGAGGCCGCCCAAAAAGCCCGCGAGGCCGCGGGCCGGAACGGAGGCAACGTGATGGAAGAGATCCGCCGGGCCAAGGCGGAACGGGAACGCAGGAAGGCCGAGATCCAGGCGGCCGAGGCCAGGCGCCAAGCCGCACTGGAAGCGCGCAAGCATGCCGCGGCCCAGGCTGCGACTGGCTCCGGGAATGCCAGGAATGCCAAGAACAGCGAGCGCGAACGGAAGATCAAAGAAAGGCTCAAGGCCCAGGAGGAAAGGAAGCGATCCGACGATGACGACGCATGGGACTAGGACGTTCCAGGCCCCAGGAGAACCGCGCATGCCCTGGTTGCTTCGGCGCATCGCCGCCGTCCTGCTGATCCCGGTCCTGGCCTTTGCGGGCGGAAGCCCCTGGTTGCAGAACAGCACCCGCTATCACTGGGCCGTCAGGTGTCAATATTAATTGATCATATACTCGGGTCCAAGATCGACCAGCACAAGCCGCTGGGGTTCTTCGAGGGACCGGACGGGGAATTGATCCTCAAACCAGACCGGCAAACCGCCCGAGTTGAACTTCGGCCAGAGGAATCGGTTCCATTGGAGCACTCGGTTGACCGGGCCTCGGCCCGCAAGGCGGACCCGAAGCCGGGCTCGTCCGAAGCCCCAATTTGCACGAGCTGCTGCAGGATTTTTTGGTCCATTAATTCTGTAAACACAAGATTTATGGAATGTCTTTACATTGCCATCGGGAAACGTGACATTTGTCACGACCCTTATTCAGAAGTAGGAGCTATAGTAGAAACGCTCAATCGATAAAAAATTCTCGTTTGTGCCTCGACACCGGAAACCTGTCCTTGAACAGATCAATAAAAGTCTAGGGCAAAAGCGATTCCATGTCCACACCCTTGCAGTTCCACCCACCCCATGGGCCCTTTCGCCCAGGCGGCCGGGGCGCATCAATGGGTCTCAAGTCAAGAAGGCCTTTAGGGAATCCGGTTCCAACTCCAACCCGAGGGGCATCGCTCTGCCCCCAGTCCGCCAATCCTTATTAAGGAGCAATAACATGAGTTCTGTCAGTATCATCGGTGCCTACAACTCGAAGTTCGGGTCGTTCATCAAGCGCAACAAGGAGACCGGGGAAGTCACCGACCTCAAGACGATCTACGAACTCATGATCGAAGCTGGCAAGGGCGCCCTTGCGGACGCCGGGATCACCGCCAAGGAAGTGGACGGTGTCTGGGTTGGCAGCTGCGCGCCTGGCCAGTTCGCCAACCAGGAGCACCTGGCGGCGTTCGCCACCGAAATCGACCCGGACCTGCGCTTTGCGTCCATGACCCGGTGCGAGGCGGCTTGCGCGTCGGGTTCCGTGGCCGTCTATGACGCCCTCTACGCCGTCGAATCCGGCCGGGTGAAGGTCGCCCTGGTGCTGGGCGTGGAAAAGATGAACCTGCTGGACCGCGACGGTGTCACGCACACCCTGGCGACCGCCTCCTACTGGCCGGAGGAAGGCTTGAAGGGTCAGACCTTCCCGGGCCTGTTCGCCGAGTATGCCAAGGGCTACCAGGCCCACTACCAGTTCGACGACGCCAAGCTGCAGCGCTTCCTCGCCACGGTCGCCGCCCTCGGCTACCGGAATGGCGTGGACAATCCCCTGGCCCACTTCGGCAAGGGCGGACCCTCCGACAAGCTGGGGCTGTTCACGGCTGACGCGATCCTCAATCTCCCCCCCGAAAAGAATCCCGTCGTCGCCGCCCCCCTGCACCTGCACGACTGCTCGCTGGTGACGGATGGTTCCGCCGGCATCGTCATCATGCGCACCGCGGACGCCAGGAAGGCCGGCAAGAAGACCGTCGAATTCGCGGGCATCGGCCACACCAGTGAGCATCTGCCGATTTCGGTGCGCACCAACATGTATGAGCTGCTGGCCGGCAAGGAGGCCGTGCGCCGGGCCTTCACCGAAGCCCGGATCAGCATCGCCGATGTCGATCTGGCCGAAGTGCACGACTGCTTCACCATCAACCAGCTGCTCACCACCGAAGCCCTGGGCCTCTCCCGGGACGGCCGCGCCGGCTACGACTACCTCGAAGGCCGCTTCACCCGCGACGATCCCAAGTGCGCGGTGAACATCTCCGGCGGCCTGAAGGCCAAGGGCCATCCCGTGGGCGCCACCGGCGTCTCCATGCACGCGCTCCTCTACAAGCAGCTGGTCGGCGAGCCGATCGGCGCGACCCTCAGCAAGAAGACCCCGAGCATCGGCGTCTCCTTCAACGTCGGCGGCTCCGCCGCCACCAATTGCGTCACTGTCCTGCGCCGAGTGCAGTAAGCCTCAGCCAAAACCTGCACCCGCACGGATCGGCCGGACCTGGGGCCACGGCCCCAGGTTTCCGATCGGTGCGATGGGGGCCACGCGGTTGATCCGGGTGGGCTCCCAGGTGGCGACCTGCGCCGTTAATCGAGGCGGCATTCTGTGAGTCAAGCCTATGAGCGTTCCCAACAAGCGCATCACACCCCAAGAACTGCGGTCCCATTTCCATGACGGCATGACCATCGTGTTCGGCGGTTTCATGGGCCTCGGAACGCCGGACGGCATCCTCCAGGAACTGCTCGACACCGGCACCAAGGACCTGACCATCATTGGCGACGATACCGGCACCCCCGGCCGGGGCGTCGGCCCCCTCGTCGTCAACCACCGGGTCAAGAAAGCGATCGTCGGGCACATCGGCACCAATCCGGAAACCGGGCGGCAGATGCTGGCCGGCGAGATCGAGATCGAGTTGTCGCCGCTGGGCACCCTGGCGGAACGCATCCGCTGCGGCGGCGCCGGCCTGGGCGGCGTGCTCACTCCCACCGGGGTCGGCACGATCGTGGAGAAGGGCAAGACCAAGCTCACCTTCGACGGCGTCGAATACCTGGTCGAACGCGCCCTCCGCGCCGAACTCGGCATCGTCAAGGCCTACCGGGCCGACGAATCCGGCAATCTGGTCTACCAGCGCACCGCCCGCAACTACAACCCCATGGTCGCCATGGCGGCCGATTTCGTGATTGCCGAAGTGGACGAGGTGGTGCCGACCGGGGAGCTCGATCCGGAATGCATCATCACCCCGGGAATCCTGGTGGATGCGATCGTGCTGGCCAAGGAGTTCAAAAATGTTGCAAGGTAAGGAGCTTATCGCCTGGCGCGCGGCCCAGGAGCTGGAAGACGGGGATGTGGTCAACCTCGGCATCGGCCTGCCCACCCTCCTCCCCAACTACCTGCCCGCCGGGATCGAAATCACGCTGCAATCCGAAAGCGGCTTTCTCGGCATGGGGCCGCTGATCGGCGAGCCCCTGCGCAACCTGTTCAGCGCCGGCGGGACCCCCTGCGGCATCGTTCCCGGCGGGTGCTATCTGGACGGCGCCATGACCTTCGCGATCATGCGCGGCGGCCATGTGGACCTCACGGTGCTCGGCAGCCTGCAGGTGGACCAGGAACGCAACCTGGCCAGCTGGATGGTGCCCGGCAAACTGGTGCCCGGCATGGGTGGCGCCATGGACCTGGTGGTCGGCGCCCGCAAGGTGATCGTCACCATGGAACATCTCACCAAGGAAGGCGAGCCCAGGATCCTCAAGCGTTGCACCATGCCCCTGACCGCCGCCGCCAAGGTGGGGGCCATCGTCACCGAGCTGGCCTTCTTCCGCTTCATCGATGGCGTGCTCACCCTGATGGAAACCGCGCCCGGCATCTCGGTGCAGCAGATCCGCGCCAAGACCGAGGCCGACTTCGCCGTCAGCCCGGATTGTCACGAAATGCGGGTGCCCGTCGCGGCCGCCGTCCAATAGCCAATCTGTTCACCCCCCCCAAGAAAGGAAATGATATGACCAACAAAGTTGCTCTCGTCACTGGCGCCATGGGAGGTCTCGGCACCGCCATGTGTCAGGCCCTGGCCAAGGATGGCTACAAAGTCGCCGCCAACTGCCTGCCGAACTTCCCCCCCGCGCCGGAATGGATGGCCTCCCAGAAGGCCCTGGGTTATGACTTTCTCATGGCCGAAGCCGACGTCACCGACGAGGCCGCGGTCAACGCCATGGTCGCGATGGTCACCGAGAAGCTGGGTCCCATCAGCGTGCTGGTGAACAACGCCGGCATCACCCGGGACAAGTTCTTCACCAAGATGGACCGCAACATGTGGGACGCGGTGATCTCCACCAACCTCACCAGCCTGTTCAACGTGACCCACGCCGTGGCGCCGGGCATGGCTGAGCGCGGTTTCGGCCGCATCATCAACCTTTCCTCCGTCAACGGGATCAAAGGACAGGCCGGCCAGATCAATTACGCCGCCGCCAAGGCCGGCTGCCTGGGCTTCACCCGCTCCCTGGCCCAGGAACTGGTGCTCAAGGGCGTGACCGTCAACGCCATCGCCCCCGGCTACATCGCCACCGACATGGTCATGGCGATCCGCGAAGACATCCGCGAAAAGATCCGTGAAGAACTGCCCATGAAACGTTTTGGCAAGCCTGAAGAAATCGGCGCCCTGGTCTCCTACCTGGCTTCCGACCTGGCTGGCTTCGTCACCGGCGCGGTCATCAACATCAATGGCGGCATGCACATGTACTAGGAGCTGGCGGGTCCGTCCGGGCCCGCGGCATCGCCTGCACCCCCCTTGTTTCAGCGCGAAGGAGAACCCTTATGGAAACAACAACTACGGGAAAATTCAGCGTCGGCCAGAGCATCACCTGCAGCCTGAAGATCGATGACAAGCTGGTGCGTGCCTTCGCTGAACTGAGCGGTGACCGCAACCCCATCCACCTGGATGAGGAAGTGGCCAAGAAGAGCAAGTTCGGACAGCGCATCGCCCACGGCGCCATCCTGTTCGGCCTGGTTTCCAAGACGCTGGGCATGGACATGCCGGGCGTTGGCACGGTCTATCTCGCCCAGACCTGCAACTTCAAGCTGCCGGTATACATCGGCGACACCGTGACGCTGGAGGCCAAGATCATCGAAATCCTGCCCAAGAGCATCGCCCGGATTTCCACCGTGATCACCAAGCAGACCGGTGAAATGGTGATGGATGGCGTCGCCGAGGTGAAACTGCCAGGTTGGCTGTTCAAAGCCTGATTCCTTGGGGGCGGGCCCGCTACACGGGCCCGCCCTTTTCTTCGTCCACGCAACCCCCTGGAGGTCTTATGGCCCAAATTCTTGCTGATCGCCGAGATATCGATTTCGTTCTCTTTGAACAGTTCAAAGTCGAGGAACTCGCCAAACATGAGCGGTATGCCGATTTCAATCGCAAAGGCATCGATCTCATCATCTCCGAGGCCAGGAATCTGGCCGTGAAGGAAATCCTGCCGACCGAGGTGGACGGCGATCGCATCGGCGCCACGCTCGCCAACGGCGTCGTCACCATGCCGCCTTCCTTCCACAAGGCCTGGAAGGCGCTCAAGGCTGGTGAATGGCTGGCCATGACCGAAGATCCTGACTGGGGCGGGCAGGGCATGCCGCACACCGTGGCCACCGCCGCCACGGATTACCTCATGGGCGCCAATTTCGCCTTCATGCTGGTCGGCGGCCTGACCCACGGCGCCGGCAAGATGGTGGAGGCCTTCGGCACCGATCAGCAGAAGAAGCTCTACCTGAAGAAGATGTACACCGGCGAGTGGGCCGGCACCATGCTGCTGACCGAAGCCGAAGCGGGCTCCGACGTGGGCGCGCTCACCACCACCGCCACCCTGAACCCGGATGGCACCTATTCCATCGTCGGCAACAAGATCTTCATCTCCGGTGGCGAGCAGGACCTGACCGAGAACATCATCCACCCCACGCTGGCCCGCATCGAAGGCGCTCCGGCCGGCACCGGCGGCATCTCGCTGTTCCTGGTCCCGAAGATCTGGGTCAATGACGACGGCAGCCTGGGCGAACCCAACGACGTGGTCTGCACCGGCATCGAAGAGAAGATGGGCATCCACGGCAATCCCACCTGCACGCTGGCTCTGGGCAGCAAGGGCAAGTGCCGGGGCACCCTGCTGGGCGTCGCCAACAAGGGCATGAAGGCCATGTTCATGATGATGAACGAGTCCAGGCTCATGGTCGGCAACCAGGCCCTGGCCTGCGCCAGCCCCTCCTACCTGTACGCGGTGAACTATGCCCGCACCCGGGTCCAGGCCCGCCACCTGCTGAAGGGCGGCGACAAGAGCGCTCCCTCCGTGCCGATCATCCAGCACCCGGACGTGCGCCGGCAGCTCATGACCATGAAGATGTATGTCGAAGGCATCCGCAGCCTGTCCTATTTCATCGCCTCCTGCGAAGATCGCGGCAACGTCACCGCCGATCCCAAGGAAAAGGCCAAGTATGCCGGCCTCGGCGACTTCCTGATCCCCATCTCCAAGGGCTACGGCACCGAGCGCTGCTTCGACGTCTGCAGCATCGGCGTCCAGGTCTACGGCGGCTACGGCTACATCCGCGAGTTCCCGGTGGAGCAGTTGATGCGGGATTGCCGCATCACCGGCATCTACGAAGGCACCAACGGCATCCAGGCGCTCGACCTGGTCTGCCGCAAGCTCAGCCAGAACCAGGGCCAGGCGCTCCAGGACCTGCTCCAGGAGATGCGCGACGTCGTGGCCGCCGCCAAGAAGGTGGAACGCACCGCCCCCATCGCCGCCCGGCTCGAACCGGCGATCAACCGCTTCGAGGAAGTTTCCAAGCAGATCAACGCCAACGTCCAGTCCGACCTGATGCTGGCCGCGGCCCACGCCTTCCCGTACATGGAAGCCTGCGGCGACATGGTCATGGGCTGGATGCTCCTGTGGCGCGCCCGCATCGCGGCCGAAGCCCTGGCCAAGGGCGGCAAGGACGCCATGTTCTATGAAGGACAGATCAAGAGTGCGGAATTCTTCACTCTGAACATGCTGCCGGTCACCCTCGGCAGGATGGCCTCCATCCTTTCGGCCAGCAACGTCGTCAACGACATCCCCGAAGACGCCTTCGGCGGCAAGTAGCCGAACTGGCTTCATTAGGAGAATTTCATGGACCCTGCTCCCTTTTCACCTGCATCCGCCAGCCTGGCGGGAATACCTGGATGGCTGCTCTTCCTGCTGATCCCGCTGGCCGGCCTGGCTTGGTTCGCCTGGCTCATGGTGGCGCGCGTAAAGCCCCTGCTTCGGGCCGCTCCGGATCCGAGGTTCCGGGATGTTCCGAAGCGCGTCCTGCTGGTCATCAAGATCTGGCTGGGCCAGTGGCGGCAGCCCCGCTACATGCTGGCCGGCGTGTTGCATATCCTGTTGTTCTACTGCTTCCTGGTTCTGGGCATCCGCACCAGCCAGATGGTGTTCCTGGGGTTCATGAAGAGCTTCGACCTGCCGGGCTTCGGCGGTTCGCTGGGGACGTTCTATAACATCAGCAAGGACTTCGCTGGCACCCTCTGCCTGTTGACCGTGGTGGTGCTGGCGTGGCGCCGGGGCATCGTCAAGCCCGCGCGCTACGCCGTGCCGCCCGGCCTGGGCAAGGATCACACCGCCGAAGCGCTGCAGGTGCTTGGACTGATCGCGCTCCTGCTGGTTTCGGAGAGCCTGTTCGAGGGCAGCATCCTGGCCGCGACGCCCGGGGCGACCGCTACGCCGATGACCATGGCGCAGCTGTTCCAGGTCTGCCTGGCCGGGACCTCGATCACGGCCCTCGGCCGGATCAATGCGGTGGCCTACGCCATCCACGATCTGACCTTCTTCTATTTCCTGTGCCTGCTGCCCAGGGGCAAGCACTTCCATGTCATCACCTCACTCTTTAATGTATTTTTCATGCGGCTGAAGCCGGGCGTGGTCAAGCCCGTGCGCCACGGCGTCGACGAGAAAGGCCTGGACGAACTCACGTCGTTCGGTGTCAAGAAGCTGGAAGACTTCACCTGGAAGCACATCCTGGACTTCTACAGCTGCGCTGACTGCGGCCGGTGCTCGGACCAGTGCCCCGCCAACCGGGTCAAGCGCCCGCTTTCGCCCCGGTTCATCACCATCAAGGGCCGGGATCACACCTTCAAACGCTATCCCCCCACCGGCGAGCCCAGCCCGGACGTACCGCTCATCGGCGGCATCTACAGCGAGGACGAGATCTGGTCCTGCACCACCTGCGGCGCCTGCGAGCAGGAATGCCCCCTCGGCATCGAGTACATCGACAAGATCGTCGACTTGCGCCGGGGCATGGTGGAGGAGGGCATGGTCCCGCAGACCCTGCAGAAGCCCATGAGCGCCCTGGAAAAGCGCGGCAACCCGTGGGGCAAGATGGAAAAGAAGCGCGCCGACTGGGGCGCCGGCGTGGCGGAAGGCTACAAGCTGAAGGTCGCCGGGCAGGGCGATACCGCCCCGACCCTCTACTTCGTGGACAGCATGACGTCGTATGACGACCGCATGCAGAAGATCGCCCAGGCCACCGCCCGCATCTTCAACCGGGCCGAGGTGGACTTCATGGTCCTGGGCAAGGATGAGAAGGACAGCGGCCACGAGGTGCGGCGGTTCGGCGAGGAGATGCTGTTCCAGAGCCTGAAGCAGCAGAACACCGAGGCCATCCTCGAATCCAAGGCCAGCCGGATCGTCACCAGCGACCCGCACGCCTACAACGCGCTGAAGAATGATTACACCGGCCTGCCGCCGGTCACCCACGTGAGCGAGCTGATCGCCGCGGGCCTCGAGAACGGCAAGCTCAAGCTCCAGCCGCTTGCGGATCCCACCCGCACCTACACCTACCATGACCCCTGCTACCTGGGCCGGCACAACGGTCTCTACGATGTGCCGCGCCAGGTCATTGACGCCATTCCCGGACTCAAACGGGTCGAAATGGACGGCAAGTGCCGCGACCGCGGCTTCTGCTGCGGCGGCGGCGGTCTCAACCTCTTCTACGAGCCCACCGAGGAACAGCGCATGAGCGTCCTCCGGGTGGGCATGGCCAAGGAGGCTGGCGCCAACGTGATTGTCACCGCCTGCCCCTTCTGTCTCACGAACATGGAAGATGCCATCAAGGTGGCGGGCCTGGAAGGCCAAATGGAAGCCATCGATCTGTGCGAACTGGTCGCTGGTCAGCTATAGAATTGAATGTGTTCCGGGAGGATAGCTATGGAAATTCTGGTGTGTGTGAAGCGCGTTCCCGATACGGCGGAGAACGAGATCAGCGTCGGCGCGGGAGGCTCCGACATCAGTCGCGACGACCTGGTCTACGCCGTGAACGAGTGGGACAACTATGCGGTGGAGGAGGCCATCCAGATCGCCGAGCGTGAGGGCGGCAACGTGACCGTGGTCGCCCTGGGCGAGCCCGAGATCGAGGAAGTCGTGCGCCGGGAGATGGCCATGGGGGCCGGTTCGGGCCTCATGGTGGTCGACCCCGCCATGGATGGGTCGGACGGCCTGGGAGTCGCCACGGTCCTGCAGGCCGTGGCCCAGAAGGCCAAGTACGACCTGATCATGACCGGAGCCCAGGCGGAGGACGGCGCCGCCCAGGTGGGCGGCATGCTGGCCGCCCTGCTGGATTGGCCCTATGCTTCGCTGGTCAACAAGATCGAGGTGAAAGAGGGATCGCTGCGCATCGGCCGCGAGATCGAAGGCGGCGCCCAGGAGGTGAGCGACATCGACACCCCCTGCGTGCTCTCCATCCAGACCGGCATCAACGAGCCCCGCTACGTGGGCCTGCGCGGCATCCGCAAGGTGGCCTCGGTGGAGATCCCGGTGCTGGACGCCGCGGCCCTGGCGCTCAAGCCCGGAACCACCGGCCCGGCCGCAGCCAAGGTCAAGCGTGTGGATTACTTCGTACCAGCCGCCGGCGCCGGCGCAGAGATGCTCACCGGCAGCACTGAAGAACTCGCCGCCCAGCTGGTGGATCTCCTTAGGCAGAATGGAGGGCTCAACTGATGGCTACCCAGGTCTTCGCACTCATCGCCCACACGGCGGGCAAAGCCGATGATTCGACCCTTGAGCTGCTCAGCGCGGCCACGAGCATGTTCCCTGATAGCGCGCCCATCGGCCTGGTCATGGGTTCGGGCGCCGACGTGGCCACGGTGGCGCAGGAAGCGGCCGCCTCGTTCGGCGAGGTATGGAGCTTCGACCAGCCGGCCCTGGCCTATCCCAACGCCGAACTGCTGCGCCCGCTGCTGGTGAAGGTCCTGCCCGCCGGCGCCGTGCTGGTGCTGCCCCACAGCACCCTGGGCATGGATCTGGGGCCCGGGATTTCCGTGAAGCTCGGTGCCGCCTACCTGCCCGACGTGGTGGGCTTCGATGGCCTGGAAGGCGGGCTGCTCAAGGTCGTGCGCCAGGAATACGCCGGCCAGGTGAGCACCCACGTCCAGGCTGATGTCGCCAAGGGCGCCGTGATCACCATCCGCTCCGGGTCGTTCGCCGCCGCCGCCGCCTCCGGCGCCGGCAAGGTGGTGGACAAGTCGGCCGAAGCCGCGGGTCTCACCAGCCGCCGCCGGTTCGTGGAAGTGATCGCGGCCAAGGCCGGCGACATCGACATCACCCGGGAGGACGTGCTGGTTTCCATCGGACGCGGCATCGGCGAGCAGGAGAACATCGCCCTGGTGGAGGAACTGACCGAGGCCATGGGGGCCGCCCTGTGCTGCTCCCGGCCCATCGTGGATGCCAAGTGGCTGGACAAGTCCCGCCAGGTCGGCACCTCCGGCATGACCGTCAAGCCCAAGGTCTACCTGGCCCTCGGCATCAGCGGCGCCTTCCAGCATCTGGGCGGCCTGAAGGGCAACCCCTTCCTGGTGGCGGTGAACAAGAACCCCAAGGCCCCGATCTTCCAGGTGGCCAACGTCGGCGTGGTCGCCGATCTCCTGGAACTACTGCCTGAACTGACCGAACAGATCCAGAAGGCCAAGTAGCCAAGCCCCGTGGGAAAGCCCCCCGCCCTCGGGCGGGGGGCTTTGCTTGTTTACCTAGAAATGGTAGGCGAAACCGGCGCTCGCGGCGCCGTAGTTGTTCCGGCCCACCAGGGGGCTGTTGCGGATGTCGCCCAGCAGCAGCGCCTGGTGGATCTCCAGGAGCCAGACCAGCCGTGCGCTTGCACGGTAGCTCAGGCCGGCACGGGCCCCCACATCGCGCATGCCCGCGGGCGCCGTGAACGGCCCGGCCGAGGCCGCCGTGAGGTTGGGGTCCCCGCCGGCCACCAGGGCGCTCCGATTGGCGGCCTGGGTGGGGGTGATCCCGAAATCATAGTTCATGGCATTGGCATCGGTCCAGGTTCCGTTCAGACCCACGCCCAGATACCAGCCGGGCGCCAGCGGGATCATCTGGCCCAGGGTCAGGGTCGCGCGGTTGCCCGCGGTGTCGCGCAGGCCGCAGGAGAGGGTGAGGCCGGCACGGAAACCCTGGTGCTGGTAATGCAGGCCGGTTCCGGCGAACAGATCGGCCCGGCGGTCGCCCATGCCGTCCAGGAGCGGCGAGCGGGTTTCGGGACGCCGGTCGCCGATGCCCGCGCCCAGGTCCCAGGTGAAGCCGCCTTGCCGCGCCAGATGCACGCCGCCGCCGAAGCCCGGGCCCACCTGGCTGGAACCCAGATAGAACCGGCGATCGTACTCCGCGGCGACCAGGGGCTCGAGGCCGACCCGGTTGCGGTTGGAGCCCATGTAGGTGGATTGGTCCATGAGCCGGGCGCCCGCCGTGAAGGCCCAGCCGTGCTCCACCCCTTTGTCCGTGTCCAGGAACGGCAGGGGCTCCTGGGCGGCCAGGGTGGCCGCCGCCAGGAGCGGCAGAAGGGGGCGTTTGCGCATGCGGGTCTCCCTCAATTCAGTCCAAGTCGTTGCTTGATCTTGGCGGTGGCGCCCCGGCTGGATTCCAGTTCCACGCCTCCGGGCAAGGTCACCACCAGGCGGCCGCCCCACACCGGCTTGATGCCCAGGATCACTTCGGGGCGGACCAGGAGATGGCGGTGGATACGCAGCAGGCCGGCCATGGGAACCAGGATCCGCTGGAGCAGGGTGTGCTGCCCCAGCACCTGGGCCACGTGGGTCCGCACCGGGTTGCGGTCGTCCCGGCCGGGCAGCGGCTGCAAGGGTGCCAGGAACAGCATCAGCAGCCCCAGCCAGGCGGCGTTCCAGACCAGGGCCTGGCCCAGGCCCTGCCAGGGCCGGGCCAGCCTGCGCCCGCCCCCGCTCCATTGCCAGGGCACGGGCGCCAGGGCGATAACCGCCAGCACCAGGAAACACCCCACCACCAGGTGGGGCAGTTCCTGAAGCACGGGCACTTCCCCGATGGAGATGCGGATCATGGAGACCACGGCCAGGAGGGTCAGCACCGCCAGGCCGTGACGGGGCTGGAGCCGGGCCTTTGCGGCCGCGAGGAGCGATGGGGTGCGCATGGTCAGGACCAGGATAAGCGAATGGCGGGCTCAGGGCTGTGGGGCGGCGTCAATCGAGCCATCCGCCGCGAACCGCCAAGAGCGTTGCAATCAGGGGGGTCTTCATGGGCATCGCCTCGGGTTGCGGGTCCGTCCGGACCAGGACCCAGGATGCGCTCCTGGCTATTCCAGGAAATCGAGATCCCTGCCGTGGGTCTCCCGCAGGCCCCACAGGGAAACCAGCGCCAGGGTGAAGCAGACCGCGCCCACCAGCGCGGCGCTGCCGACGAAGCCCATGGGCGCCTTGAGGAACACGAAGCTGCCGGTGATGAGCGGCACCGCGCCGCGCACGAAGTTGGGCACGGTGGTGGCGACGGTGGACCGGAGGTTGGTGCCGAACTGCTCGGCGGCGATGGTGACGAACACCGCCCAGTAGCCGGTGGCCAGGCCGAGGTAGAGGGCCAGCAGGTAGAACAGGGCGGGGCTGAGGCCGCGCAGGGTCAGGTAGGCCACCACCCCCACCAGGGTGGCGCCGATGAACAGCCCGACCACCTTCTTGCGGGTGCCCCAAAGCTGGCTCAGGATCCCCGAGCCCAGGCTGCCCACGGTGATCCCGCCGTAGCAGAAGGCCACGGCGGTGCCGGCCGCCACCTTGCCGGTGACTCCCAGCTTCGGTGCGAATTCCGGGGAGAGATTGATGAGGATGCCCACCACGAACCAGGTGGGCAGCCCGATGAGAATGCAGCGCAGGTATCGGCCCAGGCGCTCGGTGCTGGTGAACAGGCTGAAGAAGTCGCCCCGGGTCACGCTGGTCCGGCCCAGGTCCTTGAACATCGCGCTTTCCCGGATGCCGATGCGCAGCATGAGCAGGATCATGCCCAGGCCGCCGCCCACCAGGTAGCCCATGCGCCAGGGCAGGTACTTGCCCACCAGGGTGGCCGCCACCGTGCCGAAGATCCCCACCGCCGCCACGATGGTGGTGCCGTAGCCGCGCAGGTCGCTGGGCAGGATCTCGCTCACCAGGGTCACCGCCGCGCCCAGTTCCCCGGCCAGGCCGAATCCGGCGACGAAGCGCCAGAGCAGGTAGGTGTCGGTGGAGTGCACGAAGGCGTTGGCGATGTTGGCCACGCCGTAGAGCGCGATGCTGCCGAACAGGGTGGACAGCCGGCCCCGCTTGTCGCCCAGCATGCCCCAGAAGATGCCCCCCAGCAGCATGCCGATCATCTGGGCGTTGAGCAGGTTGCGGTAGACCACGATCTGGGCGTCGCCGGTGATGCCCAGGGAGAGCAGGCTCGGCTGCCGGAGGATGGGAAACAGCAGCAGGTCGAACATGTCCACAAAGTAGCCGAGGGAGGCCACCAGGACGGTGAGGCTCATAATTTGCCGGAGGCTGGAACGATTGGGCATGAATTCATGAAAACAGAAACGCCGCCCATAAACCACACCCTCGATCAAAAAGAAGGCTGTCACCTGTCGCGTGGTTCATCCTCCCTTTTCGGGGGCAAAAATTAATGTAATATTTATCAACGCCACCTGCGACGGAGGTCCATCCATGGCGATTTTTAAATTCTAAGGAGAGCATGAACGGCCACCCTGCTGTCGCCCAAGTCCGCGTTCGCAGGGTTCCCGGCCCTGCGCCGGTCCATCGCGGCGCCCTGGCTGCGCGGTTCGGCGGGCATGGACCGGGTGGCCGTGGAACCGCCGGGCAGGGCCGCTGCGGAAGAAGGCTCGGTGACTTGGGGATAACAATAATAATAATAAATTTATCACAATAAATAGAAAAAAATGTTGACGTTGGTAAAAATTTATCCAAAAATTTCCGCTACTTCATTGCGCTTGGCTCAAAATTGCCTAATTATTTTTGAGCAATAAGCAAAAAATAAAGCTTATTTGTTCTTTACCAGGTCCATCCGTGACCTACGTCCGCCCGCCCTGCCCCGGTTGCATGAGGGACGGACCACCTCCACCTTTTCCCCAGGAGCCACCCATGACCCGCACCCTCCCAGCCAAACCTGACTCAACCCGCCTTCCGGAAGCCACCGTGTTCCGGACCCCTCTACTGGCTGCCCTGTCCCTGTCGGCGTTCCTCTGCGTGCTCCCCGCCCGGGCCCAGACGACACCTGTAACCATGACCTTAAATCCTTCAACTATTTCGGTTCCTTATGGAAATTATGGTCTACCTATAAATCCGTTGATGCCAAACCAAGTTGTAACTGAACCTACTACGACCGTGACCTTATCCAATACCCTTGTTAGCACTGTTATTACGGCTTTCTCCGGGCCAGCTGGCATGACCGTGGACCCAAATTGTTCATTCGGTCTTGCCGCCATGAACGGATTAAATCTTACAGGCTTTCCAGGTTCTTATGGCAGCGCAAGCCTGGCCTTGAGCTTGGAGATACCGGCCGATACGCCAGCCGGGAGCTACAATTTCACAATATCTGTGATAGATCAAGATGCGGCAAATGCATACTATACTTATGGCCAGACGATCGCTTCGGCCAGCGGAACCGTGGTCATCACCGGTGGGCAAGCCATCGCGGTCACCGCGAACAACCAGACCATGCTCCTGGGCGGCCCCCAACCCGCGCTCACCTACACCACGAACCCCCCGTTGCCGGCCTATGACACGCTGACGGGCAGCCTGGCCTGCTCGGCGGGTTCGGCTGTGGGCAACTACCCGATTACCCAAGGCACGCTGGCCCTCACCACCACGATGGACGACACCCTGTCCTTCCATGCCGGCACCATGTCCGTGCAATACGGCTTCAACGGCCCGCTCTCGCCCTACGACTGCAACCGGGGCTTCAAGTTCAGCGATCATGCCCCCATCATCTGGCAATACACCAACGCTGCCGGCACTCCGGTGCCAAGCGCCGCGGCGAACCCCAGCATCAGCGTCTTCTACGTCACCCCGTTCACCGGCCAGGAGGACCCGGTCGATGAGGACACCGGCTGCGACGGTCTCCAGTACGACCCCCGCAGCTACACCTGGCAGTACAACTGGGACACCAGCAGGTTCCTCCGGGGATCCTTCATGATCTCCATCCAGTCGGGCCAGACCGGGCAGGTGAACGCCTTCCCGATCCAGGTGAAGTGAGGCCAGGTTCCAGGCTTCCTGCGATCAACGCGGACCGGGTCAGTTCCAGATAGGAGCAGGCGGCAGGAGACAAGCGGGCATCCCGCTTCCAGGCCAGCGTGATCCTCCAGCGAAGCTGGTCATCGTCCAGCAGGCTGCAGGTCACCGGTGCCCGGATCCCATGGCAGATGAGGCGTGGCAGGAACGCCACGCCCATCCCCGCCGCCACCATGGCCTGAATGAAGTCGGCCTGCCCGCTGTAGGCGGCAACCCGGGGCGAGAAGCCGCTCCGCTGGCACGCCGCGAGGATCTGGGGATCTTGGGCGCCGGCCAGAACTTGCCCGGGTGTGCTCGCCAAAACTAGACCACCTGGGCAGCTGATCCTGGGTCTCTGAACCGCCTGGACGAACACTCCCCTGCCGTGGGGCCCAGGGGCCGCATGACCGCTTGCGGGATTGACCTGCTGCCACCCTGTGATGAATCCACGGGAGCATGGCATGGCGCGTCTCCGTCATTGCGGGTATTGCGGGATATGGTTCCGTCCCAATCCCAAGACCGTCGACCGCCAGCAGGTCTGTGGCAATCCTGCCTGCCAGCGCCAGCGCCACCAGAAGTCCTGCCGAGACTGGCGGAAGAAGAACCCCTATTACGACAAGCAGGACCGGCTGATCGCCAACCTGGTCAAGAATGGGCCGGTGAGCAGGTCCGATCCGCTGACTATCATCGACTGGGAGGCCGCCAACGACAAGGTGGGGCCTGAGATCGCGGTGCTGGTCGAGGAGACCGGGAAGGCGATCTGCCATTGGGCTCGGGGGGAGAGGCCGGCGTAGGGCGAGCAGGAGGCCATTGGGGCGAGTTGCCCCTTTCGTGCCGCGAGACGACTTCGACGCCCAGTTATCTGAAAGGTAACGAGTTATGAGCAAGTTGCCCTTTTCGCTCCGCGAGACGACTTCGGCTTCCAGCTATCTGAAAGCAAACAAGTTCTGAGCAAGTTGTCCTTTTCGCCCCGCGAGACGACTTAGGTGATCGGCGCCCCATGCGGCACGCTGATCCCGGACCAACCGACCGGGTGCCAGCCATGGAATTGGAGTTCCAACAGATCGACCTCCGCTACGACCATCTGCGCAAGCGCAACCCGGCGCTGGAGCGCCAGTTGCTCGCCTCCCTGGACGATGCCGGCCAGCGGGTGCCGGTGGTCGTGGTGGCCGAGCAAGACCACTACGTCCTGCTGGACGGCTACAAGCGGCTGCGGGCCCTCAAGCGGCTGAGGCGGGATACCGTCCTGGCCACCCTCTGGGACCTGGGTGAGGCCGAAGGCCTACTGCTGGAGCGGCTGATGCGCTCCTCCCAGCCGGAGGGTCCCCTCGAGCAAGGCTGGCTCCTGCGGGAACTGCGGGACCGGTTCCAGATGTCCATGGACGAACTGGCCCGGCGCTTTGACCGGACCACCAGTTGGGTTTCCCGGCGCCTGGCCCTGGTCCATGATCTCCCGGAGCCCGTCCAGGACAAGGTCCGCGCCGGCCGGATCGCGCCACACACGGCGATGAAGGTTCTGGTGTCCCCCCGCGCCGTCGAGCTGATCCAGGCCGCCGCAGCGGCCGGCAAGGTCCGGCCCTGGCAAGTGGTAGAGCAGGCCATCCTGACGGGCCTTGATGAAGGCGGCCTGGACACCGCGGCGCCCCAGTTGCCCCAACTGCCACCGGAGGCCCTGGAAATCGCCCAGGAGTGCGCCGCCTTCCTGGAGGCCCAGGAGAACCGCCCCGCCGCTCTCAAGGCCCTGCGCCGGGCCTGGAAGCAAGCCCTTACCCTGGCTCGCCATGACCTGCGGGTGATCCCCCAGGAGGAGGACCACTCCGGTTGAGGGCGCGGAACCCATAGACGATTTCACCCAGAAGCAGTGGGCCACCGGCAGAGGTGATGCCCAGCGATCTTGAACCGTACCCGACGCCTTGCCGTGCCCTTGAGCCCGGCTGGCCCGGCCTTGCCGGATAACCCCCGGCCACCAGAGGCAAAATGACAACCACCATCCGCAAAGCATCCGAAGAAACCCTCATTCTCGTGGGAAAGGGAAGCATCGATTCCCTCATCAGCCATGCTGAACGCGCCAGCATCGGCTCTCTTGCCCTTCACGGGCTCCTCGTGGAAAGGGACCTCACTGAACTGGCTCGCCTCGCGTGGCTGAACCATCTGGAAGCTGTGGACGTGGCCCACGCGCTTGGCGACATCAGGGGCGTGGAAGTTCTGTGCGATTGATTGCCCCCGGCGCCGCCCCTGGCCCAGGGTTTGACCTGGCGCCGGGTTCACAAATCCTTGCCGGATACCCCCCGGCCAACCATCTGGAGACCGCATGACCATCAAGACCACACCCGCACCCGTCCCCGCCGCCGATGAGGCCGGCGCGCCCAAGAACGGCCCGGCCATCCTGAAAGAGATCATGGCCGCTCACCCGACTGAACTCCCTCACCAGCTGTCAGCCCGCCTCAGTGCCCGGCTTCAGCGGCCGCACCAAGAAACGATCACCCCCATGGAAGCCCTGCGCCTTGTCCTGGCCGGCGAGCTGGTCACGGCCCTGGACATGGCGGCCAGAGCTGATGCCGACGGACGATTCGCCTTGGAGGAGAAGGAACTCTTAAACCCCGAGAGCTGGACCCGGGGTGACGGGCTCCCACTGGTGGAGGTGGAGGGCATGGCCGGCGCGCTCTTCTCCCCCGCCGCCGTCTTCTCCTTCATGGATGAATTCCTTACCCCGCCCCCGGAAGCGAGGGCCCAATACGAGGCGGACCAGGCAGAAGAGGAACGCCAGAAGGCTGAGGAGAAGCGCCACAAGAGGAACTGGAGGCCAAAATCATGCATGACCTTGAGCACCCCACCCCCAAGAGAGTGATTCGGTCCATGTCCTGGAGCTGCGCCTACCTCCTGGATTACCTCCAGAAAAACGCCCGCCACCGGAGCAAGCACGTGCGGGCGGCCACGGTGAAGGAAGCCCGGGCCCTCGTGGCGGAGCTGGGCCTCCTGGTGGTCGACCTGCAGGCAACGGCATAGGCTGACTTCGGCGCAGCTGGTGCGGCGGCTTGAACGCTGGGCCCACGCCAGCTGCCGCGCCATGGCTTGGCCGGCCACCGTTCCGAGAGGAAAACCCGGACCAGGGCCGGTATCCGCGGGGATCCGGATCATTCGGGCCTGGCCCAGCTCACCGGCCGGCGGGTGGCGCCTTGCCCTTCGTCATCAGTTGGGATCATCCAGCCCCGGAATAACTGACATCGCTATGCAATAGCAATCAAATTCTGTCCCTGGGAAGACCGTCTCCCCTAAAATATTGAGCCCTTCACCGATGGGATAAACCTTTCCGTTTGCTTCCTCGTGTCCAGTGCAATGGGCACCTCTAAGCCCTCCCATCCTGCCACCGCATGCCCCGTTAAAGACCCACTTGGCTTGAGTGATTCCAAGGCCAGAGGTTCTATCCAGGCCCGCGCGAATGCGGCCAATATCGAATAAATATTGAGCAATTGGCGCAATTAGCTTCTTGGTTAACCCGTATCTTGATATGCAAAATGGGAGCCATTCCTTGGCGTTTTTGAGCATACCCTGGCTTAGCTTGGCAACAGATTGGGTATTTATTATGTCGTAATAGTCCTGGGCAATGAGGTGGGCTGTTTCCGATGGAACCTCGAAGCGCATCTCGAAATCCACCGGGAGGTAGCGAGGGAAACCCGGATGAGGTGCCGGGAATGGTGCCGAATTGGTCATTTCCTCTCCTGGGGCAACAAGGGTTATGGTCTAGCGGATGGCGGAGGCGGGCTTTGATTTGGGGTTATGCCATCTTTGCACCCAACCGGGACGGCTCAAAGTGATTCATAGTGTGAACCCCCGCATGGGTGGAGCGTAGAATCCAGGCATCCCCTGGAGACGAAATGGCCCGCAGACGTGGAACCGGCATCCCTGGCCTGTCCTTCTCCTGGCGGCGCGCCCTGGGTGTCTCCCAGGCCCAGGCGCGGCTGTCCCGGAAGATCGGGATCCCGCTGTCCCGGAGCGGGCGCCAGCGGCAGGCGGGGCGGATGGTGGGCTGTGCGCTGCCCCTGATGATGCTGACCGGCGCCGGCCTGGTCCTATGGCGGCTCCTGGTGGCCTGAACCCCAAATCCCTTGACCAGCGAGGCACCCATGAAGCGCAAGCCAACCCCACGCCTTCCCCTTCCGCCTCCCCCACCCGAGCCGGAGCGCCTCTTGCTCGAGCCCCTGTCCTACTCCCCCGAGGACGCCGCCCTGGTGACCGGCCTTGCCCGCACAGCCATCTACGCCCTGATCCGCGACGGCAAGCTGAAGTCGATCAAGGAGGGAAAACGCCGGATCATCCCCAAGGCGGCGATTCAGGCCTACCTGGATGCGTACGCCTCATAGGCCGTCCGGGATCCGGCATCCACCTTGATCTCTGGAGCCATTGGGATCGACGTCCCACCGGGCCTACAGGCAGTCCGGCGGGACGCGGCCACCCCGACGCTGCAGCTGCTGGCCCGGCCCGGGCTTGGCCTGGAAGATGCCGCAGCTTCAGCCCTTCCAGTCCTCCGGCAGCCCGCAGGCCTTCAGGACGGCCTGGATGTACCGCTCTCCCACGCGGGACGACCCGGTTTCGGCGCCGGCGACAAAGCCCTGGGATCGCTTCAGACGCTTGGCCAGCTCCACCTGGGTAAGGCCGGCGGCCTCTCTCATCCTCCGCAGGTCGTCCCCGATCACCTTGGCCATGAACGGACGGGCCTCGACGGAGCCTTCCGGCACGCCCCGCAGGCGGTCGTATTCGTTCTTGGGGATCACGACGAATTCTTCGCCGTGAATCATGATGGTTGCAGTGTTCATCGTCTCCTCCTAGTCTTCGTAAACGTCGCGGCGGTTGAGGATCCGAACCACGATCACGTCCGGGGCGGCGAAGGTGAAAACCACCCGCCAGTCGCCGATGCGGATGCGCGCATAGCCGGTCCAGTCGTATTTCAGCCACTTCACCCCCGATACCTCTGGCCAGTTCTCCAGGCGGTTAATCACCGTCTGCACCCGCCCCCGCATGGTTCGGGGAAGGGTTTCAAATTCGACCTGAGCTTCGGGGGTGAGGAGTACCTTGGCCATGTTCAAAATATAACCCAATATTGCCCAGCGTCAACCGGCATATCTCCCGGCCGGCCATGTGGGGTCACGCACACCTCTTTCTCAGGCTACTCCATCCTGACGCAGGACGGACGCAGGACGACCTCTCGAAACACCTCTCGGCCGGCCGGTATTTTTCCAATAATTTACAAGGCCCATCCATATTGGACGGGCCTTTCTTTTGGTCGGGGCGATAGGATTCGAACCTACGACCCTCTGCTCCCAAAGCAGATGCGCTACCAGGCTGCGCCACGCCCCGACTGAGGGAAGAGGATAACAACACCGGGCGGCGGGCGCGATCAAAACCTGTGGGGGGGCGGATCGCGCCCGGGCGGGGGGGCTACTTGTTGGCCAGGGTCACGCTGCGCAGGTTGAAACCGCTGCGCTGAAGGTCCAGGACCTTGCCGGCCAGGTTCACCAGCAGCAGGGTCTCCATCTCTTCCCGGCCCTTCTTGGTGGCCGTGGGCGGGGGGACGGTGACGATGGAGCTGGTCTTGCGGCCCTTGGCGAAAGCCAGGTCCAGGTCGAAGCGCATGGTGCCCTGGGCGAAGCCCATCTGGCCGGTCAGGTGGTTGATCAGCCCGCCGCCGTCATAGCCGAGGTTGATCGAGGCCGGGCCTTCCATGCCCTTGCTCTGGTTGGCGATGGTGACGTTGTTGAGCTTGCCGCCGGGGTTGTAGCTGAAGGTCATGTGGGTGAAGACGCCCTGGCTTTCGTTGCTGAAGTTCATCTGCTGGGGCAGGTGGTTGGTCTTGTCGAACACCACTTCCAGCTTGCCCCGCTTCCAGAACCCGAGGCTCTCGGCCATGCTCTGCTCGCGCTTCTTCGGGTCGTACGGGCCGGTGGGGGTGGCGAACAGAAGGGTCTGAAGGTTGCCTTCGGCGCTCTTGCCCAGGGTGGCCCTGAAGGTGGAACCGTCCACGTAGACTTTCTGGACGTCGTTGACGCACTGGCGGAACCAGCCGAGGAAGGAGGTGGGCGCGTCGGCCGGTGGCAGGTCCACCCGGCTGGTCCAGGCGTTCTGCTCCTTGCTGTAGAGGAAGCCCCGGTTGCCGACCCGGTAGTAGAGCAGGTTGCCGAACGCGCCGGTCAGCTCGGTGCGGAAGTCGGCATTGGCGAAGTAGGTGCCCTTGAGCTTGAGCTCGACGTTGGCGCCCTGGGTCAGGCCGCCCTTGACGGCTCCCTGGCCCAGCTGGTCAACCTTGGCGTTCATGGCCGCGGCGGTGAGGCTGATGGTCATGGTGCCCTGCAGGTCCACGGCGTTGACGCCGGCGTAGGGCTTGCCGAACCATGAGTCATTGACTGCATCCAGAACCTGCTTGAAGTTCTGCCGGGCGACCTGGGCTTCCAGGCTGTCCTTGGCCTTCCCGGTGAGGGGCGCGCTGGTGGCAGGTTTCTTGGTCTTCACCGGAGCCTGGGCCTGGATGGGGTTGCCCTGACTGAGCAGGACCAGGGCGGCGAAAACGGCAGTGGAACAAGCTTTCATGTGGATCTCCAGGGTAATCAACGGCTTTCGGTGTGCAGGCGGGAGGCTTGGAGTTCCTGCCGCTTCTTGGAGAAGCAGGCATGACAGTAGGTGGCGTGGACGTCAGGGGGCACGAAATCCAGGTACTCGACCGTGCCGCACTCCATGCAGGTGATCTGGGTGAGGATCTGCGCCTCGCTCTTGCGCGCCGGTTTGCGCACCGGTTGGGCCTTGCGGTAGCAATGGGGGCAGTTGAAGAATTTCTGGTCCGGCGTCAGCTCGAACGTCCTGCCGCAGGTGGCGCAGACTTTTTCCCTCAGGTTGGTCGGCTCCTTGACCTCCCGCTTCTGGATTTTCACGGTCCCTGCCTGCTGCGCCGCCAACATGCCGGAATGGGTTGGAGGGGGAAGCGTCGGATCGGGAGGTTTGGGGCTCATGGGGTTCTCGTTCAAAGCGGAATGGTCCGTGGGAATCATAACATCCCCATGGCTGGAACCGGTGTGGCCCAAGAGCCTCCTCGCCTGGAATCCGGGCCAATGGCATTCTGTAGGGATGGACACCGCCTTGAGCCTCATCCAACCCCTTCTTGCCGGCCGGCCGAGGGCCCTGGCGCGGGCCATCACTTGGATGGAGAACGGCCATCCCCAGGCCAGGGAACTCATGGCCTTGGCCTGGCCGCATCTGGGCCGGGCCACGGTGGTGGGGCTCACCGGGTCACCCGGGGCCGGGAAATCCACCCTCACCGACCAGCTGGCCCGGCTGCTGCGCGCCGAGGGCAAGAAGGTCGGCATCCTGGCGGTGGACCCCACCTCGCCGTTCAGCGGCGGGGCCATCCTCGGGGACCGCATCCGCATGAGCCGGATCGCCACCGATCCGGGCGTGTTCATCCGCTCCATGGCCACCCGGGGGGCCATGGGCGGCCTGGCCCGGGCCACCCAGGACGCCATCGACCTGCTGGACGCCGCCGGCTGGGATGTGGTGATCGTGGAAACCGTCGGGGTGGGCCAGGACGAGGTGGACGTGGTGAGCTGCGTGCAGACCTGCTGCGTGGTGCTGGTGCCCGGGATGGGCGACGAGATCCAGGCCATCAAGGCCGGCATCATGGAAGTGGCGGATATCTTCATCATCAACAAGGCAGACCGGGACGGGGTGGAGAAGGTTGAATCCGAAATAGAAGGTATGAAATCGTTGTCCCGCGTCAAGGACTGGGATCCGCCGGCGCTGCGCACGGTCGCCGGGGCGGGGGAGGGGCTGCCGGAACTGCTGGCCAAGATCCGCGAACACGGCGCCTGGCTGCGGGCCCACGGCGGCTACCAGGAGAAGGCCCAGGCCAGGGCCCGGCTGCGTTTCGGCAGTCTGCTGGCCGAGGAGGCCGCCCGCCGGGCCCGGTCCCGGGCCGGGGCGGAAAAAGTGGAGCAGCTGGTTCAAGCCATTGCCGAAAAGGCCATGGACCCCTACGCGGCGGTGGCCGCGATGCTGGACTAACGGGACAGGCACTGACATGATCCCCTGCCGGGTCTTCCTCATCGACAACTTCGATTCCTTCACCTACAACATCGCCCACGGGCTGGCGGCGGCGGGGGCGACGGTGGAAGTGCGGCGGGCCGATGGGGTGGATCTGGAAGCCCTGGAGGCGGACCCGCCGGACCTGCTGGTGATCTCCCCGGGGCCCGGCCGCCCGGAGGATGCCCAGGTCTCCCTGGCGGCCATCCGCCGGTTCGCCGGGCGCGTGCCGATCTTCGGGGTCTGCCTGGGCATGCAGTGCCTGGCGGTGGCCTACGGCGGCACGGTGGAGGCCGGGCCGGACCCGGTGCACGGCAGGACCAGCCGCATCCTGCACGACGGGCGCGGGGTCTTCCAGGGGTTGCCGTCACCCATCCGGGCGGCGCGCTACCATTCGCTGTGCGTGCGCGAGGTGCCGCCGTGCATGGAGGTCACCGCCCGGAGCGAGGACGGCATCCCCATGGCCCTGCGCCATCGCGGGCTGCGCATGGCCGGGGTGCAGTTCCATCCGGACTCCTTCCTCACCGACGACGGGCCTGCGATAATGGAACATGCCTTGCGAGGAGATTTCTGAAACCTGGAGCGCACGGCCTTGCCGGTTGAAGACCGTGGACTTCTTCGACTCCCTCGGCGAGAAGCCGTTCGCCTTCCTGTATGGCGATGGCGCCGAGTCGCGCTGGCTCATCCTGGGGGAGGACCCGATCCTGGTCCTGTCCGAGGTGCGCGGGCCGCTGCCGCGCTTTTCCCGGTCCGGCGACCTGCCGCCGGTGCTGCCGGATTTCATCGGCTACGTGGGCTACGAGTGCGGCGGCCGGTACGCCTCCTTCCTGCCGCCGCCGGCGGACAAGCCGTTCCCGTTCCCGGATTGCCACCTGGCGGTCTACCGCAGCCTGCGGCTCTACGACCGGGAGACCGAAACGCTGTACCAGGCCCAGCGCGTGGGCGGCGAACCCATGGACGGACGCAATGTGCTGCTGGAAGGTCCGTTCCGGGCGCGCAAGCTGTGGGATAGCGATACCGCCAAGGGCTACCAGGAGAAGGTGGCGCAGGTCCGCCAGGAGATCGCCAAGGGCAACGTCTACCAGGTCAACCTGACCCGGGCGGAGCGCTGGGCCTACCGGGGCGACCTCAGGCTGTTCGCGCGCCGGCTGTTCGACGCCAACCCGGCACCGTTCTCCGCCTTCATCGCCGGCCCGGAGTTCGCGGTGGTGTCCTCCTCGCCCGAGCGCTTCTTCCGCATCGGCGAAGGGCGGATCCTCGCCAGCCCGATCAAGGGGACCGCGCCCCGGGGCGACAATGCGGTGGCGGACGGGCTGCTCAAGCGCAACCTGCTGTCCAGCCCCAAGGACCGGGCGGAACTGGCCATGATCACCGACCTGATGCGCAACGACCTCACCCGGGTGTGCCAGATCCCGTCGGTGCGGGTAGAGACCTTCCCGCGGCTGGAGACCTACGCCAACGTGCACCACCTGGTGGCCGACATCTCGGGCGCGCTGGTGCCCGGCCTGACCCTGGAGGCGCTGTTCGCCGCCCTGTTCCCGGGGGGGTCGGTGACCGGCTGTCCGAAGGTCACCGCCCTGAAGCTGATCCGCCGACTGGAGGCGCACCCGCGCATGGTCTACACCGGCGCGCTGGGGTGGTTTTCCCACGATCTGGCCCAGGCCGATTTCAGCATCGCCATCCGCACCGCCTGGGGCTCGCCCACCGATCTGCTGTTCGGGGTGGGCGGCGGCGTGGTGTGGGACTCCGATCCGCTGGCCGAATACCAGGAGACCGTCCACAAGGGCAGCTCCATCGTCCGATGCTTGAACTCCTGACCGATACCCGGATCGATCTGGCGGCCTCCGGCGCCCGGCACGGCGAAGGGCTGTTCGAGACGATCCGGGTGCGCGACGGCGTGCCCCTGCGGCTGGCGGCCCACCTGGAGCGGCTGGCCGCCGGCGCCCGCTTCCTGGGCCTGGAGGCGCCGCCCGGCCCGGAGGCGGTGCTGGCGTTCGTGGCCGGCCCATGCGCCGGGCTGGCCTGCGGCGTGCTCCGGCTGCTGGCGGTGGACCGCACGCTGCGGGTGACGGCCGGCCCGTGGCAGGCGGACCACCCCGCGCGGATCACCCTTGGCGTGAGCCGGGAGATCCGGCGCCTGAGCACGAGCCCGCTGAACCGCTTCAAGACCCTCGCCTACCTGGAGAACCGGCTGCTGGCCCGGGAGGCGGGGCGGCGCGGGCTGTTCGAAGTGGTGGCGCTGAACGAACACGGGCGGCTCACCGACGGGGCCCGGACCAGCCTGTTCGTGGTGCTGGATGGCCGGCTGCTGACCCCGCCGGCGGCGGACGGCGCGCTGCCCGGGGTGGCCCGGCGCTGCCTGCTGGAGGCCGGGCTGGCGGCGGAAGCCGCCCTCACCCCGGCCGATCTGCTGCGGGCCGAAGCGGCGCTGCTCACCAACGCCCTGCGCGGCGGCCTGCCGGTGCATGGCCTGGAGGGGCGCAAGAACGGCCCGCTGGACGCGGGCCATCCGCTGCTGCTGGAGGCGATGAAGCTGTTCTAGGCTTCCAGTACCGGGCCGGTGGCGGCCATGAGGATCTCCTCCACCCGGGCGGGGTGGTCCAGGACTTCCAGCGCCTTGGCGTGATCCAGCTCGCCTTCCCACTTGGAGACGGCCACCGAGGCGATGCCGTTGCCGATCAGGTTGGTGATGGCCCGGGCCTCGGACATGAAGCGGTCCACGCCGAGGATCAGGGTGAGCCCAGCCACTGGGATGTTGCCCACCGCCGAAAGGGTGGCGGCCAGGGTGATGAAACCGCCGCCGGTGACCGCGGCCGCGCCCTTGGAGGTGAGCAGCAGCACCGCCAGGATCTCCAGCTGCTGGACCAGGGTGACGTGGATGTTGCAGGCCTGGGCGATGAACAGGGTGGCCAAAGTAAGGTAGATGGAGGTGCCGTCGAGGTTGAAGGAGTAGCCCATGGGGATCACCAGGCCCACCACCGGCTTGGAGCAGCCGAGCCGCTCCATCTTTTCCATCATGAGCGGCAGCGCGGATTCCGACGAGGAGGTGCCGAGCACGATGAAGATCTCCTCCTTGATGTAGCGCAGGAACTTGAAGAGGCTCAGGCCGGCCCAGCGCATGACCAGGCCGAGGACGATGATGACGAACAGCAGGCTGGTGGCGTAGAAGGAAGCGATCAGCTTGCTCAGGCTGAGCAGGGTGTGGATGCCGTATTCGCCGACGGTGTAGGCCATGGCGCCGAACGCGCCCAGGGGGGCCAGGCGCATGACCACGGCGACGATCCGGAAGAACACCTTGCCGATGGAATCCAGGAACTTCAGCACCGGCAGGCCGTCGTCCTTGATGAAGGCCAGCGCCACGCCGAACAGGATGGAGAACAGCAGGACCTGGAGGATGTCGCCCTTGGCGAAGGCGTCGGCCACGTCCTTGGGGATGACGTTCATGACGAAGTCGACGGTGCTGAGGTGGTGCGAGCCGGTGGTGTAGGCGGCGATGGACTTGGTGTCCAGGGAGGCGGCGTTGATGTTCATGCCGGCGCCGGGCCTGAACACGTTGGCGATGACCAGGCCGATGGCCAGGGCCACGGTGCTCAGGACCTCGAAGTAGACGATGCCCTTGAGCCCGACCCGGCCGACCTTGCCGAGGTCGCCCATCTTGGCGATGCCGGTCACCACGGTGCAGAACACGATCGGCACGATGAGCATCTTCACCAGCTTGATGAAGCCGTCGCCGAACGGCTTCATGGCCGAGCCGGCGTGGGGATAGAAGTGGCCCAGGAGGGCGCCCAGGATCACGGCGGTGATCACCTGGGCATAGAGGCTGCGGTAGAGTTTGTGCACGGAGGCTCCATCTGGCATCAGCGGGAAGGTTCAAGCTGTCAAATTGATTTCCGATAAACCTATCCGAAACCCACGCGCTTGACCACCAGGAAACGCGGCCCGGGCGAAAGGCCTTCGCTGGCCGTTAGGACGGCCGGTGAAACCCGCGCCCGGGCTGGGTCGCGGCAAGGCCGCGCAACGCGGGATTGCGCGTTGGAGGAAGGCGTGACAGGGTAGGATGTCCCGACTGAATTTAACGGCTCGTATCGGAGGGTGTGATCATGGGTGACCTGTTGTTCTGGCATCGGCTCCAGTTCGGGTTCACATCGACCTTCCACTACATCTTTCCCCAGCTCACCATGGGCCTGGCCCTGGTCATCGTCGTGCTCAAGGGGCTGGCCCTGGCCAGGGGCGACGAGCGCTACGCCACCGCGGCGCGCTTCTGGATCCGCATCTTCGGGCTCAGTTTCGCCGTGGGCGTGGTGACCGGCATCCCGCTGGAATTCCAGTTCGGCACCAACTGGGCGCGTTTCTCCAGCCACGCCGGCGGCGTCATCGGCCAGACCCTGGGCATGGAGGGCATGTTCGCCTTCTTCCTGGAAAGCACCTTCCTCGGCCTGCTGGTCTGGGGCGAGCGCCGGCTGGGCCCAAGACGCCACTTCCTGGCGGCGCTGGCGCTGTTCCTGGGCAGCTGGCTGTCGGGCTACTTCATCATCGCCACCAACGCCTTCATGCAGCATCCGGTGGGCTACCTGGTCGCGGTGGACGGCAGCCTGCAGCTTGCGGATTTCTGGGTGTTCCTGCTCAATCCGTGGGCGCTGGTGCAGTACCTGCACAACATGATGGGCGCGGTGGTGACCGGGGCGTTCGCCGTGGCGGCGGTGGGGGCGTTCTGGACCCTGCGCGGCAGCCACCTGGAGCAGGCCGCGCTGAACCTGAAGACCGGCGTCACGATCGGCCTGCTGGCCAGCCTCCTGGTGGCCTTCCCCACCGGGGACCAGATGGGCAAGCGCGTGGCGCGGCACCAGCAGCCGACCCTGGCGGCCATGGAGGGCCGCTGGAACAGCGGCCCCTATGCCGAACTGAACCTCATCGGCCAGCCCAACGTGGAGGGCCGCAAGCTGGACAACCCGGTGCGCCTGCCCGGACTGCTCAGCTTCATCGCCTACGGCTCCTTTTCCAGCAACGTCAGAGGGCTGGGCGAATTTCCCCGGGACCAGTGGCCCACCAACCTGGAGTTCCTGTACTACGGCTTCCACATCATGGTCGGGCTGGGCACCCTGTTCATCGCCCTCATGGGGCTGTCGGCGCTCTTCCTGGCCTGGGGCCGGCTGGAGCGGACGCGGCCGCTGCTATGGGCGCTGATGCTGGCCTTCCCGTTCCCGTTCATCGCCAATTCGGCCGGATGGGTGGTGGCCGAATTCGGCCGCCAGCCCTGGCTGGTCTATGGCCTGATGCGCACCGCCGAGGGCACCTCCCACCTGGTGCATCCCGGCCAGACCGTGTTCACCAGCCTCGGCTTCGCCGGGCTCTACTTCGTCCTGGGCCTGCTGTTCCTGTTCCTGGTGAGCCGGGAAATCGAGCACGGTCCGGTCGCCCACTAGGAGTACGAGATGGAAATGCTCTGGTTCTGGCTGGTTTCCGTCATGGTGGCGATCTATGCGGTCATGGACGGCTTCGATTTCGGCGCTGGGGTGCTGCACCTTTGGGTGGCCCGCACCGAGGCCGAGCGGCGCGAGGTGCTGGCGGCCATCGGCCCGCTGTGGGACGGCAACGAGGTCTGGCTGCTGGCGGCCGGCGGGGCGATGTTCCTGGCCTTCCCGCGCCTGCTGGCCGCGGGCTTCTCCGGGTTCTACCTGGCCATGTTCATGGTGGTCTGGACCCTGATCCTGCGCGGGATCGCCATCGAGTTCCGCTCCCACGTGCGCGACACCATGTGGCGCGCGTTCTGGGACGTGGTGTTCGCCGGCGCCAGCGTGCTGCTGCCGATCCTGCTGGGGGCGGCCCTGGGCAACGTGGTGCGCGGCGTGCCGCTGGACGCCAGCGGCTACTTCCAGATCCCCCTGTTCACCGACTTCAGCGCCGGCAACCCGGTGGGCATCCTGGACTGGTACACGGTGCTCATGGGCGTGCTGGTGCTGGCCACGCTCACCGCCCACGGGGCGCTGTTCCTGGCCTGGAAGACCGAGGGCGTGCTGCACCTGCGCTGCCGCCACGCGGCCGTGGCCCTGTGGCCTGCGGTGGCGGTGCTGGCGCTGGCGGCCACCTGGGCCACGGCGGCGGTGAATCCCGCCGTCTACCGCAACCTGCCCCACGCGCCCCTGGCCTGGGTCGGCATGGCCCTGTTCCTGGGCGGCCTGGCCGCCGTTGCCGCCGGCCTCAAGGGCGAGCGCTACCTGATGGCCTTCCTCGGCTCGGGCGGCTTCATCATCGGCATCCTGGCCGCCACGGCGGCCTGCGTCTGGCCGGTGATGCTGCCCTCGACCCTGGACCCCGCGGCCAGCCTCACGGCCCACAATGCCAGCGCCGCGGCCGGCGGCCTCCGGGCCGGGATGGTGTGGTGGTTCATCGGCTTCCCCATCGCCCTGGCCTATTTCAGCGGCCTGTTCTGGATCCACCGGGGCAAGGTGCGGGGGCCGGAGGAAGGCGGCGGCTACTGATCGAACGGCGGGAACTTTTATATTATTAACTGTATATAGTTTCCAGACGTCCATGCTTCAGTCATTGCCCAGGGACGTCCCCTGGAGACTCACCATGTTGTTTACCCGTGCATTTACTAGACTTTGTCTTGGCACCGGCATCGCCCTCCTGGCCGGCCTTCCCGCCGCCATGGCCGGAAACGAGGGGCTTCCGGGCCTGCCCGAAGCCGTCATTGCCGAGGAAGGCCCCGCGGCGCCGCAGGAACCGCTGGTCCGTTATGACTGCGACCGGTGCGCCGCCCAGTTCTACAACGCCCGTACCCTGCAGAGGCACAGAGCCCGCCATGATGCGCCGAAGGTGCTCGCTTGCGACAAGTGCGATTTCATGGCCGCCTTCCCCGGGAACCTGGCGCGGCACGCGCGCACCCACCGCGGCGCGGAAGCTCTCAACCTGGGAGAGCTTCCCGAGGCCCCCGGCGCCCCGGAACCCTTCCCCCCGATGTGAGCCGCATCAGAGCCGGAGCTCCCTGGCCCCGATGCGCCGGGCCATCCCCTCAAGCGCCGCGCGCAAGCGGCGCAGCCTCGCCTTGGCGGGGCGGACGCCCTTCTCCCACCACAGGCCCTTGACCTCCAGCTCGCCCCGCTCCCGGTGCAACTTGGCGTCCATGCGCCCCACCAGGGCGTCCCCTTCCAGGATGGGCAGCACGTAGTAGCCGAACTGCCGTTTGGCCTCGGGCACGAAGGCCTCGAACCGGTAGTCGAAGCCGAACAGGCGCAGGGTCCGGGCGCGGTCCCGGAGGATCGGGTCGAACGGGCACAGGATCGCCATGCGCTCGCCGGGATCGGGCAGGGCGGCCAGCCGCTCGCGCCAGTCCGGGACGGCGAAGCAGGGCTTGGCCGGGCCGTCGTCCCGGGGTGAAACCTCGACCGGCTCGATCCGGCCCGCGGCCCCGGCGGCGGCGCACCAGCGGGTGGCTTCCAGAGGTTCCACGGCGTTCCAGAAGGCGGCCAGCTCCTTCGGCGTGGCCACGCCCAGGCGCGCCAGGGCGGTGGCGCAGGCCCACTCCAGGTGCGCCTCCGGATCGGGTGCGGGCAGGCCATGGGCGGCGGGGAACACCCGCTCGGCCAGGTCGTAGCTCTTGTGGAAATGCGTGCGGCCGGCCACGGCCAGCGCGCCGGTGTGCCAGAGCAGCTCCAGGGCGGCCTTGTGCGGCTTCCAGCCCCACCAGCCGGGCTCGCCGCCCTTGGCGGCGGGTTCGAAGTCGGCGCTGCGCAGCGGGCCCTCCCGCCGGATGCGCTCCAGCACCTCGGCCAGCAACGCTTCCGCCTGGTCGCCGATGCGCTCGCGCCACCAGGGGCTGGCCAGGATGCGCGCCCGGCTCCTGGGGAAGCGCAGGTGCCAGTTGGGATACCATTCCAGCGGAATGGCCGCGGCGTCGTGGGTCCAGTGCTCGAACAGCAGCCGCCGGTCCAGCAGCGCCGCGAATTCGCCCCGGTCGTAGGTTTCGTTCCGGCTGCCGAGGATCAGGTGGTGCGCCCGCTCCACCACGTTGATGGAATCCAGCTGGACGTAGCCCAGCTGGCGGACCAGGCCCATCAGCCCGCCGGCCGGCGCCGGGCCCAGCAGGGCCTGGCTGGCCAACAGCAGGCGGGCGGCCTCGGCGGCGGTGAGACGTGGGGCGGGTCCTGGCATAAACCTCTTCTTTTGAAGCTTCCTTGTAGACTGTACTCTGGAGGACGACCTTGTCAGGACATCTCATTCTGGTGCCGACCCCGCTGGGCAATCTGGGCGACTTGACGCGCCGGGCGGTGACCGCCCTGGAGGACTGCGACCTGGTGGCCTGCGAGGACACCCGGCGCACCGGCGGGCTGCTGGCCCACCTGGGCATCGACAAGCCGCTCCAGCGCTTCGACGACCATGCCAGCCTGGACGCCGCCGAACGGGTGGCCCAGGCCCTGGCGGCGGGCCGGACCGTGGCCTACTGCTCCGACGCGGGCCTGCCGGGGATCAACGATCCGGGCTTCGAACTGGCCCGGCTGGCCCGGGAGGCGGGGGTCAAGGTGACCGTGCTGCCCGGCCCGTCGGCCGTGACCCTGGCGGTGGTGGCCTCCGGCCTGCCCAGCCATGCCTTCAGCTTCTGGGGCTACCTGCCTTCGCGCAGCGAGCCGCGCAAGACCTTCCTGCGCAAGCTGGCGACCCAGGAGGAGACCGTGGTGGTGTTCGAGACCCCGCACCGCATCCACGAAACCCTTTCGGAGATGGCCGAGCTGCTGCCGGACCGGGAGATCGCCCTGGGCCGGGAGCTGACCAAGCTGCACGAGACCTGGTACCGGGGCGCGCCGGCCGAGGTGGCCCGGCTGCTGGGCGGCGAGAACCGGGGCGAGATGGTGCTGGTGATCGCCGGCGCCGACGCCAAGCGCACGTTCACCGACCCGGAGGTGGCCTTCGACGGGGCGGAGCTGCCGGACTGGGCGCGGCGCTACCTGGACGCGGCCCGGGAAGGCGGCATGACCTTGCGCGAGGCGGTGAAGCCGCTGGCCCGGCACCTGGGCGTGGCGGCCAGCGAGTTGTACCGGCTGGCGGTGGCGGCGCGCTGAGCCGAAGAAGTAATGGAAGAATTCGACGGATTCTGGTTGAAGGGGCACATCGAGGGTATGCTTTCTAAAGTTTGATACTCTAATATCCTTGATCAGGAATCGATCCATGGGGTCGAGGCCGTCTTTTCGGAGCGAGAACTCCACCCACCCGTCATTTGTCCCCAAGAAAAAACCTATGACCGGTCCCGATACAAAGAACGTCCAAACCTATACCAGCGGCCCCTTGCGGCTGGTCATCTGCAAGCGTGATCCGGTACCGGCCAAGGCGATGCCGTCCAACGAGTCGTGGACGCTGTTGCTGCCCGGGAGCCCGATCAGGGTCTGCACCGGCGAGGATACCGAGGAGGGCGTCATTCCCCGCGGCAGCCTGGCCCTGCTGATGCCCGGCTTCGGCCACACCTTCAAGCGGCATCACCCCGACGCGCCGTTCGGCTTCACGGCGCTGCAGATGGATGGGCCGTTCCCCGAACCCCTGGTCTCGGTGCTGCAGCATCCGCCGCGCAAGTGGCAGGAAGCCAGCTACGCGGTGCTGCGCAGCCAGAGCCTGAAACAGCTGTTCGGCATCTTCACCCAGGAGATCGCCAACCCCGACGGCCTGCAGCTCATGACCCGGGAACTGTTCCTGATCCTGCTGGGCGCGGAACTCACCCGGCTGTGCGAGAAGGAGGACCGGGCCCGGTTCCCCTACCGTCTGAGCCGCAGCACCCTGCAGGTGGTGCTGGACCACATGGAAGCCCACCTCGGCGCGCCCAACAGCGTTCCGGAAATGGCCAAGCTGGCCCGCTGCACCCCGGACCACTTCATCCGGCTGTTCCGGGAAGCCACCAGCACTACGCCGCACCAGTACCTGATCGAGCGCCGGCTGCAGCGCGCGGTGCAGCTGCTGAGCGACGGCGAGCGGCCGCTGGACGTGGCCGAATCCCTGGGCTTCTACGACGCCTCGGCCTTCACCCGGGCCTTCAAGCGCCGCTTCAACGTGCCGCCCAGCAAGTTCGCCCAGGAAGCCTACGACCGGCAGTTCAAGAAGAACTGAATCCGTAGCCGTTTGATTCTGGAGCCCTTCCGGTCATCGAAACCCCCGGGCGCCCGGGGGATGTAGACTGATACCTTGTCTTGAAAGGCCCCGCCATGCCAGAAACCGCAATCACCTTCGACGACGTGCTGCTGGTCCCTGCGTACAACCATCATGAATCCAGGCGCATCGTCGATATCGGCATGACCGACAAGACCGGCAAGCTGACCCTGCAGCTGCCGGTGATGACCGCCAATATGGACACCATCACCGAGGACGGCATGGCCGATTTCATCTCGGCCAAGGGCGGCATCGGCATCCTGCACCGGTTCTGCTCCATCGAGGAGAACGTGGCGATGTTCAAGCGCTGCCACGGGCCGGCGTTCGTCTCGGTGGGCACCTCGGAGAAGGAGATGGAGCGGGTGGAGGCGCTGAAGGGGGCCGGGGCCGAGTACTTCTGCGTGGACGTCGCCCACGGCCACGCCAAGTACGTGGGCAAGATGATCAAGCGCATGCGCGTGATGCTGCCCAACGAGTGCATCATGGCGGGCAATGTGGCCACCTACGCCGGCGCCGACTACCTGGCCTCGGTGCGGGCCGACATCGTCAAGGTGGGCATCGGCCCGGGCAGCGTCTGCACCACCCGGATCAAGACCGGGTTCGGGGTGCCCCAGCTCACCGCGATCCAGGAGTGCGCCCGGGCCGACCGCTCCATCGTGGCGGACGGCGGCATCCGCTACGCCGGGGACATCGTCAAGGCGCTGGCCTTCGGCGCCGACTTCGTCATGGTGGGCGGCATGCTCGCCGGCACCCGGCCCACCCCGGGACAGCCGGTGCTGAACGAACAGGGCGAGCCGACCCACAAGGTCTACCGGGGCATGGCCAGCAAGGAGGCCGCCGAGGAACACCTGGGCGGGCTGACCGGCTGGAAGACCTCCGAAGGGGTGGCCACCTCGGTGCCCTACCGGGAGGACGAGGACGAGATCATCGCCGATATCATCGGCGGGCTGCGCTCGGGCCTGACCTACGCCGGCGCCAACACCATCCGCGAACTGCAGCGCAAGCTCAACTACATCCTGGTGTCTCCGGCGGCCCGGGTGGAGAGCCTGCCGCACCGGCTGCTCCAGTAAGCCGCTCGATCACCTCCTGCGCGATCCGCAGCCCGAACAGGGCGGGCAGGTAGGAGATGGTGCCGATGGGCGTGCGCGGCCGGCCGGTGCCGTGGTGCTCGCCCGCGTCCGCCGGGTCATGGGGCAGGGTGTTGCGCGCCGGTTCCACCGAATAGACGCAGGTGATGCCGGTGCGGATGCCCCGGCGGTGCAGCCGCTGGCGCAGCACCCGCGCCAGGGGGCAGATCCGGGTCTCGTCCAGGTCGCCGCACAGGACCTGGGCCCCGTCCAGCCGGCCGCCGGCGCCCATGCTGGATACCACCGGCAGGCCGAGGCGCACGCAGGCGTCCAGCAGCAGCACCTTGGAGTGCAGGGAATCGATGGCGTCCACCACCAGGTCCAGTCCGGGCTCCAGCAGCCCGTCCAGGGTGTGCTCGTTGATGAAAACCTGCCGGGGGTCCACCCGGCAGGCGGGGTTGATGTCCAGCACCCGGGCGGCGGCCAGCGCCACCTTGGGCCGGCCCAGGGTGGAGTGCAGGGCGAACAGCTGGCGGTTGAGGTTGGTGAGGTTGACGCCGTCGTAGTCCACCAGGCGCAGGCTGCCCACCCCGGCCCGGGCCAGCGCCTCCACGGCGAACGAGCCGACCCCGCCCAGGCCGAACACGGCCACCCGGGCCGCGCCCAGCCGCTCCAGGCACAGGGCGCCCAGCAGTTGCTCGGTGCGCGCGTACCACCTCACAGCAGGCCCCGGAACAGCCGGCGGGCGTTCTCCTGGACCAGGGCGGCCTCGGGTCCCGCGGCCTGGGCCACCTGGGCCGGTTCACGCTCCCCGCGCCCCGGCGCATCGGTTTCGTACAGCAGGCGCGTGGGCCGCGCCGCGGGGACTTCGCGGCCCGGGCCGCCGGACAGGTACAGGCCCAGCTCCTGCAGTTCCGCGGCCACCTCGGCGGAACCGGAAAAGGCGTGCAGCGCGGCGCCGGCGGCGGGGATGCCGGTGCGGCGCAGCAGCTCCAGCAGCGGCCCCCAGGCGCGCACGCAGTGGATGGAAAGCGGCCGGTCCAGCGCGATGGCCAGGCGCACCTGCGCCTCGAAGGCGGCCTCCTGGGCGGCCCGCCCGGGCCTTTCCGGGGCGAAATCCAGCCCGCATTCGCCGACCCCGATCCGGCCGGCCTGGACCCTGGCGCCCAGCCGCCCAAGCCAGCCAGGCCCGGCCTCGGCCACGTACCACGGGTGCAGGCCCAGCATGGGCAGGACGCAGGCGTGCTCCCGGGCCAGTTCCAGCACCCGGTCCCAGTCGGCTTCCCGGGTGGCGCAGCAGACCATGTGGGTCACCCCGGCCGCCTGCGCCCGCGCCACCACCTCCGCGACCCGGCCTTCGAAGCGCGGGTCCTGGAGGTGGCAGTGGGTGTCGAAATAGGCGGCGGTCATTCCCCCCAGATTACCAGCGCTGGGCGGCGGGGCCCGCCAGGAGCAGGGCGAGGCCGAAGATCAAGAGGGCGCGGTGCGGCTGGTGCATGATCCTGCCTCCTTACAGGGCGCTGCCCCGGGAGGCCCGGGCCGGCATGATCCGTTCCGAAGGTAAACGATATTGGTTCTCAAGAACTTACCGATGGTCGAGCGGGGGTGGCCCGATCAAATTGATGGCGACCCCACCCATCCGCGCGGCCGTTCCTTCGGATTGGCCATCCAAGTAGTTGAATTATAAATATGTTGAATGGTGGCCCTAAAAATGCTTGATGCCCCTTGGGAGGGATGACATGTTGCGATTGATGCTCATTTGCGGTTGCCTGGTTTTCGCCACGCCCGGGCTGGGAGCCCAGGAAGCGCCCAGGGATTCAGTCAAGCAGGACTTCAAGACGGCGGGCAAGGACGTGGGCCACGGCGCCAGGAAGGTGGGCCACGGGTTCAAGCGTGGCGCCAAGGACGTCGGCCACGGGTTCAAGCACGGGGCCAAGGAGGTCGGCCACGGGTTCAAGCGCGCCGTGAAGAAGGACTGACATGCACCAGCCTGGGTCCCTGGCAGGGACTGCCGCCCCATTTGTCGCGGCCGCCCTGGCCGTGCTCGCCCTGGCCGGGTGCACGAAAAAACAGGGCGTGACCTGCCAAGGCTACGTGGAAGGGGAATTCGTCTATGTGGCGGCGGCCGAAGCGGGCCGGCTGGAGCGGCTCCTGGTGGCCCGCGGCCAGCAGGTCACGGCCGGCACGCCCCTGTTTGCCCTGGAATCGGCCCGCGAGACCGGAGCGGTGCGCCAGGCTCAGCAGCAGTTGAACGCGGCGGAAGCGCAGCTGGGCGACCTGCTCACCGGCAAGCGCCGGCCGGAACTGGACGTGGTGCGCGCCCAGCTGGCCCAGGCCGAGGCCAAGTCCGGGAATTCCACGGCCACCCGGGTGCGCAACGAGGCCCAGGCGGCAGCGGGCGGCATCGCCGTGGCCGAGCTGGATGACAGCCGGGCCGAGGCGGAAGCCGACGCCGGCCACGTGCGGGAGTTGCGCGGCCAGGTCGAGGTGGCGGGCCTGCCCGCCCGCGCCGACCAGATCCGGGCCCAGGCCGCCACCATGGCGGCGGCCAAGGCCTTCCTGGACCAGGCCAGCTGGACCCTGGGCCAGAAGACGGTCGCCGCCAGCGCGGCCGGGCTGGTGTTCGACACCATCTACCGGGAAGGGGAGTGGGTGCCGGCCGGAGCGCCCATCGTCCGCATGCTGCCGCCGGCGAATGTCAAAGTGCGGTTCTTCGTGCCGGAACCGCTCCTGGGCGGCTTGTCGATCGGCCAGCAGGTGCTTCTGCGCTGCGATGGCGTCCCGGCGCCGGTGCCGGCCAGGGTCACCTACATCTCCACCGAATCCGAATACACCCCGCCGGTCATCTACAGCAACGAAACCCGGTCCAAGCTGGTCTTCATGATCGAGGCCCGTCCGGACCTCGCCCAGGCGCACGACCTTCACCCCGGCCAGCCGGTGGTGGTCGCGCTGCAATGAGCGAATCCTTCGCGATCGACATCAAGGACCTCAACAAGAGCTTCGCCGGCAAACACGTGGTCAAGGACCTCGCCCTGCAGGTGAAGAAGGGCGAGATCTACGGCTTCATCGGTCCCAACGGCAGCGGCAAGACCACCACCATTCGCATGCTGTGCGGCCTGCTCACCCCCGATTCCGGCAGCGGCACCTGCCTGGGCTTCGACATCCTGCGGGAAAGCGACAGGATCAAGGACCAGGTCGGCTACATGACCCAGAAGTTCTCCTACTGGGAAGACCTGACCATCCGGGAAAACCTGGACTTCGTGGCGCGCATGTACAGCCTGCCCGACCGCAAGGCCGCGGTGGACCAGGCCCTGGCCGGGCTGGACCTGGCCGAGCGTTCCGAACAGCTGGCCGGAGCCCTCTCCGGCGGCTGGAAACAGCGCCTGGCGCTGGCCGCCTCCATGCTGCACGACCCCCAGCTGCTGCTGCTCGACGAGCCCACCGCCGGGGTCGATCCCCTGGCCAGGCGGGATTTCTGGGCCGAGCTGCACCGCCTCTCCGCCCTGGGCATTTCCGTGCTGGTGAGCACCCACTACATGGACGAGGCGGAGCGGTGCCACAAGCTGGCCTACCTGGCCAATGGGCGGCTGCTGGCCCAGGGCACCTCGGCCGAGGTGATCGCGGCCCAGGGCCTGCACAGCTGGGCCATCTTCGGCGACGGCCTGGACGCCCTGAACGAGCGTCTCCAGGGCCAGCCCGGGGTGGAGCAGACCGTGCTGTTCGGCGCGACCCTGCACGTCAACGGCAAGGACGGCGCACAGCTGGAGCAGACCCTGCGCGCTTCGATCGCGGGCGGCAACTTCCGGATCGAACCGGTGGCCACCGGCATGGAAGACATCTTCATCTACCTCATGAAGAAGTCCGGAGCCCAGCCGTGAAGCGGTTTGGCGGCTTTTCCATGGGGCACTGGTGGAGCATCGTGCTCAAGGAGTTCATCCAGCTGAAGCGGGACCGGCTCACCCTCGGCATGATCATCGGCCTCCCGCTGATCCAGCTGTTCCTGTTCGGCTACGTCATCAACAGCGATCCCAAGCAGATGCCCACGGCGATCATCGACGCTGACCAGACCGAGATCACCCGCACGGTGGTGGCCACCATGAAGGCCTCCGGCTACTTCCGCATCGTCGGGACGCTGCCCGACGAGGAAGCCGGGCGGGCCGCCCTGGCCCGGGGCAAGGTGCTGTTCGTGCTCAACATTCCCGCCGGGTTCACCCGCAGCGTGCTCCGGGGCGAACGGCCATCGCTGCTGGTGGAGGCCGACGCCACCGATCCGACCGCCACCGGCATGGCCTTGGCCTCGGTCGGGCAGATCCCGCGTTCCGCCGCCATCAAGGACCTGACCGGGCCCCTGGCGCGCCTGACCGGCGGCGACCCGGCCTTCGACGTCCAGGTGCATGCCCTGTACAACCCTGAAGGCATCACCACCTACAACATCGTGCCCGGACTGATGGGGATGGTCCTCACCATGACCATGGTGCTGATGACCGGGCTGGCCATCACCCGGGAGCGCGAGCGGGGGACCATGGAAAACCTGCTGGCCATGCCGGTGCGGCCGATCGAGGTGATGACCGGCAAGATCGTGCCCTACATCGCCATCGGCCTGATCCAGGTGACGATGATCCTGGTGGCCGCGCGGGCGGTGTTCCACGTGCCGTTCGCCGGCAGCGTCCTCTCGATGTACCTGGCCGCGCTCCTGTTCGTGGCGGCCAACCTGACGGTGGGGATCACCATCTCGTCCTTCGCCAAGAACCAGCTGCAGGCCATGCAGCTCACCAACTTCTACTTCCTGCCGAACATGATGCTGTCGGGCTTCCTGTTCCCCTACCTGGGCATGCCGAAATGGGCGCAATACCTCGGCCTGCTGATGCCGCTGACCTACTTCAACCGGCTGGTCCGGGGCATCTTCCTCAAAGGCAACGACTTCGCGGACCTGTGGCCGAGCATCTGGCCGTTGATGATCTTCACCGTGGTGCTACTGGCCGTTTCGGTGAAGTTCTACCGCAGGACCCTTGATTGAGGAGGCCGCAACCATGCCCGTCCCGGTGAAACCCGCATGCTGGATCCTGGTCCCGGCCGCCCTGGCCGGGTTGCTGGGCTGCGCCGTGGGGCCGGATTTTCACCGGCCCCAGCCGCCGGAGGCCTCCGGCTACGCCCAGGCCGAGGCCACCGTGGCCGCGTCCGGTCCCGGCGGGGCGGCCCAGCGCTTCAGCGCCGGCGCCGACCTGCCGCGCCAGTGGTGGTCCCTGTTCCATTCCGAACCGCTGGACCGGATGGTGCGCAGAGGCCTGGAAAACAGCCCGACCCTGGCCCAGGCCCGGGCCCGGCTGGTCCAGGCCCAGGAGGAACTGAAGGCCCAGGCCGGCGCGGACCGGTATCCCGCGGTGGATGCGAGCCTGGCGGCCACCCGGCAGAAAATCGATCTGGCCGCCCTGGGCGAGACCAGTGTTCCGAACCCCGGCCCGTTCACCCTGTACAACGCCTCGGTCTCGGTCTCCTACACGCTCGACCTGTTCGGCGGCAACCGGCGCGCCCTGGAGGGGCTGGCGGCCAAGGTGGACTACCAGCGGTTCGAACTGGAAGCGGCCCGGCAGACGCTGGCCGGCAATATCGTGCTGGGCGCCATCCGGCAGGGTTCGCTGCAGGCCCAGGCGGCCACCCTGGCGGCGCTCCAGACGGCCCAGGAGCGCCAGCTGGCGATCACCGGGGCGCGCTTCCAGGCGGGCGGCGTGTCGGCGCTGGACGTGCAGAACCAGGCCCTGCTGCTGGAGCAGACCCGGGCCATGCTGCCGCCGCTGGTGAAACAGCGGGCCCAGATCGACCACCAGCTGGCGGTCTATGGGGGGCAGGGGCCCGGGGACGGCCGGAACGAGGCGCTCGACCTGGCGACCCTGCACCTGCCGGAGACGCTGCCGCAAAGCCTGCCCTCGGCCCTGGCCCGGCAGCGGCCCGACATCCGCGCCGCCGAGGCGCTGCTGCACCAGGCCAGCGCCGCCGTCGGCGTGGCCACCGCCAACCTCTACCCGCAGATCACCCTGTCCGGCAGCCTCGGCTCCGAGCGCACCAGCGCCGGTGACCTGACGTCGGGGTTCAACATCTGGAGCCTCGGGGGCAACCTCGTGCAGCCGCTGTTCCACGGCGGCGCCCTGCGGGCGCGCAAGCGTTCGGCCCTGGCCGCCTACGACGAAGCGGCCGCCGGCTACCGGCAGAGCGTGCTGCAGGGCTTCCAGGAGGTCGCCGACAGCCTTTCGGCGCTGGACGCCGACGCCCGGACCCTGGCCGCCCGGGCAGCCGTCACGGATCACGCCAGGGCCGCCTCGGGCATCGCCGGGCAGCAGTACCGGCTCGGCGGCATCAGCGAACTGGCCCTGCTCGATGCCCAGCGCCAGCGCCTCCAGGCCGAGCTGAACCAGATCACCGCCCAGGCCGACCGCTACGCGGATACCGCGGCCCTGTTCCAGGCCTTGGGCGGGGGCTGGTGGCAGTAGTTCTACTGAGGGCCTGGTCCCGGGACCCGCGTTGAGTCGGCGCGAGGCAGGGACGACGGCCGCCCAGTGGGACTAGCCTTCCGCCGGCGCCATGGGCCCGTCCCCGCCCTGGCTGTGGCGCCGGATGATGCCCTGGGCCAGCCGCTGCAGGAACACGCCCCGGGCCGGATTCCAGACCATGGCGCTGGCGGCCTTCCATTCGGCCGACAGCTCGAACAGGGCGGAGCCGTCAATCTGGGTGCCCAGCAGCAGCACCGGCACCCGGCCGGCGGCCAGCTCCACCAGCGCCTTGAGCCGGCGGCGCTCGTCCAGCCCGGTGCCGTTCACCTGGAAGATGACCAGGGGCGGCGCGCTGGCCAGGGCGTCCTTCAGGGCCTGGGCCGACGGGGAGATGCGCGCGAGCGGCTGGATCGGCTGGAGGATCTCCCGCAGCGCCTCCTCCAGCTCCGCGTCGGCGCTGACCAGGATGATGCCCGAAGGCTCGCCCGAATGCTGCCTGCGCGCGCCCTGCAGGCTGATCTCCCGGCGCAGGGCCAGACGCTCCTGGTCCTCCTCCCGGCGCAGGAACACCCACCGGGACAGGGGCGTCTCCATCTCCTCCGGCAGCTTCGGGTTGAAGCGCAGGCCGATGCTGCGCGGCCCCATGTGGCGGATCTCGCCCCGGGCCTCGATCTGCAGGTCATCGGCCAGGGGGATGCTGAGGATCAGCACGGAGCCCACCTGCAGGGTGGTGCCGGCCAGGTCCCGCTGGGCGTGGATGCGCGCGCCGCGGGTGTTGAGATCCACCAGGGAGGCCTGCAGCAGCTCGCCCTTGGGGGTGCCGTAGGTCACCAGCACCCGGCCCACCCGGTCGACCCGGTATTCGGTCCGGTGGTCGTTCTCCTGGAGCAGTTTGGGCACGCTCAACCGGAGCGTGCGCCGGCCCTCATGCAGCCCCAGCCCCAGCAGCTTGACCGGGGCCTCCATGAAGCCGAGCCCCATGGGGAAGCGCAGCTTCAGTTCGGCCGCGCGCAGGCCGAACGAGGCGTCCTCCCGGCTCATGGTGGCGGCCACCTGGAGCTCGCCTTTGTCCAGGGCCACGAAGAACGATTCGAAGCGCAGGTAGGGGGTCACCAGGATGACAAGTTCATTCCGGGCACAGGCCTGGACCAGAACGTCCTGGATCGCCTCCGGTCGTTTGAGGGCTGTGGCCACGGGATCTCCGATACTTTCCTTATCGTATGGGGTTCGGTCCATGTTACAAGTCCATTCCTCGGAGGAATCATCATGGCCCGGCCCAGTACGCTTCTGCTCTACAGCGCCCCCAAGAGCGGCTTCGGCGACGAGTGGATGACCTTCCTGCCGATCGGCCTCGGCTTTCTCCAGGCCATGCTGGCCTCCCACGGCTTTCCCTGCCGCCTGGCCAACCTGAGCGGCAAGGGCCGGCGCGAGGTCCTGGCCTACCTGCGCGAGCAGGACCCCCAGGTGGTGGGCGTCTCCATGTTCACCTTCAACCGCAAGCGCAGCTCCGATCTGCTGCAGTGGGCGCGGGAGGCCTGCCCCGGCGCCCTGCTGCTGGCGGGGGGGCCACACCCCACCCACCTGGCCGGGGAAGTGTTCGAGGACTGCCCGGCCCTGGACGCCATCGTCAAGGGCGAAGGGGAACTGCCGCTGCTGGGCGTCCTGGAGCGCCTGGACGCCGGCCAGGACTGGCGCGGGGCGCCCGGGCTGATCCTGCGCGAGGGCGAAACCGCGTCCATCGCCCCCATGGCGGACCTGGACCAGATGGGCGCGCCGGTGGAGCACTTCGACGCGGACTTCCTGGACGATCCCGGACAGCTCGCCTACCTCAGCACCAGCCGGGGCTGCCCGGCCACCTGCAACTTCTGCAACACGCCGGAATTCTGGGGCAGCAGCGTGCGCTTCCGCAGCCCGGCCGCGGTGCTGCGCGAGCTGGTGCTGCTCCGGGACCGGCTCGGGCTCACCTACTACAGCTTCCGCGACGACACCTTCACCGCCAACCGGACCCGGATCCTCACGCTCATGGAGCTGATCAGCGGTTCCGGCCTGCATCCGCTGTGGAACTGCCAGAGCCGGGTCAACCTGGTGGACGAGGAGCGGCTGGTGGCGATGAAGCGCGCCGGCTGCGAGTTCATGCAGTTCGGGGTGGAGCACGGCAGCGAACGGGTGCTGCTGCTCCTGGACAAGGGCACCAGCATGAAGCACGCGCACCGCGCCTTGTCCCTGGTGCGCAAGGTGGGCATGAACCTGGGCATCTACCTGATCACCGGCATCCCGGGCGAGCAGTGGGAGGATGTGGAAACCACCGCCAGCCTCATCCGGCTCACCCGGCCGCACGATGTGCAGATCTCGCCCCTGGCCCTGTACCCCGGCACCCGGCTGTTCGACCAGTACCGCGCCGAGGGCCGGATCAGCCGGGATTTCTTCCGCGGCACCGGAGACGCCGAGATCTTCGCCCGGGTGGATGGCCACACGGAGCGCGCGCTGCGCTACCTGGCCGAGGTCAGCGAACAGACCCGCCCCCGGGCCGTCTACACCCCGGCCGAGTTCCAGGAGCAGAAGCGCTGGCTGGGCTTCTGCGCGGTCACCAACCTGCTGTGCGGGGAGGCCGCGTACGAGGCGGGCCGGCCCCTGGAAGCCGAGGCGGAATACACCGAGGTGATCCGCATGGAGCCGGGCAATCCCTGGGGTTTCATGAAGCGGGCCCTGCTGCGCCGGAGCCAGGGCCGCCCGCTCCCGGCCCGGGCCGACCTGGATGAAGTGCTCGCCCTGGCGCCGCGCAATCCCGAGGCGCTGGAACTGGACCGGCAGTGGCGCGCCCACCCGGGCAAGGCCAAACGCTGGCGCCCGGCCCAGGGCCCCGCGGCGGAAATGAAGGGGGCCAAGGCCTACCTCGCGGCACAGCAGAAGGCCGAACCGGGATCTTGAATTTACTAAAAAATTATTTAGAACTTTCAACATCGGGCTTGCACTGGGTAGATGGCGCGCCAACTCATCCACCCTTTCAAGCTCAACGGGAGTTCTTATGTATAACAAAGTCATAGGTCTCAACCTTCTGCTGGCCGCCGGGATCGCCTCCAGCTTCGCCTTCGCGGCGGACCCCTTCCTGCACGCCTGCCACTCCGGGCTGTTCAAGCGGAGCGACAAGGATGCCAAGGAGGTGCCCCTGCCGCCCGTCCAGAAACTGGAAGCCCTGGCCGGCAAGAACAGCTTCAAGATCTGCGACACGCGCACCGGCGAGCCGTTCGTCTTCCAGGTGTTCTGCGCCGCTCCGGGCGCCCAGCCCGCGAGCCTGAAGGACCTGGGCGACGACATCGCTGAGGACGGCAGCACCCTGGTGGCGGCGGTGGATCTCACCGGCAGCGGCGTATCCGACCTCCTCTATGCACGCAAGGGCTGGGCCGGTTGGAAGGTGCTGAGCAACGGCGGCAGGCTGCCCAGGCCCTTCGAGGGCTTCATCGCCGGCCTGTGCGACAAGGGCCAGGACACCGCCAAGTCCGAACTCATCCCCGCGGAAACCCAGGACCTGGAGGTGGACAACGACCTGCTGGCGGTGGTGGGGGACTTCCTGGGCAACGGCACCGAGCAGCTGGCCTACACCCGGCCCGGCTGGAGCCAGGTCTGGGTGGTCGGCGCCCACGGGGTGGTGCAGATGGCCGCCGACCTGGGCGGCCTCCAGGCCAACGGCCCCGGCGCCCGGGTGCACTGGCTGTTCCCGTTCAAGTCCAAGGGCGCCCGCACCCGGATCGCCTATTACCGCATGGGCTGCAAGGAACTGGCCACCTTCGCGCCCAAGGGCATGACCTTCAAGCGCGACCAGGCGCCCCTGAAGGGGAACTGGGAGAAGCTGAGCCAGAACATGCTCGACTGGCCGCGGGAAGCCCCCAGCCCGCTGGCGCAGAGGGCGGAGGAGGCCAAGGGCACGCTGGCCAAGGCGGCCGGGATGGAGTAGGGCGGAAGGCCGGCTGGCGCGAGCCAGCCGGCCGCTTGTTCAGGGGTTCTGCTGCCGGGCCACCCAGTTCATGACCTCCAGCGGGGTGAGGCGATTGAGGTCCAGGGCGTTCAGCTCCTCGCGCAGGGGATCGGGATCGGGCTCGAACATCGGCAGCATCGGCTGGAATTCGGGCGCGGGCCGGCGCTTGCGGGCGGGGGCGGCGGCTTGTTCCGGGGCCTGGGCGAGGATGCGCTGGGCGGCGGCGATCACCGACCGGGGCAGGCCGGCCAGGCGCGCCACCTGGATGCCGTAGCTGCGGTCCGCCGGCCCCTCGGCGATGCGGTGCAGGAACAGCAGGTGCTCCTCCCATTCCTGCACCTCCACGTGCAGGTTCTGGATGCGGGCGTCCTCGGCCAGCCGGGTCAGTTCGAAGTAGTGGGTGGCGAACAGCGTGCGCGGCTCGCCGCCCTTCAGGTCGCGCAGGTGCAGAGCGATCGCCTCGGCCAGCGACAGGCCGTCCCGGGTGCTGGTGCCCCGGCCGATCTCGTCCAGGATCACCAGGCTGGCGGGGGTGACCTGGTTCAGGATCCGGGCGGTCTCGGTCATCTCCACCATGAACGTGGATTGGCCCTTGGAGAGGAAATCCGAGGCGCCGATCCGGGTGAAGATCCGGTCCACCAGGCCGAAGCGCATCAGGTCGGCCGGCACGAACGAACCCACCTGGGCCAGCACCACCAGCAGCGCCGCGGTGCGCAGGAAGGTGGACTTGCCGCCCATGTTCGGGCCGGTCACCACCGCCATGGCCTTGGCGGCGGGCAGCGAAAGGTCGTTGGGGATGCATTCCCGGCCCATCCGGGCTTCCAGCATGGGGTGCCGGGCGCCGGCCAGGATCAGCTCGCGGTCGCTGCTCAGCTCGGGCCGGGTCCATCCGGACAGCCGGGCCCGCTCGGCCAGGGCGCAAAGCAGGTCGAGCCGGGCCACGGCCTGGGACAGCCGGGTCAGATCGGCGCGCCGTTCCAGCACCAGGGCGAGCAGCTTGCGGAACTGCACCTCCTCCAGCCGCAGCAGGTCCGATTCGGCGCTCAGCAGGCGCTGTTCGAAGGCCATCAGCTTCTCGGTGGTGAAGCGCTCGGCGTTGGCCAGGGTCTGCTTGCGGATGAAGTGGGCGGGGGCGGCGGCCAGGTTGGCCTTGGTGATCTCGAAGTAGTAGCCGAACACCCGGTTGTACTTGATCTTCAGGGTGTTGATGCCGCTGGCGGCGCGCTCCTCCTCCTCCAGCTCCAGCATCACCTGCTTGGCGTCCCGGGCCAGGCGGCGCACGCCGTCCAGTTCCGGGTCCACGCCGTCGCGGATCACCGAGCCGCGCTCCAGGTCCAGGGGCAGCGTCTCTTCCAGGCTCTGCCGCAGGGTCTCGAGCAGCTCCGGGCAGAGCGGGGTTTCCAGGGGCCAGAGTTCCAGTTCCTGGGCTTCCTTGAACCAGCCGCCCTGCTCCAGCAGCCAGGGCAGGTTCTGCAGGCGGGCCAGGCCCTCGCGCAGCTGGCCCAGCTCGGGCGGCGCGGCCAGGCCCAGGGCCACCCGGCCGAGGATGCGGTCCAGGTCGGGCACGCCGGCGAGCTGCTTCTGCAGCGGTTCCCGGTGTCTGTCCTCGGTGAGCCAGCCCACCTGGCGCCAGCGCAGCTCCAGGGCGGCCCGCTCGCGCAGCGGCTGGTCCAGCCAGGCCTTGAGGAGGCGCGAGCCCTGGCGGGTCCGGCACAGGTCGAGCAGCGCCAGCAGGCTGCCGGCCCGGGTCCCGTCCAGGGAGTTGCCGGTGATCTCCAGGTGCCGGGATGACGTGGCGTCCAGCAGGGGGCCGACGGCGCCCAGTTCCAGGCTCACGCCCTGGATGTGGGCCGGCCGGGCCTTCTGGGTGGCCTCCACCTGGTCCAGGAGGGCGCCCAGGGCGCCGATGGCGGCGGGGTAGGGGTCCAGGCCGACGCCTTCCAGGTGGGTCCAGCCGAAGAAGTCGAGGATCTCTCCGCGGGCCCGTTCGGCCTCGAAGCGCCAGGCCGGCAGCGGGGTGCGGGCGGCCTCCAGGTCGAACCCGTCCGGAGCGCCTTCGGCGAGGATCAGCTCGGCCGGCGCCAGCCGCTCCAGGGTGGCCGCCAGCAGCTCCCGGCCCTGGCCCGGGATGACCCGCAGCTGGCCGGAGGCGAGCTGGAGCAGGGCGAGGCCCCAATGCTCGCCCAGCTGGTGCAGCGAAGCCAGCCAGCGGGCATCGTCGTCCAGCCAGGTGCCCGGGGTGATGATCCGGGTGATGGCGCGGGGCAGCAGCCCCTTCACCTCGTCGGGCTTGGCCGTGGGCTCGGCGATGGCCGCGGAGAAGCCGGCGGCGAGCAGCTTGGGCAGGTAGCTTTCCAGGGCGAAGTGGGGCACGCCGCACATGGGGGTTTCGAACTCGGTGCCGCGCCCGCGCACGGTCAGGGCGATTTCCAGCACCGGCGCGGCCCGGACCGCGTCCTCGCCGTGCAGTTCGAAGAAATCCCCCATGCGGGTGAACAGGATCGCGTCGCCGGCCTCGCGCTTGAGGGCGGCTACCTGCGTGAGCATCGGCGTGGACATGGGCTTCCTTGAAACGGTCCTGATCACCCAAGTGTACCTTGCGGGCCTCTGCAAACAGCCCAACATGGTGTACGGGTAGAAAAACCCTGCGAAACCATTCCGGGCGCCGGGGGCAGGATCGAGAAGCACGGGAACGCGGAATGCATTCCATCGGGTTTGATCTCGGCTCGGTCGCCATCAAGGCCGTGCTGCTGGGACCCAAGGGTGAAATCGAACGGGTTCATGACCAGCGGCGCGATCGGGATGAGGCGAACGCCCTCCTGGCCTTCCTGGATACCGTCGACCCACGCCTTGGCGGCGAGGGCTTGGCCCTGGGCATCACCGGTGGCGTCGCCGATGATGCGCTTGCGGAACACCTGACCTGGACCAACAGCCTGCTCGCGGTGGCCGCGGGGATCCGGGCGCTGCATCCCGAAGTCCGCAGCATCCTCGAAATCGGCGGCCATACCGCCAAGTACCTGGTGATCGGCGAAAACGGGAGCCTGAAGGATTTCGCCACCAACGAGGCCTGCGCGGCGGGTACGGGCGCCTTCCTGGAACAGCAGGCGCGGCGCCTGGGGTTGTCCGTCCAGGAACTCGCCATCCTGGCCGCCCAGGCCGAGCGCGGGGCCACCATCGCGGGACGCTGCTCGGTCTTCGCGAACTCGGACATGATCCATCTGCAGCAGAAGGGCACGCCGCTCCCGGAGATCGCCTATGGCCTGTGCGTGGCCATCGCCCGCAACTTCCTGACGACGCTCCTGAAGGGCCGGGGGGCGGCACCTCCCGTGCTGCTGGCGGGGGGCTGCGCGCGGAACCCCGGCATCCTGCGGGCCTTCCGGGAGGTGTTGGGCCTCGAAGGGCCGGCCCTCCAGGCTTCCGCCCATGCGGGGCTGGAAGGGGCCATCGGCGCGGCCTTGCTGGCGCGCCATGGGGAAACGCCGGGGATCTCCATGGAACGGTTGCGCGGCCTGGTGCCCCGGATGCTGGCCGGAACCCGCGGGACCCGGGCCGCCCTGCCCATCCTGCCCCGGATTGCCGACCGCCTCCGGCCGGAAGAACCCACCGGCGGTTCCAGGCAGGACGCGGAGGGCTACCTCGGCCTGGACGTGGGTTCCGTGAGCACCGACCTGGTCCTGCTGGACGGCGCAGGGGAGCTGCTCACATCGGTCTACCTCCCCACCCAGGGACGGCCCTCCGAAGTGCTCATGGAGGGGCTGGCGGCGCTGAAGGCGCGTTATGGAGGAGGCCTGCGGATCCTGGGGTGCGGGGCCACCGGGAGCGGGCGGCACCTGGCGGCGAAGCTGGCCGGGGCCGATGTGGTGAAGAACGAGATCACCTGCCAGCTGCTGGGCGCCCAGCGCTACGTGCCGGAGGTGGACACCATCCTGGAGATCGGCGGCCAGGACTCGAAATTCATCCGCGCCAGGAACGGGGCCCTTGCGGATTTCGCCATGAACAAGGTCTGCGCAGCCGGGACAGGCTCCTTCCTGGAAGAGCAGTCCCTGGCGCTGGGGGTGGCGATCCGCGACGATTTCGCGGCCCGGGCCTTCGCCTCCGGTCCTCCGCCGGATCTCGGCTCGCGCTGCACCGTGTTCATGGAGACGGAGGTGGTCGGCGCCATGGCCGGCGGCATCCCCGTGGCGGACATCTGCGCCGGCCTGGCCTACTCCATCGCCCGGAACTACCTCGACAAGGTCGTGGGGCCCCGCTCCATCGGCCAGCACATCGTGTTCCAGGGCGGCGTGGCGTCCAACGGGGCGGTGGTGGCAGCCTTCAGGGAAATCCTGCAAAGGCCGATCCAGGTGCATCCCTTCAACCGGATTTCCGGTGCGATCGGGGCGGCGCTGGCGGCGAGGACCGCCATGGGCAAGGCGGGGCGGCCCTCCCTGTTCAAGGGGTTCCTCCAGGCCCAGGCGCCCGCCCTGCATTCCTTCGAATGCCACCAATGTTCAAACCGCTGCGACGTGAACGTGATCGAAACAGGCGGGGAGCGGGCGTTCTTCGGGGATACCTGCGAACGCTACACCAGCGGCGCCCTCGCCAAGTCCTGCCGGGTGCCCAACCTGGCGGAAGCCTTCGTGGCCCAGTGCGAGTCCATGTTCGGCAGCGCCGCGGATCCCGGCCCCAGGATCGGCATTCCGAGAAGCTCAAGCCTCGCGGGTTCCCAGCCCTTCTGGGCGATCTTCTGGAAGGAGCTCGGGTTCTGCCCCGTGCTTTCCGAGCCGTCTTCCCAGGAAACCCTGGCCCTGGGGCTCACTCATCTTTCCGTGGGGGTCTGCCTGCCCATCAAGCTGACGGCGGGACACGTCCACAGCCTGCTTGCCAAGGGGATCGAGCCCGTTTTCCTGCCTTCCGTGGTCCTGTTCCCTGGAGAGGATGCAGCCCACTCCTACGCCTGCCCATACACCATGGCCGCGCCCTACATGGTGGATCTGCTGGCGCATGGGAAGGGCCTCTCCCCGGTCATCCGCTTCGAAAGCGAAGACCTGTTCATCGAGGGGTTCGAACCCTTCCTGAAAGCGCTTCACGTTTCGAGGGAGCAGGTCTCCCTCGCCTGGCGGGCGGCGACCTGGGGCCAGGCGGAAGTGGAGGGGATCTTCCGCCAGCGCGCACGGGCGCTCATCAAGGAGGGGGCCTACCGTCACGTCTTCGGCATCCTGGGCAGGCCCTACGGCCTCTTCGACAGCTACGCGAACCTGGGCCTCTTCGAACGCCTGCGCCGGATGGACATCCTGGCCGTGCCCCTGCCATTCATACCCACCGCGAAGGCGGAAAAGAGCGCCGAAGCCACGCTTCCCTGGCGCTATCCCGCCGATATGCAACGCACCGCAGCCGGTCTCGCGGAGGATCCCGGCATCCACCCCATCGTCCTTTCCAGCTTCGCCTGCGGCCCCGATGCGTTCGCCCTCGGGCAGATCGGCAGGGCGCTCCAGGACCGGGCCCACCTGATCCTGGAGTTCGACGAGCACCGGGGCGAGGCTGGGCTGATCACCCGCCTGGAAGCCTTCCTCGATCAGCTCGAAGGGGTCTCCAGCCGGGCGTCCCGCCACGGCACGGAACCGCTGCCAAGCACGGCCTTCATTCCCTCCGCACCCAGCCGGGTGCGCATCCCCTTCTTCTCGGACTGCGCCTACGCCTTCAGCGGACTGTTCCAGTTCATGGGGCATGAAGCCCGGGTCCTGCCCCGGCCCGACGGCGCGAGCCGCGCCCTTGGCGAGCAGCATTCCCTGGGCAAGGAGTGCCATGCCTACACGATGATCGCCGGAGACCTCCTGCATATGGCGGCCAGCGCCCCCGCGGAGGGGACCGTCTTCTTCTTCCCGGGCACCTCCCTCCCCTGCCTGCTGCATGAATATGGCCCCGCGATGCAAGCCATGCTGGGCGAACTGGGCATCAAGGGCATCCAGGTCAGTTCCCCCGACGGGGAGCAGCTTCTGTCGACGTTCGGCTTCAGGGCCATCGAACGGTTCTACCTAGGGCTGGTTGCCATCGAGATCCTGATGAAAGCCGTCTGCCAGGTCCGCCCCTACGAGCGGACCGAAGGCAGCACGGACCGGGTCCATCAGCAGAATCTCGAACGGATCGAGGCTGCGATCGCCGGGGGAGCCATCCTGGATGCTTTGAAACAGTCGCTCGAGTGCCTCGGAGAGGTGCCCCTGGTTCCGGAACGGAACCGGCCCGTGGTGGGGATCGCAGGAGATATCTACACCAGGGTGAACCCGATCGCCAACCAGGACCTGGTCCACTGGATGGAGGCCCAGGGCCTGGAGGTCTGGCCCTCCCCCTTCCAGATCGACCTCCTTGATTTCGGGATCTCCCAGCAGTTCCACCACAGCCTCGCATCGAGGGATCTGGCGGGGACCCTCCTCTACGGACCCGTGGCCCTCTGGCGGGCCCTCCATCAATGGCGGGTGCGCAACGTGGTGGGTGCCAGGCTCGCGAGGGGCGAGGAGCCGGACTACGAGAAGGTGAAGCGGCTGGCCGCGCCATACATGCCCAACGAGGCCCACGAACTGCTCTTCCTCAACATCGCCAAGATCGCGGACTTCGCCAAGGGCGGGGCCGATGGCATCATCAACGCCATCTGCTTCGGCTGCATGGTGGGCAACGCCTCCGCCGCGGTGATCGAGCGGATCCGCAAGGACTACGACGACATCCCCATCATGACGGCGGTCTACGCCAACGGCGAGGACCCCTCCCGGCGCATGATGCTCGAAGCCTTCGTCAGCCAGGTGAAGGCCAGGCATCGCGCGCCAGGGCACCCCTGAGAGGCCTCAGGTCCAGGACCTCAACAATCGGCGAGGCCGTCCTGCCGCTTGGGAACTTCCACCGTCAGGACGCCGTTGCGCATCCGGGTCCGGCTTTTCGCGCCGTCCACCCCCTCGGGGAAGTCGAACCGGCGCAGGAACGACCCGAACCGCCGTTCCAGCGCATGGCAGGCGGTGTCGCCGCCGAAGTCCTCCCCGTCCCGTTCGCCGGTGATGGTGAGGGAATGGGCCGTGAGTTCGATATCCAGATCGCCGATCCCGAGCCCGGGAAGATCGGCCAGCAGCAGGTACATTTCCGTGGTCTCCAGCAGGTCGAAGGCGGGACTGAAGACCGGGCCGATCCGCGCCGCCAGGTCGGTTTCCAGGAACGGGTCGCCGCGCATGAAGTCCTTTTCGGCCCGGGACAGCCGGCCAATGGGAGGGCCTGGAAGCGCGGGCTGGTAGTTGAACTGTTGCTTTTCCATGGTCTCTCCTGGATTCATGAATGCAGCTGCCTCCCGATGGATCCCCACCATGCCGGGATAGAATGGGCCGCGATTAAAAATAGGTCAATTCGGGATTATTGCTAGTAATTATATATGAAATCTAGCTACAGATTCCCTAACGCCTTATCCTCAAAACCGAAATTATTATTTTAAAATAAATAGGTATATAGGGGCGTTGATGGGAGATGGTTCAGCTGCGTTCGCAGACCCGGTCCAGGGCCTGGACCAGCGGCACGATCGCCTCCTCGTCGATGGAGCAGAAGGCGATCCGCAGGTAGCGGTCGCCCTGGCTCACCACGCCCACGCTCTCTTCATGGATCAGCTTCTGGCGGATGGTTTCGGCGTCGAGCCCCGGACGCAGTTCCAGCAGGCAGAAGCAGCCCGCGTTGAAGGGGAACACCTTCCAGTTGCGGGTGGGCCTGGCCAGGGCAGCCTTGAGGGCGGCATAGCGGCTGGCCAGGAGCAGGCGCAGGCGCTCGAATTCCCCCTCGTGGCGGGCATCGGCCAGTTCGATCTCGGTCAGCAGCTGGCTGAGGGCGGCGGGGCTGCCGATCCTCGAGCGCATCAGGCCCATGCACTTGTCCAGCAGGATGGTGGCCGCCTCCTTGGCCACGCCGAAGGTGAGGAAGCCCACCCGGCCGCCGAAGAAGGAGAGCTCCTTGGTGATGCCGTCGCACTTCAGCGGAATCAGGTTCGGGCTGCGGTCGAGCAGCTCATAGAACAGGCTCTTGGTGGCGGCGTTCGGATCGAACACCAGGCCATGGTAGGCGTCGTCGCAGTAGACCACCACCGGACGCTCGCGCGCGGCCGCCACCAGGATGTCGGCGATGGCGCTCAGCTCGCCCGGGGTGGGGCTGTAGCCGTTGGGGTTGCTGGGGAAGTTCAGCAGCACCTGGGCCTTGCCGCGCACCCCGGCCAGGGCCTGCTTCAGCCCCTCCAGGTTGAAGGTCAGGTCGGCGTTGTAGAAATGGAACCCGACGAAGCTGCCTTCCAGGCAGACCTGGAAGATCTGCTCGTAGTTGTCCCAGTAGAGGTCCGGGATGACCAGGGTGTCGCCGGGGCTGAAGAACAGTTCGGCGGCCATGGACAGGGCGTGGCAGATGCCCGAGGTCACCATCGGCAGGGCGACCTCCGCCATCCGCGCGTCCTCGGCGAGGTGCTTGGCGTGCCAGGCCTTGCGGGCCGGCTCCCGGCCGCCGACCGGGGAATACAGGAAGGCGTCCTTGGGATTCAGGCCGGACAGCTTCTCGGCCAGCGGGGCGAGCGGGAACGGATTGCCGGCCCCGTCGGTGATCTGGCCGATGGTGGCGTTGATCTTGCAGCCCTTGCTCTGGCCGGCCTGGAAGGGGATGCCTTTGGGGAAGAAGGCCCGCTTGCCCAGCGGCGAAAGGGCCTGGAGCAGGGATGGATTGAGCTCCTGGAGGCGGGCATTACGTTCCTGGGCTTCGGCGTGGATGGCCATGGCTTGCCTTTCGGTGGATCGGAAGAAGTTACCTGGATCATGATGGAAGTCACATGATCCTCTCTTAGAGTAGAGAAGTGCTATCGTGAAACAAAGCCTTGAAATTCAGCGAAATTGACCGAACGCGCAAAAGGGCTGGTCCGGCTCACTTGCGTTGCACGGCCTATGACCCCTGTCTAAACTTGTCACGAAACAGCGTCCGAGGGCCTTAGCCTGACCTAGGGGGCCGATCCCCTCGAACGCCACACAGGAGAAAGTTCTTATGAGTATCGTATTGAACGCCCCTGACTACATTGCCAACCCGAAGGCGGTCGCCTGGATCCAGGAGGTGGCCGATCTCTGCCAGCCCGACCGGGTCTACTGGTGCGACGGCTCCGAGGCTGAGTACAACCGCCTGTGCGAGGCCATGGTGGCCGCGGGAACGTTCAAGAAGCTCAATCCGGCCAAGCGCCCCAACAGCTACCTGGCGCTTTCCGACCCTTCCGACGTGGCCCGGGTCGAGGATAGAACATTCATCTGCTCGCGCCGGAGGATCGACGCCGGCCCCAACAACAACTGGGTGGACCCCGAGCAGATGCGGGAGAAGCTCAAGGGCCTGTTCAAGGGCTGCATGAAGGGCCGCACGCTCTACGTCATCCCGTTCAGCATGGGCCCCCTCGGTTCCACCATCGCCCACATCGGCATCGAGCTCACCGATTCTCCGTACGTGGTGGTGAGCATGAGGATCATGACCCGCATGGGCCGCAAGGTCTGGGACGTGCTGGGCAAGGGCCCCTTCGTCCCCTGCCTGCACTCGGTGGGCAAGCCCCTGGCCGAAGGCGAACAGGACGTGCCCTGGCCGTGCAACGCCGACAACAAGTACATCGTCCACTTCCCGGAGCAGCGCACCATCTGGTCGTTCGGCTCCGGCTACGGCGGCAACGCGCTGCTCGGCAAGAAGTGCTTCGCCCTGCGCATCGCCAGCTGCATGGCGCGGGACGAAGGCTGGCTGGCCGAGCACATGCTCATCCTCGGGCTGGAGGCTCCGGACGGCGAGAAGACCTACGTGGCCGCCGCGTTCCCCAGCGCCTGCGGCAAGACCAATTTCGCCATGCTGCAGGTGCCCGAGCACTTCAAGGGCTACAAGGTGACCACGGTCGGCGACGATATCGCCTGGATCAAGCCCGCCAAGGACGGCAAGCTGTACGCCATCAATCCCGAGGCCGGCTTCTTCGGCGTGGCGCCCGGCACCGGCATGAACTCCAATCCCAACGCCATGCTGTCCATGACCGAGAACACCATCTTCACCAACGTGGCGCTGACGCCCGATGGCGACGTGTGGTGGGAAGGCATGACCGACGAGGTTCCGGCACATCTCACCGACTGGCAGGGCAAGCCCTGGACCCCGGATTGCGGACGCAAGGCGGCCCACCCCAACAGCCGCTTCACCGCCCCGGCGCGGCAGTGCCCCTGCATCGACCCCGATTGGGAAAACCCCAAGGGCGTGCCCATCGGCGCCTTCATCTTCGGCGGCCGCCGGGCCACCACCGTGCCCCTGGTGGTGCAGTCGGTGAACTGGAACTTCGGCGTCTACACCGCCGCCACCATCGGCAGCGAGATGACCGCCGCCGCCGCCGGCACCATCGGCGAAGTGCGCCGGGACCCCTTCGCCATGCTGCCCTTCTGCGGCTACCACATGGGCGAATACTTCAACCACTGGCTGCAGATGGGCCGCGAGATCCAGAACCCGCCCCGGATCTTCTGCGTCAACTGGTTCCGCAAGGGCACGGACGGCAAGTTCGTCTGGCCCGGCTACAGCGAGAACTTCCGGGTGCTGAAGTGGATCGTCGACCGCGTCCACGGCCGCGGCTACGCCGCCGAGACCCCGCTGGGCTGGGTGCCCCGGGAGAAGGACCTGGACCTGACCGACCTGGGCAACTTCGGCAGCGAGTGCTTCGAGCACGCCATGAGCATCAATCGGGACGAATGGCGCCACGAAGTGCTGCTGCAGGAAGAGCTGTTCGAGAAGCTCTACGACCGCCTGCCCAAGGAGTTCTTCCACATGCGCCAGCTGCTCCTGAGCAGCTTCTGGCGCTCGCCCGAGAACATGGGGCTGGCTCCCGAACGATAGACTGGCCGTAACCTCCACCGGGCAGGCTGCGTCACCGCGACGGGGCCTGCCCGGTGACATTTTGGGGACCTGGAAACCCGCCTAATAATACATACTAAAGAAATCTTAGTTGACAACCATCAAGGGAGGGCTACCTTATCTGGTGGAGGCCCCCCATGGCCATGCTCCCTTTTACCCAAAAAGCCAACGAAGCGCTTGTCAGTGCCCGGGACAAGGCGGTGGCCGGACAGCATCCGGAACTGCTGCCCCAGCACCTGTTCGCCGCCCTGCTTGAGCCCGACATGGGGCTGCGGCCGGTGCTGGAACGGGCGGGGCTGGCGCCGGAATCGCTGGGCGGCCTGGTGGACGGCGCCGGCGCCCTGCTGGACGCGCTGCCCAAGGCCATCGGCGGCAGCCAGCCCCAGCCCGGGCCGGCCTTCCGGAGTTTCCTGGAGCTGGCCTCGGATACCAGCCGCGGCCTGGGCGACCGGTTCGTGGCGACCGACGCCATGCTCCTGGCCTTTGCCAACGCCGCCACCGACGCCAAGAAGCTGCTGGCCAAGTTCGGGCTGGACCGGAACCAGCTGGAGGCCGCCATCCGCGAAGCGCGCAAGGGCATCCGGGTGGAGGATGAGCGGGCCGAGGAGAAGTTCGCCGCGCTGGAGAAGTACGCCCGGGACCTGACCGAAGTGGCCCGGTCCGGCAAGCTGGACCCGGTCATCGGCCGGGACGAGGAGATCCGCCGGGTGCTGCAGGTGCTGTGCCGGCGCACCAAGAACAACCCGGTGCTGATCGGCGAGCCGGGCGTGGGCAAGACCGCCATCGTCGAGGGCCTGGCCCAGCGCATCGCCAAGGGCGACGTGCCGGAGAACCTGAAGGGCATGCGGCTCATGAGCCTGGATATGGGCGCCCTGGTGGCGGGCACCCAGTACCGGGGCCAGTTCGAGGAGCGGCTGAAGGGGGTCATCCAGGAGATCGAACAGTCCCAGGGCCAGATCATCCTGTTCATCGACGAACTGCATCTGCTGGTGGGCGCCGGCGCCTCCGGCGGCAGCATGGACGCGGCCAACCTGCTCAAGCCGGCCCTCGCCCGGGGCGACCTGCGCTGCATCGGCGCCACCACCCTGGACGAGTACCGCAAGCACATCGAGAAGGACGCGGCCCTGGAGCGGCGCTTCCAGACCGTGTTCGTGGCCGAGCCGAGCGTCGAGGACACCATCTCCATTTTGCGCGGCCTCAAGGACCGCTACGAGCTGCACCACGGCGTGCGCATCCGCGACGCGGCGCTGGTGGAGGCGGTGCAGCTGAGCCAGCGCTACATCGCCGACCGCTTCCTGCCGG
>CAZVHQ010000021.1:0-59792 GCA_964627225.1 uncultured Mesoterricola sp.
CTATCCAGCTGAGCTACGGGCGCACTACGAAACCGCTATTTTGCCATGAAAGAGCGCGGAATTCACGTTCCAATAGCAAGACACCAGGCATCGGCGGCGGAATGGCTGTGCAGCGCGTCCAGTTCCCCGGGGGTGAGACCCAGGTTCCGGGCCTGCTCCCACTCGCCGGGCAGGGTGCAGGGGATCACCCCGGGATCGTCGGTGCCCAGGGCGCAGCGCACCCCGGCCCTGAGCATGGCCGGCAGGGGATGGGCGCCCAGGTCCGGCACCAGGGCGCGGTTCGAAGTGATGCAGACATCCACCGGGATGCGCCGGTCCGCCAGCAGCTCGAGGAGTTCCGGATGGCTGGCGGCGCGCACGCCATGGACGATGCGCTCCACGCCGGCCTCCAGGATCGCTTCGCGCACATTGGCCGCCGGGCCGTTTTCCCCGGCATGGGCGGCGAGCCGCAGGCCGGCCTTGCGGGCCCGCTCGAACACCGGGGCCCAGGCCTTGAAGGGCACCCGCTCCAGCCCGCCAGTGGAGAAGCCGGCCACCCAGGACGGCCGGCCGGGCAGCACCAGGTCCAGCACTTGGTGGCCGTGGTCCACGCCGAAATGGTTGACCGCATCGATGATGACCGCGATCTGCACGCCGCGCCGGCGGGCTTCCAGGATGCCCTCGTCCACGCCGCGCCACAGGGCGTCCAGGCTGAGGAACTTGCCCTGCTCGACCAGGAAGTGGGGGGAGAGCCACAGGTCGATGCCCCGGGCCTGGCCGGGGACGGCCGCGGGCAGGCGGTCCACCGCGGCCAGGACGGCGGCGCGCACCGCCTCGGCGTTGCGCAGGAAGCCGCAGGCGAAGAAGAAGGCGGTGATGAATCCTTCGAAAGGCACCGCCTCGTGGCGCCACAGCGCCTCCAGGGCCGGGGGCGGGGTCAGGCCCTGTTCCTGGGCGCGGCTGCGCACCCAGGCCGGATCGAGGCTGCCTTCGAGATGGGTGTGGCGGTCGACGCCGACGCAGGGATGCATCATTCGTCGTAGTCATCCATTTGCAGATCACCGGGATCGACCCCTTCGGCCCGGGCTCCGGAGATGCCCAGGCTTTCCTCCAGGGTGTCCTCGCCGGCGACTTCAGCATCCGGCTCGGCGATGAAATCGTCGTCGATCTGCAGGACCACCTTCTCCTTCTTCACGGCTTTGGGCTTGGCGGGAGCCTCTTTCTGGTTGGCTCCGCACTTGGGGCACAAGGCCTCCGCCTTGGTGAAGTCATAGAACTTCGCCGCACAGCTGAAACAAGTCCACTTTTTGCCCAAATTCGCCATGGCTCCCTCAATTCCGTCAAAGGATCAAGGATTTACCATGTTTCCCCGCCGTTGTCACGGGGGTGAAGAAAATGTTTTTTCCATGACCTCCTGCCCTTACCGGACCGCCCAGGGGGCTGGGCCGAGCCGGGCCGGGTTCCCTGCGCATAGCTGCTGAACAACGGTCTTGTAGAAAATCTGGTGCTGGCTTTCCAAATCCGCCCCGTAGCGCTCGACGAAGGAGGCCCGACTCCGATCCAATTCTTCCCTCATGGCGCCGTAGAGGTTCCCGCTGCTCTGCCCCTGGGCGACCTTGGCCGGGAAATACAGTTCGATGTCGCCCACCAGCACCCGGGCGCTGCGCTCGGCGTTGACCCGCACCATGGGGTCCAGCGCCGGGGCCGTGCTTTCGGAGATGGTTTCGGGAATCCGCTGGGTCAGCACGGAAGGATGGGCTTCAGTCTGGGCGCGCTCCTCCTCCTTGGCGCCGGCCAGGTAGGAAAGCCGGGCTTCGGCGGCCAGCACCACGGCGCGCAGGGTGTTGGGCTGGTCCAGCGCCTCCTGGGCGCCGCTGTCCACCAGAAGCAGCGCCACGGTCTTGCGGCGCAGATGGAGCGGGAGGATGCGGACCGCGCCGGCCCCGGTCTTGCTGAGCGGCGCGAGCAGGGCCTGGTAGGCCGGCCCGTCCCCGGTGACCAGGGCGATCTGGCCCTGGATGAGCTGTTCCAGCTCGGGCGGGGGGACCACCGGCACGCCCAGCTTGGGGTGGTCGCCGTCGAAGCCGCGGTGGGCGTACAGGGTGGCGATCCCCTGCTTGATCACGTAGAGGGCGCTGCGCCCGGCGAAGCGCATAAGGCCGTCCAGCAGGCGCTTGAGCACCTCGCCCTGGGTCTGGGCTTCGGCCATGAGGTCCAGCCCTTCGCCCAGGTCGGCGTCGGTGTCCCGCGCGGGCCTGCCGAAGGCCTGGAGCTGCTCCAGCAGGTGGTCGTCCAGGACCGGGGCCTGGGCGTCGCAGGCTGCCAGAACCTGTTGCCGCAGGGCCTGATGGCGGTCATTGATCCACTGTTGAAGCAGGTTCTTCAGGGCGGATTGCTTGCTTTCGTCCATAGCGGTCTCGGATTTTAATGCAATTGTACCCCAAATGGCCAGGCTGGACCGCCTGCTGGCAATTCTTTCATGGGGGCGCTAGGATTCAGCGAGGTTACGGGAGCGTGCGGATGGCCGATCTTTTGATCCAGGTCCACGAGGTGGACGGGGTGGCGGTGTTGAGGCCTGAAGGCTTCATCAATGCCCATACCGTCAGGCAGTTCGAGCTGGCGCTGGAGGCCCTGGTCCACGAAGGCAAGTACGCCATCCTGCTCGATTGCCGGTTATTGAATTACATCAGTTCGGCCGGTCTTGGGGCCATAATGGGATTGATCGAAACCGTCCGGGAGAACGGTGGCGATATCCTGCTCTGCAATCTCCAGAAGAACGTGTTCGAAATTTTCGACACCCTGGGTTTTACCCAGCTGTACCGGGTGTTCGCGACCGAAGGTGAAGCCTTGAAATGTTTGAACGGGACTATCTGAGTGCGCAATCCGGCTGAACCCGAGTCCTTCCGGCTGGTCATCCCGAGCCAGACCCGCTACCTCAACCTGGTGACCGGGATGGCCAAGCGGGCCTCCATCGTCGCCGGCATGGACGACGCCACCTCGGCCAAGGTCTCCATCGCCGTGGACGAGGCGGTGACCAACGTGATCGTGCACGCCTACAACAGCGAGGCCGACCACCAGGTGGACATCGAGTTGCGCTTCATGCCGCAGTCGCTCGAAGTGCACATCTGCCACAACGGTCGGGCGATCCGGGAAAACGAAGTGGTGCTGCCCGACCCGCGGGAGTACGTGAAACACCCCCGCAAGGGTGGCTTGGGCCTGCTGCTCATGAGCCGATTTATGGATGAGATCCGTTACATCGAGACCGGCGAGGGCAGCGAATGCTGCATGATCAAGCGCGTGGTGTGAAGCCATCGCCTCAGGCGGCCCCGGCCCCCCTGGACCCGAACGCCTCATTCCAGCGCCTGCGTGAACTATCCATGCGAATCCCCGAGGGGACCCAGGAGCTCCTGCCGATCATCGACTTCCTGGAGACCTTCCCGGACCAGGTGACCGAGGAGGCGCTGATCCATCTGGTGGGCGTCACCGCCCTGGGCATCGCCAAGGCCGGGCAGGGCGGGCTCTGGAACGGCAATCGCTGGCTGTTCCTGCGCGGCAACGCGCCGGCCTTCCCGCTGCATCCGGGCCCGGGCTGGTCCAGCCTGCCCTGGGTGTTCGGCGAAGACTACTACGGGCATCTGGTGGTGCGCACCCCGAAGGTGCCGGACGCGCTGGTCCTGCTGCTGTCCATCTCCGCTCCGCTGCTGGCCTGGCGCCGGCTGGAATCGAACCGGAGCGACCAGAACCGGGCCCTGGCCCTGCAGATCTCCCGGCTCAGCACGCTGTTCGACCTGACCCGCACCCTGGGCGAAGGGGAAACGGCCCAGGACCTGCTCCGGCTCATGGGCGACACGCTGGCTGCCGAGTTCAACATCCAGCGGCTGCTGGTGGTGGATGCGGCCGGCCGGGTGACCCACAACCGGGGCCTGGGGCCGCTGCCGCCCGCCCTCTCCGGGGACGCCCTGCACGCCCTGGTGGCGAGCAAGGGGCTGGTCCACGCCATGGAGCTGCGCGACCTGGACCACAGCCACGGCTTCGTCTACGCGGCGGCGCCCGCTGACGGCACACTGAACGAGGACGATGAGCTGTTCTTCCAGACCCTGCTGAACATCACCTGCGCCCAGCTGACCAGCCGGGAGCTGCGCGAAGGCCGGATCCAGGCGGTCAAGCTGGAGAAGGACCTGGAACTGGCCCGCAACATCCAGCGGCGCATCCTGCCCAAGCGCCTGCCGGAACCCCCCGGATGGGAATGCGCGGCGGCCAACCTGCCGTACCAGGCGGTGGGCGGGGATCTGTACGACCTGTGGATGGCCGCCGATCTGGATCGCAGCCCGCGCCTGCACCTGGCCGTGGGCGACATCTCGGGCAAGGGGCTGCCGGCTTCGCTCATGATGACCCAACTGTCGGCTTTCCTGCGGGCCATGGCCGACCTGCGGGTGGCGGACTGGGGCGAGCTGGCGCTCCGGCTCAATGCCCGCATGAACGAGGTGCGCGACCGGAACCGCTACGCGACCCTGTTCGTGGGCAGCCTCAACCCGGCCAACGGCGACCTGCGCTACGTCAACGGCGGGCACAACCCGCCGCTGCTGGTGCCGGGCGACGGCCGCCCCTGGACCCGGCTCATGCCCACCGGGCCCATGGTGGGGCTGCTGCCGGGCGCGACCTTCGCCGAGGGCCGGGCCACCATGCACCCGGGGGATACCCTGGTGATCTTCACCGACGGCCTGGTGGAGGCGGAGAACGCCGCCGGCGAGGAACTGGGCGACGTGGCCCTGGTGGACGTGGTCCGCCAGCTGCCCCGGGGCTCGGCCGACGAGGTGTTCGAAGCCCTGCTCACCCGCACCTTCACCCACATGGAAGGCGGCGGTTTCAAGGACGATGTGACCCTGGTGGTGGTGAAGCGGGCGCCTTGACCGGGGCGGATGATTATTTATATTTAATTTATTATGACGTCCCGTGATCTTTTCCTCGCTCTGTCCATCACCGGGCTGCTGAGCTGCGGCGGCGGTGGCGGCGGGAGTTCCAGCCCGCCCGCCCTGTCCCTGGTCTACGCGGATCCTCCGGCCACCGGCTACCGGTTCGTGCGCGACGCCCCGTTTTCCACCCCCACCCACCTGGTACTGGACCTGGTCGGGCCGGCCGGGGATCGGGGCCGGGGGGTCGCCTTCGCCCTGTCGGTGGCTTCGGGGCCGGTGGCCTGGGCCAAGGTGGTGCCCTCCGACACTCAGTACCTGGAGAACATCCTGTTCGATCCGGGGTCCGGCATGCCGCTGCTGAAGAGCGCCATCCAGGAGCAGACCACCCTGCTGGCCGACGACTTCCAGAAAGGCGCGGGCAACGACCAGTCCATGGCAGCCCCCATCTGCCGGGTGGCCCTGGACGGCCAGGCGCCGCTGACGGCCGCGGCCATCCCGCTATCGGTGGTCCAGTTCAGCCTGCTGCCCCCGGCCGGCAACCTGCTCACCGATGCCACCGCCAACTGCGCGGTGGGCACGCTCACGGTGCAATGAATGCGCTTCTACTCAGTGGTATGGTGGATGGACTGGGCGTTCGGGGCGTAGCGGGAGATGTAATCCCTCGGGTTCTTGGGCAGCGGATCCCCGGGCTTGGCCACCAGGTGCAACCAGGTGTGGTCCACCAGGACCAGGGAAAATCCGCCCCGGCCGGAAACGGTCTGGATCACCCTGCCTTCCCTGATGTAGCGCTGGGCCTGGGTCCAGGAAACGAAGGTGAACTGGGGCCGCGCCGGCTTCAGGGCCGCCGCCGCAGGCGCCGCCGGGGCGGGGGCGGGGGCGGGCTTGGGATGGCTGCAGGCGCCAAGCACCAGGGCGGCGAGGGCAGGGGGGGCGAGGCGGCGCATCAGTCGGCGATGACGTGCATGACCCATGGCTCACTCCAGAAAGATTTCGATGCGTTCCTTGCCGGCGCCGATGTTGTTGCGCTTGAGCTTGATCTTACCCACTTCACCGGTGCGTTTCAGATGGGTTCCGCCGCAGGGCACCCGGGCGAACCCGGGCACTTCCCAATAGCGCCGTTCGCCGGCCGGGTCCTCGAAGGCGCTGATGATCGGGCTGTCGGCGTCGATCAGAGGCTGCACCGCGGCGGTCAGCGCGGGCAGCAGCGGGGCGAGGGTCTCGGGCCAGGCCAGGTCGATGCGCGCTTTGGCCTCGGCGATATGGGCGCCGATCTTCCGGGCCCCGGGCAGCGTCCGGTAGACCTGCTCCAGCACCAGCTCCGCGGCGAAATGCAGGCGCATGAGCCGGTAGCGCCGGGGCCAGTCGATCGCCATGCGCGCCACCTGGCCCGGCTCCAGGCCGTGCCCTTCGGGCAGGGTGTAGAAGATCTCAAGCCCCTCCTTGCGCGCCAGCAGCACCGGCTGGCCGGCGAGGGTGCCGGAATCGCTTTCCTGGCCGCCGGAGAAGGCATAGAAGATGGTGGATTGCACTGTCACCGCCTGGCCCTGGACCGTGGCGATGGTGGTGTCATGAACGGTCTGGTAGGGGTCCTCCCAAAAGACTTTCCGGGGCATGGCGCAACTCCTTGAACGGCGTGCTGGTAACAGGGTAGCGGGTTCCTCCGGTTAGGATTGAAAGGGGGTGCCCTCATGAACGGCATAAAAACATTCATCCTGATCATGGCCATGACCGCGCTGCTGGTGGTGGTGGGCGACGCCCTGTACGGCCATTCCGGGGTGATCCTGGCCCTGATCCTCAGCATCCTCCTGAACGGGGTCAGCTACTTCTTCTCGGACCGGATCGTGCTCGCGTCCTACCACGCCCAGGTGGTGGACCAGGCCCAGGCGCCGGAGCTGTACGCCATTGTCGCCAACCTGGCCCAGCGGGCCGGGCTGCCCATGCCCAGGGTGGCGATCATTCCGGACCAGACGCCGAACGCCTTCGCCACCGGGCGCGACCCGGACCACGCGGTGGTGGCGGTCACCGAAGGCATCCTGGGCACCCTCTCGCGCCAGGAGCTGGAAGGGGTCCTGGCCCACGAACTGGGCCACGTGAAGCACCGGGACATCCTCATCGGCAGCCTGTGCGCGGTGCTGGCCCAGGCCATCATGCTGCTTTCGCGCCTGGCCTTCTTCATCCGCCCCCGGGACGACCGGGAGGGCGGCAACCCCTTTGCAGCCATCCTGGTGATGATCCTGGGGCCGATCGCCGCCCTGCTGCTGCAGATGGCGGTCAGCCGGTCCCGGGAATACGAGGCGGACGACTACTCGGCCCACCTCACCGGCCGGCCGGATCAGCTGGCTTCGGCCCTGAAGCGGATCGAAGGCTTCAACCAGATGAGCCCCATGCGCGACGCCGAGCCGGCCACGGCGCACATGATGATCATCAACCCGCTCCGGGGCGGCGGGCTGTTCGCGCTGTTCTCCACCCACCCGCCGGTGGCCAGGCGCATCGCCCGGCTGGACGCGATGGCCATCAAGATGAGATAGCCGCCTGCCGATAAGCTGGTGCATGCCGGCGGCCGCCGGGGCAAGGGGGGTGATGCGGGAAAAGATCGGCAAGTTCGAGATCCTCCGCTTGCTGGGCCAGGGCGCCATGGGCAAGGTGTTCCTGGGCCGGGATGCGGGCCTGGGCCGCGACGTGGCGGTGAAGACCATCCGGCTGGGATCGGCCTTCGGGGCGGAGGCCACGGCCCGGTTCGAGCGGGAGGCCCGCGCCGCCGGGTCGCTGAACCATCCCAACGTGGTGACGGTGTTCGAATTCGGCGAGGACCAGGGGCTCTACTACCTGGCCATGGAGTGGGTGGAGGGGCAGGATCTGGACGCGCTGATCCACTCCCGGCAGTGGCCCATGGCCGAGCTGCTGGAGCTGCTGGCCCAGGCCTGCGAGGGGCTGGGCTATGCCCACGAGCGCGGCATCGTGCACCGGGACATCAAGCCCGCCAACATCCTGGTGAGCCTGGGCAAGCGGCCGGTGGCCAAGCTGATGGATTTCGGCCTGGCCCTGGTGGGCCATTCGGACCTCACCCAGCAGGGCAACTGGATGGGCACGGTGAACTACATGGCCCCGGAATACCTGGATTCGGGCACGGCCGGGCCCGCTTCGGACATCTTCGCCATGGGGGTGATCCTGTACGAGATCATCTCCGGCGGCCGGCGCCCGTTCACCGGGGAGACCGCCACCTCGGTGCTCACCGCCATCCTGCGCCAGCCGCCGGCGCCGTTCCTGGCCGAGGAAGTGCAGGGCCTGAACCCGGCCCTGCTGGAGGTGGTGCAGCGGGCCCTGGCCAAGCTGCCGGGGCAGCGCTTCGCCAGCGCCGAAAGCCTGGCCGCGGCCATCCGCCGCTGCATCGACAGCCCCGCCGAGGTTCCGCCCCCGCCGCCGGTGCCGCAGGGCGGCCAGACCCTGGTGGTGGCCAAGAACGGCAAGGGCCAGTGCATGAGCCTGCGCGTGGCGCTGCGCCAGGCCGGGCCGGGCTGCCGCATCCTGGTGATGCCCGGGGTCTACCGGGAATCCCTGGTGGTGGACAAGCAGGTGGAGATCATCGGCGACGGCGGGCCTTCGGAGGTGGTGATCGAAAGCGCCAAGGGGCCCTGCCTCAGCCTCCTGGCGCCCGGCATCCGGCTGGTCAACCTGCAGCTGCAGGGGTTCTGCCCCGACGCCGCGCCGGCGCTGCTGGCGGCCCAGGGCGATGCGCTGGTGGAGAGCTGCGAGATCGGCGCCGAGTCGGGGCCGGCGCTGGAGGTCAGCGGGGCCGGCACCGAGCCTTGGCTGCGCGACTGCAACCTGCGTTCCGGTTCGGTCGGCGTGCGGGTCCAGCCGCGTGCTGCGGTCCGCCTGGACGACTGCCTGATCACGGGGGCTTGCCGGGCCGGCCTGCGGCTGGAGCCGGGGGCCCGGGCGGCCCTGACCGGGTGCAGGATCGAGCATGCCCAGGGGGTGGGGGTCGAGCTGCTGGCGGGCGCCAGGGCCACCCTGGAGGACTGCCGGGTCTCCGGGCAGGAGGCCGGGGGCGTGGTGCTGGAGGCGGACGCCCGGGCCGAGCTGAAGCGCTGCCGGATCACCGACAGCCGCTCGGCCGGAGTGCTGGCCCTGGAGCGGGGCCAGGCCACCCTGGACGACTGCGACCTGAGCGGCCATGCCTGTGCCGGCGCGCACGGGGTGGCCGGTTCCACGCTCCAGCTGCGCGGCTGCCGGGTGTTCGGCAACGCCGGGCTGGGCGCCTCGATGCTGGGCGCCGGGCTGCTCACCCTGGACCTTTGCGAATTCAAGGAGAACGGGGAACCCGCCGTGCTGTTCCAGCAGGGCGCCACGGCGCAGATGAAGGGCTGCAAGGTGTTCGACGGCCAATCCTTCGGCGTGGTCTGCGGCAGCCAGGGGCGGGGCGTGCTGGAAGGCTGCGAGATTTTCGGCAACGCCAAGACCGGCGCCCGGGTCGAGCCCGGCGGCAGCCTGCTGCTGGTGCGCTGCGATCTGCACGACGGCCGGGACACCGGGATCCTGCTGTTCGAGGATGCCGAGGTGACCCTGGAGGAGTGCGTGGTGCACCGCAACGCCCGGGGCGGCATCCTGCTGGCCAAGGACGCCGCGGATCCCGTGCTCAGGGGCGGCAACCGCATCCAGGACAGCCTGCTGCGTTCCAGCGCCGACGGCGGGGTGGTGAAGGTGGCCCCGGTGCGATAGTCAGGGGATCATGCCGTCCAGGGTCTCGACCCAATGCCCGGCCTGGCCCGAGGGATAGGCGAGGAACCGGGTCAGGCCCTCCTTGGCCAGCAGCAGGGTGGGATCGACCTCTTCGCACAGGATGGCGGTGGGCGGTCCGCCCAGTTCGGCCAGCTGGTTCTCGAGGATGCGCGCCGCCGCCAGCGGCTCGGCGTCGCCGCTGCGGGCCAGGGCCAGGTCGGCCAGGACCAGGCCGGGCAGGGCGCCCTGGCCCGGTTCGCAGAGCGGTCCCAGCAGGCCCATGTGCGCCACCGCTTCCACCCGGTGGTAGCCTTGCCGGCGGAGCAGCTCCAGGATGCCCTCGCGCACCGGGCCGTCGGCCATCACCAGCACCACCCGGACGGTCCGGCGCCGCAGCCGGAGCAGGACCGTGGCCTCCAGGGGGGCCTGGTCCAAGGTCTCCAGCTCCTGCGGGGCTTCATCCTCGGCACCGTCCACGGTCCGGCCGCGGGGCGCGCCGGAAGCGCCTTCGGGCCGCGGCGGCTGGCCGCCCCGGTACATCTTTTCCCGGAACGCCAGCGAAGCGGCCAGGGCGGTCTCCTCTTCCAGGCTCATGCCGGCGAAGGTGAGGCCCAGGATCAGCTCCGAGCCGTGCTCGCTGGCGTGGGCGCTGATCGCCCGGCCTTCCAGCAGGGGCAGCCGCGGCAGGTCCTGGATGCGGAACCGGGGGAAGCTCTTGCCGCGCTCGAACACGGCGGTGCTCACCGGGATGCGCATCCCGTCGTCCATGCGCAGCGCCCGGTCCACCCGCAGCGCCATCCCGCCCATGCAGATGTTCACCAGCGGGCCGGCCACGCCCACGCCGGGAATCGCGGCGTCCTGGGCGAGGGCATAGGCATTCTCCCGGGGGCGGAACGGGTAGCGCTTGTGCAGGCGCCGGTCGGCCTGGTACAGGCAGGTGGGCAGCTGGAACCCGTACTGCAGGTAGCCCTCCCGGCCCAGCAGGCTGATGATGGCTTCGAAACGCAGGTCCTCCACCGCGAAGGTCATGCGGAACAGCGCGCCCGGCAGCATCTCGTGGGGCAGCGGGCGCACCAGCTTCAGGCCGAACTGCCCTTCGGCGATGGCCAGGTGCTGGACCCGGGAGGCGTAGGGCAGGGTGGAGGTGCCTTCCACCTTGATGAAGAACTCCGATTCGGTCTCGAACAGCACCTGCAGGGCATCCTGCAGCACCTGGGGATCCTCGATGGGGGCCCCGCGGCCATCGGGTTTTCCCGCCCGGATTCTATTCATCTAGACGTTGAACAGGAAGTGCATGACGTCACCGTCATGGACGATGTATTCCTTGCCCTCGCTGCGCATCCGGCCCACTTCCTTGGCCCCGGCCTCGCCCTTGTACTGGATGTAATCGTCGTAGCTGATCACCTGGGCCCGGATGAAGCCCTTCTCGAAGTCGGTGTGGATGACCCCGGCGGCCTGGGGGCCGGTGGCGCCGATGGCGATGGTCCAGGCGCGCACTTCCTTGGGCCCGGCGGTGAAGTAGGTCTGCAGGTTGAGCAGCTTGAACGAGGCGTGGATGAGCCGGTCCAGGCCCGGTTCGGCCAGGCCCGCCTCCTCCAGGAACAGCGGGCGCTCTTCCGGGCTCAGTTCCTGGATCTCCGCCTCCAGCTTGGAGCAGATCGGGATGACCGGGCACTGGCGTTCGGCCCCGGCCTTGATCAAATGGGCGTAGTGGGGGTTGGCCGCGGGATCGGGGATGTCGGCCTCGCCGATGTTGCCCACCAGCAGCATCGGCTTGAGGGTGAGGAAGCCGAACGCCTTGATCGCCGCCAGCTCCTCCCTGGAAAGGCCGGCCTTGGCGGCCCATTCGCCCTTGTCCAGGGTGGCGGCGACCTTTTCCAGGATGGCGGCCATCTGGAGGGATTCCTTGTTGCCGCTCTTGGCGGCCTTGCGGTGCCGGTCCAGGGCCTTCTCGGCGGATTCCATGTCCTTGATGATCAGCTCGGTGTCGATGATCGAGAGGTCCCGCTCGGGGTTGACCGCCCCCTCCACGTGGGTGACGTCACCGTCCTCGAAGCAGCGCACCACTTGGATGATGGCGTCGGTTTCCCGGATGTTGGCCAGGAAGGCGTTGCCCAGCCCCTCGCCCTTGCTGGCGCCGCGCACCAGCCCGGCGATATCGACGAACACCTGCGAGGCCGGCATGATCCGCGCCGGATTGACGATCCCGGCCAGCCGGTCGAGCCGCGGATCCGGCACGTCCACCACGCCCGTGTTGGGTTCGATGGTGCAGAACGGATAGTTGGCGGAGGCCGCCCCCGCCCGCGTCAGCGCATTGAAAAGCGTGGACTTCCCCACGTTGGGCAATCCCACGATGCCGCACTGTACCGCCATGCAATCTCCTCGATCCAAAGTTCAAGTGTAGACCATCGCCCTTCAACCGATTTCCGGCTCCAGCACTTTCACGCTGTACTGGGCGGCGACGGTGCCGCCCGGGCTGACCAGGAAATTGCCCGGCTTGTTGGCGAATTCGCCGTCGAACCCCTCGGGGCTGGCGTAGCCGCGCCAGGGCTCGATGCACAGGAAGGCGCCGCAGGACCACAGTCCCAGCTGCGGGAAGCCATCCCAGGACACCTCCAGCAGGGGCGCGCCGGGGCCCGAGAAGCGCACGGCCCGGCTCTGCACCGGCTTGAAGATCAGCGCGTCGTCCTTGAACAGGTCCTCGCGCAGGCGCAGCCTGCGCCCCTCCAGGGGGCTGGGCCGGGCGGCGCCGGACAGCAGGCCGTCGGGGCCCAGTTCCGGCAGCGGGCCGGTTTCGGGCTGCTCGAACTCCAGCCAGTGGGCGTTGCGCGGCACTCCGGGCTGCAGCGGCCAGCGGAAGGCCGGATGGGCGCCGAAGGCGGCCGGGAGGCTGCTGTCGCCCGGATTGTGCAGTTCATAGCGGACCGTCAGCTCCGGGCCGTCGATGCGGAAGCCGATCTCCAGCCGGAAGGGGAAGGGGTACATGGCCCGGGTGGCGGCGTCGTCGCAGAGGCGCATGCAGCAGGAGTGGCCGGTGAGGCGCACCAGGCTAAAATCCCGGTCCCGGGCGAAGCCGTGCCGGGGCATGGGGTAGGCCTTGCCCCGGTGCAGCAGCCGGCCGCCCTTGAGCGCGCCCACCACCGGGAACAGGACCGGGGCCTGGCGCCCCCAGACGGCCGGGTCGCCGGCCCAGAGCAGGTCCTGGCCGCCGGCCCGCAGGGCGCAGAGTTCCGCCCCGTGGAGCTTCACGGACACGTTGAGGGGGTCGCTGGCGATGCTGTACTGGTCGGCCATGGGGCTCCTTGAGGTCTCAGGCGCAACCGCAGCCGAGGTTGTCCAGGATCGGGCCGGCCACTTTCCAGAAGGCGGTCATTTCCTGGGGGGTGCCCATGGACACCCGCACGTGGTTGGGCAGGCCGTCGCTGTCCGCTGGGCAGACCAGCACCCGCTGCCTGAGCAGATCCCGGAACAGTTCCTGGGCCGGGAAGACGGTTTCCATGAGGATGAAGTTGCCCGCCTGGCCGGAAACCCGGCAGCGGTGCCGTTCGGCTTCCGCCAGGAAGGCGGCGCGCGCTTCCAGGTTGCGGGCGCGGCATTCGGCCTCGAAGGCTTCCTGGCCGATGGCCGCCTCCGCCGCCAGCTGGGCCAGGTGGCTGGTGTTGAAGGGGCAGCGCACCCGCTCCAGCAGGTCGGCCAGGTCGGGGTTGGCGATGCCGTAGCCGATGCGCAGGCCGGCCAGCCCGTGGATCTTGGAAAAGGTCTGCAGGACCAGGAGGTTTTTCCGCTCCGGCAGGAGTTCCAGGGCCGAAGGATAGTCACCGGGATCGGTGTACTCGGCGTAGGCCTGGTCCACCACCAGCAGGATGTCCTCGCGCAGGGCGCGCGCCAGCTGGGCCAGGGCGGCGCGCTCCAGCAGGGTGCCGGTGGGGTTGTTGGGATGGCCCAGGTAGACGATGCGGGTGTCCGGCTGCACCGCCGCGAGCAGGTGCGCCGCCTCCACCTCCAGGGCGGTGGCGTGGCATTCGATGAAGCGGCCCCCGGCGGCCTGGGTGGCCAGGCCGAAGGCGGCGAAGCTGTGCCGGGCCGCCAAGCCGCTACCGCCGTCCATGAGCATGGCCCGGGCGGCGACGCCGAGGATTTCCATGCTGCCGTTGCCCAGGATGACCTGGCCGGGATCGACCCCGCGCCTTCGGCCGATGGCCCGGCGCAGGGCCAGGCCATCGGCGGGTGGGAAGCGCCTCAGCTCATCCAGGCCCGCGCCCGCCACCGCCTGCAGCAACCGCTCGCGCACCGCCTCGGCCGGACCCCAGGGGTTGCCGTTGTCGGCCAGCTGGATGACCGGGCCTTCCGGGCGCAGCTCCTGGAGGTGCTGGCCGGGACGCTGCCGGGGAAGCCGGCGCAGGTGTTCGAAGACGTGAGGCTGCATGGCGGCCAGGCGTGCCGTCAGGACGGCCGTTCGGAGAGCACCTTGTCGATGATGCCGTATTCCATGGCTTCATCGGCGCTCATGAAGAAGTCGCGGTCCATGTCCTTCATGACCTTCTTGAGGTTCTGGCCGGTGTGCTTGGCCAGGGCCGCCGCCAGGTTCTCCTTCAGGCGCTGGATCTCCTTGTAGGAGATCTCGATGTCGGAGGCCTGCCCCTGGGCGCCGCCGGAGGGCTGGTGGATCATGATCCGGGCGCTCGGCAGGGCGAAGCGCTTGCCCTTGGTGCCGGCCGCCAGCAGGTGGGCGCCCATGCTCGCCGCCTGGCCGACGCAATAGGTGACGATGTCGTTCTTGACGAACTGCATGGTGTCGTAGATGGCCAGGCCGGCGGTGACGCTGCCGCCGGGGCTGTTGATGTAGATCTGGATGTCCTTGTCCGGGTCTTCGCTTTCCAGGAAGAGCATCTGGGCGACCACGGCGTTCGCCACGGAATCGTCGATGGCCGTGCCCATGAATATGATGTTGTCTTTCAAAAGGCGGGAGTAGATATCGTAGCTGCGTTCGCCGCGCGGCGTTTCCTCAATGACGATCGGCGGATAATAGGAATTTGCCATGTGATCTCCTTGCTCGGTTAAGGATAGCTGAGAATCGCGAGCGCTCGGCTGGGATTCATCGCCGGTTGGAAATTTCAAGGAAGCGCCGCCGCCTGTTCCAGATCGCGCAGCCAGGCGTTCCAGGCCCTGGGGGAGAACCGCGGCGCGCCGGCGGGCAGGGTGCGGCGCAGGGCCATGAAGCGGCCCAGGGCCGGGCGCTGGAGGGCTTCGGGCATCTGCCCCGCGGCCTCGGCGCAGGCGGCGATGCCGGCCGGGGTCTGGCAGACCAGCAGGGCCAGGTGGCCGGCCGAAAGGCAGAGCCGCACCCGCTCCGGCCAGTCCCAGTCCCGGCAGCCGCCCATCTCCAGGTCGTCGGGCAGCCAGCGGGCGCGGATGCCCCAGGGGTTGTCCGCCACCATCGGCCGGCAGAGGCTGGCCGGGAGCCCGCCGCTGCCCGGGAGCAGCAGGTGCGCCACCATGACCAGGCGGTCGTCCTGGGCCAGCATGCGGAACGGCAGGGCGGCGGGCGCGCCATCCCCGGCCCGTTCCGGCAGGCCCCGGTGGCTGTCCAGGGCGAGGCCGCCCAGGCCGGGGAAGTGCTTGAGGCAGCCGCGCACCCCGGCGCCCTCCAGGCCGGCCAGGAACGCCCCGGCGGCCCGGGCGGCCTCCAGGGGCAGGCTGCTGGCGGCGCGATCGCCCAGGGCGGCCGCGGGCGCCCACAGATCGGCCACCGGGGCGAAATCCACGTTGCAGCCGAGCAGGGCCAGGCCCCGGCCCCAGAGCGCGCCCCAGCGCCGGCAGGCACCGGTTCCGCCGCGCCGCCACAGTTCGCGCAGGGCCGGGGTGGGTCCGGTCCACTGGCGCAGCCGGGAGACGGCGCCGCCTTCCTGGTCCAGGGCCACCGCCAGCGGCAGCGGGCCGCCCCAGCGGTCCTGGAGGGCGCGGACCAGGGCGTGGCACCGGGCGGGGCCTTCGGCGGGGTCCGGGTCGAGGTTGCGGGCGAACAGCACCACGCCGCCCGGCGCGAAGGGCTGGGGCGCGTCGCCGTCCAGGCCGAAGATCCCGCTCCAGAGCAGCGGGCGCGGCGCTTCCGGCATCAGGGCGCGGGCGCCAGGCGCGACCTGGAGCGTTCCAGGCCGACCTGGTCCCGGGTGCGGCGCAGCCCGTGCAGGGCCGCCTCCAGCTGGCGGCGCCACAGCACGAAGGCCGGGTCGTCCGGATGGAAGGCGTTGCGCTCCCCGAACCCCAGGCAGACGGCCCCGAGCATGAGCTCGCCGCTGCGCAGCGGGATCAGGTGCCCTTCGGGGCAGCCGGCGCGCCATTCCCATTCCACCGGCGCGCGCAGCGCGGAGGGCGGCGGGAGGCCCGGGGCGAGCCCGGACCCGGCGCCGGGTGCCTCCCAACGGTCTTCGGCGGTAGGCAGCAGGGCCAGGCATTCGCTGGGGTTGAACCGGGCGCGCAGGTGGGCCAGGAACGGATCGAGGATCGGCCCTTCGCTCACCTCGCGCTGGGAGGCCACCAACAGGTCGTTCAATTTCAACACTTCCTCATGGAACGCGTTGAACTCCCGAACCCGGGCCATGACCCGGTCCTCCAGGTCGTTCTGGTAGTTGGTGAGCTGGCGCAGCACGGTGGCGTGCTCCAGGGCGCGGTCCAGCACCGCTTCGATCTCGGCCAGCTTGAACGGTTTCTGGACGAAATCGTAGGCGCCGAACTTCACCGCCTGGATCGCCGTCTCCATGGAGGCGAAGCCGGTGATCACCACGCAGAGGGTGAGCGGATCGCTGGCCTTCAGGGTCTCGATCAGCTGGAAGCCGTTGGGCCCCCCGGGCATGTTCAGGTCGGTGAGCACCACCGGGTAGTGCCGGTCGGCCATGAGCGCCAGCGCCCCGTTGGCGTCGGCCGCGTCCTCCACCTGGTAGCCGTCCAGGGCGAGCGCCTCCTTGAGGTTGGCCCGGAGATCGGCCTCGTCGTCCACCAGGAGGATCGGGTCGGGGATCATGGGCTGACCGTTTCGACGTTGAGCTGCCCCTTGGTCAGCTCATAGATCTTGGCCTCCAGGAAGATGTCCAGCACGCCCCGGTCGAGCAGGCCCGCCCGGGTCTCGTCCTCGAGGATCTCCAGGCTGCGGGGAATGCTCACGGCGGCCTTGTAGGGGCGGTCGGCGGCCACCAGGGCGTCGTGCACGTCGCAGATGGCCATGAGCTTGCTCTGGGTCGGGATCTGGTCCGCCTTCAGGTGCCGGGGGTAGCCCATGCCGTTCAGCCGTTCGTGATGGGCGTAGGCGATGTCGGCCACGCCGGACAGGGCCCCGGTCCAGGGGATCTTGCTGAGGAAGTTGAAGGTCTTCTGCACGTGGCTGTTGATCTCGTTGCGCTCCTGCTCGGACAGGCTGCCCTTGGGAATGCGCAGGGCGGAGATGTCGGCGCTTTCCAGGATCCTGGCTTCGCCCTCGCGCCAGTGCTGGAAGCCGAGCTCCTCCAGTTCGTCCATGGCCTCCACCACCTCCTGGGTCAGCACCCGCGGCTCGTTGCAGCGCCTGACCAGGTCGGCGATGCGCTCGCGCTCCAGCCGGTGGGCGGCCATCAGCACGTTGGCATAACCCGGATCGTACGGCTCGCCCTTGCTCCAGGCTTCCAGGATCCGCGCGTTGACCGCCTCCAGGTCGCGCTGGTAGAGCCGCTGGAGGATGCGCTCCAGGCGTTCCGGCTCCAGCTTGCGCGCCTTCACCAGCACCTGCTCGCGCACGCCGACCTTGCCGAAGTCGTGCAGCAGGCTGGCGTAGCGGATCTCGCGCAGCTGGGGTTCGCTGAAGCTGAGGTAGCCGTAGGGGCCGTTGGGGGTGCGGTTGACCGCCTCCGCCAGGCCCACCGTCAGCACCGCCACCCGGCCGGAATGGCCGGAGGTGGAAGGGTCCCGCTCTTCAATGGCCTTCACGGCGGCGTTGACGAAGCCCTCGAACAGCTTCTCGATATCCTCCTTGAGCTTCAGGATCTCCTGGGTGCGCTCCTGCACCATCTCTTCCAGCCGGTTCTGGTAGGCTTCGTTTTCGCGCAGCGACTTGTAGTGGTTCAGCGCCCGGACCAGGCTGGCGTCCAGCTCGGCGAGCTTGAACGGCTTCTGGATGAAATCGTAGGCCCCCCGCTTGAGCGCCTGGATGGCGGATTCGGTGGTGGCATAGCCGGTCATGAGGATGCAGAAGGTCCTGGGGTCGATATCCTGGACCGTGTTGACCAGGTCCAGGCCGGAAAGGCCGCCGGGCATGTTGAGGTCGGTGATGATGATGGCGTAGTGCCGGGCCTTGGCCATCTGGATCGCGGCTTCCGCCGTCTCCGCCCCTTCCGGGGAATAGCCCATGGTGCCCAGGGCCTCCACCAGGAGGGTCCGGAAATCTGGTTCATCATCCACGATCAGAATTCGGTTGGTGTCCATGATTGCCCCAGGATAGCAATCCTATCGGCTCGATCCCCCGGAAATTCAAAAAGTTCCCTCATCGGGCCGGGGGCGGGAATTTCGCCAGGAGCTTTCGCACCGCCTGGGTCACCTGCTCCTCGGCATCCTGGGGATCGCCCAGCCCGCTCAGGGCCCCTTCCGCAACTCCCTGCCAAACCATCTGGTTGGTCTTGGCGTCCAGCACTTCCAGGACGATGCTGCCCTCCCGGAACGCCTGGATCTCCATGAAGCCGGCGCCGGCCCCGTAGCCCCAGGGCCGGCCCCAGCCATAGCCCCAGGCCGGGCCCATGGCGGTGTAGGTCTGGACGAACCGGTCGCGGTACACCGGGTAGTAGCCCAGCAGGAAATCCGGATCACCGTCCCGGTGCTGGAAACCCCGGGCGGCCAGTTCCTGCTCCAGGATGCGGCGCACCCGGCGGTCCATGATCGGGTTCGGCCTGCCCTCGGTCCTGCCCGGGTCCTTGGCGCCGGCCGTGTGCCAGTCGTAGGTCTTGTAGGTCTGGAAACTGGCGCGCGGATCGAAGTCGTACTTGATGGAGAACGGGCTGCAGCCCAGGAGGAGCAGGGCCGGCGCCAGGGCGAGCTTGCAGAATCTCATGAGGGCCTCCCGCCGGGTTCCGTGCTGCTCCTTGGATGCCTCAGTTCGCCGAGAGGTTTAACCGTTCCCCCGTGCCAGACCATGAAATCCCCATCATGAGCCCAGGGCAGGGCGATGCCGGTGCCCTCCACCTCGTGGGTATGGAAATGCCCGGTGATGAACGTGGCCGCCGGGTAGCGGGCGGCGGCGGCGCGGAACGCCGCCCGGGGGAAGGCCAGCTTGTAGGCGCGGTTGCTGGTGTGCAGGGCCCGCTGCAGGCGCCCGGCCAGGGCCTGGGCGGAGGCCTTGGGCAGGAGCCGGGCGAACAGCCACACCGCGCCGCTGCGGGACACCAGGTTCCAGAGCCGGTAGCGCCAGTCGGCGACATTCACCAGGTCGCCGTGCTCCCAGACCAGCGCTTCGCCGTCCAGCCGCCCCTCCATGCCCTCGCCCATCAGGTCGAACCGGCCGGCCAGCGGATCCAGGAAATACTCCCGGTTGCCCAGCCACAGCCCCACCCAGCGGCGCTCCCGGCGCACGCCGTCCACCCAGGCCAGGAATTCCCGTTCCAGGGGGCTGTCCATGCCGGGGATGCCCACCCACACGTCGAACACGTCGCCCAGGAACAGCCAGTCCGCCTCCGGATGGGCGGCCCGGGCCTCCCGCAGGCCGGTGAGCTCCAGGTTCCAGTGCGGGTCGGCCACCAGGATCAGCGGCGCCCCGGGGTCGTCCCGGCGCGCCTGGCCGCGCTGCCAGCCCATGCCGCCCAGGCGCCGGGTGAGCACCGCCGGCAGGGTGCACAGGGCCAGCCCCAGCACCGCGCCCAGCAGGTCGGCCAGCCAGCACAGCAGCGCGGCCGGCACCCCGCCCTGGCGGGTGGCGTGCAGCGCTCCGAGCAGCGCCATCAGCCCGAAGATGGTCAGGTGGCGCCGGTAGACCGGCGTCCGGACCCCGTTGCCGCGCCAGGCCAGCTCCAGAACGAGCGCCAGGGCGGCGAAGCCGAAGCCCGCCGTCATTCCGGCAGTTCGCTCTGGGCATACCGGTCGGGATGCTGCAGTTGGATGGCCTGGAAGCTGGCGAAGTGGTCGAAGAAGCTGCCGACCAGGGACGGATCGAACAGCCGGCCGCTTTCGGTGTGGATGTAGGCCAGCACCTCCGGCTCCTGCCAGGGGCGCTTGTAGACCCGCCGGTTGATCAGGGCGTCATAGACGTCCACCAGGCAGGTGATCCGCGCCTCGATGGGGATCTCCTCCCCCCTCAGGCCTTTCGGATAGCCGGAGCCGTCCCACTTCTCGTGGTGGCAGTCGGCGATGCGGGCGCCCATCTGGATGAAGGGCACGGTGGAATCCTTCAGGATGTTGGCACCCATGGTGGTGTGGGTCTTCATGATGATCCACTCCTCCTCGGTGAGGGTTCCGCCCTTCTGCAGGATGCGGTCCGGCACGCCGATCTTGCCGATGTCATGCATGGGCGCGGCGGCGCGGATGCATTCGACCTCCTCCTCGTCCCACTCCAGCAGGCGGCCCATTTCGGCGGCATAGAGCCCGATGCGCCGGACGTGGGCCCCGGTCTCGTTGTCCCGGTGTTCCGAGGCGGAGATGAGCCGCAACGCCACTTCCTCCCGGGAGGCCCGGATCACCAGGGTCTGTTCCTGCACGCGCTGGGCCAGGAGCTGCTGGCGGTCCTTGTATTCCAGCTCCAGCATGCGCCGGCGCAGGGCGTTGGCCACGGCGATGAGGATGTCGTTGGTCTTGAAGGGCTTAAGCACGTAGCCGTAGGCGCCGTAGCGCAGGCATTCCATGGCCATCTCGGCGTTGTCCATGGAACTCACCATCACGATGGCGATCTCCGGGATCCGGTGCGCCAGGGCCTTCACCAGGGACAGGCCGTCCATCCCGGGCATGCGGATATCGCACAGCACCAGGTCGACGCGCTCGCGCTCCATGATCTCCAGGGTCTGGTACCCGTCCGCCGCCTCTCCGCAGGTAAACCCATGCATGCGCAGCATCTTGAGCAGGGAGACCCGGACGATTTCCTGGTCGTCCACCACCAGGATGTGGATGTCCTTCGGTTCGTGACCGGGAAGCGGCCAATCGATGGGGAGCGCTTTGGGGGAACCGTGCTGGTTCATGGGCTGGGCTTCCGCGGACAAGCTATGGATTGGAATTTTTAATTATAGGTGCTTCGGGGCGCCGGTAAAGGCCTGGAGGGTCACCCCAAGAATGATAAAGGCCAGGGCGGCCCAGCGCATCGGCGGGATGCTTTCGCCGAGGATGGCCCGGGACATCAGGGCGTTGGCCAGGAAACCCAGGGCCAGGAAGGGATAGGCGTAGTTCACCTCCACCAGGTTCAGGGCCCCGGCCCAGAGCACGATGCTCACGGCGTAGCAGCCGAAGCAGGCCAGGGTCCATGGGTTGAGGCCCAGCTTGACCAGGGACGCCAGGTCCCAGGTCATGCCGCCCACCGCGTTCAGCCCCTTCTTCATGGCGATCTGGGCGAAAGCGTTGAGCAGCACGCCGGCGAGGATGAGGGGCAGGGCTTTCAGGTACGGGTTCATCGGAACTCCGGGAAGGGCCGCCCTACGGGGCGGCGGCGGGAGAGGGGCGCCGGCGCAGCAGGAGGGCTTCGCCTCCGCCCACGGGCATCCGGAGCAGGACTTGGTATTGCTTGCGGGCCTGGGCGTCCATGCCCCAGGCGTCGGTGTCCCATTCCCGGGACATGGCCACCAGGCGCTGGTCCGGGCCGAGCCTGCGCTCCAGCTCGGCCCGGGAGCGCAGTTCCGGCATGAGGTGATCGGTGTAGACCATGACGCCACTGCGGATGGTCTGCCAATAAAATACTTGTCTCCCGGCGATGAGCGGCTGGACGGCGGCGGTCCAGTTCCGGTAGCCCTTCAGCGGGTCCAGCAGGCGGAAGCCCCAGGTGCCCGAGACCAGGAACACCAGCCCCAGGGCCGCGGCGGTGGCCCGCACCAGGTGCCGGCCCCTGAGGGCCAGCCAGAGGGCGGCCAGCAGCAGGATGGCGGCGTCCAGCCGGAGCGGCCCCCGGTAGGGCAGGATGCTGGCCTGGAGCCGGGCGCCGCCGGCGCCGCACCAGGCGATGGCGGCCAGGCCCAGGGCGGGCAGGCCCAGCCCGGCCGCCAGCAGCCCGGCCAGGCGCCGGAGGGAGGGCGCCCCGGGCCGCAGCCGGGCGGCCAGGAGCATGGCCAGGAACGGGTAGACCATGAGCAAGTACTTGCCCTGCTTGCTCTGGGAGCAGCTCAGCAGCAGGAACGGCACCGCCACCGCCAGGATCAGGAAGCGCTCCTGGGGGGAGCGCCGGGCCTCGGGACGCTTCAGGCGGATCAGCAGGGCCGGCAGCAGCAGGGTCCAGGGAAAGCAATCGCCGGCCAGGTACTCCACGTACTTCCAGGGCGGCTGGACGTGGTCCCAGGCGTGCAGGGCGCGTTCCAGGTTCTGGTGGACGACCATTTCGTAGGCGTAGGCGGCGCCGCCCCGGAGGCCGGCGGCCACGTACCAGGGCAGGATGATGACCGTCCCCAGCAGCAGCCCCTGGCCGGCCCGGACCCGCCGGAGCGCCCCGAAGTCCCGCTGCCAGGCCAGGAAGGCCAGCCAGAGCGGCACCGTGAGCACCAGGGCCAGCGGCCCCTTGGCCAGGAAGGCCAGGGCCAGGGCCGCATAGCTTCCCAGGAAGAACCAGCGGTCCTCCCCGGCCCGCCCCGGATGCCCGCGCAGAAGCAGGTAGCCGCCCAGCCACGCCAGCCAGCTGGCGGCCAGCAGCGCCGCGAACAGCATGTCGATCTGGATCGCCTGGGCCTGCCAGACCCAGATGTTGACCGAGGCCAGGACCAGCACGGCCAGTTCGGCCCTTTCGTCATTGAGGAACCGCGCCGCCCAGGCCCGCAGCCCGAACAGGAAGCCGATCGCCGCCAGGGCCGAAGGGAGCCGCAGGGCCCAGGCGGAGATGCCGTTGACGAAGCCCGCGCCGCCGGTGAGCCGGTCGATGGCGATGGCGGAGCCCTTCATCAGCCAGAAGAACAGAATGGGCTTTTCCGAATAGGGCTGGCCGTTCAGATAGGGCAGCAGCCAGCTGCCGCGCTCGCGCATCTCCCGCACGCACTGGGCGAAGTCCGGCTCGTCCGGCGCCCAGAGATCGCGCATGGGGATCATCGCCAGCATGAGCAGGGCGAACAGCAGCGGCACCCGGTTGGCCCGGAGCCAGCGCAGCACGGGGTGGGCCCGTCCGGAATCTTGAAAATCATCCATGACCCTATCTTGGCTTGTGCCCAGGCGGGCGCAAAGCCCTTTGCGTTAAGCTTGAGGGGTGAACGATACGCATATCCCGCTCGCCGAACGAATGCGCCCCAAACGCATGGAGGAGGTGGTGGGCCAGCCGCACCTGCTCGGCCCCCGGGGCGCGCTGACCCGGCTCACCGCCGGCGGCCGGCTGCCGTCCATGGTGCTGTGGGGCCCGCCCGGCACCGGCAAGACCACCCTGGCGCGCATCCTGGCCCTGGCCACCGGCCATGAGTTCCTGGAATTCTCCGGGGCCGGCGGTTCCGCCGCCGAGCTCAAGAAGTTCCTCCAGGAGCACCGGGAGCAGCCGCTGTTCCGCTCGCTGCCGCCGGTGCTGTTCCTGGACGAGATCCACCGGTTCAACCGGGCCCAGCAGGACATCCTGCTGCCGCCGCTGGAGCGGGGCGAGGCGATCCTGGTGGGGGCCACCACCGAGAACCCGGCCTTCTACCTCAACCCGGCCCTGCGCAGCCGCTGCCAGCTGATCGCCCTGCGCCCCCTGCCGCCGGAGGCGATCCTGCAGGTGCTGGAGCGGGCCTGGGCCCAGGAGCAGCCCGGCGCGCCCCAGCCGCCCGGCGTGCTGGACTGGCTGTCCCAGTGGGCCGGCGGCGATCTGCGCACCGCCCTCAGCGGCCTGGAGACCTGGCTCAACCTGGAGCCCGGCGAGCGCGAGCTGGCCGGCCTGAAGGACGCCCTGGGCGGCCGGATCAGCTACGACCGGGCCGACGGCCACTATGACCTGGCCAGCGCCTTCCAGAAGAGCCTGCGCGGGTCCGACCCGGACGCCGCCCTCTACTACCTGTCCCGGATGATCCGGGGCGGCGAGGATCCCCGCTTCATCGCCCGCCGCCTGCTGGTCTGCGCCGCCGAGGACGTGGGCAACGCCGACCCCCAGGCCTTCCTGCTGGCCGAAGCCGCCAGCCGCGCCGCTGAGCAGATCGGCTGGCCCGAGGCGCGCATCCCCCTGGCCCAGGCCGTCCTGTACGTGGCCAACGCGCCCAAGAGCAACGCCACCGTGACCGCCATCGACGCCGCCCTGGCCGCCCCCGATGCCGCCATTCCCGACAGCCTGGCCGACGCCCACACCTCCACCAGCCGCGCCGCCGGCAAAGGCGAAGGCTATTTCTATTCCCATCTGGACTACGGCCGGCCCCAGCTGTTCCTGCCCGCCGCCCTGCAGGCCGAGACCTTCTACCAGCCGATCCGCCCCCAGGAGCGCAACTGGAAGGACCGCCAGGAGCCCGACCCGGCCGCCCTGGGCGAACGGTGGACCGCCTGGGCCGCCGGCCATCCCGAGGGCGGCGAACTGCCGGTGGACCTCTGGGCCGAGCAGCTCGGCTGCAGCCGGGAAGCCCTGGCCCGGTCCCTGGGCAAGCTGGCCGGGGGCAACTGGCGCGTGCGGCGCAAGCTGGTGGCCGAGCCCAGCTGAGCGGGAACCTTGGCCCCACCTTTTCCCTTACTTTCCGCGCATTCCTGGCCTCCGGGGCGGGACCGGTCTATGTTGTAGGTGTCATACCCCGTGGGGAGACCGCCATGATCAACCGTGTCATTGTCGGTGTCGATTTCTCGGAAGCGTCCCGCAGCGCCCTCAATCAGGCGGCCGCGTGGGCCCAGAAACTGGAAAGGCCCCTGGTGGTGGTGCACGTGCTCCAGCCGCCGGCGCCCATGCTGCCCGAAGCGCAGATCTCCCTGCCGGACCCGGCCTGGCTGCAGGCCATGGAGGACCACGCCCGGGACCACCTCCGGCAATGGGCGGCCGCTTTCCCCGATGCGGCGATCGAGGTGAAATGGGGCAGCCCGGCGGAGGAGCTGGTGACCATGGCCGATCCCTGTTCCCTGCTGGTGGTGGCCCAGGTGGGCCACTCCGGGATCGAGCGCCTGCTGTTCGGCAGCACCGCGGCCCGGGTGGTCAAGCACGCGCCGTGCGATGTGCTGGTGGTTCGCCGGGACAAGCCCGCCCGCCGGAAGTAGCCATTCTGATAAAGTTCGGGCAGTCTCGATGAATGACTGCACTTGCCTGGAACGATCAGACCCCCTCGAAACGCTGTGACTGGCTGGACCTGGTGCGCGGCTGGGCGGTGCTGGTGATGATCGAGGTGCACTGCGTCAACGTATGGCTGCACCATGACATGATCCCGAACTGGCTGCAGTACCTGAACGGCCTGGTGGCCCCCAGTTTCATCATGTGCGCCGGCTACAGCCTGGCGCTGTCCACCTTCCGGGCCGACGGCAGCCTGCGGCCGTTCGGCCCCACCGCCAAGCGGCTCGGCTTCATCCTGGTGTGCGCCTACCTGCTGCACGCGCCGGGCCTCACCCTGGTGGAGTGGACGCTGCTGGCCACCCTCCAGAAGTACCGGGAACTGTTCAAGATCGACGTGCTGCAATGCATCGTGTTCTCCCTGCTGATCCTGCAGGGGCTGGCCCGCTTGATCCGGCGGCCCATGGTCTATGCCGGGGCGGCGCTGGGGCTGGCCGTGGCGGTGGCCCTGGCGGCGCCCTGGTTGTGGCGGCCGGGCGTGGCGGACGGGGTCTGGATGCCCGTGCGCGGCCTGATCAACGGCAACATCGACCGGGGGGTCATGGCCCTGTTCCCGCTGGTGCCCTGGTTCGCCTTCGCGGCCTTCGGCTCGGTGCTGGGCGTGCTGTACCGGGAGCTGCGGGTGCTGGCCGCCGACGGCCGGGCGCGCTGGAGCGAGGCCCGGTGGCTGCTGGCGCTGGCCGTGCTGGGCGCCCTGCTGGCGGGCTGGGGCAGCGCCTATGCCGGAACCTGGCTGCAGGGCGGGCCGTGGCCCCAGCAGGAGATCTGGCGGCTGCACAACACCACGCTGCCGAGCATCGCCCAGCGGCTGGGGGTGGTCTGCCTGGCCGGCAGCGTCCTGGGCTGGATCGAACCGGTGCGGGGCCGCTGGCCGGGACCCAGCGTGATCCGGGCGGCCAGCTCCGAATCGCTGCTGGTCTACATGCTGCACCTGCAACTCATCTTCGGCCTGCTGCTGGCCGAGCCGATCCGGGTGCGGGCCGGGTGGGAGTGGTACAGCCTGGGCTGGGCCGGGACCCTGGGCCTGACCGCCGCGGTGATCGCCGTGAGCCTGGTGGCCTGCGTGCAATGGCGGAAGATCCGCCAGGACCCGCCGCGGGCCTGGAAGCTGCAGCGGCGGGCGCTGATCCTCCTGGGCCTGTGGTTCTTCGGCGGGGGCTGGATCACCTACCACCATTTCCGCCGCAGCCCCGAGCTGGCGACCGAGCCCTACAGCTTCCTCAACGCGGCCCGGATCCGCAAGGGCCTGGCCCCGACCCCGGACGGGCTGAGCCGGGATCCGCAGGAGGCGGTGCGCGAAAAACTCCGCCTGAAAGGCGGCCGAAGCCCTGTTAATATTAGGAGGTGACCGAACCTGCGAGTAGTGACCCCTCGACCTGGCTGGTGGCAGGGATCGTGATCGTCCTGCTCTACCGGGCGGTGATGGCGGCCCTGCTGAAGGCGTTCCATCTGCTGCCGTCCCTGCAGCGGCGCCGGCTGCTGGAAGAGGATGCCGTGCGCGACCCGCTGCTGGCCAAGCTGCTGGCGCGGCCCCACGCCCTGGGCCTGGGCCTTTCGCTCTGGAGCGAGATCCTCCTGGTGCTGCTGCTGAGCCTCGCCTGGCCGGTGCGGACCCTGGTGCCCGGCGGCGGCTGGACCCTGGTGGGGATCACCCTGGTCTACATCTGGACCTTCGACCAGGTGCTGCCCACCCTGCTCACCGCCTCCGATCCGGGAACCTGGGTCATGCGGCTGTTCCCCTACTACGCGCCGGCGCACCCGTTCCTGGCGACGCTGGTGGCGCCCCTGGTCAGGTTCGTGGAACGCCGGCGGGAGGTCCTGGACCGGGCCCGGGACGAGGAGGACGAGGAGACCAACGACGAGGGCGTCACCGCGCTGCTGGAGGAGGGCGAGGCCGAGGGCATCCTGGAGGAGGAGGACCGGGAGCTGATCCGCAACGTGGTGGGGTTCGGCGACACCGTGGTGCGCGAAGTGATGACCCCGCGCACGCTGATCCAGGGCATTCCCGAGGACGCCACCCTGGAGGCGGTCTGGGAAGCCTTCCGGGAAGGGCGGCATTCCCGGATGCCGGTCTACCACGAAACCATCGACAACATCGTCGGCATCCTGCTGCTCAAGGACCTCATGCAGTTCGCCCCCGGCACCGACATCGCGCTCCAGGCCCTGGTCAAGCCCGCCTGCTTCGTGCCGGAAAGCAAGCGCATCCTCCAGCTGCTGCGGGAACTGCAGCGCACCCGCACCCAGCTGGCCATGGTGGTGGACGAGTACGGCAGCCTGTCCGGCCTGGTCTCCCTGGAGGACCTGCTGGAGGAGGTGTTCGGCGAGATCCAGGACGAGCATGAGCTGCAGGCGGATATCCAGGAGATCGGCCCGGGCGAGTACATGGTCTGCGGCCAGGTCCACGTGGACGACCTGGAGGAGCAGCTGGGCCTGGTCTGCCAGCGGGACGGGTTCGACACCCTGGCCGGCCTGGTCATGGCCACCTTGGGCCATGTGCCGGTGCCCCAGGAGAGCCTGGAGATCCCGGGGGCCCGGCTCACGGTGCACCGGATGGAGGGTCCGCGGATCCTGCAGGTGCACGTGAAGCGGGTGGGATAGGATGATGTTCAAGAAGCTTCTCGCCATCGCGGCCCTGCTGGCCCTGCCTTTGACCCTGGCCTACATCCGGCGCCGGGACCAGCGCAAGCTGGTGCCCCAGCCCCGGGGCATGGTGCTGGGCCTGTACGCCGGGCTGCCCGACTACGACTACCGCCAGGAACTGGAACGGATCGCCGGCACCGGCGCCACCTGCGTCAGCCTGCAGGCCATCTACCGGATGGAGAAGGGCACCAGCTGCGAGATCCGCCGGCACCCCACCAGCAGCCCGACCGAGGCGGCGCTGCGCCGCACCTTCCGCGAGGCCCGGGAGCTCCAGCTGCGCATCATGTTCTTCCCCACCATCAACCTGCGCGACGAGGCGGAGAACGCCAAGTGGTGGCGCGGCAACATCGAGCCCTCGGACTGGGACCTGTGGTGGCGCAACTACACCGAGTTCAACGTGCACCTGGCCAGGATGGCCCAGGAGGAAGGGGTGGAGTGGTACAGCCTCGGCACCGAGATGGCCAGCACCCACCGCTTCCCGGACCGCTGGCGCCCCCTGGTGGCGGAGGTGCGCCGGGTGTTCAAGGGCAAGATCACCTACAGCGTCAACTTCGACAGCCACGACAGCTTCACCTTCGGCGACTGCCTGGACGTGATCGGCATGAACACCTACGACCCCATCGCCAAGCACGCCGATTACCCCACCGAGGCGCAGGTGCGCGACGCCTGGTGGTGGATCGTCAACAAGGCGCGCACCCTGCAGGCCCGGTTCGACCGCCCGGTGATGATCACCGAAGTGGGCTACCCGAGTGTCGCCGGCGCCAATGCCGGGCCATGGGATTTCCGCACCGACAAGCCAAAGGATCTGCAGCTGCAGAAGTTCCTTCTGGACGGCGCCTTCAGCGTGCTGCGCAACTGGAGCGACGGCGAGGCGGTGTTCTACTACCTCTACGGTGAAAATCTCAACGTCAAGCCGGTGGGCGGGCCCGAGGACCGGACCTACGCGGTCTGGGGCAAGCCGGCCGAAGCCACCCTGGTCGCCTATTTCGCCCAGCCGATCTTCCAGGGCCAGCGGCCGCTCCAGGCCAAGGACCGGCGCGACGCCGTGCTGCAGTCCCTGGTGAGCTGCCTGCGCAAGGTGCGGGACTACGAGGACGCCAGCATGCCGCCCTGGGCCGAGGCCTGGATGGCGGCCCACCCCGCCGACCGCGCCGAGGCCGGGCGGCTCATCGCGCTGGAACCCAAGCCGGCGCACAAGGTCCCCAAGGGACAGGAATCGGTTAAGGTAGGATAGTTCACACCCCGGAAACCCGACGCCATGCCAACCATGTCCGAAGCCAGGCCCTCCAAGGCGCCCACCCGCACGGCCCTGCTGGTGGAGGACGAGGCCGCGACCCTGCGCTTCTACATGGCCGGCCTCAGGGGCCTGCAGGAATTCAAGCTGCTGTCGGCCGGGAACGGCATGGAGGCGCTGGCCGTGCTGCAGTCCAACCCGGTGGACGTGGTGGTGACCGACCTCAAGATGCCGGTGCTCGACGGCTACGGCCTGCTGGCGATCCTGGCCGAGAAGTACCCGTCGCTGCCGGTGATCGTGCTCACCGCCGTGGCCGAGCCGGGCATGCTGACCCGGGCCGTGGAACTGGGCGCCCTGCGCATCCTGGCCAAGCCGATCAAGCTGTCCCTGCTCATGGAGGAGATCCGCGGCGCCGCCCAGATGAGGCCGCACGGCCTGGTCCAGGGCCTCGGGGTTTCCAGCCTGCTCCAGCTGCTCAACTGGGAACGCAAGACCGCCACCCTCACCGTGCATTCCAGGGACGGCGTGGGCTACCTGTACGTGAAGGACGGGGAACTGATCCATGCCGCCTGCGAGCAGGCGGAGGGCCTCCCGGCAGCCTACCGGATCCTCGGATGGGACAGCGCCCGGGTGGAATTCATCAGCACCTGCCGGGTGCAGCCGACCATGACCCTGCCGGTGCCGGAGGTGCTGCTGAACGTGGCCATGCAGCGGGATCACCGCGGCAAGCAGTCCCAAGAACCCTGGTACGACTGATCGGGCCCCATGCGCATCCTCCTCGCCCGCCACGGTGAAACCCAATGGAACGTCGAAGGCCGTTGCCAGGGCCAGGGCTTCGACATCCCCCTTTCGGAAACCGGGCGGGCCCAGGCCCGGAGCCTGGGCGTCCGGCTGGCCGGCATTCCGGTCCGGCGGGCCGTCGCCTCCCCGCTGCTGCGGGCCCGGCAGACCGCCGAGCTGGCCCTGGGCGAACGGGCCGGTCTCCTGAGTTTTGACGATAGGCTCATGGAAATTTGCCATGGACTGTGGGAGGGGCGGCTGCCCGGGGAAATCCGTTCGGCCTTCCCGGAGCTGCACCGGGCCTGGCGGGAAACCCCAGACAAGGTGCAGTTGCCCGAAGGGGAAGGGCTCCGGGAGGTGGACGCCCGGGCCTGGGCGGCGTTCACGGCCGCCTGCCAAGGACTGGGTGCTGAAGATGTTGTATTCATCATGACCCACGATGCCGTGAGCCGCACCCTGCTGTGCCGGGTGCTGGGCCTGCCGCTGTCCCGGGTGTGGTCGTTCCGGCAGGCCTCCACCTGCCTCAATCTGTTGGAAGGCCCCGACCTGGACCATCTCCAGGTGGTCCGGCTGAACGACGCCTCGCACCTGACCCCGCTGTTCGGCGAAGTCGTGCACCGAAAACTTTAGATTGGCAGTTCCAGCCCGACCTTGACCCGGTCCATGGTGACCAGGGTGCGGAAGCGCTTGACGTTCTCGTTGGAATGGAAGAGCCGCCGGGCCAGGGCTTCGTATTCCGCCATGGTGGCCACGGTCATGACCAGGACGAAATCCGCCTCGCCGGTGACAAAATAGCACTGCTGGACCTCGGGCGCCGCGGCGAAGCTCTGCTTGGCGGCATCGATCAGCTCGGTGCGCTCGCTCACCAGTTCCACGTCGACGATGAGGGTGATGGCCTTGCCGACCTTCTCGGGATCGACGATGGCGACGTTGGCCAGGATCACGCCGTTTTCTTCCATGCGCCGGATGCGCCGCTGCACCGCCGGCGCCGATAGATTGACCGCTTCCCCGATCACCCGCTGCGTGGTCCCATTGTTCCGCTGGAGGATGCCCAGGATCGCCTGGTCGAAGCTGTCCAGGTCGGTGGAGGTGGAGGGTTTGGATTGCTGGGCCACGGGCTGCCTTTGCGAAACAAAAATGCACAATAGGTCAAGAATTAGAGCATACAATTCATGGCCGGGACAATAAACTTGCACCAGAAAACCTTTGTCAATGGCCGCGCTTCAGCCAATTCCCAACCTTTTCCAGCCTAAGGGACGGTTCCTATGTCACAACTCAAACCATTCAAGGCATTCCGGCCCAAACCGGAGCTGGCCGGCCAGGTGGCCTCGGTCCCCTACGATGTGATCAACACCGAAGAGGCGCGCCAGCTGGCAGCAGGTAACCCCAATTCCTTCCTGCACGTGGGTCGCCCCGAGATCGACCTTCCGCCGGATACCGACATCCATTCCGACGCGGTCTACGCCCAGGGCGTGAAGAACCTGCACCGGCTGATCCAGAGCGGCACGCTGTTCCAGGAAGCCTCGCCCTGCCTGTACATCTACCAGCAGCGCATGGGCGACCACGTCCAGGCCGGCCTGGTGGGCCTGTGCTCGGTCAAGGAGTACGAAGAGGGCGCCATCAAGCGCCATGAGTACACCCGCAAGGACAAGGAGGACGACCGCACCCGCCACGTCACCGAGCAGGCCGCCAACGCCGAGCCGGTGTTCCTGGCCTACCGCGCCGTGCCCTACATCGATTCGCTGGTGGACAAGATCCGCGCCACCCCTCCGGTCTACGACGTGGTGACCGACGACGGCATCGGCCACACGGTCTGGATCGTTTCCGAAGAGACCCACATCTACACCCTGAACCACCTGTTCGACGCCGTGCCGGCCCTCTACATCGCCGACGGCCACCACCGCACCGCCGCCGCCATCCGCTACGGCCAGGCCCGCCGCGCCGCCACCGCCGAGCCCACCGGCGAGGAGCCGTTCGAGAGCTTCATGGCCGTGGTGTTCCCGCACAACCAGCTGAAGATCATGGACTACAACCGGATCGTCAAGGACCTGAACGGCCTGACCTCGGAAGCCTTCCTGGCCGCCCTGGCTCCGAAGTTCACCGTCACCCCCTCTGCGACGCGAAGCCCTTCCGCCCCCGCCAGCTTCGGCATGTTCCTGGATGGCCAGTGGTATTCCCTCACCGCCAAGCCCGGTTCCTATCCCGCCGACGACCCGGTCCGCAGCCTGGACGTCTCGATCCTCCAGGAGAACCTGCTGGCGCCCATCCTCGGCATCCAGGATCCGCGCACCGACACCCGGATCGACTTCATCGGCGGCATCCGCGGCATGGACGAACTGGAAAGGCGGGTGAAGGGCGGCTACAAGGTGGCCTTCTCCATGTTCCCCACCTCCCTGGACCAGCTCATGTCCGTGGCCGACGCCGGCCAGATCATGCCGCCCAAGTCCACCTGGTTCGAACCCAAGCTGCGCTCCGGGCTGTTGGTCCGCACCTACCAGGATTAACCCTTTTCCGAGGAGATGAACCATGAAAATCCTGATCGCCGACGCCTTCGACGCGTCCCTGCCCAAGCGGCTCGAGAAGTTCGGTGAAGTCACCACCGACATGGCCGAACTGGCCACCACCCAGGTCCTGCTCATCCGTTCCAAGACCAAGGTCACCAAGGAAATGGTCGACCAGGCGCCCAAGCTCAAGCTGGTCATCCGCGGCGGCGTGGGCCTGGACAATGTCGATCGCGTGGCCTGCAAGGCCCGGGGCGTGGAGGTGATGAACACCGCCGCCGCCTCCAGCGTATCCGTGGCCGAAATGGCCATGGCGTTCATGGTGGCCATCCCGGCCCGCCTGATCGAGGCGCACATGGCCATGAAGGAAGGCAAGTTCCCCAAGAACGAACTCAAGCGCACCGAGCTGTTCCAGAAGACCCTCGGCCTGATCGGCGCCGGCGCCATCGCTTCCGAAGTGGCCAAGCGCGCCCTCGGCTTCGGCATGAAGGTGATCGCCTACGACCCCTTCCTCACCAGCCACCCGCTGGCCGAGCTGAAGACCCTGGACGAAGTGCTGGCCCAGGCCGACGTGATCAGCATCCACACGCCGCTCACCGACCAGACCAAGGGCATGTTCCACAAGGACGTGTTCGCCAAGATGAAGGACGGCGTCATGATCATCAACACCGGCCGCGGCAAGGTGGTGGTGGAAGAGGACCTGGCCGAGGCGCTGAAGTCCGGCAAGGTCCGCGCCTACGGCACGGACGTCTGGTTCAGCGATCCGCCGGCGCCGGAATGCCCCCTGCTTTCCGCCCCCAACGTGTTCATGGCTCCGCACCTGGGCGCCAGCAGCAAGGAGAACCTGCTGCGCATCGGCGACACCGTGGTGGAAATCCTTTCCCATTTCAAAGCCTAGTCAAGCCCTGGAGGATTCAATGAGCAACCGTACGATCAATTTCTACGCCGGCCCCGCCGGCCTGCCGCTGCCCGCCCTGGAGCGCGCCAAGGAAGAGCTTCTGGACTTCGCCGGCACCGGCATGTCGGTGATGGAGATCAGCCACCGCTCCAAGGAATACGACGCGGTCCACGAGGAGGCGCTGGCGCTGACCCGCGAGCTGATGGGCATTCCCGCCAACTACAAGATCCTGCTGCTGCAGGGCGGCGCCCACCTGTCGTTCGGCATGATCCCGCTGAACCTGCTGCGCGCCGGGCGCAAGGCCGACTACATCGTCACCGGCAACTGGGCCGAGAAGGCCTACAAGGAAGCCAAGCTGGTCGGCGGCGAAGACAACGTCCGCCTGGCCGGCAGCAGCAAGGACTCGAAGTTCAGCCGCCTGCCCAAGACCTCCGAACTGACCATCCACCCGGATTCCAGCTTCGTCCACTTCACCTCCAACAACACCGTTGAAGGCACCCAGTGGCAGGATTTCCCCCAGACCGGCGGCATCCCCTACGTGTGCGACATGTCCAGCGACATCATGTGGCGCCCGTTCGACGTGAACCCCTTCGGCCTGATCTATGCCGGCGCCCAGAAGAACCTCGGCCCCTCGGGCGTCACCCTCACCATCATCCGTGAGGACTTCCTGGAGCAGTGCCAGGCCCAGGACCTGCCCAGCTACCTGCGCTTCAAGCTCCACGCCGAAAAGAACAGCCTCTACAACACGCCGCCCTGCTTCGGCATCTACATCCTGCGCAACGTGCTGGCCTACAACAAGTCGATCGGCGGCCTCAAGGCCATCGAGGCCAACAACCGCAAGAAGGGCGAGCTGCTCTACGGCTGCATCGACAAGCATGCCGGGTTCTTCAAGCCCTTCGTCACCGAAAAGGCCGACCGTTCCTTGATGAACGTGGACTTCTTCCTCCCCAGCGAAGAACTCACCGCGGCCTTCGTCAGCGAAGCCAAGAAGGCCGGCATGGTCGGGCTCAAGGGCTACCGGGACATCGGCGGCATCCGCGTCTCCACCTACAACGCCGTCACGGTCGACAACGTCAAGACCCTGGTCGACTTCATGGAAGCCTTCGTCAAGAAGAACGGCTGATCCGTTCCTTCCGCTCCAGCCAAGGCGCCCCTTCGGGGGCGCCTTTCAAATGCCTTCGAGGAGCAGGTAGTCGTAGGGATTGATGCCCCAGGCTTCGGGATCCTCGTTGCGCAGGATGGCGTCGCCGCCGCTTTCCGGGGCGGCGAGATCCAGATCGGCCGGGCTGAGCTTGCGGTTGCGGTGCAGGTCGAAGACCACCCGGACCTTGGGGAACAGCAGGCCGCTCTGGCCCTGCTCCATCACCACGGCGAGCCGGCCGCTGGCCAGCCGCACCAGGGAGCCCACCGGGTAGATGCCGATGGCCTGGATGAAGTGCTGCACCAGTTCCGGGTCGAAGTGCTGCTCGCTCCATTCGAACAGCTTGGTGAGCGCCGCCGGGGGTTCCATGCCCTTGTGGTAGATGCGGTTGGAGGTGATGGCGTCGTAGACGTCGACGATCGCGGCCATCCGGCCCAGCTGGGAGATCTCGCCCCCGCTGAGCTGCTCCGGGTAGCCCGAGCCGCCGAACCGCTCGTGGTGCTCGCCCGCCACCTGGATCACCGTGCGCGAGATCCCGGGGGTTTCGCGCAGGGTCTCCAGGCCCAGGACCACATGGCTCTTCATGATGAGGAATTCCGGGTCGGTGAGCTTGTCGGGCTTGTTGAGGATGTGGTCGGGCACCCGCATCTTGCCGATGTCGTGCAGCATGCCGCCGATGCCGGCCTCGTGGATGATCTCCGGGCTCAGCTCCATGTAGCGGCAGAAGGCCACCAGGAGGGTGCAAACGCTCACCGAGTGCTGGAAGGTGTAGGTGTCCCCTTCCCGGATGCGGCACAGGCTCACCAGGGTGCCCTGGTTGCGCAGGATGGATTCGGTGATCTGGGCCACCACCGGCTGCAGGCGCTCCACCTGGATCTGCTTGCCCAGCCGCACGTCGCCCAGGACGGAGTGGATCACCTTGCTGGCTTCCTTCTGGATCTGCCTGGCGAACTGCAGCTCTTCCTGATGGGTGGTCTGGGCGCCGGAGGGGGGCGTGGTGGGGGCGGGCGTCGCCAGCATCCGGGCCGAGAGGTCGGCCTCCACCTCCGACAGGGTGGGCGCCTGCCCGCAATCGATGCCCTTGATGGTGTCGATATAGATATCGGTGATGCCGCTTTCGAGCAGCTTTTGCAGATCGCTCTCCTTGCGCAGCATGAAGCTGTTGCGCAGGAATGCGTGGTCCATCCAGCCACAGTTCAGGTCATGGATGAACATGCCCAGCCGAAGGTCGGCCTTGTGGACTTTCTTGATCATAGGTTTGTCACGGCCCCAGCTCCCACCTACCTTAACGGCGGGCCCCGGATGTGTCATGAAAATACTCCGTGACAATTCGGCGCCTGCCACCCCCAAGCACCAGAGAAGAGTCTCACTTGTGCCGAAGGGGCCCAGACGGCGTCATGGGAAGGTGACACAGCGCGATCAAGGCGAGGCTGCAAACCCCAGCCCCAGGCGCCTTGGACTCTGGCACGGGGCTTGATCCAGTCCCGGCCATGTGGAGCAGACTCATCCGCCTTTTCAAACTCTGGACGCTCGGGCTGGGCCTGGCCGGGGCCTTGTTGCCGGCCGGCCCCCGCCGCCCCCCGGAGCACCCCATCGACCTGAACCGCGCCACCGTGACGGAGCTCATGCAACTGCCGCGGGTGGGCCCCAGGACCGCCCAGCGGATCATCGACTTCCGCCAGGAGCACGGCCCGTTCCAGCGGACGGAGGAGCTCATGCAGGTGAAGGGCATCGGCGAAAAGACCTTTCAAAGGCTGCAGCCCTACGTCACGGTGGAGGGTCCGCCGTGACGGCCGCGCGCCGCCGCCCGGCGCTGGCCGGCTTCAGCCTGCTGGAGCTGACGCTGGTGCTGGGGCTGATCACCCTCCTGGGCCTCCTGGCCGCGCTGGCGCCGCCCCCCGCCAACCCGGCCCTCGCCGCCGTCCAGGGCGAACTGCGGGCCAGCGTGGAGCAGGCCATGCTGCTGGCCCAGGCCCGGGGCGTCCCGGTGCGGGTGGCCCTGAACGGTCCGGTCCCCGCCTGCCGGAAGCACGGGGACGGCGCCCACATCCTGCCGCTGACCCTGCCCCGCGGGGTGCGCTGGGGCCTGCCCCATCCCGCCTTCCCCCTGCCTCCGGGCATGTTGCCCACCGTCAGGGCCCACCTCACCGGCCTGGCCCATCCCTGCGTCACCGTGAGCCCGGCCCACACCGCCGAGGCCAGCACCTGGTTCCTGACCGACGGCCGGGACGCGGTCTGCCTGCGGGTGTCGCCCTTCGGCCGGGTCACCCTGCTGCGCTGGCGCCAGCGGCTGGGCCGCTGGACAGGCTCCTAGATGCGCATGGCCGAACTCTCCCCCGAGCAGCGGCCCCGGGAGCGGCTGCTGGCCGGCCGGGGCGAGGAATTGAGCGACGCGGACCTGCTTGCCCTGCTCTGGGGCACCGGCCGGCGCGGGTTCAGCGCCGTGGAGGCGGCCCAGGAGCTGCTGACCCGGTGCGGCGGGCTGGCCGGGATGCTGGTCCAGGGGCTGGGCGACTGGCTCAGGCTGCCGGGCATCGGCCCGGCCCGGGCCTGCCAGCTGTGGGCGGCCCAGGAGCTGTGCCGCCGGAGCCGGCGCGGCGGCCAGACCCCGCCCCGGATCAACTCCCCGCGCGCCTGCGCCGCCTACCTGCTGCCCCGCTGCCAGGGCTGGACCGAGGAGCGCTTCGGCCTGTTGGCCCTGAACCTCAAGGGCGACCTGCTGGCCGACCGCATCCTCAGCCAGGGCACCAGCCATGCCACCCTGATCGGCCCCCGGGAATTCTACCGGGAGGCGCTGCGCTTCGGAGCCATCACCGCCGTGGCCTTCCACAACCACCCCTCCGGCGACCCAACCCCCAGCCGGGAGGACATCCTGCTCACCCGGCGCCTGCGCGCGGCGGGCGATGCCCTGGGGGTGCCCCTGGGCGATCACCTCATCATCGGCCGGGACCGGTTCCACAGCTTCCGGGCGGCGGAGGGCTGGGATGGGGTGGGGTAGGCGGTCTGGGCGCCCGGTGAGCTACAGGCCTCGCGTGTGATCCCATGAACGATAATGTATAATTTAATTATACATTCATGATGACCGGCTCAGGCTTTCAGTAATATTATCAATCCAACGCAGTCTTTTTGCCGATAGACCGGATGAAGGGATCTCATCCTTACCTCAAGCCAAGGAGGAAAATCATGGGTTCGATCCTAAATGTTTCGGGAGTTTCAACCGCCGCCCCGACCGCCGCCGTGGCCCAGAAGCCCCAGGCAGCCCCCATTGCGGCGCAGCCCACACTAGCACAACTGCTTCAAGAACCAACGTTTGAACTCACACAGCAGGCACTGGAAGGCAACACCCAAGCTGCCCAGATATTGGCCCAGCAACAGGCGACCAACGCCCTTGCCGCGCCGGCCGCAGCCACGGGCGCAGCCCCGGGAGTCGCCGGCATCAACATCCTGGCTTGATCAGGCCGTCACGTTCAAGGCAAGGCTTTCTGGGCAGCGGACAGGTTGGCCGACTGCAGGGCTTGGCCCAGGGCCGTGAACGCGCTCTGCCGCGAACTTCCCTGGCCGCTCCACCTATTGGACCCAGAAGGCTGGCGGTTGTTGAAGTATTCAGGGGCCCTGCCGATAGGAGTGATAGATTCATACCCCGGAGGCGCCCTTGCCCGACCAGGTCCCACCGCTCGCCACCATCCTGGTCGTGGACGATACGCCGGGAAACATCGATATCCTTCAGGGCATCCTGGCTCCGGCCTACCGGGTGAAGGTGGCCTCCAGCGGCGCCCGGGCCCTGGAGATCGCCAGCCAGGGCGAGCCGCCGGACATGATCCTGCTCGACATCATGATGCCGGGCATGGACGGCTACGAACTGATCCGGCGGCTGAAGGCGGACCCGCTCACCCGCGTCATCCCGGTGCTGTTCATCACCGCCAAGGAATCCCCGGAGGACGAGCAGAAGGGCTTCGACCTGGGCTGCGTGGACTACATCACCAAGCCGATCAGCGCGCCCCGGGTGCGGGCGCGGGTGCGCACCCACCTGGCCCTGCACGACCAGAACCGGGCCCTGGAGGCCGCGGTGCTGGACCGCACCCGGGAACTGCAGGAGACCCGCCTGGAGATCATCCAGCGCCTGGGCCGGGCGGCGGAGTTCCGGGACAACGAGACCGGCATGCACGTCATCCGCATGAGCCACGCCTGCCGGATCATCGCCCTGGAATTGGGCATGCCGGACGACCAGGCGGAAATCCTGATGCAGGCTGCCCCCATGCACGACATCGGCAAGATCGGCATTCCCGACCGGGTGCTGCTGAAACCCGGCAAGCTGGACGCGGAGGAGTGGGTCATCATGCGCCGGCATCCGGAGATCGGCCATGGCATCATCGGCAGCCATGCCTCGCCCCTGCTGCAGATGGCTGCGGAGGTGGCGCTCACCCACCACGAAAAATGGGATGGCGGCGGCTATCCCCGGGGCCTGCGGGGGGAGGCCATCCCGCGCTCGGGCCGGATCGCGGCGGTGGCTGACGTGTTCGACGCGCTCACCAGCGTGCGGCCGTACAAGCCCGCCTGGACGACGGAGGCGGCGGTGGCCGAACTGATCCGGGGCTCGGGCAGCCACTTCGAGCCGCGGGTGGTGGAGGCCTTCCTGGCCTGCCTGCCGGAGATCCTGGCCGTCACCGCCGCGTTCGGGGATTGAGCCTCATGGAGCGGAAGGCCGGGAAGGAGATCCGCCTGCTGAAGCTGGTGCTGGAGCAGAGCCCGGCGACGGTGCTGGTCACCGGCCTGGACGGCACCATCGAGTACGTCAACGCCGCCTTCCGGGAACTCACCGGATACGCCTCCCAGGAGGTGGTGGGCCGGAACATCCGCGAGTTCAAGTCCGGCCAGCACGGGCGGGCGTTCTACGAGGATCTCTGGCGCACCATCCTGGGCGGCCAGGTCTGGCGCGGCCGGTTCAACAACCGCAAGAAGAACGGCGATCTGTTCTGGGAGAAGGCCACCATCGCGCCGGTGTTCGACGAACAGGGGCAGATCACCTGCTTCGTGGCCATGAAGGAGGACGTCACCGAGCTGCTGCGCACCGAAGAGGCCCTGCGGGCCGCGAAGCTGGAGGCGGAGGCGGCGAGCCTGGCCAAGAGCGCCTTCCTGGCCAACATGAGCCATGAGATCCGCACCCCGCTCAACGCCGTGCTGGGCTTCATCGATCTGCTCCGGGGCCCCGGCCTGACGTCGCAGCAGCAGGATTACCTGGACAAGGCCGGGGTCTCGGCCCGGCACCTGCACGCCGTCATCAACGAAATCCTGGATTTCTCCAGGATCGACGCCGGACGGATCAAGCTGGAGACCGTGCCGTTCGATCTGCGGGAGACCCTGGACAAGGTGGCCGGCAGTCTTTCCCGCGGGGCCTCGGAGAAGGGCCTGCAGCTGAACTTCGACCTGGGCCCCGGCGTGCCGGCGCTGCTGCTGGGCGATCCGTTGCGCCTGGGCCAGGTGCTCCAGAACCTGGGGGACAACGCCGTCAAGTTCACCGAGAGCGGCGCCGTGACCTTCACGGCGCGGGTCCTGGAGCGCGCCCGGGGCCGCGTGCGGCTGCGCTTCGAGGTGCGCGACACCGGGATCGGCATGACCGAGGGCCAGCTGGGCAGGCTGTTCCAGCCGTTCACCCAGGCCGATGATTCCAGCACCCGCCGGTTCGGCGGCACCGGCCTGGGCCTGGCCATTGCCAGCCGCCTGGCCCGGCTGATGGGAGGCGACCTGGAAGCGGCGAGCCGGCCGGGGCGGGGCAGCACCTTCTCCCTGGTGCTGGCGCTGCCGGAGGCGAAGCCGGAGAGCCGGCACGCCGGGCCGCGGGCCGAGGACGGCCTGGTCAAGGGGGTGGACGTCCCCGGCACCCTGGTCCGGCTGGAACTGGATCTGGAAACCTACCTGGACCTGCTCCGGCGCTTCGCGGCAGGCCAGGCGGCGGACCTGGAGGGCATCCGCGCCGCCCTGGCCCGGGGCGAAACCAGAACCGCCACGCGCCTGGCCCATGCCCTGAAGGGGGCCGCCTTGAACCTGGGCGCCGGGGCCGTCGGCGCCGCGGCCCGGGAGCTGGAACAGGCCCTGGGCGGCGGTGCCGCCTGGCGGCAGCCGCTGGCCCAGCTCCAGGCGCGGCTGGAGGAGCTGCAAGGCAGCCTGGCCCTGGTGCCGGCGCAGGCCGAGGCCGCCGCGGTGGCGGCGCCGGATTGGCCCGCCATCCAGGCCGCGCTGGCCACCCTGAGGCAGGCCCTGGGCGAGGACGATGCCAAGGCCGGCCGGGACCTGCTGGAACTGGCGGCCCTGCTCAAAGGGGGCCCGCTCGAGGCGACCCTGGCGCCGATGAAGGCGCGGATCGAGAACTACGACTACCGCCGGGCCCTGGAGCTGTTCCCCGCCTTCGCGGCCAGCGTGGAACGGGCGCGAGTCAGTCCACCCCGATAATCACATTGGAGGCCTTGATGATGGCGTGGGCCCGGTCGCCGGGTTTCAGCTTCATCCGTTCGGCGGAAGCTTTGGTGATGGTCGAAACGATCTCCACCCCCGGGGAAAGCTGGATGACGACCTCCGATTCCACCGCGCCGTGGGTCACCTGGGTGACGCGGCCTTCAAGGACATTGCGAGCGCTCAGTTGCATGGTCTGCTCCGGATGGCGTGGGAAGATTCTAGCCGCTCGCCTGGTTTGCCATTGGATAATTCATGGATGTTCCAGGAACCGGGCCTTCATCGCCTATCTGTCGCGGCCGAATTAAAGGTTCACAACGAGTCGTGCAAACACGGGCCTAGAATAAATCAACTGCCTCGGAGTCTCCGATGAACCAGCCGATCGCCCTGCTTGGCGAGTACGCTCCGTCCTTCCCGCCGCATGCGGCGACTGACGCCGCGATCGCCCATTCGAGCCGGCTGCTCGGGGTGGAGCTCGGGGCCGTCTGGGTTTCCACCGCCAGCATCACCCCGGAGCTGTTCCAGCGCTTCTCGGCCATCTGGGTGGCTCCCGGCAGCCCGTACAAGGACCTGGACAAGACCCTGTGGGCCATCCGCCACGCGCGCCGGAACGGGGTGCCCTGCCTGGGCACCTGCGGCGGCTTCCAGCACATGGTGCTGGAGTACGCCCGCAACGCCCTGGGTTTCCGGGACGCCCACCACGCCGAGTACGACCCGGACGCCTCCACCCTCTTCATCACCGAGCTGGAATGCTCCCTGGCCGGCCGGGCCATGCGGCTGAAGTTCGAGGCCGGTTCACGGGTGGCCGCCATCTACGGCTCGCTCACCGCGCAGGAGCGCTACTACTGCAACTTCGGGGTCAACCCCGACTGCGTCGACACCCTGAGGGAAGGCCCCATGCGCTTCACCGGGTCCGATTCCGCAGGGGAGATCCGGGTCATGGAACTGCCGGGCCATCCCTTCTTCATGGGCACCCTGTACGTGCCCCAGGCCCGCTCCACCCCTGAGCATCCGCACCCGCTGGTCACCGAATTCCTGAAGGCGGCGCAGGCCGTGCACCAGGCGTAGCGGCAGGAGGCCGGCCATGGCATCACTCGCTATTCTGCGGGCGGTGCGGAACTGCCATACTGGATTTTTGAAACAACTTACGAAGGAATCTCCATGGATCTGCTGGCCTATATCCGTGCCTTGCCCAAGGCTGAACTGCATCTGCACATCGAAGGAACGCTGGAACCGGAGATGGCCTTCGAGCTGGCCGGCCGGAACGGCGTGGCGCTGCCCTGCGCCACCGTCGCCGAGCTGCGCGCGGCCTATGCCTTCAAGGACCTGCAGTCCTTCCTGGACATCTACTACGCCGGCGCCGCGGCCCTGGTCACCGAGCAGGACTTCCATGACCTGGCCCAGGCCTATTTCCGCCGCGCCGCCGCGGACGGCGTGGTCCACGCGGAACTGTTCTTCGATCCGCAGACCCACACCGCCCGGGGCATCGCCTTCGCCACCGTGCTGGACGGCCTGGAGCGGGCGGCCCGGGAGGCCCAGCAAGAGCTGGGCATCAGTTCCCGGCTGATCATGTCCTTCCTGCGTCACCTGCCCGAGGCCGACGCCTGGGCCACGCTCGAGCAGGCGCTGCCGCACCTGGGGCGGATCCACGGCGTGGGGCTGGATTCCTCGGAGCTGGGCCATCCGCCCAGCAAGTTCGCCCGGGTGTTCCAGCGCTGCCGGGAGCTGGGCCTGCACACCGTGGCCCACGCCGGCGAGGAGGGGCCGGCCGCCTACATCACCGAGGCGCTGGACCTGCTCCAGGTGGAGCGGATCGACCACGGCGTGCGCGCCTCGGAGGACCCGGCCCTGATGGCGCGCCTGGCCGCCTCCGGCACCGCCCTCACCGTGTGCCCCCTGTCCAACGTCAAGCTGCGGGTGTTCCCGCGCATGGCCGAGCACAACCTGAAGGGCATGCTGGACGCCGGCCTGCGGGTCACCGTCAATTCCGACGATCCGGCCTATTTCGGTGGCTACCTGGCCCAGAACTACCTGGCCGTGGCCGAAGCCCTGGACCTGTCCCGGTCCGAACTGGCCACCCTGGCTCGCAACAGCCTGATGGCCAGCTTCGTCACCGATCACGAACGCGCTCCCTGGCTGGAAGCCCTGGTGGCGATGTAGTTCAAGCTCCGGGCATCCTGGAATCGACGCCGGGGACGTGGTTTGCAGCCGCTCATTTGGAAAGCCAAATCGTTACTCCGATGGCACGTAAAAAATTTATTTCCTATTAATTTATTGATTATCATATGGCCATGAATGTGATGAAAGGGTTGCCGTGAAGATCGTGGTCGTGGCCGAGAGCGGGTTCACCCGGTCGTCCATCAACGTCAACCTGCGTTCAGCCGGGTATTCCGTTACCGAGGCTGACCCCACCTGCCTGTTCGACGTGCTGACGGTGTTGCGCCAGGTGATGCCGCACCTGGTGGTGGTGGATCATGAAATCCCCTTATGCAATTGTGAAACGCTTGTCCGGATCATCCGCGAAGACCCCCTCCTTGCCGCGACCCCCATCATCCTGATCGTGTCCTTCGTGGGAAACGACGAGGCGGAGCGCATCAATGATTGGGGCCAGGTGCGGATCATGGGCAAGCCGCTCCAGGTGGAGGTCCTGCTGCAGGCCGTGCAGGATCAATTTTGCAATTTCAGGTCTGGCTCATTGGATCAGTTGCCTACGGGCTGATAGTCTTCTTGCGACCATCTTCGGGCAACCTGGGACAAGGGTGGGGGAAGGCTTGGGATCTTTGAGGAGCGGGGCTTGGAGACATGGGAAGGGGAACGCCGACGCGATATCCGGCTGAGCACGACGGGGGGTCCCTATCAGGTCAGCTTCCGGTTCCGGGAACGGCATGTGCCGAACGCCAGGCTGGCCAACGTGAGCGTCGGCGGCTGCGGCCTGGAGGTCCAGATGGCGGATGCCCGGGACATGGACCTGGGCTCGGTGCTGGACGCGTTCTTCCTGCTCCATCCGGACCTTCCCTGCGTGCCGCTGCGCGCCACCGTGGTGCGGCTGCTGGGCAAGGTGCCGGGCAAGACCAGCGGCTACGTCCTGGTCGGCGTGGAGTTCACCATGATCACGCCGTTCGTCAAGCAGCTGATCCGCGACCACGTGGAGGCCCGCGCCGGCGCGGATTCCTCCCTTGCCTGAGCAGGACCGGGCTGCCATGACCACCAGTCCCATCGACCAGCTGCGCGGGCTCCTGGACCACCTGGATGGCGACCAGCGCGCGCACCAGCTGGCCTTCTTCCAGGCCGTGCTGGAGACCGGTCCGGCCGCCATCGAAGAACTCGACGGCAGGCTGCCCGGTTCCCGGGCCCCCAGGGCCCTGCGCCGGCTCGCCATGGAAGCCAGCTTCTACTTTCCCTGGCCCGGCTGGGTGCCGATCCACCAGCGGCTCCTGCGCTACGAGGCCGATCACGACATCTTCCTGACCGGGGTGCGCAGCCTCGGCCGGATCGGCACCGAGGCGGCCCTGGAGGCGCTGCGGGAACTCAACGCCATGCGCCAGGGGGAGCAGTTCACCGGCACGCTGGCGGAAGTGCTCAGCCAGACCGACCCCCGGGAGGCATTCAACCACTACTTCGGCCGGCTGCTGCAGGGCAGCGCCAACGCCGGCGTGGCCAACGAGGCGGCCCAGCGCCTGATGCAGCTGGTGGACGGCGACAGCATCGAGGCCCTCAAGACCCTGACCCAGCACCCGGACCTGCTGGTGTTCCGCCACGCCCTGCTGCTCCTGGCGCATATCTTCACCGTCGATGCCGCCGTCGCGCTCAAGGCGATCTTCATGGAGAACCACCGGGAGGTGCTCGGCGACCGCCGTCTCAAGGAAGCCTTGGCGGGCTTGCACGCCCTGCCGCCGGCCGCCGCCGCCGAAACGGCCGAGGCCGCCCTGGCCGCGCTGGAGGCCGATGGCGCGGGGGAGGCCGATGCGGTCGTGGACCGTTTCTACCGGGAGGTGCTGGCGGTCGCCCGGGAAGCCAAGCCCGGCCAGTTGGGCAACCTGCTGCTCCAGACCAGGGACGCCCTGCACCAGCGCAGCCGGCGCCTGGGGTTCGCCGTGGACGCTTCGGCCGAGGGCCTTGCGGAGCTGGTGGCCCGGGGCCTGATCGGAGGCCCCGGGGTGCTGGACCTGCTGGTGCAGGCCTACCGCGACCAGACCGGGCGGGAAGGCCTGGCGCGGGCCCTGGCGCGGCTGGTCCCGGCCCAGGCCGAGGAGATCCACCAGGTCATCCTGGACGGTCCCGACGCGGCCCTGCGCGCCGCCGCGGTGGAGGTGCTGGGCCTCCGGGCCGAGCCGGAGCTGCTGCCGGCCCTGGTCCGGGCCTGCCGGGATCCCCTCACCGACATCGCCGAGCGGGCGCGCTGCTTCATCGGCCGGCTGCCGGGCGCCGAGGCCCTTGCCGCCGAACTGCTGCGCGCCCCGGTGCCGGCGGATTTCCAGCTGGGCCTGTGCCTGGCGGCCGAGCACCGGTTCCGTGGCCTGGTGCCCGAACTTCTGGCGTTGTTGCACAATGCCACACGGGAGGATCTGGTCCTGCAGCTGGTCGGCGCGCTTGGGGCGGTGGGCGCGGAACCGGCGATCGAGCCCCTTCTGGTGATGCTCCACTCGGGCCAGAGCCTCCGGCTGCAGACCGCCATCGCCCAGGCCCTGCGCGACATGGCCTTGCCCCAGGCAGCCGGCGCGCTGTGCGCCAAGGCGAACCTGCTCAATGTCCCGGCGCTCAACGCCATCGCCGTGGAAGCCGTGCTCATGGCCGGCGGCGCCGAAGGCTCCATGGACGAGGCTGGGCCGATGCTGCTGGACCAGGTGCGCCGGGCCTGGCACGACCGCAACCCCTGGCCCCTGCGCCTGCGCCTGGCGCGGACCCTGCAGGCCGCGGCCCTGGCGTCTCCGGAGCTGTGGCTGGAACTGGCGAAGCTGGTGAACGAGGCGCTCGAGGAACCCCGTCCACCCGGCGCCTGGAGCCCCGAAGAGCTGCGCCAGATGCAGGCGGCCGCCCGGGAATTCGCCAGACGAGCTGGTTAAGCTTGTTTCCGGTCATGACCGGGGCAGGCCCGGGTCATGCCGTAGCTCTTGAGCTTGCGGTAGAGCGTCGCCGAGCCGATGCCCAGCTGTTCCGCGCTGCGCGCCTGGTTGCCCGCGTTGAGCTCCAGCACCGCGAGGATGTATTCCTTCTCGATGGCGTCCAGGTGCTTCACCGGGGCGGTCAGGAGCGGGATGGGAATCGCCTGCCGGGCCTCGTCGGGCAGGTCCTCCAGCTCCGCGTGGGCGCCCTGGGCCAGGGCCACCACCCGTTCCATGGCGTTCTCCAGCTCGCGCACGTTGCCTGGCCAGTCGTAGCGCAGCAGCTGGTCCGCCGTGCGCGGGGACAACTCCGTGACCGGGCGGTTGAGCCGGCTCGCGGCCTCGGCCAGCAGGATGCGCGCCAGCGGCAGGATGTCCTCGCGGCGCTGGCGCAGCGGCGGCACCTGCAGTTCCACCACGTGCAGCCGGTAGTACAGATCCATGCGGAAGCGGCCCTCGGCGATCTCCTGGGCGAGCTCCCGGTTGGTGGCGGCGAGCACCCGCACATCGATGGCCCGGCTGGTGCTTTCGCCCACCCGGCGGATCTCGCGCTCCTGCAGGACCCGCAGCAGCTTGACCTGCATGGCCGGCGAAACCTCGCCCACCTCGTCCAGCAGCAGCGTGCCGCCGTTGGCCGATTCGAACAGGCCCGGCCGCTCCTGCAGGGCGCCGGTGAAGGCACCCTTGACGTGGCCGAACAGCTCGCTTTCCAGCAGGGTCTCGGTGATCGCGCCGCAGTTCACGGCGATGAACGGCCCCGGGGCCCGGGACGAGGCGTTGTGCACCAGCTTGGCCACCCGTTCCTTGCCCGTGCCGCTTTCGCCGCTGATCAGCACCGTGGAATCCACCCTGGCGACCCGCTGGGCCAGATCGATCAATTGACGCATGGCCGGGCTCCGGACGACCATGCCCAGGAGCTCCGGGCGCTCGTCCCGCACCAGGCGGATCTCCCGGGCGCCTTGGCGCGTCCAGTCCTCTTGAATAAGTGGCATGGGAAATGGCTTCATGAAAAGGGTCAAGCTGTTATGGGTAGGGCCGACCGGGTCACCCTAGCACGAAAGACATCAACCTGAACAGATCCGGAGGGATCGCCGGCTGCCGCCAGGTACTGCTGGCGCCGCCGGACGCGCCTCCGGTAAACTGGTAAGCCTCGATTCCGGTCCCCCGGGGTCGATCCCAGGAAGGTTGGCCGAGTGGTTTATGGCTCTAGTCTTGAAAACTAGCGTGGGTTAACGCTCACCGGGGGTTCGAATCCCTCACCTTCCGCCAAACATGGCATGGACCTGTCAGGCGCGCGTCCAGCCGACGGCGAATTCTCAATCCACCAACAAATTGAGGGTTGGTTCGACCAGCTCGCCGTTCACGCCCTGGATGTGCACTTCGATCTCGACGAAGGCCACGGCCGTTCCGCCGACCGTGGCCGGGATCGTGATCGTCCCCGAGGTGGGGAAGCCGGACGCCGCCGCGGGGGTCGTGCCGAACACGACGCTCTGGTTATACAGGCCGGAGAGGGGGAGCCCGGTGTAGGCTTCGGCTGTCAGGGCGACGCCGGCAATGGGGAAGGTCGCCGGCAGGGTCCATTGCACTGTGAGGGGCGACCCCAGGCTGGCTGCGGGGATGGTCGTGCCGGTCGGCGCGATGATGGCGATGTTCTCCGTCGAATAGCCGGCGCTGGTCCAGGTATAGCCCGTGGTGGTTCCGCTGGCGGTCAACGGAAGGGTGAACACGGTGCCGGCCGGCACCGCGGAGCTGAGATCAGTCCAGCCATTATCCCACTTGTAGTAGATCAGATTGGTCGTCGTAGAAGACGTCGGGGCCAACTGGACGGTGAAGGTTCCGGCATTTTCCGAGAACCCGCAGGGCGCCGCACTGGTCCAGGCCGTGGTGTTCGTATCGGCATCGGCAATGCCATTGCTGGTATAGATCTGCGCCGTGCTCAGGAAGCCCTGGGTGGTGGTCCAGATGGTGCCCCCGATCGCCAGTTGGCCAGTGCCGTTGGTCCCGCCGCCGCTGCCGCCGTAGGTGGCGTAGGACGCCCCCAGGTGCAAGCGGTTTGAGATGCTCATGTTGATCTGCATGGGATACTGATCGCCGTAGATCAGCCAGGAACCGGTTCCGTTGGAGAATTGCAGTTCGGTCAACTGGTATCCGGAGCCCGGGACGTAGGTCCCTTGCAGATTTGTGACCAGGTCGGCAGTGCCGCTGGTCAGGTCCAGGCTCTTCACCGAGATGATCTGCGGGGCCGCCGGCAGCGTGGCACCACGCAGCAAGGTCGCCAGCGTATAGAGATAGTTGGTGCCGGTCTGGCCGTCGTTCAGGGCGCCGGGAGCGACGAAGCCATCCAGGTCCGAATAAGCCAGGCTGCCGCCCTTGCTGTTGACCGTACCGGCCAGGTTCGCCAGCAGCGTTTGGATCTCGGCCAGGGCCGTGCCTTCCGCCGGGGTGGGCACCAGGGTGGAGGAGGCATTTGCGCTGGTCTCGGTGCCGGCGGTGGCGGTGGTGGTGACCATCAGCGCCACCCGGGTGCTGCCGGAGGTGCCTTCCGGCCTCGCCAGATCCGGGGAGATTCGCCGCGCCAGCGCGCCCTGCAGGCTGGCGGCCGAGGGGAAGGAGAGGCTGGAGGTCTGAGTCATGTTCTTGCCGGAAAGCGTGCCCGTGAAGGTGATCTGACCGGTGCTCAGGTTCACGGCCGTCTCGCCCAGCACCGTTTCTTCCGCCGGGCTCATCGCCGTGCTGATGGGGTTGAAGGTCGCCGCATCGAGGCCCGCATTGGCGAGCCAGATGTTGGCGGTGCGGGTGATGGTGTTAGCCAGCAGGTTCGCCGCCGAGGGCGGCGGCGCCGGGTAGCCGGCAATGTCGCCGAAGGCGGTGTCGGTCGTATCCGTTGTCCCGCCTGAGTTCGAGAGGTACCAACCCCGGACGATCACGTCGGTCAAAGGGGTCACGTTGATGGTCGTGCTGGCATTGGCGTCGGCACTGACGCTGTATAGATGGCCGCCGGCGGGGGTCGCGACCTGGACCAGGAAAGGCGGCGTCAGACCGGTGGTGGCCACCGAAAAGGAGCCACTGCCGTTCGTGGTGGACGAGCTGGTCCTGCCTTGGCTATCCACCAGCTTCACGGCGGCGTTGGCGATGGCCGGGCTTCCCTGGTAGGCCACACCGGATACGTAGGTATTATTGTCCGTTACGCTGCCGCTGCTGCTGCCCGAACAGCCGAGCTGGAAATCAAGCAGAGAACCGGTGGCGAGTAGAAGCAAAGCGGTACAACGGGTTTTGGACATGACGGCTCCAGTCTGGAATTTCCGTCAGTGTGCTCAACAAGGGGATCGGCGTATTGCACGATATTGTTGGTAAATTCCTGCACAAGACCCAACGCTTTTCATATTTGTGTTTGGCCCTCCGCTTCAGAAGCGGCCCACCGGGTAGGCGGTGACGACGCCCTTGCGGTCCGGCGACAGCACCACCACCATCTGCCGGGTGAGCATCCAGCGCCCGGCGCTGCCGTCCCAGTGATACCCCACCGGCCGGTCGAACTCCTGCATGGCCACCCACCTGCCGTCATCGCTCAGGACCTGGAGGTCCTCGGTGCAGCGGGCCTGGAGCCGGACCTGCCGCCCGCCGCCCCGCCCTCGGCCACCGCCGGGGCGGCACTCCGCACCTGCAGGGTGATGCCGACCCGGCCGTGCCCATAAGGACGCCGAGCCGGGACGCGCGGCTGATGCTTGAAATCATGGACACCCTCCGATGCCAGATATGAATAAATGAACCGGGACCCGCTAAAGGTTCCCGGGCCCGATTCATCCGCCACCCCAGGGGCAGATGCCCGCGGGCTGGGTGCGGGCCTGCTCCCGGGCCGCGAGCGCCGCGGCGATGGCTTCGCTGGTGCTGGCGGCCTGGCCGGTCTTGCCGAAGTAGAACTGGGCTGCCGCCTCGATCCCGTAGCGCCCGCCGCCGAAATAGACCTCGTTGGCGTACTGTTCGAAGATCTGCTTCTTGGTGTAGGCCATCTCCAGCTTGCGGGCCAGGATGATCTCCTTGAGCTTGCGGTCCAGGCGCCGCTGGCGCTTGGCGGTCACGGTGCGCACCAGCTGCATGGTCAGGGTGGAGGCGCCCTCCCGGCGCCGGCCGAAGCTGGCCAGGAAGGTGAACCCCGCGCGCGCCACGCCCCGGGCGGAAACCCCGCCGTGGTGCATGAAGCCGGCGTCCTCGGTGGCGATCACCGCGCCCACGAAGGCCCGCGGAATATCGCCGAACGGAATGACCACCCGGTTCTCCTCGGCGAATACGCCGATCACGTCGCCGTTCCGGTCCAGCACCTTGGTGATGGTCTTGGGCACGCGCAAGCTGAAACAGGTCAGGAAGCTGTCCACCTCCCGGGAAAGCGCCGACCAGGTCAGCGCCACCGCCGCCGCCCCGGCCACGCCAAGGCCCGCCCAGCACGCCCGGCGCCCGGAAATCCAGCGCAATCTCATTATTCTTGTCTTCTGCCGATCCAGGGGCACCAGCGCCCATTCATCTGGTGCAGGATTGCCGGCTCAGGTTCCCCCGCTCACCGGGTGGCGATGCCGTTCAGCAGCGCCTGGTGGAAGGCTTCGGGATCCTGGATCTGCGGCGCGTGGCCCAGGTCCGGGAAGGGCACCAGGGTGGCCTTGGGGATGCGCCGCGCGGCCCGCTGGCCCAGCTCCGGGTAGTGGCCGATCCTGGCCGCCACCTCCGGCGGCGCGACGTCCTTGCCGATGGCCGTGGTGTCGCGCTGGCCGATGAGCAGGAGCGTGGGCATGGCCAGCCGGTCCAGCTCGTAGACCACCGGCTGGGTGCAGATCATGTCGTAGATCAGCGCCGAATTCCAGGCGACCAGCTCGTGCCCCGGGCCCCGGTTCAGGCCCGCCAGCATCCGCACCGGCGCGTCGAACTCAGGCCGCCACTGGCCGGCGTAGTAGGTGGACTGCTCGTAGGCGCGGATGCCCTGGGCGGTGGTGCGCAGTTCCCGCTGGTACCACTGGTCCACGGTCTGGGCCGGAACCCCTTCGGCCTGCCAGTCCTCCAGCCCGATGGGATTGACCAGCACCAGCTGCTCGACCAGGGCGGGGAACATCAAGGCGTAGCGCACCGCCAGCATGCCGCCGGTGGAGTGCCCCACCAGGGTGATCCGGTCCACGCCGAGGGAGGCCAGCAGGTCCCGGGTGTTGCGGGCCAGCTGGCGGAAGCTGTACTGGTAGTGGGCGGGCTTGGTGGATTTGCCGAAGCCGATCTGGTCCGGGGCCACCACCCGGTAGCCGGCTCCGGTGAGCACCCGGATCGTCTGCTCCCAGGTGGCCGCGGTGAAGTTCTTGCCGTGCAGCAGCACGACGGTGCGGCCATTGGGCGTCTGGGGCGCCACGTCCAGGTAGGCCATGTGCAGGTGGTTGCCCTGGGAGGTGAAGGCGAAGGACTTCACCGGGAAGGGGTAGTCGAAGCCTTCCAGCTCCGGGCCGTAGGCGGCCTCCTGGGGCGGCGGGGCGGCGGGCGCGGCGCAGGCGGCGAGAACGAGGGTGGCGGCGAGCAGCAGGGCTTTCATGGGGCCTTTCGGGGTCGGGGTGCCCGACATTGTAGCTCCTTGGCAGCCAGGGTCGCCCGCAGCTCTTCGGCGAAGGCCTCCAGGGCCCCGGCCAGGGCCGAGCCGGCGCGCCAGGCCAGCACCAGCTGGCGTCCCGGCACGGGCCGGACGAAAGGGCGCAGCACCAGGCTGGCCCGGCTCCGCTCCAGCGGCGCGCAGAGGCTGGGGAGCAGGGTGACCCCCATGCCGCCGGCCACCATCTGCATCAGGGTGGCCAGGCTGGAAGCGCGGAAATCCGCTTCGCGCGCGCCGGACTTGGCGCAGAACGCCAGGGCCTGGCCGCGCAGGCAGTGGCCGTCCTCCAGCAGCAGCAGCGGGGCCTGCTCCAGGTCGGCCATGGCGATCCTGCGCTTGCGCGCCAGCGGGTGTCCCGGCGGCGCCGCCAGCAGGAACGGGTCGTCGGCCAGGGGCACCCGGACCAGGTCGCCCAGATCCGGCACCTCGGCCAGGATCGCCGCCTCCAGGCCCCCGGCCTGCAGTTCCTGGACCAGCACCGGCGTGCGTTCCTCGCGCAGCAGCAGGCGCAGATCCGGGTGGGCCAGCCGGATCCCGGGCAGGATCTCCGGCAGCAGGTACGGCGCGACGGTGGGGATGAGGCCCAGGCGCCAGCTGCCGCGGAACGGATCGGCATGCAGCCGCGCCGCCGCCAGCAGGTCCTCGGCATCGCGCAGCACCCGCCGGGCCCGCTCCACGACCATCGCCCCCGCCGGGGTCAACAGCACCCGGCGCTGGTTGCGCTCGAACAGCCGGACCCCCAGGACCGCCTCCGCCTGCTGGATCTGGGCGCTGAGCGCGGGCTGGGAGACATGGGCCCGTTCCGCGGCCCGGTGGAAGCCCAGCGTGTCGGCCAGGGCGACGAGGTACTCCAGCTGACGGAAGGTGAGGTCGGAAGGGCGGGACATGGCCTAGAATGATGCCATCGGTGATCGGCACGGTCCAGGCAAATGCGGTTTTTATGATAGGTAAAACCTATCAAGGTGATCCGCAAGAAGTATCAATCTCTTGTGTTTTGGAAGCCTATGATGGTCCTGCCGTTGAGGAGCACACCATGACAACCCTGAAAGGATCCAAGACCCACCAGAACCTGAAGGACGCCTTCGCGGGCGAGTCCCAGGCCAACCGCCGCTACCTGTTCTTCGCCAAGGTGGCCGACATCGAGGGCTATCCCGAAGTGGCGGGCAACTTCAAGGAGACCGCCGACGGCGAGACCGGCCACGCCCACGGCCACCTGGACTACCTGAAGAGCGTCGGCGATCCGGCCACCGGACTGCCCATCGGCGACACCGCGCTCAACCTCAAGGCCGCCATCGCCGGGGAGACCCACGAGTACACCGACATGTATCCGGGAATGGCCAAGAACGCCCGGGAAGAGGGCTTCGCCGAGATCGCCGACTGGTTCGAGACCCTGGCCAAGGCCGAAAAGAGCCACGCCGGCCGCTTCCAGAAAATGCTGGACAGCATCTCGTAGCGGAAGGAGCGGCCATGGCCGAGCACGAAGTTCCGGGCGACCCCGGGCGGGCGCCCACCACGCCGGGCGCGCGGATCAGCTACGTCGCGGGGGCATCCACCGTGTACGACCCGGCCGATCCGCGCTACTGGGACGAGGCGCTGCTCCAGGAGGAAGTGGACCGGGTCTTCGAGATCTGCCATGGCTGCCGGATGTGTTTCAAATATTGTGACGCCTTTCCCGGCCTGTTCTCGTTGCTGGACGACCGGCACCACGGCGATGTGCGCGCCCTGTCCAAGGGCGAGCGCGACCAGGTGCTGGACGCCTGCTTCCAGTGCAAGCTGTGCGAGGTGCAGTGCCCCTACACCCCGCGGGAAGGGCACGAATTCGCCCTGGACTTCCCCAAGCTGGTGCACCGCCATCAGGCGGTGCGCCGGAAGCGGGAAGGCGGCAGCCTGCGCGACCGGCTCCTGGGCGATCCCGATCTGGCCGGGCGCATGGCCCGGGCCAGCTTCGGCCTGGCCAACAGCCTGAACCGGGTGGCCGTGCATAGGTGGTTCATGGACAAGGTGCTCGGCGTGCATCCCCTGGCGCACCTGCCGGCCTTCGCCGGCGCCACCTTCGAAGCCTGGGCGGAAAAGAGCGGCCGCATGGCCGCGGGTCCGGGCCTGGAAGCGGTGCTGTTCCAGACCTGCTTCGTGCAGAACAACGATCCGCAGATCGGCAAGGACACCCTGGAGGTGCTGGAGCACAACGGCGTGCATGCCGGCTGCGTGCGCGGCCTGCAGTGCTGCGGCATGCCCGCCTGGGAGCACGGCGATCTGGAGAGCCTGCGCAGGCATGCCAAGGCCAACCTGGAAGCGCTCATGCCGCACGTGGAGGCCGGGGCCAAGGTGCTGGTCATCAATCCGACCTGCTCCATGATGCTGCGCCGGGAATACCCGGAACTGCTCTCCGGGGCAGACCGGGACCGGGCCCGGCTGCTGGCGGAGGCGGTGCGCGATCCGGGCGAGTACCTATGGTCGATCCGCAACGAGCCGAGGGCCGACTGGAACTTCAAGTCCAGCCCCGGCCCGGTGGCCTATCACGCGCCCTGCCACCTGCGCGCCCAGTCGGTGGGCTTCAAGGGCCGCGACCTCATCCGCAAGATCCCCGGCGTGACGATCTCCTCGGTGCTGGAGTGCTGCGGCCACGACGGCACCTACGCCCTGAAATCGGAGAGTTACGACGCTTCCAGGCGGATCGGCGCCAAGGCCTTCCAGGGCATGGCGGCGCCCGAGGCCCAGGTCTGGGCCACCGAATGCCCGCTGGCGGCCCTGCAGTTCGAGCAGCACGCCGGCCACAAGGCCCTCCATCCCATGACCATCCTGGCCCGGGCCTACCGCCGGGACGGCTTCCCCAACCCAATCTGAAGGTCCATACCATGGCTCATCTGGAACGCAAAGACATCCTCGACTACCTGACCTACGCCGAGCAGCGCGACGCCATCCGCGCCTCGGCCATGGCCGCCAAGGCCCTGCGCCGGGTGCACCTGGGCCAGCATCTCACCTTCCTGTTCGAGAACCTCGAAACCATCCGCTACCAGGTGCTGGAAATGGTGCGGGTGGAGCAGATGGTCAGGGAGGCCGACATCCGGCACGAGCTGGACACCTACAATGCCGTGCTGGGCGCCGACGGGGAGCTGGGCTGCACGCTGCTCATCGAGATCCCCGAGGAGAAGGACCGGCCGGAGCTGCTGCGCCGCTGGCGCGACCTGCCCGAGCACATCTACCTGGCCTGCACCGACGGCAGCCGGGTCAAGGCCCGCTTCGATCCGGAGCAGATGAGCGAGGACAAGCTCTCCTCGGTGCAGTTCCTCAAGTTCGAGTTGGGCCAGCGCACCCCGGCGGCCCTGGGGGTGGACCTGCCGGCACTGGCCGGCGAAGTCGTCCTGGAGGCCGGCACCCGGCAGGCGCTGCAGGCGGATCTACGTCTGGCCGCCGGCGCGGTATAACCCCTCGATGATGTCCCGGAAGGCGTCGTTCACGGCGCGGCGCTTGAGCTTGAGCGAAGGGGTCAGCAGGCCGCAGGCGGGCGTGAGTTCCTGGGGCAGCAGGGCGATCCGCCGGATCCGTTCGTAGGCGGGCAGTTTGGCATTGACGTGGTTGACCCGGCTCATGAGCTTGGCGACCACCTTGGGGTGCGCCACCATCGCCGCGTCGTCGGCGAAGGCCAGGGACTTGCGCTCGCACCAGGCGCGCAGGGCCGGGAACTGCGGCACGATCAGCGCCGCCAGGTGGTTGCGGTGCTCGCCCACCACGATCGCCTGCTCGATGTACGCATCCTGGCGCAGCTCGTTCTCGATGGGCTGCGGCGCCACGTTCTTGCCGCCGTTGGTGACGATGATCTCCTTCTTGCGGTCGGTGATCTTGAACCGGCCCTGGGCATCGATCTCGCCCACGTCGCCGGTGCAGAAATAGCCATCGGCGTCGAACGCCTCCCGGGTGGCGGCTTCCTGGTTCCAGTAGCCCTGCATGACGTTGGGCCCATAGCAAAGGATCTCGCCGTCCTCCGCCAGCTTGAGGAAGGGCTTGCCGTTCCAGGTGCGCATGACCGGCTGGCCGACATATCCCGGACGCACCCGGCCCAGGCGGTTGAGGGTGAGGATCGGGCTGGTTTCGGTCAGGCCGTAGCCCTCGTAGATGGGCACGCCCATGGCCCAGAAAAATTCCATGATGGTGGGGTTCAGGCCCGCCCCGCCGGTGACGCAGAAGCGCAGCCGCCCGCCGGTCTTGTCCCGGACCTTGGAGAGCAGGATGCGGTCGGCCAGCCGCCAGGGCAGGCCGAGGATGGCCGGCGGCCGGCGGTTCAGGTAGAGGTGGCGCACCACCCGGTGGCAGGTGTCGCTGGCCCAGCGGAACACCATGCGCTGGGTGAAGCCGCCCGAGTTCACCACGTCGCGCACCTTGGCGTAGATCTTTTCGAAGATCCGGGGCACCGCCATGAGCACCGCGGGGCGCACCTCCAGGATGTTCTGCGGCATGGAGATCAGGCTTTCGGCATAGTAGATGGCGATGCCCAGCTGGAACATGCCGTAGTGGCCGCCGGTGCGCTCGAAGATGTGCGAAAGCGGCAGCACGCTGAGGCAGCGGTCGCCGCGCACCGGCCGCAGGGCCAGGGCGGCGATCTCGATGGTCGGGGTGAGGTTGCTGGTCAGGTTGCCGTGGCTCAGCATGGCGCCCTTGGGTTCGCCGGTGGTGCCCGAGGTGTAGATCAGTGTGAGCAGGTCCTCCGGCCGGCGTTCCCGGGCCCATTGCCGCACCTCGGCCCGGTGGCCGTCCAGGGCCTCGCCTTCCCGCTGCAGCATGGCCCAGGGCGCCCAGGCCCGTCCCGCGACCTCGCCCTCCGCCGCCCCGTCCAGCACGGTCAGGCCGCGCAGCTCCGGGAGCTGCTCCAGCGCCGGACGCACCTTGGCCAGCTGGGCGGCATTGGACACCATCAGCCAGGCGGCGCCGCAATCCCGGAGGATGTGGGCGGTCTGATCGCTGGTGAGGGTGTGGTAGATCGGCACGCTCACCACCCCGAGCAGGGCGCAGGCGAAGTCCGCAATGGCCCACTCCGGGCGGTTTTCCGAAAGGATGGCCAGCCGGTCCCCCAGGCGCAGCCCCCTGGCATGCAGGGCCAGGGCGAGCCGCTCCACCAGGACCTGGAGTTCCCGGTGGGAGATCGGCCGGTAGGCGCCATCGGCCTTGGCCGCAAAGGCGTCTGGCAGATCGAAGCTCAGGGTCTCGTAAAACAGCTCGGCGATGGTCTGGACCAAACGGACGGCTCCATGGTTGGGGGAAGTCGAATGGTAGCAGGCTGGCGTTACTTTCATTCAGGTCAATTTGGCGCGGGCCAGGGATCGCCCACGTTGATGCCGTGGAAGGCGTTCCAGACCGCCTGCTCCTCGGCGCCTCCGGCGCCGTAGAGATCCTTGACCGCCGAGATCGCATCCGTCCTGGCCTCGTTGTAGTCGGCCAGGGAGGTCATGTAGCTGGTCATGGCCCGGTACCAGATGTGGGCGGCCTTGTCGTTGCCGACCCCCGCCATGCCTTTCGGGAGGTAGCTTGTGTAGTAGTCGCTGGACTTATCCGCGGACGATCCCTGGCTTATAAAATAGAAACAGCGATTCATCGGACCGGAACTGCGGTGCACATTCAGTTCATCCAGCCCCTCGTTCCAGGCGTCAGGGCTCTTGCCGTCCTTGCTGGGCTTGTACAGGTAGCGGAGCGGGCCGAGGTGGGCCGGGGTGGCCAGCTGCTCGCCCATGGTCCAGTTGCCGCCCTGGTCGCCGATGCTGTCGAGCGAGCTGTTGCGTGAATAGAATTCCACCATGGTCCCGTTGATATCCGAATTGGCCTCGTTCAGTCCGCCGCTTTCGCCGAAGTATTGGAGGCTGGCGGTGGTGGAGCAGACCCCGTGGCTCATTTCGTGGCCGATCACATCGATGGCTTCCAGCGACTTGAACTGCTTGCCGTCGCCGAAGGTCATGCAGAAGCAGTCGTCGGACCAGAAGGCATTGTCGTAGGCGGTGTCGTAGTGCACCCTCAGGGTGGTCGCCGTGCCCTTGCCGTCGATGCCGTCGCGCTGGTGGATGTTCCGGTAGTAGTCCCAGGTCCAGCGCAGGCCGTAGGCCGCGTCCACGGCGGCGGTTTCGCCGTTGGCGCCCGTGGTGCTGCCGCCGTCGTAGTTCCTGCCGTCGCCCCAGGTGGCTCCGGCCGAGGCGTAGAGCTTGCCATCGTCGTCGCCGGTGCCATGGCCAAGGTCCACCAAGGTGTTGCCGCCCACGCCCCGGGTCGTGTCGCGCAGTTCATGGCCCATGGTGGTGCTCACGGTGTCGAGGGTGACCTTGCCGCTGTACTGGGAAAGGCCCTCCGTGGTCTCCGCCGCGCTTTCCAGGCTGTCCCAGCGCTTGGCGATGGCGCCGGTGTGGGCGTCCACCAGGTAGTCGGTGTGGGCGGTCTCCCGGACCCCGTTCTCCAGCGCGGTATGGATGTGGTAGACCAGGGCGTCGCGCAGGACCTTGGTACCGGGCCCCAGTTTCATGCGTACCAGCACCAGTTCGCAGGTTGGCGGCCGAGCGAGAGGTCCGATGGGGGCCAGGTCCGCCACGGCCAGTGCCAGGGCCTCGCTGGCGGTGAGCGTTGGCCTGACCTCCACGTTGAACCGGCGCACCAGTCCATCCGTGAAGGCGCGCACCCGGCCCCCGCGCAGGTGCAGGATCGCCTCGCCGCCCATCACCCGCACGCCCTGGCAGTACTGGTCCAGGCGCACATCCACTCCGTCCAGGAGCGGGTCCGGATCAGACCGGCGCACCGCGAAGCTGGTGCGCGGGTCGACGCGCAGCATGGGCCGCATGAGCTGGATGGCGGTCAAGGCCGTGGTTTCCGCCGGCGCCTCGGCGGCAAGGGGAACAACCAGCAGCCCGGCGACAAGGCTGAGGATGAGGCTGGAGCATGGCATAAGATCTCCCAGGACCACGCTTTGGGGTCCATGGACAAGTGCGTCGGGCGCACTCGGGATGTGGGGAACGGTGGGGTGAAAGGTTCAGATGGAGCGCTGTCGACCCGAGGGCGACGGCCCTAGAACTCTTTCGCAAGTTAGGTATAAGTCAAACAATGTCAATACTAAAATTGTTAAATCATAGTACTAAAATAGGTCAAGTCCGCGGACAGGCGTGAGCCGTGACTTTTTTCCCGCTCGGATATGAATGGAAATGCCTGCCCCGGGGTTCGGCCGGCCCCCCTGGAAGAGTCCTTGTCTTGGGCTCGCGCAGAGGCTATGCTGAAAAGCCTCCTGGAGAGATGCCGGAGTGGCCGAACGGGTTCGCCTGCTAAGCGAATGTATTGGGTAAACCAGTACCGGGGGTTCGAATCCCCCTCTCTCCGCCAAAAGCAACAAAAAGCCCTTGAAATTCAAGGGCTTTTCTTTATGTAGAATTCGACCACACACAGCCATACACACAGGGCGTCGTTTGCTTGGCTGTGCTCCAGTATGCTGAAAACGATGTCAGCTCAACGGCCAGCCAAGGCGGCCCATCGGGACTGGCTGGCTGGGAACACCCGGTGGTGTCGGCTATAGCGTGGAGCGGGCGCCGATGGAAGATCGCCTCCTCACCGCCCCTTTGTGGTCGAGGATTGGCGTAGCCTTCGCCTGGGTGTAGGGTGATGGCACAACATCACGTGGGATTGCCGATGGCCGGCTGGGATTGGGAAACGATTGTGACCGGACTCGGCACTGCCATTGGGGCTATCCGAGAGATGGCCGGCTCCAAAGCAAAGGTCGAAGTCATTCAAGAACGAATGGGCGTCATCGCCGACCGGTTGGAATTCGCCAAGGATCATCTTTCGTATTTGAAAGACATGCTTGAGCGCGAGGAAGCCCGTAGTGAGAAGTTGATTTCAGAACTGAGTGAAGCGAGTGCGGAGAATCGAGATCTGCAAGTGCAGGTGGCCACACTCAACCAGCAAGTGGGGCCAGAGAAGTTTGCCGAGAGGCACGGCCTGCTCTTCAAGCGCATGGTGGATGGGGCTTGGAGTTCCAATGCCCACTGCCCGAATTGTCGCACGGTGCTGACCCGCGCCTTCCGCCACTTGAAATGCAGCAAGTGTCATTGGGAGATGGTCAATGGGGCTGGCAAGATCCAGCAGGCTTTGGCCGAACTACAAGCACAAGACGCTACCCCCGGCAAGGTCCTCTCGGATTACGATCCGTTCCAGCAGTCCTGATCTAGGTCCACGATGTGGGCATCCCAACACAAGGGAGATTGCCATGGTGCGTCTTCTCGTCGCTTCTCTCCTGCTGGCAATGCCGCGGGTAGGGCAGTCCATGATGCTGGTGAAGCCTAATCCATCTGATGCGGCGCAGTCCACCGCCGGGGAGGCAGCGGCCGGGCATTGGCAATTCCTAAATTCGGGAGGGCAAGCATGGGATTTTTCGGCTCCTCGCTGAATCGTGTGGGTAAACCAGGGTTATAACCACGGTCCTTG